>CANQFT010000004.1 GCA_947599925.1 uncultured Oscillospiraceae bacterium | reverse complement strand
GCTGTCAATATTCAGTGAAAGGAATTTCTGGTATGATGTCATGATTGTCACCTTTGTAATTTCAAATTCCGATTTGTCAGACAGATATATCCATCTTTCAACAAATCGTACCACAAAACCGTGAATCAATCTACCGCTATTGATCCGGCACACATTTTACACCGCAAGCGGAAATTACACCGCAAAGGCGCACTTTTCAATGATTCCTCGGCTTTGTATCAAACTCTGCAAGATCATATCGTAAATCTTTTATAACTTGCGCGATGTCCTCATCCATACAGATCGACCGTCCGGCGATGTCCGATGGGCAGACCGCCTCGCCGTAGTTGACACAGGCATAGGTCGCCGCCCTGTTCCGCGCGGTCATGCGCCAGAAGGGGTACTTGATAATGCCCGGCGTGTTGTAGCCCACGCCCAACTCCAAAAACAGGACCCGCCCGCTCCCATGGGTCCGCAGAAATGCCTCGTACCGCTCCGCCGCCTGGTGCCAGCCCTCGTCCTCCACAAAGGCGTCGTCGGCGCGCAAATTCATGGTCAGGGGCCGACCGCAGTGGGGGCAGACAGGCAGCAGTTCCGAGGGGATCCGCATATCCCTTTGCCGCTCCATCATCTGGCGGACCGCGTCCTCGTTGTCAAAGGTCTCCTGTCGGCAGGGCCCGGAGCATTGAAACAGCCCGTAGTCCCCTTGGGTGTAGAAAAGGCGCATTTTGTCAAATCCCGCCTTTTGAAAGCAGTGGTCCACGTTGGTGGTGATGACAAAATAGTCCTTGTCCCGGACCAGCGCCAGCAGGTCGTTGTAGACCGGCTTCGGCGCGTCCAGGTAGCGGTTGATGAAAATATACCGGCTCCAATAGGCCCAAAATTCCTCCGGCGCGGCAAAGGGATAAAAGCCGCCGGAATACATATCGGAAAAGCCGTACTTTTCGGCAAAATCGGCGAAATACCGCTGAAACCGCTCGCCGGTATAGGCAAACCCCGCCGCGGTGGACATCCCCGCGCCCGCGCCCACCACAACGGCGTCCGCCGTGTCCAGCGCCTCTCTGAGCCGCCGGATATTATCCGAGTAATTTCCGGTAGATTTGCCCGTCCACATCCTTGAACACATTGAAGATCACCTCCGTGTCCCCTCTGTATTGCCGAACCGTGTCCACGGCGATCTTCGCGGCCTCGTCATTTGGAAAATGAAATTCCCCGGTGGAGATACAGCAGAACGCCACGCTCTTGATCTTGCTTTGCTGTGCCAGTTCCAAACAAGCGCGGTAGCAGGAGGCCAGCAGTTCCCGGTCCCGCTCGGTGACGCCGCCGGAGACGATGGGGCCGACGGTGTGGAGAACGAAATCGCAGGGCAGATCGAAAGCGGAGGTGAGCTTGGCCTGCCCGGTGGGCTCCTCATGCCCCTGCTTCTCCATCAGTTCCGCGCAGGCCAGCCGGAGCTGGACCCCGGCGTAGGTGTGTATGGCGTTGTCGATACAGCCGTGACACGGGGCATAACAGCCGGTCATGCCGCTGTTGGCGGCGTTGACGATGGCGCCGCATTTCAGCGTGGTAATGTCGCCCTGCCAGAGATAGATGCCCGGCTCCACGGGCGTCAGGCCGACCAGGTCCGTCACGCCTTTCCGGGCTGTCTCCTCTTGCAGATACGCGTCCTGCACCGCCAGAAAATCCTCCCCGATGGGCCGCGGCGGACGGACGTTCATCAGAGAGCGCAGCAGTTTCTTCTGCCCGGCAGTATCCTGCGGGATGGGCAGATCGCGGTGTCGCGACGCCTCGTCCAGCAATTTCTTGATCAGAAATATTCGTCGCTCTGCCTGTGTCATCATACCCCTCTTTTCACAGCGGCCCGCGGCCGGTCAGCGTCTCCGCATCGGTCCTCTCCTCCAACTTTTTCGCTCAAACCCATTATACCATAGTTGCAAGCCGCTGTGCGGCTTGCACGCCGCAAGAGCGGCGTCAAACCGGCAAGGCCGGTTTGGACTATGGTGTAACATTCGTGCCAGCGCTTTTGCGGAGCAAAAGTGCGCCTGCCGCTGGCAGGCCGGTGTGCGTTGCACACCGAGCACGGATATTGTACCACAGCCAGGAAAACCTTGCAATCCCCATCTCTTTCAGGTATAATGTTCTGGTATCCGGGTGTAGCGAAGTTGGTATCGCGCCTGGTTTGGGACCAGGAGACCGCGCGTTCGAGTCGCGCCACTCGGACCATCCAACGACGATCCGGACTACATGACCCACGCGGGCCACGTAGTCCGGATCTTCCATTTCATTGGGGCTATTCTCTGCCCGCCCAGGCCGGGACCACTTCCCCGCCCTGGTCATTTGGCAGGCTCTACGTTTGGTTTATCGCGCCAGACGAAACCGTTGGTCGGTTGCCGCCGGGGCAAAACCGGTATATCATGCGTTCGTGACCGGGCAGGTACGCGGGGAGGGATCCATGCTATGAGCGAGATCAAAATCGGACAATTCATCGCCCAATTGCGAAAAGAGCGGAAACTGACGCAAAAAGAGTTGGCCGCTCAATTGCATATTACCGATAAAGCGGTCTCAAAATGGGAGAGGGGGCTGAGCTGCCCCGACATTACGCTTCTAACTTCGCTGGCCGATATTCTCGGGGTGACGACAGGCGAGTTGCTGAACGGCCAAAGGAGCCCATCTGCTCCCTCTGAGGAAGTGGAGAAGACCATCGACAACGCGTTGGTCTACGCGGAGAGGTCCACAAAATCAAAAATGGTATCGCTCCAGAATATATGGACCGCATCCTTTTCGGGATCTCTGCTCCTGGGCATCGTTGTCTGCGCCATTTGCGACATCGCCATATCAGGGACGTTTTCCTGGTCGCGATACCCCATCACCGCGATCCTTTTCGCGTGGCTGGTATTTGTGCCGCTTGTAAAATACGGACGCAAGGGGATCCCCGGCTCTTTGACTATCCTTAGTGTTTTGATCGTTCCGTTTTTGTATGTGATCAGTCGGATCGTTGGAGATCATCTGATCCTGACGATCGGAACCAGAATATCTCTCTACTCCATCGCGTATCTCTGGTGCGTCTATCTCATTTTCAGAAAATCAAAGGGGAGAACCATGCTCGCGGCCGCCGTTTCTCTGCTGCTGACGATCCCCTTATGCATAATCATAAACATTCGTCTCGCGAAAATTCTTTCCATTTCGCCGTTTGATGGATGGGACCTCCTGTCCTTCGCGATCATCGCCGTGATCGCCACCGCGCTATTTGTAATAGATCATTTTACAACTTCCCATTCGTCGGGAAAATGACCAGGCCAGGAAGCTAGGCATCACGGCGCAATGGCACCCGGTGCGGCAGAGCCCCGCCGCAAAACCGCGGCGGGGCTCATTAAGGATAGACATTTATATATTAGGCGAACGTAGATAGATCAGTCTGCCAAGGCTGTAACCAATCAGTAATATTGGCAGTATAAGCGCGGAGGACGACAAGGGAAGTATACCAAAAAAGTATAAAGCGAGCAACAGTATATTAAATGTCAGAAAGAATATAGGGATCAACAGTTGTTTGGGATCTTTCTTTGTCGTCGTAAGCGCAGGCCCTGCCATGCATAAAAGCAAGCCAGCAAGAAGATACGGGAGAATGTCGAGCAATAAGAATAAAAACAAAGATGGGTGTACTTTTAAAGCCGATTGGAGCTGTGAAGAGAACAGCGCGTCAACATAAACGATGAGTTGAGTGCCTATGGCCGATACAAAAGGTATCACATTTTTCATGTTGCGTGTCTCTCCTTTCAAACTTTGTATATTTTGTATATTAAGGACCGGGTGTGACCTCACCGAGATGTAAGTCAGCAGTTTCTATGAAGCCTGCCATTTTGTCAAGGAGATGAATGAAGCGGGGGCATCCAACGGATGCCCCCGCCCTTGCCCCGCACTGCCCCGCTCCAACCCGCCGGTCGGGGAGACAAAAACGGCCCCCGCCCGGTCAGACTGTGCCGCCTCCGCTCGCTCTTTCTCCGCGACCCAGGGCGGCGCCGTCGGCGGCGGTGTGGGCCACATAGGTCAGGTGGTCCCCCAGCCGCTCCAGATTGGACACCAGGCTGATGAACACGCCGCTGTTCTCCGGCTTGCAGATCCCCTCTTTCAGCCGCTGGATGTGGTTCTCCGTCAGCCGCTTGCGGTAGCCGTCCAGCTCCTCCTCCATCTCGTCCACTTGGAGCAGCAGGCGAAAGTCCTTCTTTTCAAACAGTTCCCTGGTCACACCGTAGAGCCGCTCCACGCAGTCCACCATCTGCCCCAGCTCCACCTTGACCGCGCCGGAAAACTCCTGCCCCAGCTTGAGACTGCGGCTGGTATATTTGGTCAGGTTGTCGGCGATCTCGGCGATCCGCATCACGTCGCTGAGGTTGCTGTGGAGGTCGGAGATGCTCTGTTCCTCGGCCAGCCCGCTCTGGGCCGACAGGCGCACCAGGTAGTTCATCGCGTTGCGGTACACCTCTCCGGCCTGGCCGATGCGCGCTTTGGCGGGGTCGATCAGGCTCTCGTCCCCGCGGACAAAGGACTGGTAGGCCGTGCGGAAGGCGTCCATGGCCATGTCGCTCAGCCGCAGGGTCTCCTTCTCCAGCTGGCCGATGGCCAGCGCCGGCGAGGAGAACATCCGCTCGTCCAAAAAGGTGCCCGGCCCGGCCGTGGACCTGTCCCGCACCAGCAGTCCCGACAGCTTCACAAACAGGCCGCAGAAAGGCAGAAAGATGGCGGTGCAGGTGAGGTTGAAAAAGGTGTGGAACATGGCGATCTGGGTGGCGGCGGAGGGGAACCACCGCTGGAACGTCACCTCCATGAACGACGGCCAGCACAGCAGCATGACCAAAAAAATCGCCGTGCCGAAGGTGTTGAACATCAGGTGGATCAGGCTGGCCCGCCGGGCGTTGGTCCCCGCGCCGAAAGAGGACAACAGCGCGGTGACGCAGGAGCCGATGTTGGTGCCCAGAATGATATACAAGGACTCGTTCCCGCCGGTGCCGATGGTCAGCCCCGCCACCGACATGGCGATGATGATGGACGTGATAGCCGAGCTGGACTGGACCAGCGCGGTGAGGGCCACGCCGATGAGCAGCAGCAAGAACGGATCGCTCACCGTCTCAAACAGCCGCTGGACGCCCTCGCGGTTGTCCCGCATGGCCTCGGACATCAGCCCCAGCCCCGCGAAGATCAGCCCCAGCCCCGCCAGAATGAAGCCCAGCTTCTTGGCCTGGTCCCTCTTGCACACCATGGTCATCAGAATGCCAACGAAGATCAGCGCCTGCACATAGGTGGTGATGGGAAAGGCGCTGAGGGCGGCGATCTGGGCGGTGACGGTGGTGCCCACGTTGGCCCCCATGATCATGGCCGCGGCTTGGTAGAGGTCCACCACGCCCACATTCACAAAGCCCACGATGAGCACCGTGGTGACCCCGGAACTCTGGATCAGCGCCGTGGCCGCCGCGCCCACGCCGGCGTTCACCAGCCGCTTGTCCGCCGTCCGGCTGAAAAGGCCCCGGATGCGCTCGGTGGCCAGTTGCTCAATGTTGGCCGTCAACAGGTGGACGCCCACCAAAAATACCCCTGTTCCCGCCAGCAGTCTGACGAAAAACAGGACCAGTCCCTGCCCGTCCATGCCGCTTCCCCGCCTTTCTCCGCGTGTATTTTTCCTCGCAGGGCCCCGGCCCATTCACCCTTGGGCGGGACCGCCAAACAGCCAAGAGAGCGCCGGGACCAAGGTCCCGCGCTCTCTTGTTGTATCCATGATCAGGCCCAGGGGTTTTCCGTGGGATAGGGCAGTTCCTTGGGCCGGTTGTAGGCGATGTCCCTGACGCCCAGGAGCTTGAACACCTCAAACAGCGCCTTGCCGTAGTGCCCAAAGGCCACCGCGCCGTGGTGGGGATAGCGCTTCTGGATGAGCACATGGCGGTAGAACCGCCCCATCTCGTGGATGGCAAAGACGCCGATGCCGCCAAAGGAGCCGGTGGGCACGTCCAGCACCTCGCCCTGGGCGATGTAGGAGCGCAGCCGCCCCTCGCTGTCGCACTGGAGCCGGTAGAAGGTGATGTCGCCCGCGGCGATGTCTCCCTCCAGCGTGCCGCGGGTAAAGTCGGGCTCGGAACCCTGGGGCTCCAGGAGACGGTGCTGGATCAGCTGGTACTTCACAGCCCTGTCGGCGCACATCTTGCAGCTGGGGGTGTTGCCGCAGTGGAAGCCCATAAAGGTGTCGGTGAGCGCGTAGTCATACCGGCCCTTGATCTTCTCCTCCCACAGCTTGGCGGGCACGGAGTTGTTGATGTCCAACAGCGTCACCGCGTCGCGGGAGACGCAGGCGCCGATGTACTCGCTCAGCGCGCCGTATATGTCCACCTCGCAGGCCACGGGGATGCCCCTGGCGGCCAGCCGGGAGTTGACGTAGCAGGGCTCAAAGCCGAACTCCTTGGGGAAGGCGGGCCAGCACTTGTCCGCGAAGGCCACATAGCGGCGGGCGCCCTTGTGCTCTTCCGCCCAATCCAGCAGCGTCAGCTCGAACTGGGCCATCCGCTCCAGCAGGTCCTCATAGAACCGCCCCTCCCCCATCTCGGCGCGCATATCGGCGCAGGCCTCCGGGATGCGCGGGTCGCCGACGTGGGCCTTGTAGCTCACCAGCAGGTCCAGTTCGGAGTTCTCCTCGATCTCCACGCCCAGGTCGTAGAGGCCCGTGATGGGGGCGTTGCAGGCAAAAAAGTCCTGGGGCCGGGGCCCAAAGGTGACGATCTTCAGATTCTTCACGCCGATGACGGCCCGGGCGATGGGCACGAACTCCGCCATCATCCGGGCGCACTCCTCCGCCGTGCCCACGGGGTAGGCGGGGATGTAGGCCGGGAGCCACCGCATCCCCAGGTTATAGGAGCAGTTGAGCATCCCGCAGTAGGCGTCGCCCCGGCCGTTGACCAGGTCCCCGTCCCCCTCCGCGGCGGCGATGTACATGGTGGGGCCGTCGTAGCGGAACAGCTTGGCGATCAGGGTCTCCGGCGTCTCCGGGCCAAAGTTGCCCAAAAACACCACCAGGGCGTTACAGCCCGCGGCCTTCACGTCCTCCACCGCCTTCACCGCGTCGGCCTCGTTCTCCACGGTGATGGGACACACGTAGAGGTCCTCGCCGGTGTAGGCCTTGGCGATGTTCTCGCGGCGTTTGACGCTCAGCGTGGCGGGGAAACAGTCCCGGCTCACCGCGATCAGGCCCAACTTCACCTGGGGAATGTTTGTCAGCATAGTTTGTTCCTCCTCTTATTTTATTTTCAGGTCCATAAGACCCTATTGCAGCTTGGGGAACAGTTCCCGCATGGCGGGATAGATGGCCCGGAACTTGCGGTACTGGGCCTCGTAGCGCTCTGTGAGCTCCGCCTCCGGCGAGACGGTCTCCGCCACGCGGACCAGCGCCTTGCACACCGCCTCCACGCTCTCATACTCCCCGCAGGCCACCATGGCCAGCATGGCCCCGCCCATGCCGGGCCCCTGCTCGGAGACGGGGACGGTCAGCTCCATCCGGAGCACATTGGCCAGGATCTTTCGCCACAGCGGGCTCTTGGCGCCGCCGCCGCAGACCATGCTCCGCTCCACGGTGAGCCCCAGGGACCGGGCCACCTCCACACTGTCCCGCAGGGCGAAGGCCACGCCCTCCAGCACCGCCTGGGTCATGTCCTCTCGCGCGGTATCCAGGCTCATGCCCACAAAGGCGCCTCTGGCGTTGGTGTCGTTGATGGGACTGCGCTCTCCCATCAGGTAGGGCAGGAAAAACACCCTGTTCCGGCCCAGCCGCTCCGGGGTGATGGGGGACTGCTGGGCGGCGTAGTCCCCGGTGTGAAAAATATCCTCCATCAGCCACTTGTTGCAGCTTGCGGCGGAGAGCATACAGCCCATCAGGTGCCAGCGGCCATCGGCGTGGGCAAAGGCGTGCAGCGCGTTGTGGGGATCCACGCTGAAGCGGTCGCTGGCGATAAACACCGTTCCGGAGGTGCCCAGGGAGATGTTGCAGGCCCCGTCCCCCACCGTGGCCGTCCCCACCGCGGCGGCGGCGTTGTCCCCGGCCCCGGCGCAGACTTTCACCCCGCTGGGCAGTCCAAGGGCGTCCGCCACATGGGGCAGCAGGGTCCCCACCGTCTCATAGCTCTCGAAGAGCCGGGGCATCTGCCTCTCCTCCACGCCGCAGAGCTCCAGCATCTCCGGGCTCCAGCGCCTGTGCTCCACGTCCAGCAGCAACGTGCCGCTGGCGTCGGAGTAGTCGGTGCAGTGGACGCCGGTGAGTATGTAGTTGATGTAGTCCTTGGGCAGCATGATCTTGGCGATGCGGGCGAAGTTTTCCGGCTCATGTTCCCGCATCCACAGGAGCTTGGGCGCGGTGAAGCCCGCGAAGGCGATGTTGGCGGTGCGCTGGGACAGGGTCTTTTTGCCCACCACCCCGTTGAGGTAGTCCACCTCCCCGGCGGCGCGGCCGTCGTTCCAGAGGATGGCCGGACGGATCACCCGGTCCTCCCTGTCCAGGACCACCAGCCCGTGCATCTGCCCGCCGGCGCCGATGCCCGCCACCTGTCCGGCGTCAAAGCCCGCCAGCAGCCTGGGGATCCCCGTCAGCACGGCCCGCTTCCAGTCCTCCGGGTCCTGCTGTGCCCAGCCGGGCCTGGGGAACTCCAGCGGGTAGTCCAGCGACAGCTGGTTGTGGATGGTCCCTTGGGCGTCCATCAGCAGCAGTTTCACCGCCGAGGTGCCCAGGTCCACGCCGATGTAATACATCCCTCGCGCCCCCTCTTCCACATTCTACCTCCAATTTTACCTGAACCCTCACCGGCAAGTCAAGGCTTTTCCCGCCAAAGTCATTGACCGGAGAAAATTTTATGCTAAAATGGAGAAAAACCATGCTTCAAGGAGGCGCGTCCAGATGTTTCGACCCATGCGCAGATCCAAACAGGCCCTGACCCCGGACCAGTGTGTCCAACTGCTGGAGCGGGAGCCCCGCGGCGTTCTCAGCGTCCACGGAGAGGACGGCTACCCCTACGGCTTTCCCATGGACCACCTCTACCTGGACGGCAAGCTCTACTTCCACTGCGCCAGAGAGGGCCACAAGCTGGACGCCCTCTCCGCCGACGACAGGGTGAGCTACTGCGTCATGGACCAGGGCTTCCGCCGCCCAGGGGAATGGGCCCTGAACATCCAGAGCGTCATCCTCTTTGGCCGGATCCGCCGTGTCGCGGACCCCGCCCGCCGCGAACACGTCGCCCGCCTGCTGGGCCTCAAGTACGACCCCTCGCCCCAGTCCGTGGAGGAGGAGCTGGCCCGGTCCCTGGACCGGGCCGAGATCCTGGAGCTGACGGTGGACCACATGACGGGCAAGCTGGTGAACGAGTCGTAAAAAAGGGGACCCGGCATCCGGGTCCCCCTCCGTCGGCGGCGTGTTATCCTTCCCTGCCCCGCGCCTCTCTGGGCACATATTCCCTGGCCGCGGCCAGGCTCTTGTAGGCCGGGCGGATGATCTTGTTGGCCGAGATCAGCTCCTCCATGCGGTGGGCGCTCCATCCGGCTATCCGGGCGATGGCGAACAGAGGCGTGTAAAGCTCCACCGGGATGCCCAGCATCTGGTAGACAAAACCGCTGTAAAAGTCCACGTTGGGGCTGACGCCCTTGAATATCTTCCGCTCCTTGGCGATGAGCTTGGGCGCGGCGGACTCCACGGCGTTGTAGAGGGCCAGCTCCTTCCCCTTGCCCTTCTCCTCCGCCAGCTTTTCCACAAAGCCCTTGAACACCACTTCCCGCGGGTCGGACAGGGAGTAGACCGCGTGGCCCATGCCGTAGATCAAACCCTTGTGGTCAAAGGCCTCTTTGTTCAGGATCTTGGCCAGATACGCCATCACCTCGTCCTCGTCGGCCCAGTCCCGCACATGGTGCTTGATGTCGTCCATCATGTCCATGACCATGATATTGGCCCCGCCGTGGCGCTTGCCCTTGAGGGAGCACAGCGCCGCGGCCATGGCCGAATAGGTGTCCGAGCCGGAGGAGGTGACCACGCGGGTGGTGAAAGTGGAGTTGTTGCCGCCGCCGTGCTCGGCGTGGAGCAGCAGCGCCACGTCCAGCACCCGCGCCTCCAGCGGCGTATATTTCATGTCCGGCCGGAGCATCCGCAGAAAGTTTTCCGCCACGGAATACCTGGGGTTGGGCCTGTGGATATACATACTGGCGTTCTTGTGGTAGTGGTTATAGGCGTGGTAGCCGTAAACGGCCAGCATGGGAAACACGCTGATGAGCCCGATGCACTGGCGCAGGGCGTTCTCCTCGCTCAAGTCCCCCACCTTCTTGTCATAGGAGGCCAGGGTCAGCACGCTCCGCGTCATGGTGTTCATCACGTCGCCGCTGGGCGCTTTCATGATGACGTCGCGGGTGAAGTTCGTGGGCATGGTCCGGCACACCGACAGCGCCTCGCAAAAGTCCCGCAACTCCTCCAGATCGGGCAGACGCCCGAAGATGAGCAGAAAGGCGGTCTCCTCAAAGGCGAAGCGCTGCCCGGCGCTGCCGTGGATCAGGTCGGTCACGCCGTAGCCCCGGTAGCGCAGTTCGCCCTCGCAGGGCGTTTTCTCGCCGTTGACCATGGTAAAGGCCTTGACCTCGGAGATGTTGGTCAACCCGGCCAGCACGCCCTGCCCGTTCTCGTCCCGCAGTCCCGCCTTGACGCCAAATTCCGTATAGAGTTCCCTTGGCACCGCGTCATACTCCCGGCACAGCGCCGCCATCTGTTCCGTGTACCGCTGCACATTCTGATACTGTGTCATGTCATACCTCCTTGTGTCCGGGGCAAATTCCGCATCGTACAGCCAGTTTACCACATACTTCCCGCAGATTGCTTGAACGGACTGTAAACTTTGTCCATCCCAACCAGAGAGGAAAGGAGGTCCCATCCCCATGCCCCACATCGTCGAGATCGCCGACTTCGCGGCCCCGGAACTGGACGCCTACGCCCGTCTCACCGAGGCCCAGCTTCGCAACCGCCTGGAGCCGGAGTTGGGCATTTTCATCGCCGAGAGCCCCAAGGTCATCCTCCGGGCCCTGGACGCGGGCTATGCGCCGGTGAGCCTGCTCATGGAGCGCCGCCACCTCTCCGGCCAGGGCGCCGCCGTCATCGCCCGGTGCGGAGACGTGCCCGTCTACACCGGCGACAGCGCTCTGCTGGCCCAGCTCACCGGCTATCCCCTCACCCGCGGCGTCCTCTGCGCCATGCGGCGGCCGGCCCTGCCGCCGGTGGAGGCGCTGTGCGCCGGCGCCCACCGGGTCGCCGTGCTGGAGAACATCGTGGACCACACCAACATCGGCGCCATCTTCCGCTCCGCCGCGGCCCTGGGCATGGACGCGGTCCTGCTGACCCCCTCTTGCTGTGACCCCCTCTACCGCCGCTCGGCGCGGGTCAGCATGGGCGCGGTGTTCCAGATCCCCTGGACCCGCATCGGTGATACCGCCGGCCAGTGGCCCCAGCCGGGGCTGGACCGGCTCCGGGCCCTGGGCTTCCAGACGGTGGCCATGGCCCTGCGCCGCGACACCGTGGACATCGACGACCCCAAGCTCCAGGCCGCGCCCAGACTGGCCATCGTCCTGGGCACCGAGGGGGACGGCCTGGGCTCGCGCACCATCGCCCAGTGCGACCACACCGTGAAGATCCCCATGGCCCACGGCGTGGACTCCCTCAACGTGGCCGCCGCCGGCGCCGTGGCCTTCTGGGCCCTCCGGTGGCGGCAAGACAGCCCTTGACAGCGGCGGGAAAATTTGTTACAATGCCTTGGCGCCCACAGCGGGCGTCACATAAAAATTTTGAGAAGAGAGAGGTACATGAAAATGAAGAGAGTTGTCGTTCTTTTGCTGGCCCTGTCCATGCTCTTTGCCCTGGCCGCCTGCAGTGGCAAGACCACCTGCGACATCTGCGGCGAGACCAAGAGCTGCGAGACCATCGATGTCATGGGCGAGAAGATGAACATCTGCAGCGACTGCAAGCAGGACGCCATGGACATCGTCGATATGTTGGGCGACGTGGACCTGAGCGATTTGGACCTGAGCGGCCTGGACCTGGGCTGAGTTCCCGCGACAGCCTACGATGAAACAGCGTCGGCCCCGGTGTTGACCGGGGCCGATGCTTTGCTTATCAAAGGTCCTGGCGCCCGCGGGCGCCAGGACCTTTGACCATCTCAGCCCGGCGGACCCCTCACCTGGCTCTTGTTTTTTTCGTGGGGGTATGATATGATAAATTATCCTGGAAATATATAGCCAAGGGGGCGGCGCGGTGGGTTCTCTCTCCTATTTTCTGGACAACATGGATTGGGACGGGCTGTTCACCGTGCTGTTTTCCGCTGTGGGGGCCCTGGTCTGCCTCACCGTCCACGAGCTGTGCCACGGCCTCACCGCTTACCGCCTGGGCGACCCCACCGCCAAAGACGCCGGACGGCTGACCCTGAACCCCATCCGGCACATCGACCCACTGGGTCTGCTGCTCCTGGTCACCGCCCACGTGGGCTGGGCCAAGCCCGTGCCGGTGGATATGCGGCGGTTCCGACACCCCAAGCGGGACATGGCCCTCACCGCGCTGGCCGGTCCCGTGGGCAACTTCCTGTTGGCCTGGCTGTTTCTGCTGTGCGGCGGTCTGCTGTGGCGGGCGCTGCCCTTCACCGCCCTGTGGCAGTTCTACCTCCTTCGCTTTTTCATCCAGGCGGCTGTGCTCAGCGTGGGCCTTGGGGTGTTCAACCTCTTCCCCGTCCCGCCTCTGGACGGCTCGCGGGTCCTCTTCGCCTTTTTCCCCGACCGGGTCTATTACGCCGTCATGCGCTATGAGCGCTTCATCATGCTGGCAGTGCTGGCCCTGGTGTGGCTGGGCGCGCTGGACAGGCCGCTCAGCGCCCTGATCTCCCGCCTCACGAACCTCCTTTGTACCCTCAGTTTCTTCCCCTATCCCCTGTTTTGATCCAAGGGTCCATTTTCAAGCCGAAAGCGAGGTGAGCGCCGTGGAAGAGCTCACGTTCCACCTGGAACACGTGGTCAAGGCGCGGGCGGACGCCATGGAGGACTTCAACGGCCCTCTGGACCTCATTTTGAGCCTGCTGTCCAAGAACAAAATGGAGATCAAGGACATCCAGATCTCCCTGATCCTGGACCAATACCTGGCCTGGATGGACCGGCGCAAGGAGCTGGACCTGGACGTGGCCAGCGAGTTCGTCTCCATGGCGGCCCATCTGGTCTACATCAAGACCCGGATGCTCCTGTCCATCCACGACGAGGAGGCCATGAGCGAGATGGAACAGCTCATCGCCGACCTGGAAGCCCACCAGAACCACGAGAGCTACCTGAAAATACAGGCCGTTGCGCCCCAACTGGGGGAGCGGTATCTCTACGGCCGGGACTATATCACCAAGACCCCTGAACACCTGCCGGTGAACAAGATCTACCACTACCAGCACCAGCCCCAGGACCTCTACCGGGCCATCTCCCTGACCATGGAGCGGCTGGACAACCGGATGCCCCCGCCCATGTCGGCCTTTGAGGGCATCGTGGGCCGGGAACCCTACCCGGTCAGCGACAAGGCCGGCGAGGTCATCCAGCGCCTGCGCTCCTTCGGCGTGGCCCGGTTCCTGTCCCTGTTCAAAGGCAGCCGCAGCCGCAGTGAGATCGTGGCCACCTTCCTGGCGGTGCTGGAGCTGTGCAAGGCCTGCCGCGTCCTCTTGGCGGGCACCGCCGAGGACTGCACCGTCACCTGCATCGACGACGACCCGGACCTGCCCGACATGGACCTGGACAGCTACTGAAAAGGAGGCGGAGAGCATGGAACTCAAAGACGTCCAGCACACCATCGAGGCCATCTTGTTCGCCGCGGGCGAGCCTGTGGGCGTGGAGCGGATGTGCATGACCCTGGACCTGGACCGGGAGACGGTGGACAAGCTGTGCCGCAACCTGTCCGACCAGTTGAGCTACGAGCGCCGGGGCGTCCGGGTCCTCCAGCTGGACAACGCCTGGCAGATGTGCTCCGCGCCGGAGTACGCCGACGCCGTCCGCCAGACCTTCGAATCCCGCAAGCCCGCCAAGTTGAGCCAGCCCGCTTTGGAGGTGCTGAGCATCATCGCCTACTTCCAGCCCACCACCAGGGCCTACGTGGACCAGGTCCGTGGCGTGGACAGCTCCTACACCGTTGGCCTCCTGCTGGGGCGGGAACTCATCGAGGAGTGCGGCCGCCTGGCCGTGCCCGGCCGCCCCATCCTCTACCGCACCACCAAGAACTTCCTGCGCTCCTTCGGCCTCAACTCCTTGGCCGACCTGCCGGACCTGCCCAACTCCACGCCTGAGGACGGCCAGATCACCCTGGAGCTCCAGGCCAACATCGAAAAGCTCCGGGCCCAGCAGGAGATGGCCGACGTCTCCGACGACGAGCTCATCGCCGCCGCCACCAAGCTGGCCGCGGAGGAGGCCGCCGCCTCTCTCAGCCAGGAGGACTTCCCCGCCACCGACGATCCTCCCAGCCCGGACGCCCCCAGCCCGGACGCCGCCGACGACGGCCTTCTCCACACCTTCGAGGAACTGCTGGCCGACGCCGATGCCGATGAAACCGCCCACGCCGACGAACCCGCCGCCCACCATGAGGACTTGTAAATGAAAGTTCTGGGTATCATTGTTCTGGTCCTCGCGCTGCTGTGGCTGCTGCCCCTGGGCGGCCGCATCCGCTATGACCACAGCGGCCTTTGCGCCTGGCTGAAGGTCTGGTTCGTCCCCATCCAGCTGCTTCCGGCCAAGAAAAAGCCCCGCAAGGCGGACAAAGAGGCAAAGAAGCCCAAAAAAGCCGCCGGAAAGCAGCCCGAGCCGGAGCCGACCGACAAAAAAGGCGGCCCGCTGGACACGGTCCAGGCCGCCCTGCCCCTTCTCCGGCCCGCCCTCCAGGGCGTCAAAAAGCGCCTGACCATCCGCCGACTGGACCTGCGGGTCACTTGGGCCGCCGCCGACCCCGCCGACGCCGCCGTGGGCTATGGCCGGGCCCAGGCCGCCCTGGGCGCGCTGTGGGCCCTGGTGGACCAGAACTTCAAGGTGAAAAAAAGCTCCCTGGGCTGCCAGGTGGACTTTGACCAGACCTCGCCCAGCGTCTATGCCGACGCCGTCTTGACCCTTCGCCTGGGCCAGCTCCTCACCCTGGCCCTGCCCCTGCTGGTCCGATTCGTGTCAAATTCCTCTCGCCTCAAGCGGGAGAGAGCGGAAAAAATCAGGAAAGAGGCGTAAGTTATGAGTGAACATCCCATCGATGACCTGATGACCACCACACTGCAGAAGATCAAAGAGATGATCGACGTAGACGCCGTCGTGGGCAAGCCCATCCAGACCCCGGACGGCCTCACCCTCATTCCCATCTCCAGGCTGTCCCTGGGCTTTGCCAGCGGCGGCAGCGAGTTTGGCAAGACCCCGCGCGTCGAGGGAAAAAACAACTTCGGCGGCGGCTCCGGCGCCGGGGTCAAAATGGAGCCGGTGGCCTTTTTGGTCGTCCGGGGCGAAAACGTGCGCCTGCTGCCGGTGGGGATGCCTCCGGCGGGCCCGGTGGACCGGGCCATCGACATGGCGCCCGACCTGATGGATAAATTCACCGCCTTCTGGGACCAGCGCAAGCGGGATAAAGAGACCTTCTGACGGCATACTAAGGCCATTCACCAAGCCGTGAGGTGTGGCCTGTATGCGCGAAAAAGCCCTGTCTTTTCTGTCGGCCCTGGTCCTCTGCGCCCTTTTGTGCCCCGCACCCACCGCCCAGGCGGTGTCCACCTCGGCCCAGTGCGCCATCTTGATGGAGGCGTCCTCGGGCCGGGTCCTTTATGCCCAAAACCAGTTCCAGACCCGCTCCATCGCCTCCATCACCAAACTCCTCACAGCCCTCACCGCTCTGGAACTCTGCCCGGAGGCTGACACGCCTGTGACGGTGGACCCCGCCGCTGTGGGGGCCGAGGGCTCCTCCATGTACCTGGCCGCCGGGGAGGTCCTACCCCTGCGGCACCTTCTCTACGGACTGCTCCTGCGCTCCGGCAACGACGCGGCCAACGCCATCGCCATCCACTGCGCGGGCAGCGTGGAGGCATTTGCCCAGGCCATGAACCGCACCGCCCAGCGCCTGGGCATGACCCGCTCCCACTTCTCCAACCCCAGCGGTCTGGAGCAGGAGGACCACTACTCCTGCGCCTACGACATGGCCCTGTGTGCCCGGAGCGTCCTGGCCCACCCTCTGCTGGCCCAGATCGCCGCCACCAAGTCCGTCACCCTGGGCAGCCGGACCATCCAAAACCACAACAAGCTCCTGTGGAATTACCCCGGCTGCGTGGGCCTGAAAACAGGCTACACCCAGAAAGCGGGCCGGACCCTGGTCTCCGCCGCCATGCGGGGCGGGACCACCCTCATCGCCGTCACCCTCTGTGACGGCGACGACTGGGCCGACCACGCCGCCCTTCTGGACTACGGCTTCTCCGCCTACCGCTCCCACCTCCTCTGCCGCCGGGGCAAGGACCTGGGCCCTGTGGCCGTCTCCGGCAGTCTGGTCCCGGCGGTCCGGGTGGAGACCGCCGCCGACGTCCGGGCCTGCCTGGCCTCCTCCGAGACCGTCACCGCCGCGCTGGACCTGCCCCGCCGGTTGGACGCCCCCGTGTCTCCGGGCCAGAAAGTGGGCAGCCTGACCTTTTACCTGGACGGGCGGGAACTGGGCCGGACCGACCTGGTGGCCGCCGTCGGCGCGCCGGACGACCGCAAACGCTGAAAGGGGGCAAGGCCCTTGGAAGAACGTCTGCAAAAGCTCCTCTCCGCCGCCGGTGTCTGCTCCCGGCGGCAGGCGGAGCGCTACCTGGCCGCCGGGCGGGTCACTGTCAACGGCCAGACCGCCGTCCTGGGCCAAAAGGCGGACCCGGCGCGGGACAAGATCCTGGTGGACGGGGCGCCCCTCTCCGGGCCCGGAGCCCCTACATACCTGATGCTCCACAAGCCCCGCGGCTATATCACCACCCTCTCCGATGAAAAGGACCGGCCCACCGTGGCCGACCTGGTGGCCGACTGCCCCGTCCGGGTCTGGCCCGTGGGGCGGCTGGACTGGGACTCGGAGGGGCTGCTGCTTTTGACCAACGACGGCGCCCTCACCCACCGCCTCACCCACCCCAGCCACCAGGTGGAAAAGGAATACATCGTCACCGTCTCCGGCGATGTGGACGCCGCCCTGCCCATTCTGGAGGGGCCCATGGAGCTGGACGGCCAACCTCTGGCCCCGGCCCAGGTCCGGGCGCTGGGAGGAGACCGGCTCTGCGTCATCATCCGCCAGGGCAAGAACCGCCAGGTCCGCCGGATGTGCGCCCTGGCGGGGCTGGAGGTCATCCGCCTCAAGCGGGTGCGGGAGGGCCCCCTCTCCCTGGGCAGTCTGCCCCGCGGCCGCTGGCGGAGGCTGACCGCCGCCGAGGTGTCGGCCCTCCGGGACCTCTGACCCGCGCCGGCTTGAAATTTTTCTTGCAGAGCCACTTGCTTTTGCCGGGGAATTGGGATATGATGGGGGCACACGCGAATTTTGTGTCCGGGAGGTCCAATACCGCTATGAATCGGGATATTCTCTCCGCGATAGAAAACCAGATGCCCACCTTTTCCAAGGGCCAGAAGCTCATCGCCAACTATATTCTCCACTCCTATGACAAGGCCGCCTTTATGACCGCCAGCAAGCTGGGCCAGACGGTGAAGGTCAGCGAGTCCACCGTGGTCCGCTTCGCCGCGGAGCTGGGCTACGACGGCTACCCCGCCATGCAGCGGGCCCTGCAGGAGATGATCCGCAACAAGCTCACCTCCATCCAGCGCATCGAGGTCAGCGACGACCGCATCGGCAGCCAGGACATTCTCTCCATGGTCATGCACTCGGACATGGAAAAGCTCCGCATGACCCTGGAACAGATCGACCGCTCCCACTTCGACGGCGCCGTTCAGGACATCGTCCGGGCCAGGCGCATCTACATCCTGGGCGTCCGCTCCGCCAGCGCCATCTCCACCTTCCTGGCCTTCTACTTCAACCTGATCTTCGACAACGTGACCCTGGTCTCCGTCTCCTCCGCCAGCGAGATCTTCGAACAGCTCCTCCGGGTGGGCCCGGAGGACGTGGTGGTGGGGGCCAGCTTCCCCCGCTACTCCAAGCGCACCGTCAAGGCCATGGAGTTCGCCCGTGACCGCGGCGCCCAGGTCATCGCCATCACCGACTCCGAGACCTCTCCCCTCGCCGCCACCGCCCAGCGGCTTCTGCTGGCCAAGAGCGATATGGTCTCCTTCGTGGACTCCCTGGTGGCGCCGCTGAGCCTGGTGAACGCCCTCATCGTGGCCATCGCCCGGGAGAAAAAGCAGGAGCTGTCCAAAAACCTGGAGCGGCTGGAGCACATCTGGGCCGAGTACCAGGTCTACGAGACCGTGGAGAACGAGTCTTGAAGCCCCCCATCGTCGTCATCGGCGGCGGCGCGGCGGGGATGATGGCCGCCCTCACCGCCCGGCGGCAGGGCGCGGCGGTCACTCTGCTGGAGCGCAACCCCAAGCTGGGCCGCAAGCTCTACATCACCGGCAAGGGCCGGTGCAATCTCACAAATGCCTGCGCCGTGGACCAGGTCCTGGCCTCCATCCCCAGAAACGGCAGGTTTTTGTATAGCGCCATGTCCGCCTTTCCCCCGTCGGAGACCATGGACTTTTTCCAAAATTTGGGAGTTCCCCTGAAGATAGAGCGGGGCAACCGGGTATTCCCCGCCTCCGACAAGTCCTCCGACGTCATCGACGCGCTGTTCTTCGCCCTCCGCAGAGCCGGCGTTGCCATTGTGGAGGACCGGGCCATCGCCCTGGAATACGCCCCCAGCCTCCCCACCCCGGCCATTGAACCCGCCAACTTCCCCACCGCGAGCGCCAGGGTCTCCGCCGTGGTGAGCGAGGGCGCTAACCTCCCCGCCGCGAGCGCCAGGGTCTCCGCCGTGGCCGCCGAGGGCGCTAACCTCCCCGCCCAAGCCGCCGAGGGCGCTAACCTCCCCGCCCAAGCCGCCGCGAGCGGCAGGGTCTCCGCAGTGGTGGGCGCGGGCGGCGTTTTTCCCTGCGCGGCGGCCATCGTCGCCACCGGCGGCCTCTCCTACCCCGCCACCGGCTCCACCGGCGATGGCTACGCCCTGGCCCGGAGCGCCGGCCACAGCGTCGTGCCCCCGCGGGGCTCCCTGGTCCCGCTGGAGGCGGAGGGCTGCGCCCCCCTCCAGGGCCTGTCCCTGAAAAACGTCCGGCTAACGGTCGTTAGCCAAAAGAACAAGGTCCTCTTCGCCGACCAGGGCGAATTGCTCTTTACCCACTTTGGCCTGTCGGGGCCGCTGGTGCTGTCCGCCAGCGCCCACCTGCGCCATTTTGACCAGGAGACCTACACCGCCCACATCGACCTCAAGCCCGCTCTGACCCTGGAACAGCTGGAGGGGCGCGTGACGCGGGATCTGGAAGAATATTCCAACCGGGACATGGCCAACTACGCCCTCACCCTGGTCCCCCGGCTGCTGGCCCCGGCGGTGCTGGAGCGGGCCGGCGTCTCCGGGCGGTTGAAGCTCAACTCCCTGACCCGCGGGGCCCGGCGGGCCCTGTGCGGGGTCTTGAAGGACCTGGCCTTTCCCATCCGGGGACCGCGGCCGGTGGAGGAGGCCATCGTCACCACCGGGGGCGTGGACGTCCGGGAAGTGGACCCCAGGACCATGGGGTCCAAGTTGGTGGAAAACCTCTACTTCGCCGGGGAGGTGCTGGACGCGGACGGCTACACCGGCGGCTTTAATCTGCAAATCGCCTGGGCCACCGGCCACGCCGCCGGTGTTCACGCCGGGCAGATCTGGAAAGGAGCGACACCATGACTTACCGCGCCATTGCCATCGACGGCCCATCCGGGGCCGGCAAGTCCACCCTGGCCAAGCGCCTGGCCAAAGAACTGGGCTTTTTGTATGTGGACACCGGGGCCATCTACCGCACGGTGGGGCTGGCGGCTCTGCGCCAGGGCGTGGCCCCCAGCGACCCGGCGGGGGTCCTGCCCCTTTTGCCCGCCCTGGTCATCACCACCGCCTACGCCCCCGATGGGTTACAACATATGTATCTGAACGGCGAGGACGTCACCCAGGCCATCCGGGAACACCGGGTCTCCGACGCCGCCAGCCAGGTCTCGGCCATCCCCGGCGTGCGGGCCTATCTGCTGGAGATGCAGAGGCGGTTCGCCAGGGAGAACGACGTGATCATGGACGGCCGGGACATCGGCACGGTGGTCCTGCCCGGCGCGGCGCTGAAGATTTACCTCACCGCCCGGCCGGAGGCCCGCGCCCGGCGGCGCCACAAGGAGCTGTTGGAACGGGGCCAGCAGACGGAGTATGAGGCGGTGCTTCAGGATATGCTGGACCGGGACTACCGGGACTCCCACAGGGCCGTGGCCCCCTTGCGGCAGGCGGAGGGCGCGGTGTTGGTGGACACCACGGAGCTTGATCTGGACGAGAGTTTTCTGGCCCTTATCAATTTGGCAAAGGAGCGGCTTGGACTGTGAGTGAATTTTGGTTTCGGGTGATCTACGCCATTGTGTGGCCCTTTTTTACCCTGGTCCACCCCAGGAGAGTGGTGGGTCTGGAACACATCCCCCAGGGCGGATGCCTGCTGTGCGGCAACCACACCCGGTATTCCGACCCGCTGTTCATCGTCTTTTCCATGGGCCGCCGGCGCCACCCCTATATCATGGCCAAGGCGGAACTGCTGCACATCCCCGTCCTGGGCTGGATGTTCGAAAAGGTGGGGTGTATCCCGGTGGAGCGGGGCAAGTCGGACGTGAAGGCCATCAAGGAGTGTATGCGGGTGCTGAAAAGCGACGGCAAGCTCCTGATGTTCCCGGAGGGCACCAGGGTCAAAGAGGGCGCCGAGCAGGAGGCCAAGACGGGGGCGGCCATGCTGGCCCTGCGGACCGGGGTGCCCGTGGTGCCGGTCTACGTACCGCCGCGGCTGGGCTGGTTCCGCCGGACCACCATCACCTTCGGAGAGGCCTACATCCCCCAGACCGCCCACGAGGGCAAGCCCACCGCCGAGGACTATCAGCCCATCGCCGACGACCTGCTGGGCCGGATCAAGGCCCTGGCGGGGACTCCATAATGGAGGTCATTCTGGCCAGGTCCGCCGGATTCTGCTACGGCGTGCGGAGGGCGGTGGACATGGCCCAGGCCCTGGCGTCCTCCGGCACGCCCTGCGCCATGCTGGGGCCCATCATCCACAACGACCACGTCATCGCCCAGCTGGAGGCCCAGGGCATGGCCCTTTGCCGGAGGGTGGAGGACCTGCCGCCGGGCCGCGCGGTGCTTCTGCGCTCCCACGGCGAGCCAAAGGCGGTCTATGAGGCGCTGGAGCGGGGCGGCTGGACCGTGGCGGACGCCGTGTGCCCCAACGTCCGGCGCATCCACCAACTGGTCCGCCAGGCGGGAGAGGAGGGCCGGATCCCCGTGATCGTGGGCACCCCCAGCCATCCGGAGGTCCAGGCCATCGCGGGCTGGTGTTCTTCATCAGTTGTGGTAGAAGGTGTGGAAGGTCTTAAAAAATGGCTGGAAGAGGACAAAAATCGCCAAAATTTACCACTGACCATGGTCTCCCAGACCACCGCCATCCCCGCCCAATGGAAAAGTTGCGTAGAATTTGCAAAAAAGGTGTGTACAAATCTCAAAATCTTTGATACAATATGTAACGCTACCTACCAGCGGCAAAAGGAGGCCGCGGAGCTGGCCGCCCGGTGCGACGGTATGATCGTCATCGGCGACCCCAAAAGCTCCAACACCAACCGCCTCACCCAGCTTTGCCGCGCGGCGTGCGGCCATGTGGTGCAGATCACCCAGGCCGCGGAGCTGGACCCATCTCAATTTTCCGGGATGACCAGGGTAGGTATCACCGCGGGCGCTTCCACGCCTGGGTGGATAATAAAGGAGGTCTATGACACAATGAGCGACGAGAACAACATGATTGAGATCGAGGAATCCTTTGAGGAAATGCTGGAGAAATCGATCAAAACTTTGCATACGGGGGATAAGGTAACGGGCATCGTCACAGAGATCAGCCCCACGGAAGTCTCTGTGGACCTGGGCACCAAGCACGCGGCGTATATCCCGCTGGACCAGTTGACCGACGACCCGGAGGCCAAGGTGGAGGACCTGGTGAAAGTGGGCCAGGAGATCGAGGTCTTTGTGGTCCGGGTCAATGACGGCGAGGGCGTCGTCACCCTCTCCAAGAAGAAGCTGGACAGTGTCAAGAGCTGGGAAGACATTGAAAACGCTGTGGACGACAAGTCCATTCTGGAGGGCGTCATCACCGAGGAGAACAAGGGCGGCATCGTGGCCAGCGTCAAGGGCGTGCGGGTGTTCATCCCCGCCTCCCAGTCCGGCCAGCCCCGCGGCGCCGACCTCTCCCAGATGCTCAAGAAGAAGGTCCGGCTGCGCATCACCGAGGTGGACAGCCACAGGAAGCGCGTGGTGGGTTCCATCCGCGCCGTGGAGCAGGAAGAGCGCGACGCCAAGGCCGCCGAGGTGTGGGACAACATCGAGGTGGGCAAGAAGTACGAGGGCGTTGTGAAGTCCCTGGTGAACTACGGCGCCTTTGTGGACATCGGCGGCGTGGACGGCATGGTCCATATCTCCGAGCTCTCCTGGTCCCGCATCAAGCACCCCTCCGAGGTCGTCAACGTGGGCGACACGGTGAACGTGTACGTCATCTCCTTCGACAAGGAGAAGCGGAAGATCTCCCTGGGCATGAAGGACCACAGCCAGGATCCCTGGGCCCAGTTCGTGGAGAAGTACGACGTGGGCAGTGTGGTCACCGCCAAGGTCGTCAAGCTGATGACCTTCGGCGCCTTTGCCGAGGTCATCCCCGGCGTGGACGGTCTGATCCACATCTCCCAGCTCTCTGACCACCGGATCGAGAAGCCGGAGGACGTGGTCAACGAGGGGCAGGAGGTGACGGTGATGATCACCGCCATCGACAAGGAGAACAAGAAGATCTCCCTGTCCATCCGCGCCCTGCTGGAGAAGGCCCAGGCCGAGGAGGCCGCCCAGGTCGCTGAAAAGGGCATGGAGCCCGACGAGGTAGTTGCCTCCGCCGACGGCGAGGCTACCACGGTGGCTCCCGCCTTCGCGGAGACCGCGGAGGCCGCTGAGGAAGCCGCCGAGACCGCTGAGGAGGCCAAGGCGCCTGAGACCGAGGCGTAAATTCACCGCTTGAGAGGGCACGCCCGTGCCGGGCGCGCCCTCTTTTTGCGTAGAGAGAGGAAGTGAGGGGCCGTGCTCACCGGAAAGGACGCGCTGGAGTTTGTCCGGCTTCGCCGCCAGGCCATCGCCCTGGACTACCCGCGGCTGAATCCCCAGCAGTTGGAGGGGGCGCTGACCACCCAGGGGCCGCTGCTGCTGCTGGCGGGCGCGGGCAGCGGCAAGACCACCGTGCTCATCCAGCGCATCGCCAACCTGATCACCTATGGGCGGGGCTCGGACAGCGACGAGACGCCCCAGTGGGTCACGGCGGAGGACCTGGCGTTTTTGCGGGGCTATGTGGAGAGCAAGGGGCAGGGCGACAGGGCCCGCGCCGTGGCGCTGTGCGCGGTGGAGCCCGCCGCGCCCTGGTCCATCCTGGCCATCACCTTTACCAACAAGGCCGCCGGAGAGCTGAAAGACCGGCTGGGGGCCCAGCTGGGGCAGGCGCTGGCCGGAGACGTGTGGGCCGCTACGTTTCACTCCGCCTGTCTGCGGATCCTGCGCCGGGACATCGACAAGCTGGGCTTTGACCCATCCTTTACCATCTACGACACCGACGACTCCCTGCGGGTCATCAAGGACATTCTCAAGGCCAAAAACATGGACGACAAGATCTTCGCCCCCAGGACGATCCTGGGGCAGATCTCCAAGGCCAAGGACCAGGAACTGCTGGCGGAGGACTACGCCGCCAGGCAGAAGCAGACGGGCGACGTCTATCTGATGAAGGCCGCGGAGGTCTATACCGAGTATCAAAGGCGGCTGTGGGACGCGGGCGCGCTGGACTTTGACGACCTCATTCTGCACACGGTGCGGCTGCTGGAACAGCGCGAGGACGTGCGGGCCTACTATCAGAACAAGTTCCGCTACGTCCTCATCGACGAGTACCAGGACACCAACGCCCTCCAGTACCGCCTGGCCTCCCTGCTGGCGGGCAAGTGGGAGAACATCTGCGTGGTGGGGGACGACGATCAGTCCATCTACCGCTTCCGGGGCGCCACCATCGAGAACATCCTGTCCTTTGAGCGCCAGTATAAGGGCGCCAGGGTCATCCGTCTGGAGCAGAATTACCGCTCCACGGGGTACATTCTGGACGCCTCCAACGCGGTGATCGCCAACAATCTGGGGCGGAAGGGCAAGCGGCTGTGGACCCGGCACGACCAGGGAGACAAGGTACAGCACTACACGGCCATGAACGAGTCCGACGAGGCGCAGTTCGTGGCCTCGCGGGTGCTGGACGGCGTGGCCCAGGGCGCCCACTTCAAGGATTTCGCCGTGCTCTACCGCATGAACGCCCAGTCCAACCAGATCGAAAACGCTATGAAACGCAACGGCATCCCCTACCGCATCTACGGTGGCACCCGGTTCTTCGACAGGGCCGAGGTGAAGGATATGCTGGCCTATCTCTTCGTGCTCCACAATCCCGCCGACGACCTGCGGCTGCTGCGGATCGTCAACAACCCGCCCAGGGGCATCGGCGCGGCCACCCTGGACCGGGCCCAGGCCATCGCGGAGGGGAAGGGCGTGTCCCTGTGGGAAGTCATCTCCCACGCGGGGGACTACCCGGAACTGATGAAAGCCCAGGCGAAGCTGGCGGATTTTACGCGGCTGATGACCCAGCTCCGCGGGTCGCTGGACACCATGGCCCTCAACGACTTCTACGAGGAACTGATCGTCAAGACGGGTTACGCGGTGATGCTGGAGAGCAAGGACACCGTGGAGAACGCCACGCGGCTGGAGAACGTGCGGGAACTTTTGACCTCCATCAACGGCTATCTGGAACAGGACCCGGAAAACCCCACGCTGGCGGGCTTTTTGGACGAAATATCCCTCTACACCACCCTGGACGAAGGGGAGGCGGGCGAGGACTGCGTGTCCATGATGACCATGCACGCGGCCAAGGGGCTGGAGTTCCCCACGGTCTTTTTGGTGGGCATGGAGGACGGGGTCTTTCCCGGCATCCGCGCCATCGGCGACGCGGAGCAGATGGAGGAGGAGCGGCGGCTGTGCTACGTGGCCATGACCAGGGCCAAGGAGAAGCTCTATCTGGCCTCGGCCAGCCAGCGGATGCTCTTTGGCCACACCACCTGCAACCAGCCCTCCCAGTTCGTGCGGGAGATCCCGCCGGAGTACGTGGAGCGCAGCGGCAAGGCGTTTTTGTTCCACCGGGACCCCCTGGAGGACTGGTCCTCCGCCGCGGTGGAGCCGGCCCAGCCCCGCCCCGCCAGCAGGTCCGGCGACCAGTGGGACAGCCCCTTTGCCTCCCCGTTCTCCGCCAAGTACAGCCCCGGCGGCGGCCGGAGGATCGCCACGGGGACGTTTCAGGAGTACGGTCGTCTGGACGAGGACGCCGGCGGCAGCGTGGGCGTGTTCACCAAGGGCCGCAGGCCAGCCTCCGCCGCCACGGTCTCCACCGGGCGGACCGGTCCGGCCAAGGGCCAGAGGCCGACCTCTCCCCTGCCCGACTTCACCGTGGGCGACCAGGTGCGCCACACCGCCTTCGGCCACGGCCTGGTGCTGGCGGTCAAGCCCATGGGGGGCGACGCCCTTGTGGAGATCGCCTTTGACCAGGTGGGCACCAAGCGGCTGATGCTCAAAAGCGCCGCCCAGCATATGGAAAAGGCGTAAAGGGTCTCCCCTTTACGCCCTCAGCCAAAACCGCCAGGGAAAGTCACGGGCCTCCTGGGCGTAGTCCACGCCGATCCTGGGGCCGCAGGCGATCTCGCCCACCGGCCCCTGCCGGGGCAGCAGGTAGAGAGGGGCGGTCAGCAGGTCGTGGCCGTCGAAGGACCTGTCAAGGTCCAACGCTTTACAGAGCTTCCCGGGGCCGTTGAGGAAATTCTTTTGCTGATAGGCCGTCAGCTGGTCCAGAGGGCGCCCAAAGCGCAGCCGGGCCATGGTCTCCGCCCCCGCCAGGGGCTCGATGGCCCGGATGAGCACCGCCGCGGGCTCCCCCTCCGGCTCGGTGACCAGGTTCAGGCAGGTATACATCCCGTAGATGAGGTAGAGATAGGCCACGCCGGGCCGGGCGAAGAGGGTCCGGGTCCGGGGCGTTCGCTTGTAGCCGTAGGCGTGGCAGGCTTTGTCACAGCGGCCGATGTACGCCTCGGTCTCCACGATCCGGCCCATGAGCCGCTCCCCGTTCCGCTCCCGGACCAGCACACAGCCCAGCAGGTCCTGGGCCACCGTCAGGGTGTCCCGGCGGTAAAAGTCCCGCGACAACCGCTCCATGCCATCACCTCTTTGATTTTTTTGAGGATAGCACGAAACAAAGGAGACGTCAAGCCATGACCCAAGCCAAGACAAAAACACCCATCTGGCCCCAGCTTTTGATGGTATGCGCCACGCTGATCTGGGGCTCTTCTTTCCTGCTGATGTCCCAAGCGGTGGACAATATCCCCGTGTTTTACCTGCTGGCGGTGCGCTTTTCCCTGGGTGCGGGTCTGCTGGCGGTGGTCTTTTGGAAAAAATGGCGGCGGCTGGACAGGGCCACGCTGAAAGGCGGGGCCGTGCTGGGACTCTTGATGGAGGGGGCGTATATCTTTCAGACCTACGGTCTCAACGGGCTGGGCGCCTGGCAGGGCACCACGCCGGGAAAGAACGCCTTTTTTACCGCGGTCTACTGCATCCTGGTGCCCTTTTTCATCTGGCTCCTTTTCCACAAGCGGCCCGACGTCTACAACGTGGCCGCCGCCTTTTTGTGCGTGGCGGGCATTGGGCTGGTGTCCCTCAGCGGAGAGTTTGGGCTGGTGGGCGGCGATCTTTTGACCATACTGGGCGGCGTGATGTTCGCTTTGCATATCATCATGGTGTCCCGGTACACAGAGCGGTCCGACGTGATCTTGCTCACCACCTTGCAGTTTGCCACCATGGCGGCGCTCTCCTGGCTGGGGGTGCTGCTCACCGGAGAGGTCCCCGCCCAGGGCATCGCCTGGGCGGACTGGGCCCGCATCGTCTATCTGGCCGTGTTCTCCACCGCCCTGGCCATGCTGTTTCAAAACATCGGCCAGGCCCACACCCCGCCGGCGGCGGCGGCGGTACTGCTGAGTCTGGAGGCGCCCTTTGGCGTGCTCTTCTCCGTCCTCTTTGGCGACGAGCGGCCCACGGCGGCCATGTACTGCGGCTTTGGGCTGATCTTCTGCGCCATCATCCTGTCGGAGACCAAGCTGTCCTTCCTGCCCCGGAAAAAATTTTTTCAAAAAGGGGTTGACAAATGAAAGGGCGGGTCTTATAATGCGGGTAACAATTTCATCACGTTAAACCGATGAGGAAGTAAAGTACCCAGCGTCAGCTGAGCCGTAGCGAGTCCCGGAGGGTGCGAGCGGGACGCGAGGCTGCTGGGGAATGGCCTTCCGAGGGCGGGCTGAACGGCGGGTGTTCCCGCCCAGTAGTTCCCGACGGGTCCCTCCCGTTAGAGCACAGGGTCACATATGGTGGTATGTGAAAGCGAGTGGACGCCGCGAGGCG
Organism: uncultured Oscillospiraceae bacterium; assembly: GCA_947599925.1. Lineage (GTDB taxonomy): Bacteria > Bacillota > Clostridia > Oscillospirales > Oscillospiraceae > MGBC124762. The sequence goes on along the minus strand of CANQFT010000004.1, from coordinate 98,260 downwards.
TCAATTTGGGTGGTATCGCAGAAGCAAACGCTTTTGTCCCATGCGGGGCAAGGGCGCTTTTGTTTTCTTCGGCCTAACTCCGGCAAAGTTTCGCCCTCCATCTGCCGCCCAAATCACAAATCATTGGAGGTAAGCAAACATGAAAAACCGCAACATCGTCAAGAAGTTCCTGGCCCTGGTCCTGGGCGCGTCCCTGGCCCTCTCCCTGGCCGCCTGCGGCGGCGGATCCGAGCCCGCCGCTGACGACACCCCCGCCACCGACGGCGACGTCGTCGCCACCGACGCCCCCGAAGAGACCCCCGCCGCCGGCGCCACCTATAAAGTGGGCATCTGCAACTACGTAGACGACGCGTCGCTGAACCAGATCGTGGAGAACATCCAGGCCCAGCTGACCGCCATCGGCCAGGAGCGCGGCGTCAACTTTGAGGTGAGCTACGACAACTGCAACGCCGACGCCGCTGTTTTGAACCAGATCATCTCCAACTTTATCGCGGACGATGTGGATCTGATGGTGGGCGTGGCCACCCCCGTGGCCATGGCGATGCAGGCCGCCACCGAGGAGAACGGCATCCCCGTGGTGTTCTCCGCTGTGTCTGACCCCGTGGGGGCGGAGCTGGTGGACTCCGTCGAGGTCCCCGGCGGCAACATCACCGGCACCAGCGACTATCTGAACACCAACGCCGTGATGAACCTGATCTTCGCCGCCGATCCTGACGCGGACAAGATCGGCTTCCTCTACGATCTGGGTCAGGACTCCTCCACCACTGCCATCGCCGACGCCAAGAAGTTCCTGGACGACAAGGGCGTGGAGTATGTGGAGCGCAACGGCTCCACCGTGGCCGACATCATGCTGGCCGCCGACGCCCTGGTGGCGGACGGTGTGGACGCCATCTTCACCCCCTCCGACAACAGCATCATGACCGCCGAGCTGTCCATCTATGAGACGCTGGCCGAGGCCGGCATCCCCCACTACACCGGGGCCGACTCCTTCGCCCTCAACGGCGCGTTCCTGGGCTTTGGCGTGGACTACGCCAACCTGGGCGTGGAGACCGCCAATATGGTGGCCAAGATCCTGGTGGACGGGGCCGACCCCGCCACCACCCCTGTGATGACCTTTGACAACGGCACCGCCACCATCAACACCGAGACCTGCGCCGCCCTGGGCTTTGATCTGGAGACCGTGCAGACCGCCTTCGAGCCCTTCTGCACCAAGGTGCAGTTGATCACCACCGCCGAGGAATTCGGGGATATTGCCGGCTGAACGGAACACACTGATGGGGGATAGGGGCGCGGGTCCCTATCCCCCGCCAATTTTCTGCGAGGAGGACGCTGTATGCTCACTGTCGCCACCACAGCCCTGGAACTGGGACTGATCTACTCCCTGACAGTGCTGGCCCTGTTTTTGAGCTACTCGATGCTCAACGTCTGCGACCTGTCCACCGACGGCTGCTTCACCCTGGGCGCCACGGTGGGCGCGGTGGTGGCGGTGTCCGGCCACCCCTACCTGTCCCTGCCGGCGGCCATGGCCGCCGGGGTATGCTCCGGCTTCGTCACCGCCCTGCTCCAGACCAAAATGGGCATCAACAGTCTGCTGGCGGGTATCATCGTGAATACGGGGCTCTACTCGGTGAATGTGGCGGTGCTGGACGGCTCGCCACTGATGAACATGAACAAGACCGATACGGTCTTTACCGCGGCCAGGGACCTGCTGGCCGGTACGCCTCTGGCCGGATGGTCGGACATTTTGGTGGGGGCGGTGGCCGCGGCGCTGGTCATCCTCTTTTTGGCCCTCTTTTTGAACACCAAGTTGGGCCTTGCCATCCGGGCCACCGGGGACAACCCGGACATGGTCAGCTCCTCCTCCATCAACCCCTCTTTCACCACCATCATTGGGTTGTGCGTGGCCAACGCCTTTACCGGGCTGTCGGGCTGTCTGCTGGGGCAGATGCAGAAGTCGGTGGACGTGGCCAGCATCGGGCAGGGCGTTGTCACCATCGCCCTGGCCTCCCTGCTCATCGGGGCCACCCTGCTGGGCCGCGGCCCCATCGCCCTGCGGGCCCTGGGGATGGTGCTGGGCGCGTTCCTCTTCCGGCTGGTGTACGCCATCGCCCTGCGGCTGCATATGCCCGCCTTCATGCTCAAGCTGGTGTCCTCGGTGATCGTGGTGCTGGCCCTGTCCATCCCCTATTTCAAGTCCCAGTGGCCCATGTTGAAGCGGCGGCTGGCCCACCGGTCCCCGGCGGGAAAGGAGGTGGGCTGAGATGCTGGACATCTCCCACATCTCCAAGTCCTTCAACCCCGGCACGGTGAACGAAAAAAAGGCCCTGACCGACCTGTCCCTCCATCTGGAGCCCGGCGACTTCGTCACCATCATCGGCTCCAACGGCGCGGGCAAGTCCACCCTCTTCAACGCCATCGCCGGGGACTTTATGGCCGACGAGGGCTCCATCGTCCTGGACGGCCATGACATCACCTTTTTGCCCTCCCACAAGCGCTCCAAGTCCATTGGCCGGCTGTTTCAGGACCCCATGCGGGGCAGCGCCCCCCACATGACCATTGAGGAGAACCTGTCCATGGCCTCCGGCCGGGGCGGTTGGCTCAGCCGGATCACCAGGGCAGACCGGGCCGTGTTCCGGGAGAAGCTGGCCCTGCTGGACATGGGGCTGGAGGACCGGATGCGCCAGCCGGTGGGCCTTCTCTCCGGCGGGCAGCGGCAGGCGCTGACCCTGCTGATGGCCACGTTCTGTCCCCCAAAACTGCTGCTGCTGGACGAGCACACGGCGGCGCTGGACCCGGCCACGGCGGAAAAGGTGCTGGAGATCACCCGCGACGTGGTGGACCAGCACAAGATCACCACGCTGATGGTCACACACAATATGCACCAGGCTCTGGAACTGGGCAACCGCACGCTGATGATGGATTCGGGCCGCATCGTGCTGGATGTGGCCGGAGAGCGGCGGAGGAGCATGACGGTAAACGACCTGCTGGACCAGTTCAGACAGCGGGCCGGTAAGACCCTGGACAACGACCGCATCCTGCTCTCCTGAGGGTCGCGGCGCGCCAAAAAAGCCCGGCGGGATATGTCCCGCCAGGCTTTTTTGCATGGGCCGCAGGCCGCTTATTTGTTGTCCTTGCGGTTTTGGTAAGTGGCGCGCAGCAGCCACCAAAGGGAGATGCACTCGCCGCCGTATTTGCGGTTATAGAGGTGGATGGTGAGCTCCTCGATCCCCGCCAGGGTAGCCACCGCGCAGAACACGGCGAAGTAGGCCACGGCGATGGGGGTGCGGATGATGTAGGCCGAGCCAAAGATCAGAAAGCCGCTGATCTTGTTGAGCATGGTGTGGAGCGTGGGGAAGCGGCCAAATTTCACAAGGGCGAAGAGGTAGATGCCGATCCGGAACACCAGGATCCCCACGGCCCACCACCAGCACCAGTCCTGCAGGATCTTTTCCCGCCAGACGATGGGGATCAGGCGCAGGACCATGACGGTGTAGAAGAGCATATCCGCCGCGCTGTCCAGCCGGGCGCCAAAGTCGCCGGCGGTGCCCGTGGTCCGGGCCACGGGGCCATCCAGGGCGTCGCTGAGGCCACAGAGGGAATAGACAACGTAGAAGGGGACGGACAGGGGCGCGAGGAAGATCAGGACGACGGCACCCAGCAGCCGGAGCCCGGTCAGGCAGTTTGCTGGCGTGAGTTTTTTCATGGTCTGCGTGTCCCTTCTCCCCTGCTGGATTTTGAGCGTTACAATAATAATACCACCGCCCATCCCATCCGTCAACCGCAAAAAGCGGGGCTCAGAGGAGAAAATCCAGATTTGGGAGGAAAGTTTGGAAAAGGTGTTGACAAGTTCCGGGGATTTTAGTATAATAGCAGACGCCGTTTGAATGATGACGCAACAGGGGAGCATAGCTCAGCTGGCTAGAGCGCGTGCCTTACAAGCATGAGGTCACAGGTTCGAGCCCTGTTGTTCCCACCAGATGGCTCGGTAGCTCAGTTGGTTAGAGCGCCGGCCTGTCACGCCGGAGGTCGAGGGTTCAAGTCCCTTCCGAGTCGCCATTTGCCTCTGTAGCTCAGTTGGTAGAGCAGAGGACTGAAAATCCTCGTGTCGTTGGTTCGATTCCGACCGGAGGCACCAGAAACTGCGTTGGGTGGGCCAGCCCATCCAACGCAGTTTCCCCCCTAGGGCCCATCGCCCATATGGCATGACGCGGGTGTAGCTCATCTGGTAGAGCGCCACCTTGCCAAGGTGGAGGTAGCGAGTTCGAGCCTCGTCACCCGCTCCAGTTCTTTCCCTCGTCACCCGTTCCTGGTAGGCAGGTTTTCCGTAGTAGCTGAACTCGCTGCCTCCACCTAAAAACGCGGTGTGCCGCGTTTTTCCTGATCGAGAGGCGCGGGGTCCCCGGCCGGCTGGCCGGACGGGGCGCGGAAGCGAGTTCGAGCCTCGTCACCCGCTCCAATTCTTCTCCCGCACAAAAGCCCGCGGGAACCCTTTTCTCCCCCGCCGCGTACAATGGGAATATGGCGACATAGCCAAGTGGTAAGGCAGAGCTCTGCAAAAGCTCCACCCCCAGTTCGAGTCTGGGTGTCGCCTCCATAAAAAACACAGCCTGGTTTGGGGCTGTGTTTTTTGCTGTGTGGCGGGGGCTTTGCCCCGGCCGATCCCGTAACTTCTGGACAGGCGGGCCAAAAGCTGGTAGACTACCAAAAAAGGAGGGTGAGCCCATGCGCTATCCACAGGTGTACCCCGCCCGGTTCCTCTGCCGCCCCAACCGGTTCATCGCCCAAGTGGAGTTGGAGGGACGGGAGGAGACGGTCCATGTGAAGAACACGGGCAGGTGCAGGGAGCTGCTGGTCCCCGGCGCCCAGGTCTGGCTGGCCCAGGGGCAGAACGCCGGGCGCAAGACCCGGTTCGATCTGGTGGCCGTCCAGAAGGGCCGACGGCTGATCAACATGGATGCCCAGGCCCCCAACAGGGTCTTTGGGGAGTGGGCCCGCGACGGCGGGCTGGCCGGTCTGCGGCTGCTGCGGCCAGAGACCCCATGGGGCTCGTCCCGGTTCGATTTTTACTGGGAGTCGGAGGATGAGAAGGGCTTTGTGGAGGTCAAAGGGGTGACGCTGGAGGCGGACGGCGGGGCCTTTTTCCCTGACGCGCCCACCCAGCGGGGCGTCAAGCACCTCCAGGAGTTGGCCGCCGCCCACGCCCAGGGCTACCGCGCGGCGGTGTGCTTTGTCATTCAGATGGAGGACGTGGCCTTCTTCTCCCCCAACGACGCCACCCATCCCGCCTTCGGTCAAGCTCTGCGCCAGGCCGCCGAGGTGGGCGTGGAGGTCTGGGCCTACGACTGCGCGGTGACGCCGGACAGCCTGCGGATGAACGCCAGGGTACCTCTGCGGCTCTGAGTGGGGCCGGAAAAGGTGGTTCAGACAGATGCGGCGCGTGAAAGACCGCGAGAAAAGGCGCTCTCCCGGCGCCGGCGACGGCTGGGAGAGCGCCTTTTTTGTGTGAAGTCTTTTCCCTTTACAGCTTCTCCAGTTTTTCCCGCAACAGCTGGTTGACCAGCTTGGGGTCGCCCTGGCCCTTGAGGACCTTCATGCACTGTCCCACAAGGAATCCAAAGGCTTTTTCCTTTCCGGCTTTCAGGTCGGAGACCGACTGGGGATTGTCCCCGATCACCTGGGAGACCACCGATTCGATGAGGCCGGTGTCCCGGACCTGTGACAAGCCGTTGGCCTTTACATACTCGTTGATGTCCCCGTTGGTCTCAAACACCGCGTCAAAGACGGCCACCGCCGTGTTGCGGTTGAGGCTCCCCTCCTTCACCAGCGCCAGCAAGCGGCAGAGGCTCTGGGGCGTGAAGGCCATCCGGCCCGGCTCGGCGCCCAGCTCCTTGAGTTTGCGGAGGATCTGGGTCATGATCCAGTTGCAGGCGTTCTTGGGCTCGGCGCCCAGGGCCACGCAGTCCTCAAAGAAGTCGGCCAGGGCCTTTTCCCCGGTCATCATCCGCGCGTCGTAGCCGGAGAGACCGTACTGCGCCTGGTACCGGGCCTGTTTGGCCTCCGCCAGCTCCGGCATCTCGGCGCGCAGATGGTCCAGATACCCGTCGGAGAGCTCGATGGGCGGGATGTCGGGCTCGGGGAAGTAGCGGTAGTCCTGGGCGTTCTCCTTGCTCCGCATGGAGTAGGTGGCGTCCTTGTTCTCGTCCCAGCGGCGGGTCTCCTGGACCACCCGCTTGCCCTCTTCGATGCGTTCGATCTGGCGGCGGGCCTCGTAGTCGATGGCCCGGCCAATGGCCTTGAAGGAGTTGAGGTTCTTCATCTCCGTGCGGGTGCCCAGTTCCGATGTGCCCGCGGGCCGGACGGAGAGGTTCACGTCACAGCGCAGAGAGCCCTCTTGCATCTTGCAGTCGGACACGCCCAGGTATTGCAGGGTGGAGCGGAGTTTTTCCAGATAGGCGATGACCTCTTCCCCGCTGCGGAAGTCGGGCTCGGTGACGATCTCGATGAGGGGGACGCCGCAGCGGTTGTAGTCACACTGGGTCAGGTCCTGCCAGGGGTCGTGGACCAGCTTGCCCGCGTCCTCCTCCATGTGGAGCTCGTGGATGCCGATGGTCTTGCGCTCCCCGTCGCCCCAGGTGATGGGCACCTGTCCGTCCCGGCCGATGGGCAGGTAGAGCTGGCTGATCTGGTAGGCTTTGGGCAGGTCGGGGTAGAAGTAGTTCTTGCGGTCAAAGCGGCCTCGGCGGGTGACGGTACAGCCCAGGGCCAGGCTGGCCTTGACCGCGTACTCCAGCACCTTTTCGTTCAGCGTGGGCAAGGTGCCGGGCATACCGGTACACACGGGGCAGCAGTGGGTGTTGGGGGCGCCGCCAAACTCCGTGGTGCAGGAGCAAAAGATCTTTGTGGCCGTGGACAACTCCACATGGGTCTCCAGGCCGATGACAGTTTCCCAGGTCATGGGCGCACCTCCTGTTGATAGGCGTCGGCGGCCTTGAGCACCAGGGCGTCCCCCATGGCCGGGCCGATGAGCTGTCCGCCGATGGGCAGGCCGTCCCGGTCCGCGCCGCAGGGCACCGAGACGCCGGGCAGTCCCGCCAGGTTCACGGGCACGGTGTAGATGTCCGAGAGGTACATCTTCAAGGGGTCGTGAAGGCTCTGGCCCAGCTTGGGCGCGGTGGTGGGGGCCACAGGGGTCAGGAGCAGGTCGTACTTGGAAAAGGCGTCCCGGTACGCCCCGGCGATGACCGATTTCACCTGCAGGGCCTTTTTGTAGTAAGCGTCAAAGTAGCCGGAGGAGAGGACGAAGGTGCCCAGCAGGATCCTCCGCTTGACCTCCTTGCCGAAGCCCTGGGTGCGGGTCTTTTCGTAGAGGTCGGTGAGGTCCTCGTAGCCCTCGGCCCGCCAGCCGTACTTCACGCCGTCGAAGCGGGAGAGGTTGGAACTGGCCTCGGCGGAGGCCAGGATATAGTAGGTGGGCACCACATAGTCCATGACGGGCAGGGAGAACTCCTCCACCGCCGCGCCCCGGCCCGCCAGGGCCCTGGCCATCTCCCGCACGGCGGCCTCCACCTGGCTGTCCAGGCCCTGGCCGAAGCACTCCCTGGGCAGGCCGATCCGCACGCCGCGCAGGTCGCCGTCCAGCTGGGCCAGGACGTTTCCGTAGGGGCCGTCCACGCTGGTGGAGTCCCGCCTGTCCCGGCCCGCCATGGCGTCCAGCACCGCCGCGCAGTCCCTGGCGTCCCGGCACAGGGGACCGATCTGGTCCAGAGAGGAGGCGTAGGCGATGAGCCCGTAGCGGCTCACGGCGCCGTAGGTGGGTTTCATGCCGGTGACGCCGCAGTAGGAGCCGGGCTGACGGATGGAGCCGCCGGTGTCGCTGCCCAGGGCGTACCAGCCCATCCGGGCCGCCACCGCCGCCGCCGCGCCGCCGCTGGAGCCGCCGGGGACCCGCGTCAGGTCCCTGGGGTTCTTCACCGGGCCGTAGAAAGAGGTCTCCGAGGTGGAGCCCATGGCGAACTCGTCCATGTTCACCTTGCCCAGCAGTACGGCGCCCGCGCTGTCCAGCCGCTCCAGGGCGGTGGCGCTGTACGGGGGTGTGAAGTCCCCCAGTATTTTGCTGGCGCAGGTGGTCTTTACGCCCTGGGTGCAGAGGTTGTCCTTTGCCGCCATGGGTACGCCGTAGAGCGGCGGCGCGTCGGGCCTCAGACCATCCTGGAGCGCCTTGGCCCGGTCCATGGCCCGGTCGGCGCACAGGGTGATGAAGGCGTTATTTTTGGGGTTTTCCCTGGCGATGACCTCCAGGGCGGTCCGGGTCGCCTCCGGAATGGTGACCTGGCCGGCCTTGATGGCCTGGCCCAGTTCCAGAGCGGTCAGGTCCAGAATGTCCATGTCTCCTTCCCTCCTCACTCCACGGCCTTGGGCACCAGGAAGGTGGCCTCGTCCCGCTTGGGCGCGCCCCGCAGGAGCGCTTCCCGGTCAAAGGACGGCTCCACCACGTCGGGCCGGGTCACGTTGCACACGGGCAAAACGTGGCTCAGAGGCTCCACGCCCTGGGTGTCCACCTGGGAGAGCACGTCCATGTAGCTGACGATCTGCTCCAGCTCACGGGTCATGTCGCCCCGCTCCTCCGGGTCCAGTCTGAGCCGGGAGAGGCCGGCCACGTAATCGACCATTTCCTCTGTGATCTTCATGTTCTCTCCTCCTTACGGCGTCAAGCGGTGGATGTCTCTGGGAAACAGGCAGGCGTGGCGCACGTTGTCCAGCCCGCAAAGCTGCATGGTGAGCCGCTCCAGGCCGATGCCCATGCCCCCGTGGGGCGGCATACCGTGCTGGTGGATCATCAAAAAGTCGGTGAACTCCGCCGGGTCCATGCCCCGCTTGACCATCTTCTCCACCTGCTGGGCGTAGTCGTGGATGCGCTGGCCGCCGGTGGTGATCTCCACACCGCGGAACAGGAGGTCGAAGGAGAGGGTGTAGCGGGGGTCGGCGGGATCGTCCATGGCGTAGAAGGGGCGCTTTTTGCTGGGGTAGTGGGTGACGAAAACAAAGTCGCTGCCCGTGCGCTCCTTCCAGTAGCGGCCGATCAGGTGCTCCTCCTCCGGCTCCAGGTCGAAGGGGTCCCGGATGGGGCGGCTGTACGCCTCCGAAGCCAGGCGCTTGGCCTCCTCGAAGGGCACGGCGGGGATCTCGCCGATCTCCGGGACCACCACGCCCAGATAGCGCAGTTCCCGGCCACAGCGCTCCTTCAGGGCCTCCATGCAGTGGCGCAGGAAGCCCGCCTCCAGCTCCAAAAGGTCGTAAAAGCTGTCGATGTAGCCCATCTCGCAGTCCAGAGAGGTGTATTCGTTCAGGTGGCGGGCCGTGGCGTGCTTCTCGGCGCGAAAGACGGGGGCTACCTCGTAGACCCGCTCCAGAGAGCCCACCATGGTCTGCTTGTAAAACTGCGGGGACTGGGCCAGGAACGCCTTGCGGCCAAAGTAGCTCAGCCGGAAGATGTTGGAGCCGCCCTCGGCCCCGGCGGAGACGATCTTGGGCGTGTGGACCTCGGTGAAGTTCTGGCTGTCCAGATACGTCCGGAAAGCCCCGGCGATGACGGCCTGGATGCGGAAAACCGCCCGCTGGCGCAGATTCCGCACCGTCAACGGCCGCAGGGCCAGCTCGGTGTCCAGCTTCAGGTTCAGCTTGTCCTTGGAGATGGGCACCGGCATGGGCCGCGCCGGTAGGGAGAGGATCTCCACCGCCTCCACCGCCAGCTCCACGCCGCGGGGAGCGCGGGGCTCCTGCCGCACCGCGCCGGTGAGCTTCACGGTGGCCTCCTGGCAGAGCGCCTGGGGCACGAGCTCCGGCGGGCACACGCACTGGACCACGCCGTCGCCCTTTCGCAAGGTGAGAAAAACCACGCCGCCCAGGTCCCGCAGGCCGTGGACCGCGCCACGGAGCTGGGCCCGTTGGCCCACATGGTCGGCCAACTGGCCGATTTGCAAGTCCTCTCGGAGAAACTTTCCTGTGATGGTGGTCATCGTTCTCAACTCCCCTATGGAAAAAAGTGGGACAAAAACGCCCCAAGCCGATTATTTCGGCTTGGGGCGAATCTCTCCGCGGTACCACCCAAGTTGGCAAGGGGTCTCTCCCCTGCCCACTCTGAAACCCCTGTAACGTAGGGCATACGGGCGACCCTCCGGGCTCGGACCCCATCGAATCGCCGGCTCCAAAGCGTTGCGCCGCGCCGTCTTTCCGCGCCGGGCTCTCAATCGGTGGCCCAGCTTCCCTGTCGGCTGCCGTGGCGGGCGGTCTTTTTCATCGCCGTTTTCTGAATATGCAAGTAGCATAACACCAACTTGCAAAATTGTCAACAAAAACTTCTCCAAAAGCCTCTTCCCTTTTGCCGCGGAATTTTGTATACTATGTGCAAGGCGCAAAGGAGGACGGTCGAGATGATGGATTGGGACACCCTGGAACAGACCTGCAAAGGCTGCAAAAACTGCTCGCTGTGGGAGACGCGGACCAACGTGGTCTTTGGCGTGGGCTCCCGCGCGGCGGAGGTGCTCTTCATCGGCGAGGGGCCCGGCGAAAACGAGGACCTGACAGGCGAGCCCTTTGTGGGGCGGGGCGGCCAGCTGCTGGACGACATGATGGGGGCCATCGGCCTCCGCCGCCAGGACGTGTACATCGCCAACATCGTCAAGTGCCGTCCGCCCCACAACCGGGACCCGCTGAACACCGAGGAGGACGCCTGCATCGGCTATCTCCGCAACCAGGTCGCCCTGCTGCGGCCCAAGATCATCGTGTGTCTGGGCCGCGTGGCCGCTATGCGGGTCATCAAGGAGGACTTTAAGATCACCCAGGAGCACGGCAAGTGGTTCGAGAAGAACGGCGTGCGGATGATGGCCCTGTTTCACCCGGCGGCTCTGCTGCGGGACCCGCGGAAGAAGCCGGAGACCTTTTTGGACCTGAAAGCTCTGCAGGCCAAGATACGGGAGGTCTGCGACCACACGCCGCTGGCGGAGTGAGCCCCAGGCGGAGGCGGGAAGCAGCGCGGGGCCGGTCCTCTTTTCCATTTCGTCTTTGTCTCTTTCCTGATTATTTTTGCGGAAAAAGGGCTTGCATTTTTTCGGGGAACGTGGTAAGATACAGGTTGCGTATGCCAAATTACATACGCAAATCGTGAACAAAGAGGTGAATCCACATGAAGGAAGGCATCCATCCCGCTTACGAGCAGACCACCATCCGGTGCGCCTGCGGTAACGTGATCGCCACCGGGTCCACCAAGAAGGACATCCGCGTGGAAGTCTGCTCCAAGTGTCATCCCTTCTACACCGGCAAGCAGAAGGTGGTAGACACCGGCGGACGGGTCAGCCGCTTCAACAAGAAGTTCGGTCTGGACCAGAAGTGACCAGCCACAGAGAAGGGCCCGCACTTGTGAAGAGTGCGGGCTTTTTTCAACAAATGGGCATACAATAACAGTATCCGCGTGAAGGAGGGCTTTTGTATGAAAAAGATCCAGGTCGAGGACATCCGGCAAAACGTGTTCTCCGCCATCGGCCAGCAGTGGATGCTGCTGACCGCCGGGGACAAAGAGGGTCTCAATACCATGACCGCGTCGTGGGGCGGCATGGGCGTATTGTGGGGCAAGAATGTGGTGACGGTCTATGTCCGGCCCCAGCGGTACACCTACGCGTTTATGGAAAAGGGCGGGTATTTCACCGTGGCCTTCTTCGGCCAGGCGTGGCGGGACGCGCTGAAGCTCTGCGGCAGCACGTCGGGCCGCGAGGTGGACAAGGTCGCCCAGTGCGGCTTCACCGTGGCCTACGGCGCGGGCGACGCACCCTATTTTCAGGAGGCGGAACTGGTGATGGTGTGCAAAAAGCTCTATTTTGACGACATCGAGCCGGGGCACTTTTTGGACGGGGCCATCGACGGGGCCAACTATCCGGGCAAGGACTACCACAGGATGTATATCGGCGAGATCATGGAGGTCTACCAGAGGTAAATGAACACAACGGAAGAGAAAAAGGTCCAAAAGGGCGTGCTGGTGGGGCTGAACGCCAGGGCGCTGGACAGGGAGGACAACGCCGACGAGGACACGCTGGTTGAGTTGACGGCGCTGCTGGAGACCGCCGGAGGCGTGTGCGCGGGCACCGTTTTGCAGACCAAGGACGCCCCCGACCCCCGGACCTTCATCGGCGAGGGCAAGCTGGAGGAGGTGCAGGAACTGGTGGCCGCGACGGGGGCGGATCTGGTGGTCTTTGACAACCCCCTCTCCCCCTCCCAGCTGCGGGTGCTGAACCAGGAACTGAAGGTGCAGGTGCTGGACCGCGAGGCGCTGATCCTGGACATCTTCGCCCAGCGGGCCCAGACCAAGGAGGGGCGGCTGCAGGTGGAGCTGGCCCAGTACCAGTATCTGCTGCCCCGGCTGACGGGGATGTGGACCCATCTGGAGCGGCAGGAGGGCGCCATCGGCACACGCGGCCCCGGCGAGACCCAGCTGGAGAGCGACAGGCGGCACATCCGGCGGAAGATCGCCAAGCTCAAGGAGGAGCTGGAGGACGTGCGCCGGGTGCGCTCCACCCAGCGGGAACGGCGGGAGAAGAACGAGGTGCCGGTGGCGGCCCTGGTGGGCTATACCAACGCGGGCAAATCCACCCTGCTCAACGCCATGACCGGCGCGGACATCCCCGCCAACGACAGGCTCTTCGACACCCTGGACACCACCACCAGAACGCTGGAGCTGTCCGACACCTGCACGGTCCTGCTGTCCGACACGGTGGGCTTTATCCGCAAACTGCCCCACCATCTGGTGGCGGCCTTCAAGGCCACGCTGGAGGAGCTGAGCTTCGCGGACCTGCTCGTCCACGTCATCGACGCCTCGAACCCCCTGTGGCGGGAACAGCGGCAGGTCGTGGAGGAGCTGATCCGCTCCCTGGGCGCGTGGGAGACACCCAGGCTGGAGGTCTTTAACAAGTGCGACCTCTGCGCCGGGGACATCCTGCCCCACGGCGAGGACATGGTGTGGGTCTCCGCGCGGACCGGGGAAGGGCTGGACCGGCTCCGCCAGGAGATGGCCCGGCGGCTGGACACAGGCAAGCGGAGAGTGGTCATCGCCCTGCCCTACCACAAGGGCGGCGCCCTGGACCAACTCTACCGCGAGGCCAAGGTGGAGGCGGTGGAGTACGGCGAGGCGGCCATTCAGGTCACCGCCGTGTGTACCCCCAGGACCCTGGGGCAGATGAAGGACTATATCGTCCAGGAGCGGATCTGAGGCAGAGGTGAGGCTATGGAGGGGTATCTGGTCCCCTTGGCGGAGGCCGAGGCGGAGTATGTGGAAAAGCGGTCCCGGTTCATCGGGCACATTCTGCCCGTGGACAGCGAGGAGGCGGCCAGGGCCTTTTTGGAGCGGGTCAAAAAGCGGCACCGGGACGCCCGGCACAACTGCTGGTGCTACCGCCTCAGCTCCGGCGCGGAGCGGTACAGCGACGACGGCGAGCCCCAGGGCACGGCGGGGGTGCCCATGCTGGGCGTGTTTCAAAAGGCGGGGGTCACGGATCTGGTGTGCGTTGTGACCCGGTATTTTGGCGGCGTGCTGTTGGGGGCGGGCGGACTGGTCCGGGCGTACACCCAGAGCGCCAAGGACGCGCTGGCGGCGGCGGGCACAGGGCGGATGGTCCCGTGGCGGCGGCTGGGGCTCAACTGCCCCTATCCCCTGCTGGAACAGGTGAAGCTCCTGTGCCGGCAAAGCGGCGGCGCGGTGGAGGACGTCCAGTACGCCGACGGGGTCCGGCTGACCCTGCGCTTTCCCGGAGACCGGGCCCAGGGCTTTTCCGATGCCGTGCGGGAGTTGACCGCAGGGGCGTTGGTCCCGGAGACGTTGGGCCAGGTGATGGCCCCGGTCTGAGGCCGGGGCCTTTTTTCGTGAAAATTTTGGGGAGAGAAAAGGGTTTTGGGCCGCCGAGGGCGTATATATGCTTTGTCTGTGAACATTTGATTTGAGAGGAGGGCGGGCCCCATGAACGTCCGGGAACAGTTGGAGGCGCGGGAGCGGGAGATCCTGGCGCCCTACGCCTGCCTGTCCACCCAGAGCCGCGGCCGGGAAAGGGACGTGGAGCCCTGCGCGGTGCGGACCTGTTTTCAGCGGGACGTGGACCGCATCGTCCACTGCAAAGCCTTCCGGCGGCTCAAGCACAAGACCCAGGTCTTTTTACAGCCGGAGGGGGACCACTACCGCACGCGCATGACCCACACCCTGGAAGTCACACGCATCGCCCGGACCGTGGCCCGTGGTCTGCGGCTCAACGAGGACTTGACAGAGGCCATCGCCATGGGCCACGACCTGGGGCACACCCCCTTTGGCCACGCCGGAGAGCGGCTGCTGGACCAGATCATGCCAGGCGGCTTTCGCCACTACGAACAGTCCCTGCGCGTGGTGGAGCGGTTGGAGAACGGCGGCGAGGGGCTGAATCTCTGCTGGGAGGTCCGAGACGGCATCCTTCGCCACACGGTGGACCCGCTGGCGGCCACCCTGGAGGGCCAGTGCGTGCGCCTTGCCGACCACATCGCCTACATCAACCACGACATTGACGACGCCGTGCGCGGGGGCATCATCTTCCCCATGGACATCCCTCTGGAACTCCAGCAGGCGCTGGGGTTTTCCCACGGCGAGCGCATCAACACCCTGACCTGCGACGCCATCGCCCAGAGCGCCGACGGGGAGAGCGTCCGCCTGAGCCCCGGCCGGAAAGAGGCGCTGGACGCCCTGCGGGAGTTTATGTTCGAGGCGGTCTATCGAAACCCCGTGGCCAAGGGAGAGGAGGTCCGGGCGCAGGGGATGTTGGAGCAGCTGTTCCATTATTATGTAAACCACCTGGACAAGCTGCCGGGCGACTACTACGCCATCGCCCAGGCCGAGGGCCCGGAGCGGGCGGTGTGCGACTACATCGCGGGGATGACGGACAAGTACGCCGTGGAGCAGTACTCCGACGCCTTTATCCCCAAGGCGTGGACGGTGAAGTGACGGCGGCGCGGCCGGAGAGCGGGCGGCGTTTTTCTGTCTAAACACCCCCGGGACCGGGCTATACTCCAAAAGGAGGTGACAAGGTTGGCCATTCCCCAGTCGTTTTTGGACGAGCTCACCGCCCGGTGTCCCATCGAGGAGGTGGTGGCCGACTATGTGCCTCTCACCGCCAAGGGCGGCAACCTGTGGGGCCTGTGCCCCTTTCACAGCGAGAAGACGCCCTCCTTTTCCGTCTCGCCGGAAAAGCACATCTTCCACTGCTTTGGCTGCGGCAAGGGCGGCAGCGTGGTGCGGTTCGTGATGGAGGCGGAGAATCTCACCTTCGTGGAGGCGGTGCGGAAGCTGGCCGCCAGAGCGGGGCTGGAGATGCCGGAGGAGGACCAGGCGTCCCAGGCGCGCAGGGCCCACCGCAGACGGCTGTTGGAGTTGAACCGGGCCGCGGCGCGGTTTTACTACGACACGCTCAAGACGCCCCAGGGCGCGCCCATGCTCCGCTACGCCATGGAGAAGCGGCGGCTGACGGCGGCGTATATCAAACGCTTTGGCCTGGGCGCGGCCCCGGACAGTTGGGACAGTCTGATCCGGGCCATGGCCGCCCAGGGCTACGAAAAGGGCGAGCTGTTGGAGGCGGGGCTCGTGGTGGCGGGGAAGAACGGCGGGGTGTACGACAAGTTCCGCAACCGCCTGATGCTCCCTGTCATCGACGCCGGCGGGGACGTGCTGGGCTTTACCAGCCGGGTCATGGACGACTCCACCCCCAAGTATCTCAACACCCCGGAGACCGCCATATTCAAAAAGCGGGGTATCCTCTACGGCATCAACTTCGCCAAGATGACCAAGCGGCGGTCTTTGCTTCTGGTGGAGGGCAATCTGGACGTGATCACCCTGCACCAAGCGGGCTTTGACAACGCCGTGGCTACCATGGGCACGGCGCTGACCCAGGACCACGTCCGGCTCATGGGGCGCTACACCAAAGAACTGGTGCTGTGCTACGACAACGACGCCGCGGGCGTGGACGCCACCGAGCGGGCCATGGCGGTACTGCGGGACACGGATTTTTCCGTCCGGGTCCTCCAACTGCCCCGGCGCAGGACGGAGAGCGGAGAGCTGGTGAAGCAGGACCCGGACGACTTCATCAAGTTCCAGGGCCCCGCCGCCTTTGAGCGGCTGCTGGCCGGCAGCGAGGACCAGACGGCCTACAAGCTGGAGACGGTGGCGGCGGCCCACGACGTGGGCACCGACGAGGGGCGGGTGGCCTATCTCAAGGCCGCCATCCCGGTGCTGGCGGAGCTCAACAGCCCGGTGGAGCGGGAGATCTACGCCGTCCGCGCCGCCCAGAGGGCGGAGGTGTCCAAAGAGGCGGTGCTCCACGAGGTGGAGGAGTTTCGGCGGCGGCGGTCCCGGCAATCCCGCCGCAGGGAGGAGCGCACGGCGCTGACCCCTCTGGCCAACTTACAGCCCAAGGCCAGAGAACTGCGCTACGAGGACCCCCGCTCGGCCAAGGCGGAGGAGGGGGTGCTGCGGCTCCTGTTTTTGGACCACACGCTGCTGCGCCTGTGCGGAGACCTGCGGCCAGAGGACTTCTCCTCTCCCCTTTTGGGCAAACTCTACGGACTGCTGTTGAACCACGACCCGCCCTACTCCCCCGCCGCCTTTGACGACCAGCTCACCGGCGCGGAGGCCGACCATCTGGCCCAACTGCTCCAGGCCCCGGCCTCTCTGGCCACAGGCCAGAGGGCCATGGCGGACTACATAGAGATCATTCTGGAACACCGCGCCGACGCCGGAGGAGAGCGGTCCAGCGAGTCGGAACTGCTGGCTTTGCAACAAAAGCTGAAACAGAAACAAAAGACGGAGGATACGAAATGAGCGCGAAAAAAGTGAAGGTCACACCCATGCCCGAAGAGCCCGCGGCCCAGGAGCCCGCGGCCCAGGAGCCCGCGGCCCAGGAGCCCACGCCCCAGAAGCCCGAACAGCCCGACGTGTCCAAGCAGGCCATCCTCAAGGCGCTGGAGGGCTTCCCCGGCGCGGAGAAGCTGGCTGAACTCATCGAGCGGGGCAAAAAGAAGGGCAAGCTGTCGGCGACGGAGCTGATGGACACGCTGGAGGATGTGGACCTGGAGGGCGACCAGCTGGACAAACTCTACGACATCTTCGAGTCCATGGGCATCGACGCCACCGGCGACGACTTCAACGACATGGACCAGCTGACGGAGCTGGAAAATCTGGACGAGCTGGACGAGGACGCCCAGCCCACGCCGGAGGAGCTGGACGAGCTGCCGGAGAGCGAGATGGTGGACCCCAACGCCCTCAGCGACTCCTTCGGCCTCGACGACCCGGTGCGGATGTACCTCAAGGAGATCGGCAAGGTGAATCTGCTGTCCTCCGACGAGGAGGTGGCTCTGGCCCAGGCCATGGGCGAGGGCGCCATGGCCGCCCAGCAGTTGGCGGAGTTGAAAGAGGCGGGGGAGGAACTGGACCCCCAGACCGAGGCGGAACTGCAAAAGCTCATCCGCCACGGCGAGGAGGCCAAACAGCGGCTGGCCGAGGCCAACCTCCGGCTGGTGGTGTCCATCGCCAAGCGGTATGTGGGCCGCGGGATGCACTTTTTGGACCTGATCCAAGAGGGCAACCTGGGCCTTATCAAAGCGGTGGAGAAGTTCGACTACACCAAGGGCTACAAGTTCTCCACCTACGCCACCTGGTGGATCCGCCAGGCCATCACCCGCGCCATCGCCGACCAGGCCCGGACCATCCGCATCCCCGTCCACATGGTGGAGACCATCAACAAGG
This sequence comes from uncultured Oscillospiraceae bacterium, assembly GCA_947599925.1. Lineage (GTDB taxonomy): Bacteria > Bacillota > Clostridia > Oscillospirales > Oscillospiraceae > MGBC124762. The sequence goes on along the minus strand of CANQFT010000004.1, from coordinate 80,463 downwards.
TCATCCGGGTGTCCCGGCAGCTTTTGCAGGAGTTGGGCCACGACCCCACGCCGGAGGAGATCGCCGAGGAGATGAATATGCCGGTGGACAAGGTGCGGGAGATCTTGAAGATCGCCCAGGAGCCGGTCTCCCTGGAGACCCCCATCGGCGAGGAGGAGGACAGCCATCTGGGTGACTTTATCCCCGACGAGGACGCCTCCGAGCCCAGCGAGGCCGCCAGCTACACCCTGCTGAAAGAGCAACTGGTGGAGGTGCTGGGCACGCTGACCAAGCGGGAAGAGAAGGTCCTGCGCCTGCGCTTTGGCATCGAGGACGGCCGGGCCCGCACGCTGGAAGAGGTGGGGCGGGAGTTCAACGTCACCCGCGAGCGCATCCGCCAGATCGAGGCCAAGGCCCTGCGGAAACTGCGCCACCCCAGCCGGAGCAAAAAGCTCAAGGATTTCCTCAACTGACCCCATGACGGGACCCAAGCGAAACAGCGTGCCGGTGGTGGCGGAGATGAGCGATCTGCAACTGCTGGCCCATCTGCTCAACATGGCCGGGCTGGACGTGACCAAGTCCAGGGGCCTGGCCCACGGGCTGTTGAACGCCCACGGGACCTTGCGGCAGGTGCTGGAGCTTCCGGCGGAGGATATGCTGGGGATCACCGAGCTGGGAGAGAACGCCGCGGCGTTTTTGCTTCTCCTCCCCGCTCTGGTGACGCGCTACACCGGCCGGGGCCAGGGCGCTTACGCCCCCACCGTCCGGCTCTGGACGATAGAGGACGCGGCGACATTCGTATTGCCCCACTTCCGGGACAGGCACGTGGAGCAGGTGTGCGTGTTCTGTCTGGGCGAGGACCTGTCCCTGCGGACGGCGGCCCAGGTCGCCAGAGGCGGCGCCATGGAAGTCACCTGCTCCATCCCCCGCATCCTGCGGCTGGCCATCGTCCACGGCGCCGCCAGCGTGGTGCTGGCCCACAACCACCCCGACGGCTCCCCCGTCTTTTCCAAAAACGATCTGGTGGCCACAGCCGTGGTGGACCAGGCGTTGTCCAGCGCGGGCAAGCTCTTGGGCGACCACCTGCTGTTGGCGGGAGAACGGGTCATCTCCCTGCGGGAACAGTGCCGCCGGGGACTGTATCAGGATACGCTCTCCACCCACCTCCCCAGCTGGGCGCGGAAGACCGCAACATGAAAAAGGGCTCCAGCTGGGCGCCGGAGGCCGCGACATGAAAAAGGGCCCCGCCTGGAACGCGCATCCAGGCGGGGCCCTTTTCAGCCGTTTTGCCAGTCGGCGGGATAGGTGACGTAGACGTAGCGGGCCTTGTCCGGCGAGCAGAAGGAGATGGAACTGCCCTTTGGAATATAGAAGACGTCGCCGGCGTGGCCGGTGTAGGTCCGCTCCCCGACCCGGATCTCCAGCGTACCGCTGAGGACGACGTCGTACTCGTCGTAGCTGAGGGTCCAGGGGAAGCGGGTCCCCTCCACCTCCATGACCCCGGCGGCCATGCGGGGCGCTTCTTCCAGGGTGGTCACGTCCCGGAGCCGCACGTCCCGGCGGCCCTCGAAGCTCTGACAGCGCACGGTGTCGGTGCGGACCAACAGCACGCCGGAGGGGTCGGTCTCCTTGTGGAAGTCCCCGCCTTGGGACAGCCGGCGGAGGACCTGCTCCACGATGGGCCGCAGGGTCTCTTCGTTCCAGGTCATGTTACGCGCCTCCTCCGCTCTGGTGTATTTTTTCCAGCAGTTTGGGCGAGAGCCAGGCGCACAGCGCCAGCGCCGTCACCCCCGCCACCAGCTTGCCCAGGATCATGGGGAAGATCATATCTGAATTGACTCCGGCGGCGAAGCCCAGATGGTCGCCAAAGACAAAGGAGGCGGACACGGCAAAGGCCACGTTCAGCAGTTTGCCCCGCTCGTTCATGCCGTCAAAGAGGTTGAACATGGCGATGTTGTTGGCCAGGGTCGCCACCAGGCCCGCCGAGCCCTTGTCGTTCATGCCCAGGGCCCTGCCCGCTTTTCCCAGGACCTTTCCAAAGGTGCGGGTGATCCAGCGGACCATGGGGAAGGCGCCGATGAGGACGATGGCGATCTGGCCGCAGACCAGCAGTCCCTCCTCCAGCGGCACCAGGCCGTCCTCGCCCTGGCTCTCCACCATCAGGTCAAAGAGCGGGAAGCGGATGCCCGTCTGGTACTGAAAGACCGCCAGCGCGGTGAAGATGGTGATGACCGCCGTCACCCCGGCGCCAAACTTGCTGAAGCCCGCGATCATCTTCCCCGGCGCGAACCAGAGGCCCAGGACGATCAGCCCGGCGATGAGGATGACGGGGATGAGGTTTCGCAGGATCTCCAGAAGGTCCATGGGGTAGGGCGTCATGGCCATGGCCAGGCCGCCGGCGACACAGCCGATGGGGACGGTGATCAGCCCCGCCAGCGTGCCCGCGCCCAGGTAGGGACGGTCCTTGGGGTCGATGATGGACAGGGCCACGGGGATGGTGAACACCAAAGTGGCCCCCATCATGGTGCCCAGCACAAGACCGGAGAAGTTGGCGGCGGCCTCCGTCTCGGAGAGCTGGACCGCCAGAGGGTAGCCGCCCATGTCGCAGGCCAGCAGGGTCCCGGCGAACATCCCGCCGTCCGCCCCCAAAAGGCGGTAAACGGGCACCACGATGGGCTCCAGCAGGGCCGCCAGCACCGGCGCCGCCGCCACCACTCCGGCCATGGCGATGGCCAGAGGGCCCATGGCCCGGAAGCCCTCGTCAAACTCCGCTCCGTAGCCCAGCTTGTTGCCCCGGAGTTTGTCCACCGCGCCCACGATCATAAAGATCATCATAATGAAGATGATCACCGAGTTGACGCTCAGGTTGGACGCCCAGTTCCGCAGGCTGGCGGTGAATCCGTCCAGGTCGCTGAGCCGGGCCCAAAGGTCGGAAAACATACCCTCTCCCCTTTCCCAAATTCTCCTTCTAGTTTGGGCCGGGGAAGAAAAATTATTCCAGGTATGGCTTTTTGTCCGGCTGTCTGCTATAATGGGTCTTGTTCGAGACTGGCGGGCCCGGTTCAGCGGGCCTGTTCAGACGTCACAAAGGAGGGCACGTTTATGGGCATGACCATGACCCAGAAAATTCTCGCCAGAGCGGCGGGGCTTGCCAGCGTCCAGGCCGGGCAGCTCATCGAGGGCGATCTCAGCCTGGTGATGGGCAACGACATCACAGCGCCGGTGGCCATCACCGAGTTTGAAAAGGCGGGGCTGACCCAGGTCTTTGACCGGGACAAGATCGCCATCGTTCTGGACCACTCCACCCCCTGCAAGGACATCAAGTCCGCCAAGCTCTGCGCCCAGGCCAGGGACTTCGCCAAGGCCCACGCCATCACCCACTTCTACGACGTGGGGCAAGTGGGCGTGGAGCACGCGCTGATCCCGGAAAAGGGGCTGGCGATCCCCGGCGACGTGATCATCGGCGCCGACTCCCACACCTGTACTTACGGCGCGCTGGGGGCTTTTTCCACCGGCGTGGGCTCCACCGATATGGCCGCGGGCATGGCGACGGGCCGGGCCTGGTTCAAGGTGCCCAGCGCCATCCGTGTGGAGCTGACCGGCAAGCTCTCCCCCTACGTCTCAGGCAAGGACGTAGTCCTGCACCTCATCGGCCGCATCGGTGTGGACGGGGCGCTCTACCAGTCCCTGGAGTTCGTCGGCCCCGGCGTGGCGTCCCTGGAGATGGACGACCGCTTCACCATCTGCAACATGGCCATCGAAGCCGGCGGCAAAAACGGCATTTTCCCGGTGGATGACAAGACCGCGGCCTACCTCAAGGGCCGGACGGACCGGGCCTGGACCGCCGTTGAGCCCGACGCCGACGCGGAGTATGTCCAGACAGTGACCATCGACCTCTCCGCCTTGGAGCCCACCGTGTCCCTGCCCCATCTGCCCTCCAACACCAAGACGGTGACGGAGGTGGCGGGCACCCCCATCCAGCAAGTGGTCATCGGCTCGTGCACCAACGGGCGCATCAAGGACCTGCGGGAAGCGGCGGCCATCCTCAAGGGCCGCAAGGTGGCCAGCGGGGTGCGGTGCATCGTCATCCCCGCCACCCAGGAGATCGTGCGCCAATGTCTGGCCGAGGGGCTGGCGGAGGTCTTTTTGGACGCGGGCTGCGCCTTCTCCACCCCCACCTGCGGGCCCTGTCTGGGCGGGCACATGGGGGTGCTGGCTCCGGGCGAGCGGTGCGTCTCCACCACCAACCGCAACTTCGTGGGCCGCATGGGAGACACCAGCTCCGAGGTCATTCTGGCCAGCCCCGCTGTGGCGGCGGCCAGCGCCGTGGCGGGCGTCATCGCCGACCCGCGGACGATATGAGGAGGGCAACTGCCATGAAAATCTACAAGTACGGCGACAACGTGGACACCGACGTGATCATCCCGGCCCGGCATCTCAACGACCCCGATCCCAAGGCCCTGGCCTCCCACTGCATGGAGGACCTTGACGCCGCTTTCGCCTCCACCGTGGCCCCTGGCGACATCGTGGTGGGCGGGGCCAACTTCGGTTGCGGCTCCAGCCGGGAACACGCGCCCCTGGCCATCAAGTCCTGCGGCGTGAAGTGCGTCATCGCCAAGAGCTTTGCCCGCATTTTCTACCGCAACGCCATCAACATCGGTCTGCCCATTCTGGAGTGCCCGGAGGCCGCCGAGGCCATCCAGCCGGGCGACGAGGTGACGGTGGACTTCCAGACGGGCGTCATTGAGGACGTCACCCGGCACAAGACCTTCCAGGCCGCCCCCTTCCCGGCGTTTATCGACGGCATCATTCAGAGCGGCGGGCTGCTCAAATCTCTGAAAGCGAGGGGACTGGCGAAATGAACTACAAGATCGCGCTCATCGGCGGCGACGGCATTGGCCCGGACATCGTCAAGCAGGCTGTGAAGGTGCTGGACGCCGTGGGGGAGAAATTCGGCCACAGCTTTTCCTATGTGGACGTGCTCATGGGCGGCTGCGCCACCGACGCGGTGGGGGTGAGCTACCCCGCGGGCACGGCGGAGGCGTGCAGGGCGTGCGACGCGGTGCTTCTGGGCGCTGTGGGCGGGCCCAAGTGGGGCTCCGACAAGCCCGCCGAGCAGAGGCCGGAGACGGCGCTGCTGGCCATCCGCAAGGACCTGGGCCTCTACGCCAACCTCCGTCCGGCGGTGCTGCGCCCGGCCCTGAAAGGCGCCTGTCCGCTGAAGAAGGAGACGGCGGACCGGGGCATCGACCTGATGATGGTCCGGGAACTGACGGGCGGGGTATACTTCGGCAAGCGGGACAAATATCAGACCCCGGACAAGGGGCTGGAGGCCACCGACCTGATGGCCTACTCCGAGCTGGAGATCGAGCGCATTGGCCGCCGGGCCTTCGAGCTGGCCCGGTTGCGCCGCAAGAAGGTCTCCAGCGTGGACAAGGCCAACGTGCTGGAGACCTCGCGGCTGTGGCGCGCGGTGATGCACCGGCTGGCGGAGGAGTACAGCGACGTGGCCTATGAGGACGTGCTGGTGGACAACTGCGCCATGCAGATCGTCAAAGACCCCGGCCAGTTCGATGTGATCGTCACCGAGAATATGTTTGGCGACATTCTCTCCGACGAGGCCAGCATGGTCACAGGCTCTATCGGCCTGCTCCCCTCCGCCTCCATGGGGGACGGCGCCCCCGCCCTCTATGAGCCCATCCACGGCTCCGCCCCTGACATCGCCGGTCAGGACAAGGCCAACCCCATCGCCACCATCCTGTCGGCGGCCATGATGCTCCGCTACTCCTTCCACCTCTCCGCCGAGGCCGACGCGGTGGAGCGGGCGGTGGACGGGACCCTGGACGCGGGCTGGCGCACCCCGGACATCGCCGAGGCCGGCGTCACCCCCATCGGCACGGAGAAGATGGGGGACCTGATCTGCCAAGGGCTGTAAGCGCCGCCTGTTCGCGGGCGGGCCGCGAAATATGGTCAGGAAGCGGCCCCGCCGCCTCTCTGACAGCCTCACAAAAAGCCGCCGTCCCCAGCTGGGGACGGCGGCTTTTTTGACGCGGGGAACAGGGGCTCAGCCCAGGTAGGCCTTCTTCACGGCCTCGTTGCTCAAAAGTTCCTTGCCGGTGCCGGAGAGGGTCAGACGGCCGGTCTCCAGGACGTAGGCGGTGTCGGCGATGTGGAGGGCCATGTTGGCGTTTTGCTCGATGAGGAGGATGGTGACTCCCTGCTGGTTGATGCGCTTGATGATGGCGAAGATGTCCTTGACCACCAGCGGGGCCAGGCCCAGAGAGGGCTCGTCCATCATCATCAGCTTGGGGCGGCTCATGAGCGCCCGGCCCACGGCCAACATCTGCTGTTCGCCGCCGGAGAGGGTGCCCGCCGACTGCCAGGAGCGCTCCTTCAGACGGGGAAAGAGGGAGTAGACCCAGTTCAGGTCGTCCTCCAGGCTGTCTTTGCGGAGGTAGGCGCCGATCCTCAGGTTCTCCAGCACGGTGAGGTCGGGGAACACCCGCCGTCCCTCCGGCACCAGGGTGATGCCCTTGGAGACGATCTTGTCCGGGGACATACCGGTGATGTCCTCGGCCTGGAGATGGATGCGGCCCTCGGCGGGGCGGACCAGGCCCGCGATGGTCCGCAGGGTGGTGGATTTGCCCGCGCCGTTGGCGCCGATGAGCGTCACGATCTGGCGCTCCGGGACCTGGAAGGAGATGTTCTTGACGGCCTCAATGCCGCCGTAGTTGACCCGAAGGCCGTCAATTCTCAGCATCGTCTGCCACCCCCAAATAAGCCTCGATGACCTGCGGGTCGTTCTGGACCTGGGCGGGCGTGCCCTTGGCGATGAGCCGGCCAAAGTCCAGCACATAAATGCGGTCGGAGATCTTCATGACCATGTCCATGTGGTGCTCGATCATGAAGATGGTCAGGCCGTATTCGGCCCGGATCTTGCGGACAAAGTCCGCCAACTCCTGGGTCTCCTGGGGATTCATGCCCGCGGCGGGCTCGTCCAGCAGCAGGAGCTTCGGCTCGGTGGCCAGGGCGCGGGCGATCTCCAGGCGGCGCTGGAGACCATAGGGCAGGGACGAGGCCACCTCGTCCTTGAACTGGTAGAGGTCCTGCTCGGCCAGAAGAGCCGTGGTCTCCTCCCGCATCCGCTTTTCCTCGGCCCGGTTGAGCCGGAATGTGGCGGAGAGGAAGTTCTGCTTGGCGCGCATATGCTTGGCGATGAGCACGTTGTCAAAGACGGTGAGGGCCCCAAAGAGGCGGATGTTCTGGAAGGTCCGGGCGATGCCCTTTTTGGTGATAACGTCAGGGGTGAGGTGGACCACCTGGGTGAATTTGTCCGGGTCCTGGCCCAGATATTGGGCCTTCATCTTGCCCTGGGGATGGTTTTCCACGATGGTCTCCCCCAGCAGGCTCACCCGGCCATTGGTGGGCTCATAGACGCCGGTGACGCAGTTGAAAGCGGTGGTCTTGCCCGCGCCGTTGGGCCCGATCAGGGCTACGATCTCGCCGCGGTTGACCTCCAAAGAGAGGTCGTTCACCGCCACCACGCCGCCAAACTGCATGGTGATGTTTTCCAGCCTCAGCACGTTTTCAGCCATGGCTCTGACCTCCCTTCGCCTTGGACGGGGTCTTTTTTCGTCTGCGGAAGAGGTCGGGCAGTTCCTTGTCGCCCATAATGCCCCGGCGGAAGAAGAGGACCACGATCATAATGACGATGGAGAATACCACCAGGCGGAAGCCGTTTCGGAAGATGTCGGGGGCGTTGATCCCCAGGAAGGTGCCGGAATCCAGGCCCCGCAGCCACCACTCGGAGGCGGCGATGAACAGGGTCGCCCCGATGACCGACCCGGTCACTGAGCCGATGCCGCCCAGCACGACCATGAGCAGGATCTCGTAGGTCATGGCGGACTTGAAGTTGTTGGCCTGGGCAATTCCAAGCACCATGGCCATTCCAGCCCCCGCTACCCCGGCGAAGAAGGAGGAGGTGCAGAAAGCCAGCATCTTGTGCCGGGCCAGGTTGATGCCCATGGCCTCGGCGGCGATCTCGTTCTCCCGGATGGCCTTGAACGCCCGGCCATAGGAGGAGTTGATCAGCAGGACGATGACGGCGATACACACCACCGCCAGCAGGACGGGAACGAAGGTGGACAGGCTCAGGGTGGTCCCGCCCAGGGTCAGCTTGAAGGAGTTGATCCGCACAAAGCTCTTCAGCGGGTTGGAGCCGTTGGTGACAGGGCCCAGCTTGCCCCACTGAAAGACGGCCCGGATCACCTCGGCAAAGCCCAGCGTGGCGATGGCCAGGTAGTCCGACTTGAGCCGCAGGACCGGAAGACCGATCAGCCAGCCCAGCAGCGCCGCCACCGCGCCGGCCAGCAAAATGGCCAGGATCACGCCCAGCACGGTGCCCAGACCGCCCAAGTGCTGGGCCAGCATCTGGGGAAAGGACACCCGGATCGCGGCGTCATAGTACTGGTAGACCACGTCCCGCTGGAGGGGCTCGATGGTGAAGATGGCGTAGGTATAGGCGCCGATGAGCATGAAGCCGGCGTGCCCCAGGGAAAAGAGCCCGGTGAAGCCGGTGAGCAGGTTCAGCGATACGGCGGCCAGGGCGTAGACCGAGGCCTTTTGCAAGACCTTCAGGAGCATGGCCATGGAGTCGGTGGGCTGGATGATCTGGTCCAGCACCAGCACCACCGCCAGGAAGCACACGATGGCGACCAGTCCGGCGAAGGTCTTGCCGTGATTTTTCTTCTTTTGCATATCCGCCACCCCCTTACACTTTGTCGGTGGCCTTCTCGCCAAACAACCCGGTGGGTTTGAACACCAGGATGATGATCAAGAGGGCGAAGGTGAAGGCGTCGGAGAAGGTGGCCAGTTCCAGGGCCGCGTATCCGGGAACAAAGGCGCTGATGATGGTGTCCAGGCCCTTGATCAGCGATTCGCAGATGCCGATGACAAAGGCGCCGATCACCGCGCCGGGGATGGAGCCGATGCCGCCGAACACCGCGGCCACAAAGGCTTTCAGGCCGGGCATGGCGCCTGAGGTGGGGACCACGCCGGGGTAGTTGGAGAAGTAGAGCATGGAGCCCACCGCCGCCAGAGCCGAGCCGATCACGAAAGTCATGGAGATGACGTTGTTGATCTTGATGCCCATGAGCTGGCTGGTCTCAAAGTCCTTGGCGACGGCCCGCATGGCCATGCCGACTTTGGTGTGGTTGATCAGCAGGACCAGGGCGATCACCAGAGCGATGGTGAGGAAGGGGGTGATGATGGTCACCCACTTGGTGGTGGCGCCAAACACCTGCACGTTGTCGGAGATCCAGGGGATGTCGGGGTAGGTCTTGTTCAGGCCGCCCGTGATGTAAAGGGCCAGATTTTGCAGCAGGTAACTCACGCCGATGGCGGAGATCATCACGCTCATGCGCGGCGCGGTACGCAGGGGCTTATAGGCCACCTTCTCGATGCAGAAGCCCAGGGCCACGGTGAGCACGATGACCAGAGGCGCGGCGATATAGAGGGGCATGGAGCCCGCCATATAGACCATGAACAGTCCGGCCACCATGAACACATCGCCGTGGGCGAAGTTGATCAGGCGCAGGATGCCGTATACCATGGTGTAGCCGATGGCGATGAGGGCGTACTGTCCGCCCACCGAGATGCCCGACAGGATGTAGGGCAAGAGGACGCTGAAAAACTTTGCCATGGGGTTTCTCCTTCCTGTTGGTATTTCCTCTGAAAAACGGGAAAAGGCATAGACTGCCGGGAAAACAGCGTTGTGGTCAGACGCTTCTTTCCCAGCAGTCCATACCCACGGGAAACACCGCTTGGCGGGCTGTCCGCCAAGCGGTGTTGTTCCGTTGGATGGGGGAGATCACACGCCCTGCTGGGCCACAAACTCCCAAGAGCCGGTCTCGGTCACGCAGTGCTTGACGTAGGCCACGTCGCGCACGGCGTCGCCGTTCTCGGCGTCAAAGGCGATGGCGCCGGAGACGCCGTCGAAGGTCACGCCGGGCAGAGCGGCCATGACAGCGGCGGGATCGGTGGAGCCGGCGGCCTTCAGGGCCTCCAGAGCCACATAGTAGGCGTCGTAGCCCATGACGGACACGGCCGCGATCATGTCGTTGCCGCCGTTGTTGGTCAGGTAGGTGGAGTCGCTGTTGAGGAAGGCCTTGAAGCCCGCGTCGAACTCAGGGTTGCCGCCCTCCTGATAGAAGGTGGTCACGTAGAGGTCCACATTGCTCTTGCCCTGGGCGGCGCCGGTGATGACGTTGGAGTCCCAGGTGTCGCCGGCCAGCATGGGCATACCCAGGTCCTGGGTGGCGGCCTGGTCGATGATCAGCGCGGCGGCCTCGGTGGAGACGGGGGCGAAGAACACGTCGCAGCCCTGGTTCTTGGCGTTGGTCACATAGGAGCTGTAATCAGAGGTGCCCTCGGGGAAGGTCTCATAGACGCAGTCGGCCTCGCCAAAGGCCTTCATGAAGTAGTTGCACAGGCCCACGGAGTAGTCGTCGCCCTGCTTGGCCAGGCAGTAGGCCTTGGCGGCGGAGAACTGGTCCTTGGCGAAGTTGGCCAGAACGGTGCCCTGGAAGGGGTCAAGGAAGCAGATGCGGAAGTAGTGGGAGTTGCCGGCGGTGACCTGGGGGTTGGTGCAGGTCACGCCGATGGCGGGCACGCCGGCGTCACCGAAGGTGTCGGAGGCGGCGATGGACACGCCGGAGCCGTAGGAGCCGAGGACCACCGACACGCCGGCGGAAATCAGGGTCTGGGCGGCGGAGGGGGCCTTGTCGTTCGAGGACTGGTTGTCGGCATAGGTCAGCTCGACGGCATAGGTCTGGCCGCCGATCTCCACGGTAGGAGTCAGGGTGTTGGCGTACTGCATACCCAGGATCTCCTGTTTGCCGCCGGCGCCGTTGTCGCCGGACTGGGGCTCAAACACGCCGATCTTGACGGTGCCGGCCACGTCCCCGTTGTTGCCGCTGTTGTTGTTGGGGTCGGCGCTGGCGGCGGGCTCGTCGCCGCCGCAGGCGGCCAGGCCCAGCACCATCACAAGGGCCAGGAGCAGAGCGATCATCTTTTTCATTGTTGCATCCTCCTAAATTCCTTTTGCGGAAATCGTCCGCCTACGGCGCACAACTGTCCGCGAGATGTACCAATTATAACAGGCAGGGCAGGAGATTGCAAGAACAAAATACACGGAAATCCCCCATGGCGCCCAGGGGCCTTTGTGGATTTTGGCACAAAGAAAAACGCCGCCGGAAAAAATTTCCTATGGGTCTTTCGCGCCCCTCGGCGCGAAAGGCCGCGGGGCTTTTTGGCAAACTGAAAACGCCGCCCACAAAGGGGCGGCGTTCTGGGTCAACGTCTGCGGCGGTGGCCCTGGTACCTCCGCCGGCGGGAACGGGAAGAGTGGAGCTTGAACGCCAGCGGCAAAAGCACTGCCAGGACCGCCGCGGCCAGGGCGATGGGCAGCCAGGGGATCCCGGCCGTCCGGCTCTCCGCCGGCGTCGGCGCGTCCTCCGGGTCCGCGCCCAAGTTCTCGTCCAAGTCCTCGCCCAAGTCCTCGCCCAGTTCCTGGGCGTAGTGGGTCTGATACCAGGTGTTGAGCCCATCGCAGAGCTTGCGGACGCCCACGTCGTACTCACCGGCGGCGAAATCCCGCTCCAGATAGGTCCAGGCGAAGTCGGCCAAGGTCTGGTCGGTGAGGGCGTCGGCGATGGCGGAGCCCTGGAGCAGATGGTACTGCCCCTCCCCCACCGCCAGCAGGACCAGCACGCCGTTTTTGCTCTGGCCGTCCAGCTCCCAGCTGTCCCAGAGCCCGGCGGCATACTCGGCGGCGGTCCTGCCGCCCAGCAGGTCCACAGTGACCACCGTCATCCGCGCCCCCACCGGGGCAAGGGCCTTGTTTTGTTCCAGGATGCGCGCCTTGGTCCCCTCCTGCAACACCCCGGCCACGTCCAGCGCCTCGCCGGAGGCGGGCTTTCCCGGCAGGTTGGCCATCTCCTTGCCGCCGCAGGCGCACAACAGCGCCAGCGCCAGCGCCGCGCAGGTCAGGGCCTTCCACAGCTTTCTCGTCATATCAGCCTTTCAACTCCAACAGCTTTTGCTTCAGCTCGCCCTCGATGCGGCCCAGCTCGGCCTCGGCCTCGGCCCGCTTCCGGCGGCCCTCCTCCTGGATCTGCATCACCTCGTCCAGCGTGGAGATGAGCTGCTGGTTGGTGTGCTGCAGGGTCTCGATGTCCACCACGCCCCGCTCGGACTCCTTGGCGGCCTCCACGGTGCCCATGTGGAGCATATCGGCGTTTTGCTGCAACAGCTCGTTGGTCATCTGGGTGACGGCGTTCTGGGCCTGGGTGGCCTCCTTGGCGTGCTCCAGCCCCAGGGCCAGGACCATCTGGGACTTCCAGAGGGGGATGGTGTTCACCAGCGAGGACTGGATCTTCTCCAGCATCAGGGCATCGTTGTTCTGGAGCATCCGGGTCTGGGGACCCATCTGCACCGAGACCATGCGGGTGAGTTCCAGGTCGTGGAGCTTCTTTTCAAAGCGGGTGCAGAAGTTGGCCATGTCGTGGTAGGCCTGGGCATCCTCCTGGGTGCCGGAGGCGGCCTTGGTTTTCAGTTCCTCCAGCTCCGTGGAGCGGACCTGCTCCAGCCGCTTTTTGCCCGCCAGGATATACATGGTCAGCTCCTTTTGGTACTTGGCGTTCAGCTCATACATCTGGTCCAGCATGGCGATGTCTTTCATCAAGGTCACCTGGTGGTCCTCCAGGATCCCGCTGATCTTGTCCACGTTGGCCTCGGCCTTGGCGTAGCCGGCCTTCATCTCCTCCAGCTCGCTGTGCTTTTTCTGGAACCAGCCGAAAACGCCTTTCTTCTCCGGCTTGGAAAAGCCCTTGAGCTCCACCACAAGGGAGGACAGGGTGTCCCCGATCTGGCCCAGGTCCTTGGTCCTGACGGTGTTGAGGGTGCTCTCCGAGAAGGCGGCGACGTTCTTCTGGGCGGCGGCGCCGTACTGGAGGATGGCGGCGGAGTCGGTGATGTCGATCTTCTGGGCGAAGTCGTCCACCATCTTCCGCTCCGCGTCGGACAGCACGGACTCGTCCAGCTTGACGGCGGTCTGGTCCCGCTTGGCCTGGACCGCGGCGGCGTCCGGCGCGGCGGGGGCGGCGGGGACCTGGACCGCGGCGGAGGCGGTCAGGTCAGGGGTGAGGGTCAGCTCCGGGGTCATGTTTTCATCGGTCACGGCGTTTCATCCTTTCCGCGCTGGGTCCGGCCCGAGGCCGCGTCCCATTTTTCTCAACGATTCATTTTACCGCCGGAAACGCCGGGTGTCAAGGGCCATGTCTTTGGCGAGAACAGCGGTTGACAACGGGGCTTTTGGCGGATAAAATAAGGGAGAATGTGGTTTTATGTTTGATACGCAAGGAGCGATGGTTTCATGGCAATGACGTTGGACGCTTTCAAATCCGCGCGGCGGGTGCTGGACGGGGTCATCACCCCCACCCATCTGGTCCACTCCCCCGCCTTCTCCGCCGCCTGCGGCAACCATGTGTACCTCAAGCCGGAGAACCTGCAGGTAACCGGCGCCTACAAGATACGCGGCGCTTACTACAAGGTCAGCACCCTCTCCGACGAGGAGAAGGCCCGCGGGCTCATCACCGCCTCGGCGGGCAACCACGCCCAGGGCGTGGCCTACGCCGCCAGAGCCGCGGGCTGCAGGGCCGTGATCGTCATGCCCACCACCACGCCGCTGGTGAAGGTGAACAACACCAAGGGCCTGGGCGCGGAGGTGGTGCTCCACGGCGCGACCTTTGACGACGCGGCGGCCAAGGCCCAGGAGTTGGTGGAGGCACAGGGGTTGACCTACATCCCGCCCTTCAACGACGCGGACGTGGCCACCGGCCAGGGCACCATCGCCTATGAGATCTTCTCCGACCTGCCCGATGTGGACCTGATCCTGGTGCCCGTGGGCGGCGGCGGGCTGTGCGCGGGGGTGGCCACCCTGACCAAACTGCTCAACCCCAACGTGAAGGTCATCGGCGTGGAGCCCGCGGGCGCCGCGTCCATGAAGGCCGCGCTGGAGGCGGGCCACCCCGTCACCCTGGACAGCGTGGACACCATCGCCGACGGCGTGGCGGTCAAGACCGTGGGAGACGTGGTGTTCCCCTACATCCAGGAGAATGTGGACGGCATCCTCACCATCGACGACACCGAGCTGGTGGACGCCTTTTTGGACATGATGGAAAAGCACAAGATGGTGGTGGAGAACGCCGGACTGCTCACCATCGCCGCCCTGAACCACCTGGACTGCCGGGACAAGAATGTGGTGAGCGTCCTCTCCGGCGGCAACATGGACGTGATCACCATGTCCTCTCTTGTCCAGCACGGGCTCATCAACCGGGGCAGGGTCTTTACCTTCTCGGTGCTGCTGCCCGACCGTCCGGGCGAGCTGCTGCGGGTCGCGGAGATCGTGGCCGGGGAAAAGGGCAACGTCATCAAGCTGGAACACAACCAGTTCATCTCCATCAACCGCCAGAGCGCCGTGGAGCTGAAGGTGACGCTGGAGGCCTTTGGCCACGAGCACAAGGCGTCCATCCTGGACGCGCTGGGCAGGAGCGGCTACCAGGCCCGCGAGGTCAGCACCGCGGACTTTTACACCTGAACGACCAAGGCCCCTCGGCAACAGGCGTCACCGAGGGGCTATATCTTCTGTGCGGCAGGCCACAGCCGGGTCGTAGCGGCGGGCAAGCGCCGTGGGCGGCTTTGGGGAACCTGCCGCCGTCCCGGGAGCCGAGCCGCTTGCACCATCCTATGCCGAACCAAAAAGGAGTGCCCCTATGAAACCGATCATCTCCCCCTCGCTGCTGTCCGCCAACTTCCGGCATCTGGGACGTGAGGTAGAGAGCATCCGGACCGCCGATTGGCTCCACGTAGACGTGATGGACGGGCACTTTGTGCCCAACCTCACCTACGGCTACCCCATCGTGGAGACCCTCATCCAGTGCTCCACGCCCCATCCGCTGGACATCCATCTGATGGTGTCCAACCCGCTGGACCATGTGGAGAACTTTGCCCGGTGCCTCTCCCCGCAATATGGCGGGTCGGTGACGTTCCATCTGGAAGCCTGCGCGGACGGGGACGCGGACCGCTGTCTGGACGCGCTGGACGCCTTTCCCTGGGTGAAGAAGGGCATGGCCATCAAGCCCGCCACCGACCCGGAGGCCGTGCTGCCCTGGCTGGGCCGGCTGGACCAGGTGATGGTGATGACCGTGGAGCCCGGCAGGGGCGGACAGAGCTTTTTGCCCCACCGTCTGGAGAGCATCCGCCGCCTCCGGGACCTGATGGACCATCAGCGGCCCGGACGCCATTTGGAGGTGGACGGCGGCATCGACGTGAACACCATCGTCCTGTGCGCCCAGGCGGGGGCCGACGTCTTTGTGGCGGGGACCGCCATCTTCAAAAAACCGGACCGGGCCGCCGCCATCGCCCAGTTGAGAGGTGCTGTCCATGTCTAACCAAGCCTTCCCGCCCGCCCTGGACGCGCTGGTGGAGCAGTTTGCCCGGCTGCCCGGCGTGGGGCGCAAATCCGCCCAGCGCCTGGCCTTTTTCGTGCTGGGCCAGAGCGAGGAGCAGGTCAACGCCTTCGCCCAGGCGCTGCTGACCGCCAAGGGCGAGATACACCGCTGCCCGGTCTGCCAGAATTTTTCCGAGGGCGACGGCCCCTGCGCCCTGTGCGCCAGTTCCCGGCGGGACGGCTCCACCGTCTGCGTGGTGGCCGAGGCGCGGGATGTGGCCGCCCTGGAGCGGGGCCAGGAGTACCACGGGCTCTACCACGTCCTCCACGGGGTCATCTCCCCCATGAACCACATCGGCCCGGACGATCTGACCGTCAAGGAACTGCTGGAACGGGTGGGCCAGGGAACGGTCCGCGAGGTGATCATGGCCACCAACCCGGACACCGAGGGCGAGGCCACGGCCATGTACCTCTCCCGGCTGTTGAAGCCCTTTGGCGTGACCGTGACCCGGCTGGCCTACGGCGTGCCCGTGGGCGGGCACTTGGAGTTCGCCGACGACGCCACGCTGATGCGGGCCCTGGAAGGCCGCCGGGAAATGTGAGGCGGGAGATGAAGCGACGGCTGGATCTCGATCTGTTGCGGGTGCTGAGTATGTGCGCGGTGGTCTATCTCCACACCGCCTCCAGCTCCTTTTACGACCTCTCCAACCGGCCTTTGTGGGCCATGTCCTGCGCGGTGAACGTCTTTTCCGTGCTGGCGGTGCCGCTGTTTTTTATGATGTCGGGCGCGCTGGCCCTGGCGCCGGGCGCCAAGGACGCGCCCGGATATGTGCTGCGCCGCCGCGTGGGGAAGGTGTTGCCGCCTCTGGCGGTGTGGAGCGGGCTGGTCCTGCTCTACCAGTGGTTGATAAAAGGAGACGCCGCCGGGGCCCGGACCGCGCTGAAAGGGGTCCTGGGCACGCCGGTGAACGTGGCCTACTGGTTTCTCTACGCCCTCATCCCCATGTATCTGCTCATCCCGGCGCTGAAGCCCATGGCGGACCGATTCGACCGCCGGCGCTGGCGGTACGTCCTGGGGCTCTGGCTGGGTCTGACCATCGGCCTGGCCACACTGCGGAGCTTTTTGCCCCAGGGCGGATGGCAGACCCTCTTCACAGAGCACCCCACCATGAATCTGAACGCCGTGGGCGGCTATTTGGGCTATTTTCTGCTGGGCGCCTATCTGGACCGGCTGGAGCGGCTGCCCAGCCGGAGGCTCCTGCTCTGGGGCGCCGCCGTCTCCGCCGTTTTGACGGGGCTCCTGTGCGCCTGGGACAGCTTTTCCCTGGGCGGCTGGTCGGGCCGGTTCACCGACTACCTGACGGTGTTCACCGCCCTGCGGAGCGCGGGGATGTTTTTGCTCTTCAAGTCCCTCTGGGGCCGACGGGAGACCCGCTCGCCGGCGCTCCTGGCCCTGTCGGGCTGTTCCTTCGCGGTCTATCTGGCCCATCCGCTGGCCGTGATGGTGGCCCAGGGGCTTTGGTTCCGGTACACCGGGCTCTACGCCCCGGCCACCGTCCCCCAGCAGCTGTTTCTCTACGCCGCGGTGCTGGGCGCGTGCGTGCTGGGCGCCCTGGCGCTGGGCAGCGTTCCGGGGCTGTGCCGGGTCATGGCAGGGCAGAGTTCCCCCATCCTTTTTGGAAAAAAGCGGGGAGAACCTTGACAATCCGCCTGTTTCCCGCTAAAATAGGACCCCGATAGGACAAATTGGCGATGACGGGCCGCCAACCCCGAGCCGCCGGCGACGAGCCGGACGCCCCATCCCCGTTATCGGATGAAAAGTGGCCCGCAAGGGCAATCTGGGTGGTACCGCGGAGCGTGCGCTTCGTCCCTGACGGCAGGGGCGGAGCGCTTTTTTACGGCCCCACCATCCCCAAAAAGTCAAAAAAATTTTCGCGTAAGGAGAGATACCCATGTCTGAGCCCAAGTTTTTCGGCGTGAACGAACTGCGGGAGATGTTCCTGAAATTCTTCGAGACCAAGGAGCACCTCCGCCTGCCCAGCTTCTCCCTCATCCCCCAGGACGACGCGTCCTTGCTGCTCATCAACTCCGGCATGGCCCCCATGAAACCCTACTTCACCGGCGAAAAGGAGCCGCCCCGCCACCGGGTTACCACCTGCCAGAAGTGCATCCGCACCGGGGACATCGAGAACATCGGCCACACCGCCCGCCACGGCACCTACTTCGAGATGCTGGGCAACTTCTCCTTTGGCGACTACTTCAAGAAAGAGGCCATCCGCTGGGCCTGGGAATTTCTCACCAGCCCGGAGTGGGTGGGTCTGGACCCCGACCGCCTCTACCCCTCCGTCTTTGAGGGCAACGAGACCACTCCCGCCGACGAGGAGGCCTTCCGCATCTGGAACGAGGACATCGGCATCCCCGCCGAGCGCATCTTCAAGTTCGGCAAGGCGGACAACTTCTGGGAGCACGGCTCCGGCCCCTGCGGGCCCTGCTCGGAGATCTACTACGACCGGGGCGAGAAGTACGGCTGCGGCAAGCCCGGCTGTACCGTGGGCTGTGACTGCGACCGGTATATCGAGGTCTGGAACATCGTCTTTTCCCAGTTCGACAACGACGGCAACGACCACTACACCGAACTCAAGCAGAAGAACATCGACACGGGCATGGGCCTGGAGCGGCTGGCGGTGGTGTGCCAGAATGTGGACAGCCTCTTCGATGTGGACACGGTGATGAACATCACCCACAAGGTCAGCGACCTCACCGGCGCCCACTACGGCGAGAGCGCGGCCAAGGACGTGTCTCTGCGGGTCATCACCGACCACATCCGCTCGGCCACCTTTATGATCTGCGACGGCGTCCTCCCCTCCAACGAGGGCCGGGGCTACGTTCTGCGCCGTCTGCTCCGCCGGGCCGCCCGCCACGGCAAACTGCTGGGCATGGACGACCCCTTCCTCTTTGAAGTCTGCGACACGGTCATCCACGAAAACCAGGGCCACTACCCGGAACTGCGGGAGCGGCGGGACTATATCGTCAAGGTCATCCGCACCGAGGAGGAGAACTTCGCCCGGACCCTGAACGGCGGCCTGGCCATTTTCAGCGAGATGCTGGCCCAGCACAAGGGCAAGGGCGAGAGCGTCTTTTCCGGCGCCGACGCCTTCAAACTCTACGACACCTATGGCTTCCCCATCGACCTGACCCTTGAGATGGCCCAGGACGCGGGCATGAGCGTGGACGAGAAGGGCTTCCAGGCGTTGATGGAGGAGCAGAAGGTCCGGGCCCGCAAGGCCAGAGAGGCCCTGGGCGACCTGGGCTGGGCCGGTGTGGAGTTCGGCAAGGAGGTGCCGGAGACGGCGTTTGTGGGCTACGACCAGACCGCCGTGGAGGGCGCGAAGGTCGTGGCGCTGGTGGTGGAAAACGAGCAGGCCGAGGAGCTGATGCCCGGCGTGGAGGGCATCGTGGTGCTGGACAAGACCCCCTTCTACGCCGAGATGGGCGGACAGGTGGCCGACCACGGCGTGATCTCCCACGGCTCCGCCGTCTTTGAGGTCCGGGACGTGCAGAAGAACAAGGGCGGCAAGTATATGCACTACGGCGTGGTCCGCTCCGGCGCCCTGAAAGTCGGCGACCAGGTGAGCGCCGCCATCGACCAGGGTCGCCGCCACGCCATCATGCGGGCCCACTCCGCCACCCATCTGCTGGACGCGGCCCTGCGTATGGTGCTGGGGGACCACGTCCACCAGGCCGGTTCCCTGGTGGAGCCCGACCGCCTGCGCTTTGACTTCACCCACTTCTCCGCCATGACCCCGGAGGAGCTGGCCGATGTGGTCACCGCCGTCAACGGCGCCATCCTGGCGGGCTACGAGGTGCGGACCGAGGTCCTGCCCATCGAGGAGGCCAAGGAGCGCGGCGCCATCGCCCTCTTCGGCGAGAAGTACGGCGACACGGTGCGGGTGGTCACCATGGGCCAGCCCACCGCCCAGGGCCCGGCCTTCTCCGTGGAGTTCTGCGGCGGCACCCATCTGGACAACACCGCCAAGGCCGGGCTGTTCCGCGTGGAGGCGGAGTTCTCCGTGGCCAGCGGCGTGCGCCGCATCGAGGCCACCACCGGCCTGGCGTCCCTGGAGGCCATGAACAAGAACCAGCAGCTGATCTTTGAGGCCGCCGCCGCGCTGAAGGCCAAGCCCGGCGAACTGCGGGACAAGGCCGTACAGGTGGCCGAGGAACTGCGGGGGCTCCGGCACGATCTGGACAAGCTCAAGGCCAAGGCCGCCGCGGGCGAGGTGGAGAACATCCTCTTCTCCGCCCACGAGGTAAAGGGCCTGAAAGTCCTCACCGCCACCGTGCCCGACGCCGACGGCGCCAAGCTCCGCCAGATGGGGGATGTGCTCCGGGACAAGGACCCCAAGCTCTGCGCCGTGCTGGCCGGCGTCAACGACGGCAAGATCACCTTCCTGGCCGTCTGCGGCGACGAGGCGGTGAAGATGGGCGTCAAGGCCGGGGACATCGTCAAGCAGGTCTCCGCCGTCGCCGGCGGCTCCGGCGGCGGCAAGCCCCAGTCCGCCATGGGCGGCGGGAAAGACCCGCTGATGGTGGACAACGCCCTGGCGATGGTGGACAACTTCGTGTCTATGAAGCTGGGCTGAACCGCCGCCCAGCGGCCTTCTGGCCGCCGCGCCCAGTGGCGCGTAGGTTTCGCCGCTTTGCGGCGGAACCGCGCAGGGGCGGCTCCGCCGCCCCGAGCATTTTGATCTGAGGGGACCCCGCACGGCGCCAGCCGTGTGGGGACCGGCGGCAAAGACCCGCTGATGGTGGACAACGCCCTGGCGATGGTGGACAACTTCGTGTCCATGAAGCTGGGCTGAACCGCCGCCCAGCGGCCTTCTGGCCGCCGCGCCCAGTGGCGCGTAGGTTTCGCCGCTTTGCGGCGGAACCGCGCAGGGGCGGCTCCGCCGCCCCGAGCATTTTGATCTGAGGGGACCCCGCACGGCGCCAGCCGTGTGGGGACCGGCGGGAAGGCTCGGCGAAAAAATTTGAGGGTAAGGGCAATCGACTTGAGGGGGATCAATTCGATGTATCGACTGTTGGCATCAGGAGGAGTCTGGGCAAAATTTTTACAAGTTGTGCCGATTGCGCTCGCAGTTGGGCTCATGTATGCCGTTTTAAGGTGCATTTATATTAAGAGACATCAAGTTTCTACCAGATGGGGCGTGGAGATCGCCAGAGGACTGTTCGTCTGTTACTTAACAGGACTGGTCAACTTGACCCTTGTTCCCGGCAACTTTTGGTCCCATATTTGGGCAAATATTTTTGTCGGGTACAGCGGGATCGAAATAAAGCTGTTCAATGGCGGGTTCAATTTTATCCCCTCGATCGTGAAAGTTTTGAGGGGAGAACTCGTGCTCGGCAGCTGGGTCAAGACAATGCTGGTCGGAAATCTATTCATGTTCATGCCAATGGGCTTCTTTTTCCCGTTCGTCACAGACAGAGCAAGTGCGCGCAACATATTGAAATTGGCATTGATCGTACCTGTTGCGATCGAGATCGTCCAGCCTATTGTGGGCAGGAGCTTTGACATAGACGATATTATCATGAACTTCATTGGGATCATGCTGGGTTACTTGATCGCGGTGGGGATCAGACGACTTGCGTCAAAAACGCGTTCCAAATAGAGCCCTTTGCGTGCCCGCAGAGAGGCGCCTGGTCAGGTCTGGCCGGGCGCTTTTTTGCTCGGATTTGCAAAATGATTTGAGATGTGCTATAATGCCATACATGATTTTTTTGAAAAGGAGGCGCCGGTATGTCCGATTGTCTGTTTTGCAAGATCGCCGCCGGGGACATTCCCAGCAAGAAGGTGTATGAGGACGACCTCTGTTACGCCTTTTACGACATCGATCCCCAGGCCCCTGTCCACTTTTTGGTCATCCCCAAGGCCCACATCCAGTCGGTGAGCCAAGTGGACCAGGCCAACGCCCCGGTGGTGGGCCATATCTTCTCCGTCATCGCCCAAGTGACAAAGGAGCTGGGTCTGGAGAGCTACCGCGTGGTGAGCAACATCGGCGCCCAGGCCGGGCAGAGCGTGGCCCATCTCCACTTCCACGTGCTTGCCGGCCGGGACATGACCTGGCCGCCGGGCTGAGCCCGGCCTATGACCGCCACAAAGACCAGCGATTTGAAGGGGGATCCGGTATGCTCTGTCCCAAGTGCGGCAAAGAGTGGAGGGAGGGCGCCAAGTTCTGCTCCGGGTGCGGCGCCGCCCTGGAGAGCGGGCCGGTCTCCGCGCCCGCGCCCAAGCCTGTTCCCGTGGCGTCCGGGGCAAAGGGGCGGCGGGTGAGCGGCGCGGTCACCGCTCTGCTGGTGGCCGTGGGCGTGCTGGCGGCGGCCATCGGGCTGCTGCTGGCGCTGCTGCTGGGCGGCGGGGGCGACCCGTCCCCCAACCCATCCGACCTCCCCGCCGTGGAAGCCAACGGCCCCATGGCGCCGTCGGGCAGTCTGGACGCGGGAGAGTTCGACGCCGCCATAGAGGGCGTATACTACTGCGCCCAAGAGGCCGGCTCCACCCTGGAACTGCGCGTTGTAGACGGCCAGCTTTCCATCTACAAGACCTACTACGGCAGTCTGGACGTGTCCACCCTGATCCCCATCCCCACCTCCAACCCCTTTACCATCGACTATGACGGGCGAAGCATCGAATTTGTCTACTCCTCCTCCGGCAACAGCGTCACCGTCTCCGAGGCGGGCTACTCCAGCCTCTTCACCGCCGACGGCGACCGCTCCTGGGTCATCGATGCCGCGCCCCAGGCCGCCGACCCCTTCTCCGACCCCAACGGCTACATCCTTCCCACCGACAGCCAGTATATCACCGAGGCCGACCTCTACCCCTACTCCGAGGAGGAGGTCAAGCTCATCCGCAACGAGATCTACGCCCGCTACGGCTACTCTTTCACCATGGACAAGTTCCAGGCGTACTTCAACTCCAAGAACTGGTACACGGAAAACCCCGACGTGAACGTGAGCACCTTTGGCTCCCAGCAGATGAACCAGTATGAGCGGGCCAATGTGGACACCATCCAGAACTACGAGGAGATGATGGGATGGTAAGGCGGCTCCTGCCGGCCGTGGGCGCCGCCGTGTGCCTGCTGCTGTCAGGCTGTGGACTGCTGGGAAACGGGCCCGACCCCTCCCCTCTCCCCTCCGCCGCCCCCGTCCAGACAGCCGCGCCCACGCCCGCCCCCACGCCGGAGGCCGTGCCGGAGCCCTCGCCGGAGGCCGCGCCGGAGCCTGTCACCGTTCTGATCGGCAAGGACACCGGCTCCCCTGTGGAGGTGGTCCTGCCCGTCCGGGGCCAGAAGGCGGAGGGCCTGCCCCTTTCGGGGACGCTGATCTGCCTGGATCCGGGCCACTGTGTCACGCCCCTGACCGGCAAGGGCTACACCGAGCCGGTCTCGCCCCTCTCCACGGAGGAGAAGGGCCTCTACTCCACCGGCACCCAGGGCAAGTACGCCACGGAGGAGCAGGTAGATCTGGCCGTGGGCCTGTCCCTGCGGGACCGGCTGGAGGAGCTGGGGGCCACGGTGGTCATGACCCGCACCGAGAGCCGGATGACCATCAGCGGCCTTGAGCGCTGTGAGATCGCCAACGCCGCCGGAGCGGACGTGGCCATCCGCATCCACTGCGACGGCTCCACGGACCCCTCTGTCCACGGCGTGTCCGTGCTGGTCCCCGACGGCGATCTGCTGGGCACCCCCTCCATCCAGACCGAGAGTCTGCGGCTGGGGCAGCTGATGGTGGAGGCGGTGGCGGCCCAGACGGGGGCGGAGGATCTGGGGACCATCGGCCGGAGGGACCTCACCGGCTTCAACTTCTCCCAGGTGCCCAGCGTCCTCATCGAGATGGGCTTTATGACCAACGCCGACGAGGGCGCCAAGCTGGCCAGCGGGGAGTACCAGGCCAAGATCGTGGAGGGTATGGTCCAGTCTGTGCTGGAGTGGTACGGCGCGGACGCCTCCGGAGCGTGAAAAGTCCTTTGCAAACAGGATATTTTGTGATACAATAGCCACACGGTGGCTATGCTATCCAGACATAGCCGCGGGTCAGACGCCACGCGGCTATTTTTATCGTGAAGAGGAGGGCGCGGGTATGGAGCTTTGGGAGAAGACGGCGGAGAGCCGCCGGGTATTTGACGGCGTTCTGCTGCGGCTGGATGTGGACCAGGTGGCACTCCCCGACGGGGAGACCGCCGTGCGGGAAGTGGTCCGGCACCCTGGCGGCGTGTGCGTGCTGCCCCTGCACGATGACGGCACGGTGAGCGTGGTGCGGCAGTTCCGCTACCCCTACAAGGAGATCGTCACCGAGCTTCCCGCGGGCAAGCTGGAGCCGGGCGAGGACCCCTTTGCCGCCATCCAGCGGGAACTCAGCGAGGAGACGGGCTTCACCGCCGGAGAGTGGCACGACATGGGGCTTTTCTACCCCACCCCCGGCTACACCGACGAGCGGCTCCACCTCTACTTCGCCAGAAAACTGCGGCCCGGCGCGGCCCACCCGGACCAGGACGAGTTTCTGGAGTGCGAGCGCCTCAGTCTGGACCAACTGCTGGACCAGGTGATGGACGGCACGCTGAAAGACGGCAAGACCATCGCCCTGGTCCTGAAGGTCCGGCGGTTTCTGGACCTGGAAGGAACGAGATAGAAAGGAGGTCCCGGTGTATGGAAAAAACCGTTTTGGTGGTGGAGGACGAGGCCAACATCGTGGACATTCTGGCCTTTAACCTCCAGCGGGAGGGCTACCGCGTGCTCTCCGCCTACGATGGGCAGGCCGGATTGGAACTGGCCCAGCGGGAGAAGCCGGATCTGATCCTGCTGGATCTGATGCTGCCCAAGATGAACGGCTTTGACGTGTGCAAGGCCCTGCGGGACGGCGGGGACACGGTGCCCATCCTGATGCTGACCGCCCGCGAGGAGGAGTCCGACAAGGTCCGGGGCCTGGAGCTGGGGGCGGACGACTATATCACAAAGCCCTTCTCCATCCGCGAGCTGATGGCGCGGGTCAAGAGCAACATCCGCCGGGGCGATATGGCCCCGCGCTCCGCCGACGACCGCCAGGGTCTCCGTCTGGGGCGCATCCGCCTGGACAGCGAGAGCGCCGCCTGTTATAAGGACGATGTGCTGGTGGACCTCTCCCAGCGGGAGTTTGAACTGATCTCCTTCCTCTGCGCCAACCCGGACAAGGTCTTTTCCCGCGAGGCGCTGATGGAGCACGTCTGGAACTACGGCGGCTATGTGGGCGACGTCCGGGGCGTGGACGTGGCGGTGCGGCGGTTGCGGGAAAAGCTGGAGGACGACCCGGCCAACCCCAAATTCGTCATGACCCGCCGCGGCGTGGGCTATTACTTCAACTCCCAGCACACCGGCTGACCCCCCTCTTTTTGGGCCGGGTCTGTTGAGCCAACGAAAGGCGGTGAGGTCTTGCTTCGCTCTTTGCATATGAAAATGGTGCTGATCATGGTGTTGCTCATCGTGGCGCTGATGACGGTGGTAGGGGCGTTTTTGATGAACTCAGTCACCGCCTTCTATCTGGACGACTTCTACTCCAAGATGTCCACGGTGCTCACCGACGAGCAGTTCGTCCGGGACGTGACCGCCACCGAGCCCGGCGAGACCGACGCGCCGGAGAAGATCCAGACCATCCTGCGCTCCTATGTGGGCCCTCTGGGCGTGGACAGCCGCACCAGGAATTACTACATCCTGGACGGCGACACCGGCGCGTGTCTGGCCACATCGGATGACAGCCAGGCCCAGCTGACCGTCACCCCCAACCTCTCCACCGCCCTCTTGGGCGAGGAGGGCTACGCCAGCGACCCCACCGCGGACTATATGGATGTGGCCATCCCCATCACCCGCGGCGAGGGGCGCTACATCATCTATATCCTGGACAACCGCCAGACCTCCCAGCGTCTCAGCAACCAGCTGTTCACCCTGATCCTGGAGGCGCTGGTGTTCGGTCTGGCCATCTCGGTGTTGCTTTCTTTCCTGCTGTCCAAGACCATGATCACCCCCATCGAGCGGCTCACCGACGGCGTGCGGCAGGTGGCCGCCGGGGACTTCTCCAAAAAGATCGAGGTGGGCAGCAAGGACGAGATCGGCGTGCTCACCTCCAACTTCAACACCATGGCCAAGCAGCTGCGGACCACCATCGCCCAGGTGGAGAATGAGCGCCGCAAGCTGGACACCCTGTTTCTCCATATGACCGACGGCGTGGTGGCCTTTTCCCACCGGGGCCAGCTCATCCACGCCAACCCCGCCGCCGCCCGTCTGCTGGACCGGGAACTGGACGCCTCAGTCACCTACGACGCCCTCTTTTCCGACATCGCCCCATTCTACGACGCGCTGTCTCTGGACAACGAGGCGGGCTACCTCACCGGCTCCAGGGAGGTGGAGGGGAAGTACCTGGAACTGACCCTGGCGCCCTTTGACAAGGAGAGCCCGGACAGCGGCGTGCTGGTGGTGCTCCACGACGTCACCGAACAGCGCCGCAACGAGGAACTGCAGCGGGAGTTCGTGGCCAACGTCTCCCACGAGCTCCGCACGCCCCTGACCAACATCCGCACCTACGCCGAGACCCTGTCGGACAGCTTTGAGGACCTGCCGGACAAGACCCGCCAGAGCTTTTTTGGCATCATCCTCAGCGAGACCGACCGCATGACCCACATCGTCCAGGACCTGCTGACCCTCTCCCGCTTCGACTCCGGCCGCGGCGAGCTCACCTTCGCCCCCTTCTCCTTTTTGGAGGCCACCGAGCACGTTTGCAAGGCCGTGCGTCTGGACGCCGAGCGCCACCACCACACCCTGACCCTGCGCTCGCCCCGGAGCCTGCCCAAAGTGGTGGGTGACAGAGAGCGCATCGTCCAGGTGATGATGAACATCGTCTCCAACTCCATCAAGTACACCCCCGACGGCGGCCACATCGCCATGACTGTGGGCAAGGGGGAAAACACCGTCTGGCTGGAGGTGGACGACGACGGCATCGGCATCCCGGAGGCCGACCGCGACCGCATCTTTGAGCGGTTTTACCGGGTAGACAAGGCCCGCTCCCGCCAGTCCGGCGGCACGGGTCTGGGGCTGAGCATCGCCAAGGAGATCGTGGAGCGTCACAACGGCGCTCTGACCCTGGTGGACAAGGACGGCCCCGGCCTCCGGCTGAGGCTGGAGCTGCCCGTGGGAGGGCCGGAGACATGAGGGAAAAGCGCCGCCTGTGGGAAGGGGTCAAGACCCTGCTCATCGTGCTTTTGACCTGCTCGGCGGTCTATCTGGCCAGCCGGGTGTTCTTTCCCCGGCAGGGCCAGTCCCACTTCGCCTCCGCCGGGTCTGACGCCGCCGCCACCGCGCCCTCGGCCACCTTCTCCGCCCAGACCATCCGCCCCACCGCTTTCGCCGTCACATGGGACGAGGGGCGCTACGGCGTCTTGTACCACCAAGAGGACCAGGAGAGTTACACCCAGGTCTCCGCCCTGCTGGCCGAGGCCCTCAGCGCGGCGGGCAGCCCGTCCCAGTCCAGCCGCGCGGTCTGGCAAAAGGCCCTGGACGAGCCGGGATTTTTTTGCGAATACCCCGGCCCCACGCCTTTGGACTCCCTGGCCCGCTGGCTCTCCGGCCAACAGCGGCCCTCCCTGTCCGGCTTCCAGGCCAGGCGGCTCTGCGTCACCGCCGACGGGCTCTACTTCCAGGACCCGTCGGACGCCCTGTGGGTCTGTCCGCTGGAGGCCGACCTGACCGGCGCCCTGCAGGGGCTCTTTGACCTGTCCTCCCCCAACGGCGCCCGCTTCGCCTTTGAGGACGCCGGCTACCGCCACCTCCGCTCGGACTCGCTGATCCTGCCCGGCACCCCCAGTCTGCCCCAGCTCTCGGCCCAGGACCCGGTGACGCCGCGGTCCGACGGACAGCCCGGCGAGGCCCTCGTCCAGCTGTTGCAGACCCTCTCTTTCCACCCCCAGACCAACCCCCTCTACGACATCACCGGCGGCTGGGCCATCACAGACAGCGGCGAGACCCTTCGCATCGGTCTGGCCGGGCAGATCACCTACCGCCGCTCCGACGATTCCCAGGTCCGCTTTGAGGCCCAGGACCCGGTGGACGCCACGCGCGCCCTGGCGGAAAAGACCGTGGGCGCGCTGGGCGGCAGCGCCCGGCTGACGCTGCTGCAGGTCCAGGCCGAGGGCGAGGCCACCATCGTGCGCTACGGCTACGCCTACCGGGGCGCCTCCATCCTGGTCCACGGCGAGGACTGGTGCGCCCAGTTCACCGTGGACAACGGCGCCGTCACCGCCTTCACCCTCAGGCCCCGGCGCTATACGGTGCTGGAAAATTCCCCGGTGCTCCTTCTGCCCCAGGAACAGGCCGCCGCCGCCCTGCCCGGCGGCGGACAGCAGAGTTTGGAGCTCTTTTACGACGACAGCGGCGCGGCCCAGCCCATCTCCCCCTTCTGGGCCGTTCGGACAGAGGAGGGCTGAGGCCATGGAGAGCTCCAAGCTGAAAAACATCATCCTCCTCATCCTCCTCGTCACCAACGCCCTGCTGTTGGGGCTGAGGGTCTTTCAGCAGGTGGAGTCCCACCAGCGCCGCCAGCAGGCGCTGGCCGACGCGGTGGAACTGCTGGAGGGGCGGGGCATCTCTGTCTCCGTGCAGGACATCCCCGACGGCGACTTTCCCCAGCCCATGACCCTGACCAGGGACGAGGCGTGGGAACTGGAGCAGTTCACCGGGCTTCTGGGCCAGGACACCACCGTGGCCCAGCGGGGCCTGGTGTCCCTCTACACCGGGTCCCTGGGCTCGGCGGAGGTCCGGGTTGACGGCGGCGTGACCGTCACCTTTTCTGAAAACGCCTACCCCGTGGCCCAGGGCCAGGACCTGGCCGTCCACGCCCAGGACCTGACCCGGCGGCTGGGCTTTTCCGCCCAGTTGACCGGTCAGAAAGCCACCTCCAAGGGCCAGGAGCTCACCCTGGTACAGCTCTGTGGCGACCGCCCGGTCTTTTCCTGCGTCCTCCGCGTGGAGTACGAGGACGGCCAGGCCCGCGCCATCCGCGGCACGCGTCTGGTGGGACAGCCCACCGCCGACGGCTCCCAGGGCCAGAGCCTCTCCATGGCCACGTTGCTGGTGCGCTTTCGCCAGGGCATCATCGACTCCGGCGACGCCTGCACCGCCATCCACGCCGCCGCCCAGGGCTATATGCTCTCCGCCGACGCCTCCGGCGGTCTGCGGCTGACGCCGGTACTGCGGCTGGAGACGGACACCAACCCCTATATCGTCAACGCCCTCACCGGGGAGTTCAGCCGGGGCTAGGCCACGGCTGCGAAGAGAGGGCGAATTTGGTTCCTCTTTTTGTGGATTTCGCAAAAATTTTCAAAAAATTCATTTTTTGGCTTGTTTTTCCCGGAGGATGTGGTATACTGTACACGGTATGTCCGCGACCGTTTGCTGACTTCGCGTTACATTCACCCGCCGCTCCGCCTTCTGCAAAGGCGCTCTCGGCCCGGCGGGTAGATTTCCCCAGAGTATGACAGGCTCTGGATATAGAGGGT
Source organism: uncultured Oscillospiraceae bacterium (assembly GCA_947599925.1). Taxonomy (GTDB): domain Bacteria; phylum Bacillota; class Clostridia; order Oscillospirales; family Oscillospiraceae; genus MGBC124762. Next base: position 51,403 of record CANQFT010000004.1, on the reverse strand, counting down.
TATGACATTGACAAAGTATGTGATCATCGGGGGTCGCCCCCTTTCCGGCACCATTGAGATCAGCGGCGCGAAGAACGCCGCTGTGGCCATTCTCCCCGCCGCCCTGCTGGTGGATGGGGTCTGCCGCATCGAAAACATTCCCCAGATCAGCGACGTGACGCTGATCTTGAACATCCTCCAGGACCTGGGCGCCCAGGTCCGCACCGTTGACCGTACCACCGTTGACATAGACTGCTCCCATATCCGCAACCAGAGCGTCCCGGATAATCTGGCCCGCAAGATCCGCGCCAGCTATTATCTCATCGGGGCGCTTTTGTCGCGCTTTGGCTCGGCCCAGGTGCCGCCGCCCGGCGGATGCGACCTGGGCGGCCGCCCCATCGACCAGCACATCAAAGGCTTTTCCGCCATGGGCGCCGACGTGGACGTCCGGGGCGGCTATATCAGCGCCAAGGCCAGAGGCGGACGGCTCCGGGGCGCCCAGGTGTATCTGGACATCGTCTCGGTGGGCGCCACCATGAACATCATGCTGGCCGCGACCCTGGCCGAAGGCATGACCGTCATCGAAAACGCCGCCAAGGAGCCCCACATCGTGGACCTGGCCAACTTCCTCAACTCTATGGGGGCGGACATCCGCGGCGCGGGCACCGACGTCATCAAGATCCGCGGCGCGGAGCGTCTGTCCGGCGGGACCTACTCCATCATCCCCGACCAGATCGAGGCGGGCACCTACATGGCCGCCGTTGCCGCCGCCGGCGGCGAGGTACGCATCAACAACGTCATCCCCAAGCACCTGGAGTGCATCACCGCCAAGCTCCAGGAGATGGGGGTGGACATCGTGGAGGAGGACGACGCCCTCTTGGTCCGCAGCAACGGCGTGCTCCACAAGGCCAACGTCAAGACCATGCCCTACCCCGGCTTCCCCACGGATATGCAGCCCCAGATCGCCGCCTGTCTCTGTCTGGCGGAGGGCACCAGCGTGCTCACCGAGGGCGTTTGGGACAACCGCTACCGCTACGTGGACGAGTTCCGCCGCATGGGGGCGCACATCCAGGTAGACGGCAAGGTGGCCGTGATCGAGGGCGTGAGCCAGCTCACCGGCGCCCCCGTCCGGGCCTGTGACCTCCGGGCCGGGGCCGCCATGGTCATCGCCGGTCTGGCCGCCCACGGCGTGACCGAGATCGACTCGGTCTACCACATCGAGCGGGGCTATGAGGACATCGTCCGCAAGCTCACCGGCGTGGGCGCGAACATCCGGGTCGTCACCACCCCCGACCCGGAGGAACTCAGCCAGGCCAACGCGGGCTGAACACACCCGACAAGCGCGGGAGCGGCGGCTTTTGCCGCCGCTTTTTTCATAGGAGGACGCCCATGTACATCACCGTCTTTGCCAGCGGCTCCACCGGGAACTGCGCCCTGGTCTCCGCCGGAGGCACCCACATCCTGGTGGACGCCGGACTGTCTTTCCGCCGCATGGGGGCGTGTCTGGCCCACTGGAACGTGAGTCTGGACGCCCTGTCCGCCGCGGTGGTCACCCACCCCCACCGGGACCACACCGCCGGGCTGGAGACCCTGCTCAAGCACACGGAGTTTCCCATCTACGCCACCGCGCCCGCCCACCAGCAGCTCTGCTACCGCTACGCCATGGAGAGCCGCAAGCGCATCCTCCAGGCGGGGAAGGTCCTTGAGATCGGAGACCTGCGGGTGCTGGCCATCCCCACGCGGCATGACGCGCCGGGCTCGGTGGGCTACCGCTTTACAGACCCCGCGGGGAAGAGCGCCTGCATCGTCACCGATCTGGGCGTGGTGACTCCCGCGGTGGAGGAGGGGGTCAAGGGCTGCGCGGTGGCGGTGATCGAGTGCAACCACGACCTGGACTGTCTGCGCCAGGGGCCCTACCCCTATCCGCTCCAGCAGAGGGTGTCGGGCCCGGAGGGGCACCTGTGCAACGAGGACGGCGCGGCGCTGTGCGCCCTGGCCGCCCAGCACGGCGCCCACACGGTGGTGCTGGCCCACCTGTCCCAGCAGAACAACTCCCCCGCCCTGGCCCGCCAAGCGGCAGAGCAGGCGCTGGCGGGCTTTCATGTCCGGGTCGAGGTGGCGCCGGTGCTGTGCGACGGACTGCGGCTTGCGGTATAGCGAAAGGAGGCGCGGGAATGGACGTTCAGCTCATCTGCGTGGGCAAGCTCAAGGAACCCTTCTGGGTCCAGGCGGCGGCGGAGTACCAAAAGCGGCTGGGCGCCTTCTGCGCCCTCACCGTCACGGAGATCGCCGAGGAGCGTCTGCCCGCCGACCCCTCCCAGGCCCAGATCGACGCCGCGCTGGGCAAGGAGGCCGCCGCCATCCGGGGCAAGATCCCAAGCGGCAGCCATGTGGCGGCTTTTTGCGTGGAGGGCAAGCTCCACTCCAGCGAGGATGTGGCCGCGCTGCTGCGGCGCTTCGCGCTGTCGGCGGACAAGCGCCTGGTGTTTCTGCTGGGCGGCTCCTTCGGCTTGGACGAGGGTCTGAAGGCCCAGTGCCGGACCCGGCTGTCCATGTCCCCTATGACCTTTCCCCACCATCTGGCCCGGATCATGGCCCTGGAGCAGCTCTACCGGGGCTTTTCCATCAACCAGGGGACGCGGTATCACAAGTGAGACCAGGGGCCGCCCTGTCCGGCGGTCCTTTTTTTGTAACCTTTTTCCTCTGAGACTTGTATTGTCAGTGAAGGGCCCTTCAAAAAAATACCCTGGCAGGTGTACCGCATGAGAATGGCGACCGAGACGCTGATGGAGCGTTACAAGGACAACCTCTTCGCCGTGGCGTTTCACGTTTGCAAAAACGCCGCCGACGCCGACGACGTGGTCCAGGAGACCTTCATCCAGTATCACACCGGGACCAAAGAATTTGAGAGCGAGGAGCACATCAAGGCCTGGCTCATCCGAGCGGCCATCCACCGGGCGGTGAACGTGACCCGCTCCTGGTGGCGGCGGCAGAGCGTGCCGCTGGAAGAGTATGTCCAGACCCTGCCCTTCACCTCCGACCGGGACCAGGCTCTGTTCCAGGCGGTGATGGACCTGCCGGAGAAGTACCGCGTGGTCATCCATCTCTTTTACTACGAGGACTACCCGGTGCGGGAGATCGCGGGGATCCTGCGTCTCAGCGAGGGCAACGTGAAGGTCCGGCTGACCAGGGCCCGCAAGCTGTTGAAAGACAAGTTAAAGGAGGATTGGAGCGATGACGAATAAGGAGTGGTATCGGCGTGCGTTTTCCACGCTTCACGCCTCCGAGCCTATTTTACTGGAGGGGACAAACATGGAAAAGACCAATAGACACTTCAAAATGCGCCCGGCCCTGGCCGCCGGGCTGGCGGCGGCCCTGATCGTGGGCTGCATGGGAGCGGCCTACGCCGCCGATCTGGGCGGCATCCAGGAGACGGTGCGGATGTGGTTCGGCGGACAGTCGGTGGAGGCCCAGGTGGAGGACCACAGCACCCAGGACGTGGGCGCTTACACCTTCACCGTCCCCGGCCCTGACGGCCAGAGCGTCACCCGCTCTGTCGGCGGCACCGCCATCGCCCCGGACGGCGCCCGGCGGCCCATGTCCGCCCAGGAACTGGCCGAGGACTTCGCCACCGAGGTGGTGGAGACCGAGGACGGCGCGGTGTGGCTCTACGACCACGACAAGAGCTACGACATCACCGGCCATCTGGCCGACGGCCAGACCCGGCTCACCCTGGAGGCGGACGGCCACACCGTCTACTACGACTTCGATCTGGAGGACGGGGAGATCCTTTCCTACACCCGTCTGCTGGACAGCGTGGACGCGCCGGAGGCGTATCTGCCCCTGGCCTGAGCCAACGGCCGGGGCCCCGCGATGGGGCCCCGGCCAGGACAGTTTCGTCAAAAATATCCAAAAGGCTCTTGAATGGCCTCCGTTTATATGGTAGAATTACCCTACCATATTATGAACGGAGGTCATTTGCTATGTCCTATCGTGATACTTACGAAAAATGGCTCAACTCCCCTGCCCTGTCCGCCGAGGAGAAGGCCGAGCTCCAGTCCATCGCCAACGACGAGAAGGAGATCGAGTCCCGCTTCTTCGCGCCCCTGGACTTCGGCACCGCCGGTCTGCGGGGCACCATGTGCGTGGGTCTGCACCAGATGAACATCCACGTGGTGCGCCACGCCACCCAGGCTTTCGCCGAGGTCATTCTGGCCGAGGGGCCGGAGGCGGTGAAGCGGGGCGTGGCCGTGTGCCACGACTGCCGCAACCATGGCCGGGAGTTTGCCGAGGAGGTCTGCGCGGTCATGGCGGGCAACGGCATCCCCAGCCGCATCTTTGACGCCCTGCGCCCCACCCCGGAGGTGTCCTTCGCCATCCGGGAGTACGGCTGCATCGCCGGAGTGAACGTCACCGCCAGCCACAACCCCAAGGAGTACAACGGCTACAAGGTCTACTGGCAGGACGGCGCCCAGCTGCCGCCCCACCACGCCGACGCCATCGCCAAGAAGATGGGCGAGTTGGATCTGTTCGACTCCATCAAGCGCATGGACTTTGACGCCGCGGTGCAGGCCGGGATGGTCACCATCATGGGCCAGGAGACCGACGAGAAGTTCTTGGCCAAGGTCATGGAACAGGCCACGGACAAGGCGGTGGTGGCCAAGGTTGCCGACAGCTTCAAGATGGTCTACACCCCCTTCCACGGCACCGGCCACAAGCTCATCCCCGAGGCCCTGCGGCGCCTGGGCATCAAGCACTGCATCCCCGTCCCTGAGCAGATGGTCATCGACGGCGACTTCCCCACCGTGGCCTCGCCCAACCCGGAGAATCCGGAGGGCTTTGCCCTGGCGGTGGAGCTGGCCAACAAGGAGGGGGCGGACTTCATTCTGGGCTCCGACCCGGACGCCGACCGCATCGGTCTGATGGTCCGGGGCAAGGACGGCAAGTTCATCGTCCTCAGCGGCAACCAGACCGGCGTTCTGATGCTGGACTACGTCATCGGCGCCAAAAAGCGCATGGGCACCCTGCCGGCCAACGCCGTGGCCCTGACCACCATCGTCTCCAGCAACATGGCCCACAAGATCGCCAAGGACAACGGCATGAAGAGCTACTCCACCTTCACCGGCTTCAAGTTCCTGGCCGAGAAGAAGGACCAGTTGGAGTCCACCGGCGAGGGCAGCGTCATCTTCTCCTTTGAGGAGAGCTTTGGCTATATGCTGGGCGACTTCGTCCGGGACAAGGACGCCGTCACCGCCTCGCTGGTGGCCACCGAGATGGCCGCGTGGTACTATGACCGGGGCATGACCCTCTACGACGCGCTGATGGAACTCTACGACAAGTACGGCGTGTATCTGGAAAAGACCATGAACCTGGTGATGCCCGGTCTGGACGGTCTGCAGAAGATGGCCAAGCTCATGGCCGACCTGCGCCAGACCCCGCCCACCGAGATCGGCGGCATGGCGGTGAAGGAGCAGAAGGACTACAAGGACGGCTCCGTCCACTGCGTGGAGTGCGGCAAGGACAGCAAGATGGAGCTCTCCGGCTCCAACGTCCTGCGCTATGAGCTCTCCGACGGCACCAGCGTCATCGTCCGGCCCTCCGGCACCGAGCCCAAGGTCAAGGTCTACATCCTCACCCAAGGCGAGAGCGTGGACGCCTGCCAGGCCAAGATCGCCAAGATCCAGGTCTGGGCCGAGGCGCTGAAAAACTGAACATGAAGCTCCAGAAGGTCCGGGCCAGTCTGCTGGGGATCTCGGCGTACCGGCACCTGCTGGACCGGCCTGTCCCGGCCCGCTTCCGCGCCCTGCTGGACGCTCTGGACGCCGGGCAGGGCGAGGCGGCTCTGGCGGCGTACAGCGACTTTTTCTACCAGCTGAAGGCCGAGGGATACATGGGCCTTGGGGACTGGCTGTGGGACGCCATGCGCTTCGTGGACAGCCCCTACGGTCTGCTGGTGGAGCGGGGCGGACAGGATGCGGCCCTGGAGAATGTGGCGCGGCGGGACACGGAGGCCTTTCAGGCCGCGGCGGAACTGGACGCGGACACCCTGGTGGCCCAGCTCCAGGGGCTGCTGCCGGAGTATTTCCAGGCGGCGCTGGCCCATCTGCCCCGCTGGAGCGCGGGGCTGGGCTTCGACTTCGACGCGCTGAGACGGAGCTACCAGGAGCAGGGCTGCGGCCTCTTTGCCCAGTACCGGGCCTTCCGCTGGTCGGAGGGGCGGCTGCTGGGCATCGCCCAGCCGGACAGTCCCCAGCCCTGGGAACTGTGGGGCTACGCCCAGCAGCGCCAGCAGGTGCGGGACAACGCCCTGGCCCTGATGAACGGCGGCTGGGTCAACCATGTGTTGCTCTACGGCGAGTCGGGCACGGGCAAGTCGGCCACGGTGAAGAGCCTTTTGACCCAGCCGGGGCTGGAAAAACTCCGCATCGTGGAGGTGGAAAAGAGCCAGTTGCGGGACATTCCCCAACTGGTCCGCCTCCTGGACCACCGGGCGCACCGGTTCATCCTCTTCATCGACGACCTGGCCTTTGACGCCGACGACAGGGCCTACTCCCAGTTGAAGACCATCCTGGAGGGCTCGCTGGAAAAGCGGCCGGACAACGTGGTGGTATACGCCACATCCAACCGCCGCAATCTGGTGAAGCAGAACTTCTCCGACAGGGACGGCGACGAGATCGACCGCAACGAGACCATCGCCGAAAAGACCTCTCTGGCCGACCGCTTTGGCGTCCGTGTGGCCTATTTCGCCCTGACGCCCTCGGAGTTTTGGCAGATGGTGGAGGACCTGGCCAAAGTTTACGGGCTGGAGATGGAGCGGGATGCCCTGCTCCACCGGGCCGAACAGTGGGAACTGCGCCACCCTGGGCGCACCCCCAGGGTGGCCCGGCAGTTCATCGCCTACGAGTTGGAGCGGCAGAAGCAGGGCTGAAAGGCCGCAAGGCCGCGCTCCTACACCTGATTCAACTTTTCTTTTCAGCGGCCCTACCGCAAAACAACGCGCAAAAAGAGGGCTGCCCCGCAGACGTTCTGTCTGCTGGGCAGCCCTTTTTTGGAACAGTTTTACCTTGCGCCGGTGAGCTGGAAGGTGACGTCTACCTCTCCCCTCCCCAGGGCGTCGGCCAGGCCGCTGGGGTCGTCCAGACGGCCCAGGCGGGTGTAGCTCCAGGAGTTGGAGCCGTAAAAGAGGACGATCTGGTCGCCTGAGTAGAGGACAAAGTCCCCGGCCTGGGTGGTGGTCTGCGCGTCCTGGCGGTTGGTGAGGGCCTGACCCAGAGGGCCCACCTTCTCCCAGCCGCCATATTCGTCCAGATGGAGGGTCATCGCCCCGCCCTTGCTCTGCAACAGCTGGGCAAACTCCTTCGCCGCGGGCGTGTCCTCCAAGGTGGCGGGATAGGTGTGGCCGTTGAAGGAGAGCGTGAGCTTGTTCATAGCGGTTTCCTCCTGCGTGGGAAGTTCCAAAGTGTCCAGCCAGGCGTTCACGGCGGCCTGGTCGGCGCCGATGTCGAAGCGGTGGCCGGGAAGCCAGGTGGCCTCCGGGGCCAGCGGTCTGAGGGCGCTGTCGCTGTGGCCGCTGGAGGCGGAGGTGCTGAAGGCCACCACCGTCTTGCCGGCAAAGTCGTACTGTTCCAGGAAGGTATAGACGATCTTGGGCGGGGCGCCGTACCAGATGGGATAGCCCAGAAAGACCACGTCGTAGTCCTCCCAGTTCTCCACCCCGTGGCCCGGCGCCAGCGCCGGCCTTGCGGCGGGGTCTTGCTGTTCCTGGTAGGCGCGGGTGCTGGGGTCGTAGTAGTTGTTGGTGTCCTCCGGGTACGGCTCCGCCGGTATGATCTCAAAAAGGTCTCCGCCAACGGCCTCGGCGATCTCGCCGGCCACGGCCTTGGTGTGGCCGGTGTAGGAGAAACAGGCCACCAGGGTCTTATTCCCCGGCGTCTCCGGCTCCGGGGCCGTGTGGTCCAAGAGGTAGCTGGCGCAGAGAGGGGTCGCGTCGGCGGCCAGCAAGTATGCCTTGGCCCGGAATTGCTGGGGAGTGTCCGCGCCCAAGAGCTGGACGGATACGGAGGTCTCCCCCGCCGTCACCCGGCGTCCGCCCAGGGACACCATGCGCCCCTCGGTATCGTAGACGGCCACCAACAGCGCCCCCGGCCCGTCCGCCGTGAGCCCTACCTGGGCCGTGCGCTCTCCCGGCTCCAGGGCCAGGCTCTGGAGCCCGGCGCTCTCAGTCCCCCGCTCCTGGGGCGCGGAGGCGGCCCCGCAGGCGGTGAGGATCAGGATCAGCGCCAAAAACCAGCAGATGGTCTTTCTCCACTTCACTGATAAGTCCCTCTTTTCCCCTCAGTCTGTCTTGGAAGAAGCGCCCTTGCGTATCAAAACGAAGGACGGCATAAACCCCTCCGGGAAAGGCGGAACGCTGTCCCGCGCCGGTGAGGGCCCGTCCCCTACGGGGGTTTACTTCCTCGACTTGGCGGGGGTCTTTTGCTCCTTGGCGGGCTTGGGAGGTTCGTCGTGGACCTCCTTTTTGGCCGCCTCTTTGATGTGCTTGTCCAACTCCTGCTTGTTCTTTGGGGCGCGGATGAGGTTGGACGGGCCCTGGATACAGCCGCCCACGCAGGCCATGCCCTCGATGAAGTTGGCGTCCAGCACGCCGGCCTTGGCCTTCAACAGCGCCGCCTTGCACTCGGCGATGCCGCTGCACTTCACCGCCTTGACCTCGAAGTCCGAGCCCTTTTCCTTCAACGCCTGGATCACCGCGCCGGCCACGCCACCGCTGGCGGCGAAGCCCCGGCCATAGCCGCTGGCGTCCTCCAGCTCCTCGCAGGGAAGGCTCTCGATGTCGATGTCCCGGGCGTCAAAGAGGGCGGAGAGCTCCTCGAAGGTGATCACGCAGTCGATGGCGGCCATGGTCTTGCCCAGCTTGAACTCCCGCTTTTTCGCCACGCAGGGGCCCACAAAGACCACCTTGGCCTCCGGCTCGGTCTCCTTGATGTGGCGGCCCAGCATGACCATGGGAGAGGGCGTCTTGCTCACCAGGGTCTCGGCCAGGTCGGGGAAGTTCTTTTCCACATAACTGACAAAGGCGGGACAGCAGGAGGAGGCCAGCATCCCCTTTTCCACCAACTCCTCGCTCTCGGTGGCGGCCACCAGGTCCGCGCCGTAGGCCACCTCGGACACCTTGTCGAAGCCCAGCAGTTTCAGCCCGGCCACCACCTGCCCCAGCTGGGCGGGGGCGAACTGTCCGGCCACGGCGGGGGCCAGAACGGCGTAGTTCACAAAGCCCCACTTCTTGCCCGCTTTGAGCATATCGATGACCTTGAGGATGTTGGACTTATCCATGATGGCGCCAAAGGGGCACTGGTATGTACAGATGCCGCAGGTGATGCACTTGCCAAAGTCGATGGAGGCTTTCTTGTCGTCGCCCATGGAGATGGCCTGGGCGGGACAGCCTCTCTCGCAGGGGCGCTGGTGCTTTTCGATGGCGCCGTAGGGACAGGCCTCCACACACCGGCCGCAGACGATGCACTTGCTGTGGTCCACGGTGGCCTTGTGGTCCACGATGGTGATGGCGTCCTTGGGACAGGCGTGGACACAGCGGGTGGCAAGACAGCCCCGGCAGGCGGGGCCCACGGAGATCTCCGTGACCGGGCACTCGTCACAGGCGATGTTCAGGACCTCCACGATGTTGGGGTTGGAGTGGTCCCCGCCCATGGCCAGTTTGGTGCGGGAGCCGATGATGGCCCGCTCCTTGTAGATGCAGCAGCGGGTGCTGGGCTCCGGGCCGGGGATGATCTTCTCCGGAATATCCAGCACGCCGGTGGTCAGCTTGTCCTCCCAGGCCAGGCGAGCGGTCTCCCGCAGAACGCTGTGCTTGAGTTCCTGTACTTTTGTCTCGAATTGTCTCATTTGGGTCCCTCCTTGATATGGCCCTTTTATTGTATCGGAAATGGCCGCGGAGCGCAAGGGTCTCTCAGCCGCCTGCGGAGAGCGTTCCGCCCCGCGCGCTCGCCCTCAGATGGTTTCCACTTTGATGAGGTTGGTGGTGCCTGAGAGACCGTTGGTGATGCCGCCGGTGATGATGACCTCGTCGCCGGGCTGGAGGCGCATCAGGTCCCGGACGATCTTCTTGGCGGTGTAGAAGAGGATGTCGGTGCTGGGCACCTCCTCGCACATGGCGGGCTGTACGCCCCAGTTGAGGGCCAGCTGCCGCCAGGCCCGCTCGTTGGTGGTCAGGCCCAGGATGTCCATGGGCGGACGGAAGCGGGAGATCATTCGCACCGTCATGCCGGACAGGGAACAGGCCACGATGGCCTTGGCCCGGATGTTGATGGCCATGGTGCAGGTGGCGTGGGAGATGGCGTCCACGGAGTTTTCAAAGGGGAACTCGGCGGCCCAGAAGCGCTTGTCGTAGTTGATGCCCTTTTCGGTCTCCTCCACGATCTTCGCCATGGTAGAAACCGCCTCCACCGGGTGCTGGCCCGCGGCGGTCTCGCCGGAGAGCATGACGGCGCCGGTGCCGTCGTAGACGGCGTTGGCCACGTCGGAGATCTCCGCTCTGGTGGGGCGGATGGAGTGGATCATGGACTCCAGCATCTCCGTGGCGGTGATGGACAGCTTGCCCCTGATGCGGCAGGCGGAGATCAGGTCCTTCTGGATGGCGGGCAGACGCTCAAAGGGGACCTCCACGCCCAGGTCGCCGCGGGCGACCATCACCCCGTCGCACACATCGCAGATCTCCTCGATGTTGTCGATGCCGGACTGGTTCTCGATCTTGGCGATGATGCCGATGCGCTGGTCGGTGTGCTGGGCCAGAAAGTCCTTCACGTCCAGAATGTCCTGGGCGCGGGAGACGAAGGAACAGGCCACGTAGTCGATGTCGTTTTCCACGCCCAACAGCAGATCGGCCTTGTCCTGTTCGCTTAAGTACACCTGGTTCAAGACCTTGTTGGGGAAGGACATGGACTTGTTGTTGGAGAGCTCGCCGCCCACCAGCACGGTACACCGGGCCTCGTCGTCGGTGAGCTCGTTGACCTCAAAGACCACAAGGCCGTTGTTGAGCAGGATCTTGTCCCCCACCGACAGGTCCCGCACAAGGCCGGGATAGCTGACGCTGACCCAGCCCTGGTTGCCCACGATCTGCTGGGTGGTGAAGGTGAAGGGGTCCCCTTCCCGGAGGGTGATGGAGCCGTTTTCAAAGGTGCGGATGCGGTATTCCGGGCCCTTGGTGTCCAGCAGGATGGCGATGGGCAGACCCAGCTTCTGGCGGACCTTTTTCACCAGCTCTATCTTCTTGCGCTGTTCTTCGTGGGTGCCGTGGGAGAAGTTGAGGCGGGCCACGTTCATCCCCGCCAGGCACATCTTCTCCAGGGTCTCTTCGGTGTCGCAGGCCGGGCCGATGGTGCAGATGATCTTTGTTTTCCGCATAGGCTCGTTCCCCTTTCCTTGAATTGTTCAACAGGATTATATCACGTCCCCATGGTCCGTGTAAAGAAAAAACGCCTCAAAGGAGGCGTTTTTTGAGACGGTCAAAAAACGGCGAGGCCGCTTCGTTTTACTTCGGCGCGTTCAGACAGCGGATGGCGTTCAGCACCGCCAGGACCATCACCCCCACGTCGGCAAAGATGGCCAGCCACATATTGGCCACCCCCGCCGCCCCCAGCACCAGGCACAGGGCCTTGACGCCCAGCGCGAAGGCGATGTTCTGGTAGACGATGCCCAGGCATTTTTTGGACAGGCGGATGGCCTGGGCCAGCTTGCCGGGGTCGTCGTCCATCAAGACCACGTCGGCGGCCTCGATGGCGGCGTCGGAGCCCAGGGCCCCCATCGCCACCCCCACGTCGGCCCGGCTGAGCACCGGCGCGTCGTTGACGCCGTCGCCCACAAAGGCCAGCTTTTTCCCCGGCCTCTGCCGGGCCAGCAGGTCCTCCACCTGCCGCACCTTATCTTCGGGCAACAGGTCGCTGTATACCTGGTCCAGCCCCAGCTCTCCGGCCACGGCCTGGGCCACGGCGCTGTTGTCCCCGGTGAGCATCACCGTCCTGTCCACCCCCGCCGCCCGCAGGTCCGCCAGAGCTTTCTTGGCGCCGGGCTTGATCTGGTCGGCGATGAGGATGTGCCCGGCGTAGGCGCCGTCCACGGCCACATGGACGATGGTGCCCACGCCGGAGCAGGGCGTGTACGCCACGCCCAGGGCCTCCATCAGCTCCCCGTTGCCCACGGCCACGGCGTGGCCGTCCACCGTGGCGGTGACGCCCTGGCCGCTGACGTCCCGGATGTCCCGGACCCGGTCCCGGTCCAGCTGAGCGCCGCAGGCTTTTTGCAGGCTCTTGCTGATGGGGTGGGAGGAGGCACACTCGGCCAGGGCCGCGTACTCGATGACCTGGGCGTCCGTAAAGGGACTGTGGTGGACGCCGGTGACGGCGAAGTCGCCCAGGGTCAGGGTGCCGGTCTTGTCAAAGACCACCGTGCTCACCTTGGACAAGGTCTCCAGGTAGTTGGAGCCCTTGATCAGCACCCCTTCCCGGCTGGCCCCGCCCAGACCGGCGAAGAAGCTCAGAGGGATGGAGACGACCAGGGCGCAGGGACAGGAGACCACCAGGAAGGTCAGCGCCCGGTAGAGCCACACGCTCCACTCCCCCGCCAGTCCCAGGGCCATCCGCGCCAGCGGCGGCAGCAGGAACAGCGCCAGCGCCGCGGCGCAGACGGCGGGGGTGTAATACCGGGCGAATTTGGAGATAAAGTCCTCGGAGCGGGACTTCCGGGAAGCGGCGTTTTCCACCAGGTCCAAGATCCTGCTGACGGTGCTCTCTCCAAAGGCTTTGGTGGTCTGAACGCGCAGAACGCCGGTCAGGTTCACGCAGCCGCTGACCACCTGGTCGCCCGCGTCCACCTCTCTGGGCAGGCTCTCGCCGGTGAGGGCGGCGGTGTTCAGCGTGGAGCGGCCCTCCGTCACCACCCCGTCCAGGGGCACCCTCTCGCCGGGCTGGACCACGATGGCGGCGCCCACGGGGACCTCCTCCGGGTCCACCCGGTGCAGTTTGCCCTCCCGCTCGACGTTGGCGTAGTCGGGTCGAATGTCCATCAGTTGGCTGATGTCCCTGCGGGACCGGCCCACGGCGCAGGACTGGAACCACTCGCCGATCTGGTAGAACAGCATGACGGCGATGGCTTCCAGATAGTCCCCGCTGCCGCTGTATACCGCCAGGGCAAAGGCCCCCACCGTGGCCACCGCCATGAGGAAGTTCTCGTCAAAAAGCTGTCCCCGCACAATGCCCCGCAGGGCCTTCCACAAGATGTCCCAGCCGATCAGAAAGTAGGGCGCCAGGTAACACAAAAACCGGGCCCAGCCCTCCACGGGCAAAACCTGCAAGACCACCAGCAGCGCCGCGGTGGTCACGATGCGCCACAGGGTCCTCTTCTGCCTACGCGTCACAGCGGCCCCCTCCTTTTCAGAAGTCGATGGAGCAGTCGGGCTCCACCTTGCGGCAGGCCTTCAGCACCCGCTTCATGGTCTCTCCGGGCTCGCTCCCCTCCGCGAACTCCACGGTCATCTTCTGGGCCATAAAGTTGACGCCGGCGGCGGCCACGCCCTCTGTCTCTCCGGCGGCCCGCTCCATCTTCAGCGCGCAGGCGGCGCAGTCCACTTCGATGGGATAGGTTTTTTTCATAGCTATGACCTCCAGTTTCAGTTATTCTTCCACGTGCTCCAAACCCTGGTCCAGAATGGTGCGGACGTGCCCGTCGGCCAGGGCGTAAAACACCGTCTTGCCCTCTCTGCGGTAGCGCACCAGCTTGCTGGCTTTCAGCGCCCGCAGTTGATGGCTCACCGCCGACTGGGTCACACCCAGCAGTTGGGCCAGGTCGAACACGCACATCTCGCTCAGCGAGAGGATGTAGAGCAGTTTCACCCGCGTGGAGTCGCCAAAGATCTTGAACAGCTCCGCCAGGTCGTAGAGCACCTCGTCCTCTGGCAGATCCTCCTTGACCCGGTCCACAAGCTCCTGGTGGGCGTGGAGATACTCGGTGCTGTCGTCCATGGTCTCCCCTCCTTTCAGAGAACATATGAGCATTTGTTCATTTGTTATTATAGTTTCATTTTACTCCCCTGTCAACCCCTCCGGGCAAAAAAAATCGACGGCCCGTCCCCAGGCCGTCGATTTAGGCTTCCGCGGCGCGGTTGACACGCCGCCGGAGCCGTGCTATGCTTGCTCAGAGATACATCCGCACATCCAGGGTCAGCCGCTGTTCCAGGTCGATCAGGTCCTTGGTGACGCCCTTGGCGTCCTGGCTGGCGCGGCCGTACTGGTTGAGGTATTTGTGCAACGACTTGACGCCCATGTTGCACCCGTCGGTGATCAGGTCGGCGATGGTGGCGTCGGAGCCCTGCACGGCCAGCTTGGCGTTGGTCTTGAGCCAGCTCATGCCCTTTGCCATGGGATTTGGCTCCTTGCCCTCGTCGCCGCAGGAATCCAACTGTTGCTGGAGCCGCCGGTCCAGCTTTTGGTGGTCGGCCCGGCTGTTTTCCAACTTTTGGCGCAGAGCGGGGTCGGTGACGTGGGGCAGCACCTCGTCAATGGCGCTGACGCCCATTTTCACCCCCGCGTCGCACTCCCGCAGCAGCCGCACGGTGTCCTGTTCTATCATAAAAACACTCCCTCCTCAGATGGTGCTAGTATGCCCCGCCAGAGAGAGGTTCTTGCCCCGCCTTCTTTTACCAATATATCCGTATACTTTTGCTGTTTGTATCCGTTTCCAACAGATGTATCTCTTCTTTGCTGACGTACAGTCAGTGACGGCGGCCGCCGGGGGCCATTCCGCGGAGGCAGAAAAAAGGGTCTGTACGGCGGAGGCCGTACAGACCCTCTGGCGCAGCGGGTGGGATTCGAACCCACGTGCAGTTGCCTGCAACCTGATTTCGAGTTTTATGGGGCCAAAATCCGTTAAAAGCACTAAAGGAACTTTAGTCCCCCTCAATTTCAGAAACCACTCGCACACGCCATCACAAAAACGAGCTCCTCTGGCGTAGACAGCCCGTAGATACCGCACCCTTCTCAATGCCATTATACCAAGTAATTCAGTAAAATCAAGGGGTTAAGCCAGAAAGCTCCACATGGCGAAAATCAAGTGGGGAAAGAGAAAATAGGTGCCGTTGAGAGAATACCACAGGTCAAAAATCCTTTACCCGCAACCGTTCAAGGCAGCGCAGTAGGGTGCCAACATCCCGGCTAAAAGCTGAAGTTCCAGCAAAGCGTAGAAAAAGCGTCGATATTGTTCAAGCGAAAAGACCTTGAGTAACTTTAGTCCCCATCCCCTCCCTGGTTGGATTTTGAAGAAAAGCGCATCTGCCGTTGACACTTCTTCAGATTCACAACTATATAAAGATGGGCTACCCAATGCGCCGATTTGTTGGTCAATTGACCAGCAGATCGGCGCTTTTTGTTTTCACACCATTAAAATAGGAGGTAGTTAGCATGAACGCAGAAGGAAAAAGCAGGTATTTTGAGGAAGTGGCCCGAAATCTCAGGCGGGGCGGCTATGAACCCGAAGCCATGGACGATGACGGGCTGCTCCCGGTTCGGTGGCAGGCTCAGCCGCTCTGCAGGGTGACTGCGGAGGGCGGCGTGAGGTATCTCCCGGACAATGTCCAGAGGGTCGGCGGAGATGATGCCGTGCGGCAGGTAACCGATATTGCCAAGCTCACCGCCCAGTACATGAAGCTCCTGGAAGCTGCTCCCCCGCTCAAGGCCAAAGGGCTCGGGGGTGACTACCGGCTCCTGGCCGAGTTCAACGGCACGATGCTGGCGGGCCAGCCTACCAGGTACGGTGTTCAATTCGTCACCTGGGAACGGGACTTCGACAAGACCGGCCTCTGCTGGGGCCACTACTTTGAGGACTACGGGAAGGCCAGGCAGGACTTCGCCACCCGGTCCGGCCTGGTGGCGGAAAACCAGCAGTTTTCTGCGGAGCAGCTCACGGAGATCTACCGCACCGTCCACGAAACGTTGGATAGCGGATATTATATCCCGAGGGAGAGGGAGCTGATCCTGAAGGGCGTGGAGGAGCATATCAGGCAGGCCGTCCCGGACTTGCAGGAGCGAGTCAGCCTCTCCAATCAGAAGGAACTGGAGGCGGGAATGCAGCATGGACAGACCATGTAAATATGACGATGCGGGGCCGGGGTCTTGGGGACAAGACCTCGGCCTTTTTTTGCCCTCGGAAAGCAACCCGGTAGGCGTGCAGAAGCTCTTACCACAGATATCTGTCCCCGCGGACAAGAGAGAGCCTTTGCCCCGGCCTGTGTGCCGGATGTTTGACCGTTGCGAGGGCTGTCCCTATCCCGCCCATGGCTTTATCTGCTGGGGACCGGACGGCGGATGCCTCCGCAGCGAGATGGAAAAAATCTGTGCCCCAAAGGAGACGATGAGACAATGAGTGAGAATAGTTCGCTGGCACGGCTGGCTGAAAAGCTGAACGCCGAGTATGCCGCCTACATCCGCAGGTGGGAGGCCACCCCCATTGAAGTGGCGATGCAGGATGTGGAGAAGCTCGTGGCGGCAAAGCAGATCAAACACCACTTGGCAGATGCCATCACCGAGGGTGACGCCGCCCTTCTGCTTCACAAGGGCGTGACGCTGGAAAAGCTGATCGACCAGTACGGGCAGAGTATGGATACCCAAGAGCTTCTGCGGCAATGCGTTTCTCCCTTCTCGGAAATGGACTTTGGGCCGGGAGAGGGACCCACAGTCCGGGATCTCCTTACCCAAGTCCCCGGCTCCGGGCTGGATATGATGACGCCTGATGGGTATGTGCAGCTCACACCGGAACAGGCCGAGCAGCTTTTGGCAGGCAGTCCTGTCCATGCTCATGCTGGGGCATCGGGGACTGAAGTGCAGACCGAAGCAGACATGATCCTCTGCCTGCAGGTCCTCCGCGGCGGGATGAAGGACGGAGTCTGGCAGGTGCTGACAGACTACCCGCAGA
Organism: uncultured Oscillospiraceae bacterium; assembly: GCA_947599925.1. Lineage (GTDB taxonomy): Bacteria > Bacillota > Clostridia > Oscillospirales > Oscillospiraceae > MGBC124762. The sequence continues at coordinate 34,450 of CANQFT010000004.1, read as the reverse complement.
TGGAGCAGGGGCAGCAGATGGGAGGTATGACACAATGAGTTCCTATATGATCAAGGCAGTGCTGAGCAATCCCCAGCACCCGGAGTACGGGCAGATCACCATCCCGTTCCCCATTTCCAACGAGGAGTACGACCATGACATGGAGCTTCTGAAGGAAATGGGACTTGGGGATGTCCTTCAGCGGGACTGCCAAGTGGACGAGGTGGACAGCTACTACGGAGTCCTGAAGCGGCTGGAGGGCCAGAGTGTCAATGTGGATGAACTGGACTATCTGGCCAAGCGGCTGGAGAGCTTCTGCGAGGGCGAGGACGCCCAATTCCAGGGCATGGCCGCAAAGCTGGACATTTCCGATATCACCGACTTCATCAATTTGACCTTCTGCTGTCAGCAGGCCACAGTCATCACAGACTTCTCTGACTTAAAGAAAGTTGGGCAGGGTCACTACATGAATTTGCACGGAGGGTGTGCCTCCACAGAGGAGCTTGAAAACCTGGACGGCTATGAGACCGCACTCCTCCTCATTGACAGCGGCGCCGGTCAGGTCACCCCCTATGGCGTGGTCTACGACAACGGCATGAAGCTGGAGCCGCTCTACGATGGGCGGCATTTCCCCGGTTATCTCTATGAACCGCCTGTCCTGGCGCTGGAGGCTGTATCGCCCCAGGGTAAAACCACCGGAGTCCTCTGTCTGCCCGCGGCAGATCAGCAGTTACAGAGGCTGAAACTGAGGGCGGAAGTTGACAGCCCGGATACACGGCTGAGAGTGAGCATGGATGAGCTGCCCGAAAAGGTTGCTGAAGCCTTGGATCTGGACCATCTATGCGAGGGCGACATTGCCGACCTCAACCGATTGTGCCGAGCCATTGGCCCCATGAAGGAACCGGATATGGAAAAGCTGAATGCGGTGGTTTTACTGGCAGAGCCATCGGACATTTACGCCGTCTGCCAGTTGGCGGAAAATCTTGACCAGTTTGACTTTGTCCCCAGCATCCGCACCCCGGAGGAATACGGCAAGTACATGATTAGGGAATCCGGGCATTTCGAGTATGACGAGAATCTGGAGGGCTTCTACGATTATCGCCTTTATGGAGAACAACACATCAAGGAGGAGGACGGACAGTTTAACGAATGTGGCTATGTCGCCTATCACGGTACGCTATCCTTGGAGGAGCTGATGGCGGAGGATCCCGCCGAGGCATATCAGCGGGAGCAGGGCCAGCAGATGATGTGAAGATTTCAGTAGACTTCCGGGGCCGGTTGTGGTATGTGTTGTGTTCCCAGGTGAAAACCTGAGAATCAACGCACAGGAGGGAAATTGACCATGAAAGCTAAAGTGACTTTCCCGGAACCGGACTGCCATTGCTGCGAGTGCTACAGCACCCAAGGTCTCCCGCCATTCGAAACCCGGCTCTGCATGGGAGGCAAATGGAAAAGGCGAGGACGGCGGTTCCGGGCATCTGACCCACAGTACAAGGTCCCCAAGTGGTGTCCCAAGCGGTTGCCCGTGTCCGTTTGCAGGATCTACGGCTTCGCGGATGAGATGAGCAGGGCGATGGAGACCACCGCTATACTTCTGCAAAAGGACACCTACAGCCCTTTGCCATTTCACTACAAGCTCCGTGCTGAAGTCCCCCTGGGCCTGAGCGCCAAGGCGTTCTACCAAGCCACGCAGGAGCAGACTCTGGAGGACATCCTGCCGGGGCAGCAGGTGGAATGCGGCGAGGTGCTGGAGATAGACGACGGTCTCAAGCCCTACTATTTCGTGAGAATGAACAGTATGACCGTTCTGCCCATCCCGTTTTTCATGGTGGGCATGGTCAAGAAATCGGAGGTAACAAATGAATCCCAATATGATCCCTCGCCCGGCCTCACCCGATGAGGCTGGGCTTTTTTATGCCCAGACGCCAGAGCAGGATGCTGAGCTTGGGTGCATCGGTCATGTCCGCATGGACTTTGGACCGAGCGGTACGCGGTTCTGGCACACCTGGCACCCCAGAGGGCGGTCGGAGTGGAACACCCCGGAATTCAAGGAAGAACTGGGCGAGGTCATGGACGCTCTGCGTGAAAATGTCCTGCAAGGGCTGTCCGCCATGCGGAGCTACTGCCGGGAGCATGGGGGCGAGATCAGCGGCGGCTGGTCGCAGAATTACGGCTATATCGTGGAAACGGAGCGATATCGCTACTGCCTGCGGTGCAACCCCATTCCCGGCGACTACCAAGCCTACCTCACCTGCTACGACAAGCAGGTGCAGGCGATGCATCAAGCCTGTGACAAAGATAGGGCACCCATCGCAATCGATAGCCTTGCCGCTTTGAAGCGGGCAATCAAGCCGAGCACCGAACTGATGGCCACCTACCACGCCAAACACCCTGAAATCGTGGGACTCGTTCGTGTTGTCACTGAGGTGCAAACCAATGCCTTCTACTCGGTGATCAAAGACCAGCCCGACCACAAATATTCCACCTGCAATTATGGGAAAGGCTTCCGCTCGGATTTTGAAAAGGCATCCTTCTATCAGTTTGATGGAGCAAACATCAAGGTGATGGATGCCATGAAAAAGGACGGAAGCATTCTCTATGAGTTTCAGGTCTATGAGCAGGAAATGAAGATGGAGGCACAGGGAGAAAATGAAGAACCGTTTACCATGACGATTGGAGGAATGTGAGATGGAGCGCATATCTAAGGAATGGCTGGACTTCATGCGGGAGCAATACCCCGTAGGGAGCCGCATCAAGCTCAGAGAGATGAAAGACCCCTATGCCCCGGTAGCGCCGGGGACGATGGGTACACTGAAGCACATCGACGATATCGGCACCTTCCATGTGCAGTGGGACGATGGCCGTGGCCTGGGGCTGGTGCCCGGAGAGGACAGCTTCACCGTCCTGCCCCCGGAGCCGACCCTGATGAAGCTCTATATGCCCCTCACCGCCGACCTCTTTGGACGAGATGAGTGGGGCGACCCGGAGGAAGAAAGCACCCTCCTGGATGGCCGGGATCTCCTGGAATACGAGGGCGTGATCCTGAAGGCCCTTCGCAACAACAGAATCCCGGAGGAGAGCGAGAGCGGCATCATGCATTGGTACGACAAGGAGGACTCGGTCAACGAGAAGGTCAAGTCCGTGTTCTTCTCCGCCGAGGAGCGGGATGGCCGACTCTGGGGCGTGGCAGAGTGCTGGATCCAGGGCGAGCTCACGCCGGAGGAGTATGTCACCCTCACCGATTACATCTCCGGCCAAGCCTCCGACGGCTGGGGTGAGGGCTTCGAGCAGCAGGACATCACGGTTGGGGACTGTACGCTGAACGTCCACCTCTGGAACAGCGACAACTGGAGCATCATGCGGGAAGCTGACCGCTTCAACCCCGACTTCACCAAGCAGCTCCCGGATATGTGCTGGTCGGTCAGCGAAACGGACGGCGCTCTCATCTGCATTAAGAAGGGCGAAAGCGGCTATTTCCCCTCAAGTTGGAGTACCGGCAACCCGGAGCAAAACCGCAGGATCGCAGACTATAACAACGAGAAACACGGCATTACCAAGGCCCAGGAGCAGGCCATGGTGGGCGGCTCCATGTTTGGCTGGGACAGCCCTGCCGCCGACCCCGCCCGATATGAGGAGCAGCAGGGGCCGCAGATGGGAGGGATGAGCCTTGCGTGAGGTCTTTGAGGTACACGTCAGCTCCCATGCAAATGATATCCAGGCATTTTTACCCATCACCCCGTATCAGCTCTTGGATATGCTGGAACAGCTTCGGCTGCAGCCGGACGAGAGCCCCTCGGTGGACATCCACGAATGCAAGGAACCTTTTGAGTCGCTGCGTGCTGCCATGCATTGTGACTGCTCCTTAAAGGAGATCAACGACCTGGCGACGCTGTTGTCTCCCTTGGACGAGGAGGGCCAAATCGCCTTTGCCGGCCTGGTCAAGATGGAATCTGACAAGATGGAAGGCCCCGTCCCCGTTGGAAAACTTGTAGACCTGGCCTACAGCGTGGACTGCTGCGACGTCCACCCCGGCGTGGCGTCCTACGAGGAGCTGGGCCGTTTTTATGTGGAGCAGGGCCTGTACCCTGAGCTGAAGTCCATCCCGGAGGAAAACCTTCCTCTTCTGGACTACAAGAGGATCGGGGAGAAATTCAGCAAGGAGGAGGGCGGCGTCCTTGTCTCCGGAGGATATGTACTCCAGACTTCGGACTTGAAGCAAGCGCCCCAGACCCTCGATCCGAAACCCCGCAAGCCGGAGTATGCCATCCTCATGAAAGTGTCCCAAGCTGGCCGCACCGCCCAACTCCCACTCCCTGCCAGCCCCCACGCCATGGACTACGTGCTGGATGCCATCGGCGCAAGGGACTGGAGCGGTGTATCTCTGGAGTGCCAGGACTGTGCCGCAACGCCCCTCATCCCCTTCTTGGGCGGGGAGGATAACATCGCCCACATCAACCGGCTGGCCGGGATGCTGGCTGAAATGGATGACAAGCAGTTCACCAAGTTCAAGGCGGTGCTGGACGCCACCGAGAACTACTCCGTGCTGGGAGCCACCCACCTCGCCACCACCCTGGACGAGTACATCCTCACCCCTCAACACCTCACAGCAAGGGATTTTGCAAGGGACAGCATCTGCGCCAGCATGGGCGAAGCTGCCACTGCCAAGCTCTGCCCCTTCGTGCAACTGGAAATGTACGGTGTGGAGCTCATGGAGGAGCAGGGATGCGCGCTCACCGACTACGGCATGGTCTCCCGCGAGGACGGGCAATGCCTGAAAACCTCCCTCAGCCCCTCAGATTCTGTCCAGGGGGGAATGACCATGATGTAAACAGATAAACCAATAGCAGAAGAAAACCATCACCACAGGGGCCGTGTTTCTGAAAAGGGACTGCGGCCCTTTCTTTTTGCGCTCTTTTTCGGGAACACAGCGCCCGGAAAGGAGCAACGAATGAAAAAAGACGAACTGAAGGAACACCTGTCACGCAACTGCCGGGGCCGCGGGAGGGCCGTCGGAGGGGAACGATTGCGGAGGACCCTCCGCATTTCGGAGAATGAACTCCGCAAGGCGGTCAACCGTCTGCGGCGGGAGGGCGTCCCTATTGCCAGCGACCAGACCGGCTACTTCTACGCCCAGACTGCCGGGGAGGTCTACGCCACCATTCGCAATCTGAAGAAGATGCGGTCGGGCCTGGACGCCGCCATTACCGGGCTGGAGCAGTCGCTGGAGAAGTTCGATGGCAAGTCCCCTGGTGTTCGCCCGTGAACAGCTTTATGAGCTGGGTGGGCGGGAAGAAGGCTCTGCGGGAGGACGTTCTCATCCGCTTCCCGCTTTACTATGAACGCTACATTGAGGTGTTCGGCGGAGGCGGATGGGTGCTGTTCCACAAGCCCCCCGGCAACGACTTCGAGGTATACAACGACTTCAACTCCCTGCTGGTGAACCTGTACCGCTGTGTACGGGAGAAGCCTGTGGAGCTGATAGAAGCCCTGCGCTACACCCTCAACGCACGGGAGGACTTTGACTACATCAAAGCGGCTCTGGCCCGTGACAGTCCTGCCAGCGACGTCCAGCGCGCGGCCTGGTTCTATCAGATCATCCGGCAGAGCTACGCCTCCGGCCTCACCAGCTTTGCCAGCCAGCCCCATGATATGTGGGGTAACTTCCCCCTCATCGAGCAGGCCAACAGGCGGCTTGCCAAGGTGGTCGTGGAAAACCAAGACTTCGAGAGGCTCATCCGGCACTATGACCGCCCGGAGAGCTTCTTCTACTGCGACCCGCCCTACCACGACACGGAGGGCTATTACCAGAACATCGGAGAGGATGGCTTTACCGAGAAGGACCACCTTCGTCTCCGGGACACCCTTCTCTCCATAGATGGCAAGTTCCTGCTCTCCTACAACGACGATCCTATTGTCCGAAAGCTCTACGATGCTCCCGGCATCTACATCGAATCCGTGACCCGGCTGAACAACATCCGCCAGCGGTACGACCCCAACTGCCAGTTTGCCGAGGTGTTGATCTCCAACTATGACACCTCCGAACGTGAGCGGGCCATGCCCGCTCAAATCACACTGTTTTAAGGAGAATGACCTATGAAATTTGAGAAAAGCACCGGCGTCAAGGGCGCCTTCATCCCCCGCTCCGCTCTCTCCCTGAGCGGCTTCATTGAGGACGAGACCGCCGCGCTCCATACGCTCCCCGGCGCCGTCGTTCTGCTGAAGAAGCGCATGACGGCCATGGAAATGATCCGGACGGTGGACTCCATCTCCCAGCTCGCCGCCGAGCTGCTCACCGAACTGGCCGCGGTCTGCGGCCCCTGCGATGAGTGCGAGAGCGAGGGCTGCCCCTACGAGGAGGTGGACGGCCCCATCGACCTGCCCGACTACCTCCGGGCCGAGGCGGGCATCCCCAAGGACGCCAAGCTCTGCGCCGAGGTGAACGAGGGCGAGAAGTCGGTAACCATCTACGCCACCGACCACCAGCACGACCTCACCGACATTCCCCAGGGCCTTATGCCCCTGCTGGGCGCTCTGGGCGTCTGCCTGGGCGAGCTGGAGCAGAAGCTCATCACCGGGGAGGTCGTCCACAATGGCTAAGTTTCCCGACCTCTATCCCTACTCCGCGGCCGAGGCCGGCCGGTTCAAGGAGCTGGACCAGTGGCGGCAGAGCCACATGGTCAACATCCGCTGCAAGGAGGCCATCGAAAAAGCCATCAGCCGCGACTTTGACGGGATGTACCTCAAGGACAGCTGCGCCAAGGACGTCGTTGCCGAGTTCGGCTACAAGCGGGTAAACCTCGTCCTGGCCAACACCCTGAAGGTAAAGGAGTACGACGGACGGTTCAGCGCCACAAACCGGGAGTGGTTCGGCAAGACCTTCGTGCCCCCGGATAAGGACCACAACTACGCCTTCGCGGTGGACAGCCATCCCGCCGTGCTGGACGGCTTCATGGACGAGTTCCGCAAGCTCTACCAGAAGCTCGGCCTGTTCGGGGCGGAGCAGTGCGAGGCTCCCCGTGAGGAAGCCGAATTTGAGGGCAAGGTGCTGGCGGTGTCCCCCTCCGCGCTGGACGAGGAATACTTCACGCCCCAAGACCAGCTATGGTACGCAAAGGGCGGCTTTGGCTGCAACCCCCGCGGCTCCGGCCGCGCCGTCTTTGCCACCTGTCTGGCCACGGGCGAGTCTGCCCGCTGGAACCGCACCGACTTCATCGGCCCCGTCAAGGAGGAGCTTCTGCCCGACTGGGCCAAGGCCCAGGTGGAAAAGCTCCGGGCCGGTGAGCAAATCAGCCCCATTGAGATCCCCACAAACGCCCCTGTCGAGGGTCCCGCCCCCGGCATGGATCAGACTATGTAATACAAGGAGGAAACTACCATGTCCAAAACCAAAATGAATGAGTCCGTGTCCGGCAATGCCTCTGCCCCTGCCCAGGCCACCGCTCCCGCTCAGGCCGCCGCTCCCCAGGTGGAGCAGCTCCCGACCCAGGTCACCGCCAAGATCAGTTCCCTTCGCACCTCCGGCTCCACGTTGGCCACGGCCTCCGTTGACCTCAACGGCGTGTTTGCCGTCCGAGGCGTCAAGGTGGTCCAGGGCGCCAACGGTCCCTTCGTTTCCATGCCCAGCTACAAAACCGCGGATGGGTTCAAGGATGTTTGCTTCCCGACGACCAAGGAGTTCCGGGAGCAGCTCCATGCCGCCGTGCTGGACGCCTATCAGCAGGAACTGGCCCAGATCACCCAGCGGGGCCAGACGCCCCCCAGCCAGGAGCCGCCCGCTCCTGAGATGACGATGTAAGGGGGAGCTCACCTTGAAAAAGAAGCTCTTGGCCCTGTTGGGGGCCGCTCTCATGCTTTCCATGAACACCACCGCCTTCGCCGCCGACGCTCCCCAGGCCACCCAGCCTGTGGGGGCCTCGGCGGTGGTCTGCTACCCCACCGCTGTCACCCGAAGTGAGGACGGCGCCGAGATCCGCAAGATGTACGACCTGGGGCCCACTGAGGACCCTGCCGGCATTTCCCGCTCGGACTTTGACCAGGAGGGCTACCACTACACCCTCGTTGACCTGCTCAAGCAGGAACTGCCGGAAAACGAGTCCCGCCAGCACACCGAAACGGTGTCCGTTGCCAGCAAGAGCAAGGACATGGCTACCGTTCTGACCCTGCTTCCCCAGACCAAGGAGTTCATCACCGAGGACGGCCTTTCCGGAGTGCTGACCCTCGCACTGGATACCGTCAAGGTGGAGGTGGCGGGGTACGGCAGCGCCACCAAGGAGCTGTCCGCCGCCAGGACCTATCCCAATCTGGCGGGGCAGGACACCTCCTACATCCCCAAGGAGATCAAGGACGGAGGACACACCCTGACTCTCCAGGCCATCGACTGGCAGAGGATGGGGGTGTCGGGCGAGGATGGTACGGAGCTGTTCACCGCCGTGGCCAGTTACTCCGGCTCCACCACCAGCAGCTACGTCAAGGGTTACACCGTCACCGCCGACTACACCGGCACGGTAAGCCGCATTGCCCTCAACAAGACCCGATATGTGGCTATTTTTGAGAGCGAGCCGCTGGAGCCCATCCCCACGCCGGAGCCGTCCCCCGATCCTGACCAGCAGACGGAAAACCCCGTCGCCTTCAACTGGGGTACGATCCTGCTGCCTATCGGCATCGTGGCCTTGGCCGGAGTGGGCATCGGCGCCGGTATCTTCTTCAAGCGGCGCAAGGAAACCGAGGACGATGTGGAGGATGCTTAATGAGCGAAGTCGAACCTAGAAAGGGCTACGTCTTTGCAGTGGCAGACGGAAGCGACTTCTACATCCCCAACGCTGTCCATGTTGAACGAGATGATGAACTATTTCTATTTGAGGATGATGAACAGGCTGCCAAGGCCGCTGAGGAGGATGGCGTCCAACTCATCTACAACATGGACGGTGTGCCAGACGGAGTATATTTGGACACCGTGGAGAATAGAGAAACCATCCTGCACGAACTAAAAGAGAATCCCGAGTATCGCATCGACACACCACACGGAGCTCCGACTCAACAGGAGGGGCAACAATTTATGTGAAAGGACTGATATCACGATGAAAAAGCTCATGATGTGCCTGACGCTCCTGTGCCTGATGGCGGCGTTGGCGATTCCCGCCAGCGCCTTGGAGTATACCATCGGTGCCCCCGGCGGCGCGGAGTACGCCAAACCCACCTCGGTGGAGCCGGTGGTCACCGCTGGCCGGGGCGAGACCCCCAACGAGGATCTGAGCAAGAACGCCACCCTTGTCCCGCCCACCTTCGGCAGCCCCACCAGCTATGTGTTGGGCGTTGGGGACCCGCTGACCCCCAACCTGACGGGCGCCGTCGCCAACGGCTTGGGCGGGGTGATCTCGGGCGGCGGGGCGTCCCTTCTCCCGCCTGTGTCGGCTGACACGCCCAATGTGTCTGCGCTGGATGTGGTCACCGCCGTTTCTACCAGCTACACCGCCGTCAGCAGCGACCTCTACTATGCCAACGGCTCCCTGGGGACGCTGAAGATTCCCAGTCTGGATGTAAACGTGAAGGTGGTGCAGGGAACGGACAGTGCCGCCCTCGCCAAAGGAGCGGGCCACTTCGAGGACACCTCCATCTGGGAGGGCAATGTCTGCGTGGCTGGTCACAACCGTGGGACCAACTGCTACTTCGGTGAGATCCACACCCTGGACATCGGGGATAAGATCACCCTGACCACCAAGCTGGGCACCCGCACCTACAGCGTGGTCAGCGTCCAGAAGGTCCGGGAAACGGACAACTCCATGCTGGCCCCCAGCACGGACAACCGCATTACGCTCTACACCTGCGTCCGCAACCAGTCGGCATACCGCTGGTGCGTCCAGGCGGTGGAAACTGTGTAACTTGCTTCGTTTCGGGGCTGGTTCTTCTCCACATTGACATATCGACATTTGGCCTTGACTCTGGTATGTTGTGGCTTGTAAAATATCCTGTGAGAACAGGGATAGGAGGCAAGTCACATGAAAACCAGAGGAAAAAGCACGGTCCTGCTCCTGACAGGGATGCTGGTGGGGTTGATCCTGGCCCCCACCGCCGCCAACGCGGTCTCGGAGCTCCTGACCGCCACCCCCAGCACCCAGACCTTCTACCTGGGCGACCAGCAGATACAACTGGAAGCCTACGCCATCAACGGCCACAACTACGTCAAACTCCGGGACGTGGGCAAGGCGGTGGACTTTAATGTCTGCTATGATGCCAGCCGCAATGCCGCTATCATGGAGCCTGACAAGCCCTACACCGGCGAGGACGTGATAACGGCCACCCCCGCTCCCAGCGCCCAGCCCAGCGAAGGCACGGACTATGCGGCCCAGGCCAACCCTGCCATTTTTGGCGGAGAGCTGACAAGGGAAGCGTACAACGGGATTCGCGGCACACTGCTCAACCGCGATGAAATCCTTGCGGGGACTGCGACGCCCGCCACCTTCGCGGCCGAGTTGTCCTCCAGCAGCCAGCTTAGAAACGCTGTTTCCGTGCTGGGGCAGTATCCCCGCTATCAGCTCAACGCCGTAGCGGTGGGGCAATACCGCTGTGATGTCACGCACCTTGACGTCTATGCCACCGCCGTTGCCCACACCCAGTCCTTTGTGGACAGCATAAGCGGCATGAGCCAGAAAAAGCAGGCAGAGGAGATCGCATGGTACGTCTGCGACCGGCTGACCTATGCCCTGGAATACCCCTTTGTGGACGAGGTGCTCTCCCAGGACGGCCAAGTGAAAGGGTGCTGCATGGCCTATGCCTACTCCTTCCAGTTTCTATGCGACCGGGTCGGCATCCCCTGCATCCTCACCGCCAGCGATACCCACCAGTGGAATCAAGTCTACATCGACGGAAAATGGTGGTCGGTAGATGTGACTGGGCTGGACCTGGGTGATGAGGTGGATATCCGCTCCGATCTTACCGTACTGAGTGACCCATCCGATTTGTACGGCAGGAACTTCACTGACTGCGATCCGGGCGCCACTGCCTTCGCAAAGGAAGTCCTCGCCCCCGGTTCGACCAAGTAAATCACCTACCCCTGACAAGGGCGACAGGCCAATCGGTCTGCCGCCCTTTTTCTATTCTCATTTTCAAGGAGGAATACGATGAAACACATGAAAAAATTGCTGGCAATGGTGCTGACTCTCTGCATGGTGCTGTCCCTCTGCACCACCTTTGCCGGGGCCATTTCCATTGCCGATGGCAGCCAGACGGCCACCATTGGCCTGGCCGAAGTCCACAACTACCTCAGTACCACTGCCGGCACCCAGCTCCGCGGTCGGGCCTTCGAGTACAGCACGAATGACGGCCTGACCGGGCCCGCCTACTGCATCGACCACGGCCTTGCCTGGACGGGCGACCCCTTGCCCATTACCGGCAAATATGATGTTCCCGCCACGGCGGGGGCCTTTGCCAACGGCTACCCCCAGCACAGCGTAGAGACATTCCTGGAGCTCAACCTTGAGAGAAACCCCATTTTGGCTGGGCTTACGGAGGACGAGTACGGCTACGCCACCCAGCTTGCGGTATGGGCCACCTTGGGCCAGCTTGCCATTGACGGCACCGACTTTACCCAGGGCCGGGAGCGGATCACTCAGCCTGTGGGCGACGCCCAGCAGATGCGGGTGTTCCGCACGGTGCAGCTCATCCTTGATACTGCCGCCTGGTGGGGCAACATGGGTCACATCTATGAAACCGGGATGTATATCCGCCGCAGCGAGAACGAGCTGGACGGCAATCTTGCGCTCAGCCCCAATATGACCCTGGATTACGCCGCGAAAACCAACCAGTACGGCATCAAGCAGGAGGTGATCAATGGTCGGGCGTACTACACGTTGGAGTACATCGTGGCCAGCGCCACCAGCACCTACTATCAGGACTACACCATCGACCTCTGGGTGGAAAACGCCCCGGAAGGGACGATGTTCACTGGCATCGATAATGTCGAGCTGCCCCGGAACAAGTGGCATGAGACCGACACCTGGCGCACTCCTGTGGTCGCCAGGGATCTTCCCATCAACTCCAACGGCATGGAGTTCTACGGCAAGGTGAAGCTCTGCATCCCCGCAGACACCGCCACCCCCAGCGGAGAGATCACTATCCGCTCGGCGGCCCTGATCATGCAATACGAGATTTTCCTTGCCGAAAACCCCAACGATTCCCAGCAGAGCTATATCATTGCCGATCCGAGCAAGGGCACCCAGGAGGCCGATGCGGTGCTGTCCTGGGGTGGCGTCACCACAGAGACCGGTATCGTCCAAGTGCAGAAGGTCGGCGGCGCCGGTACTCCGCTGGCTGGGGCTAAGTTCCTTCTGACGGGCACCGATGGCAGTGAGCGGACCGGGACCACCGACAACCAGGGGAAAATCACCTGGACGTTGATTGACCCGGCACACACCTACACGCTCACGGAACTGGAGGCCCCGGTCGGTTACTCCGTGGCTCCGGCCCAGAACGTCACCGTCACCGCTGCCACCACCACCTATGTCACCGTCCAGGATGACCCCCTCAGCACCCTCACCGTCCATAAGATCGATAAGCAGAACGGCTATTCTCTCCAAGGCGTGACCATGTGCTTTGAGCAGATCGACGGCGACTACAAGACCACCGCCGTCACCGACCACGCCGGCATGATCCAGTTTAACGCCGACAAGCTGCCCCTGGGCACCTACAAGGTCTACGAGGTGGCCACCAAACCCGGCTATGTGCTGGACACCACTCCCCAGACGGTGAACTGGGACGGCAAGGAGGACGTGGTGCTGACCTTTGAGAATGTCCGCAAACCCACCCTCATCATCTCTAAGAAGGACAGCTACACCCACTTCAACCTGCCTGAAGCAACCTTCGCCGTCTATAAGGACGGTCAACTTGTAGCTACCGTCACCACAGACGATAATGGTCTGGCCTATGCCACCGACCTGACCCCCGGCTACTATGAGGTCAAGGAGACCGTGGCCCCGGAGGGCTACACCCTCAACCCCGAGACCTACGGCATCAATATCGACCCCTATGACCCCGCCACCACTGTGGACCCCAGGCTGGTCATTGAGAACGACCCCATGCCCGGCCTTCGCATCGTTAAATATGACCGCACCACCATGAAGCCTATGGCCGATGTGACCTTTAAGGTCTACCGGGATACCACTCTTTTGGGTAGCTACACCACCAACGCCAAGGGCGAGATTATCCTGACCGGCATGGAGCCGGGCACCTATACGGTGGAGGAGCAGGCCGCCGACTATTCCCACATCGTCAACTCCACCCCCCAGACGGTGGAGCTGGTGGAGGGCAACCCGGAAACGGTGACGCTGGCCTTCTACAATGACCTGAAACCCGGCCTCCGGCTGGTCAAGGTGGACGCCGCTGATCCTGGCAAAACCATCGCTGGGGCCGTCTTTGAGATTAAGGCGGTCAACGGCAGCTTCGGCCCAAAGGAGTTCACTACCAATCGGGATGGCGAGATCGACCTCTCCGACCTGCCCACCGGGACTTTCGTGGTCACGGAGAAATCCTGTCCCGGCTATGTGGTGGACAATGCCCAGCGCATTATTGAGCTCAAGCCCAATGAGGACGCCGAGTTTGTTTTCACCGACAGCAAACTCCCCAATCTGACCCTCACCAAGAAGGACGCCAACGGCAAGCCCATGGAGGGCGTGACCTACTCCCTCACTCCTATGGGGGACGGCGCCCACTCTGACGAGCGTACCACCAACACCCAGGGCATCATTACCTGGGAGGGACTGGAGCCGGGGCTGTACTCCGTCAAGGAGGTCGCCACCCACTCCACCCACATCATCGATCCGATGGAGCATCATGTGGAGTTGTACCCCGGCAAGGACGGCAGCTTGCTCTTTGTCAACGAAGAAAAGCCCAGCCTCAAGATCACCAAGTATGACCGCGCCACCCACCAGCCCATGCCCGGCGTGACCTTTGAGGTTTTCCGGGACACGACGAGCCTGGGCAAATTCCAGACCGACAAGGACGGCCAGATCCTCCTTGACCACATTGACCCCGGCACCTATAAGGCGGTGGAGGTGGACACCGGGGACGATGGCCATATCCTGACCTCCACGCCCCAGGAAGTCGAACTCCACGCCGGGGACGGTGTGAGAGAGCTGGTCTTTTTCAACGGCAAGCTGCCCGGCCTCCATCTTATCAAGGTGGACTCCGCAGACCTCTCCACTCCCATCCCCAACGCCAAGTTCCGCTTTACCGCTCTTGACGGCAGCCGTGGCCCGGAAGAGCTGACCACCGGGACCGACGGCACCATCGACCTGTCCAAGCTGCCCGTTGGCGCCTATGAGGTGGTGGAGCTGGCCTGTCCCGGCTATGTGGTGGACGACGCCCAGCGGCTCGTTCATCTGGTGGCCAACCAAACCGGGCAATTTGTCTTTACCAACACCCGGCTCCCTTCGCTGGAGTTGACCAAAACCGGTGCCGACGGCAAGCCCCTGGCGGGCGTGACCTTCCGCATCGCCTATGTGGAGGACGGCACCCACTACATGGACAAGGCCACCGACAGCAACGGGCAGATCGTCCTTGACGGGCTGGAGCCGGGGGTGCTGTCCATTGTGGAAACGGCGACCCTGCCCAACTACATCCTCGACCCCACCGAGCATCACATCGAGCTCACCCAGGGCAAGACCGCCACCATCGATCTCCAGAATGACAAACGCCCCAACCTCATCATCCACAAGCGGGATGCCGACACGGACGAGCCTGTTCCCGGCACCGTGTTCGTTGTGAAGAAGCCTGACGGCCACTCGGTGGCTGAGGTCACCACCGGGCAGGACGGCAGCGTCACCGTCCCCAACCTTCTGCCCGGGGTCTATGAGATTTCCGAGAAGTCTGTCCCCGCCCCCTATCTGCTGGATGCCCCCGCCCAGTCGGTGACGCTCTACGCCAACAGTAACCGGGACGTGAGTTTTGCCAACCACAAGAAGCCGGGGCTGACCATCAATAAGATCGACTCCATCACCGGCGACCCCATCCAGAGCGTGAAGTTCAGCATCGCCTACGCCTCCAACAACACCAGCACCGGGGAAATCAACGACCTGGGCACCTATATCACCGACGCAAACGGCCAGATCCATCTGGAGAATCTGCAAGACGGCTGGTACAAGGTGACCGAGCTGGCTCCCAAGGCGGGCTACGCTATCAAGGACAGCGCCGCCCAGGAGTGCTATATCAAGTCGGGCACCAGCAAAACCCTGACCTTTGAGAATACGCCCCTCTCGGCTCTGGTGGTCTACAAGTACGACAGCGTAACCGGGACAGCGGTACAAGGTGCTGTGTTCCAGGTCAAATACCTCTCCGGGACTTCCGGGACGGGCGGCACCGTTATCGGCACATATAAGACTTCCGCCAACGGCTCCTTCACCGTGACCGGCCTGGAGGCGGGCACCTATATCGTGGAGGAGCTGGCCAGCGACAGCGGCCATGTAATCGACACCGCGCCCCAGACCGCCTACATCAGCGGCAAGGATCAGGACGTGGCCCAACTGTACTTCGGTAACAGCCCCAAGGCCAGCTTGACCGTGCGAAAGATCGACAGCGTGAGCCACAAGCCCCTCTCTGACGTGGAATTCCTCGTCACTTTTGCGGACGGCTCCCTGGTGGGCAGCTCCAACGGCAAGTATATCACCGATAGTGCTGGGAGCTTTACCGTTGACGGTCTGACCCCCGGTGCGACTTTGGTGGTCAAGGAGACAAGGGCCAAGGACGGCTATATCCTGGACGATGCCCCCCAGACCATCACCGTTAAGGCTGGGCAGACGGCCCAACTGGAGGTCAGAAACGCTCCTATGGGAGCCCTGGTTATTACCAAGCAGGACAGCCAGACGAAGATGCCCCTCTCCGGGGCTACCTTCAAGATCACCACCAGCTCTGGCCAGTTTGTCGCTGCCCAGGGCGGTGCGGTGTCCTCCAACGGCCTCTATACCACGGACAAGAACGGGCAGATCGTCCTCACTGGGCTGGAGCCGGACACCTATGTGGTGACCGAGACCAAGGCCCCCTCCGGCTATGAACTGGACAGTACGCCCCAGACGGTGGCCGTCAACGCCCACGACACGCAGTCCCTGTTCTTTTACAACGACCCCACCCCCGAAGGCGGTCTCCGCATCGTAAAGCTGGACGAGGAGAGCCGCCAGCCCATCCAGGGCGTGACCTTTGAGGTGCGGCAGATGGACGGCAGGTACCTGGGGACCTACCGCACCGACAGCAAGGGCATCGTCCGCCTCAGCGACCTGACCCCCGGCTGGTATACCGTCACCGAGACCAAGGCCGCGGAGGGCTACGCTCTGGACGAGCAGCCCCGCGACATTGAGGTAAAGGACGGAGAGACCGCTGTGCTGGAGGTCACCAACCGCCTCACCGGGAGCGCCCTCATCCACAAGGTGGACGCTGTCACCGGCAAGGGCATCTACGGCGTGACCTTCCTGGTCTCCGACGCCAAGGGCTATCCTGTGGGCCAGTACACCACCGACCAGGATGGGTACATCTACATTCAGGGCGAGCTGGCCGACGGCAGGTACACCATCCGGGAGATCCAGCAGGCCGAGGGCTACCTGCCCGACACCACCGTCAAGACCTTCTGGGTGGAGTACGGCGCCTGTTCGACCATCACCTGGAAGAACACCCCCATCAGCGGTCAGATCCAGATCACCAAGACCAGCGCCGACTACAACTCCATCAACGGCTGGCCTGCCGGGACTGCAATCCCCGGCACCGAGTTTGAGGTCTACAACCGGGCCGGTGTGCTGATAGACACCATCCGCACCGACAAAAACGGCGTGGCGGTGACCAAGGCTCTGCCCCTGGGCCGCTACACGCTGATGGAGTCCAAGGCGGCGGACAACTACCTGTTGGATAAGACGCCCATTGAGGTGGAAATCGAATTCGCAGGGCAGATCGTCCGTACCGCCATGACCAACAAGAGCGTGACCACCGGGGTGAGCGTCACCAAGACCGGGTACGCCGAGGTGATGCCGGGCCAGACCATCCGCTACACCCTCAAGGACATCGCCAACACCTCCAACGTGGCCCTGGGCAACTTCTACTGGCGGGACACCTTGCCCTCCAACGCTGTGCGGCTGTCGAAGGTGGTCACCGGGACCTGGAACGCCCAGGGCAGCTACAAGCTGGTCTACCGCACCAATCTCAGCGGCAATGACTACCGCACACTGGCGGATAGTCTCTCCACCCAGAAGAACTACACTCTGGACGCTTCTCCCGTTTCCCTGCGGCTGGCCTCCAACGAGTACGTCACCGAGGTGATGGCGGTGTTTGGTGTGGTACCCGCCGGCTTCCGCCAGGTGGAGCAGACCAAGATCGACTGCACCGTGGTGAACTGGCTCACGGGCGGCGCTCAGTTCGCAAACCAGGCCGATGTGGGCGGCACCTACAACGGCGCGTGGGTACAGTCCACCTCCCGGTGGGTCACCACGGTCTACGCCCCCACCAAGTCCCTGCCCCGGACGGGGTACTAAGTCTAAGGATCTAAGCACTATGTAGGAACTCAACTCAGAGAAAAGGCAGGCCGTGAGGGAGAACACCCTTCGGCCTGTCCTCTCTCTCGGCCTCTTTTCCAACTACGGAAAGGTGGTCAAAACCTATGAAAAAGTACAAGAAGCTCCTGAGCACCTGCACCCTGGCCCTCCTGTTGGTGGGCCTCCTCAGCACCACCGCGCTGGCTGCCGGAGATGTGGCCGGGGCCGTGGACCAGGCGTGGGACGGCGCCTCGTCCCAGATCAAGACCGTGGTCAACAACGTGGTCTTTCCCGCCTTGGACATGATCCTCGCCATCGCCTTCTTCGGTAAGCTGGGCATGGCCTACTTCGACTACCGCAAGCACGGTCAGTTCGAGTGGACCGGCCCCGCCATCCTGTTCGCCTGTCTCATCTTCACCCTGACGGCGCCCACCTACATCTGGAACATCATCGGGATCTGACCCAAACAACAGCGAGGCCGTGACCGCTTCACGGCCTCAAAAAAGTCCCAGGCATGGAGCGGCACAGCCTCCAAAGCGAGGTGATACCGTGTTTATTTGGGACTTTGTTGCATCCTCCGTCCTGGAATCCATCACCGACTGGGTCTACGACCAGATTATCGGCTTCCTGGGCAACTTCTTCTCCATGATGGGCGGCATGGGCGTAGAGCTCTTCGAAATGGAGTGGGTGCAGTACGTCGTTCAGTTTTTCAACCAACTGGGCTGGGCGCTCTTTACCGTCAGCCTGGTGGTCTGCGCCTTTGAGTGTGCAATCGAGTACGGCAACGGCAGAGGAAACATCAAGCAGACGGCCCTCAATATCATCAAGGGCTTTATGGCGGTGAGCCTGTTCTCCGTTGTCCCGGTGCGGCTCTATGCTCTGGCCGTATCTCTCCAAGGCACGCTGACCGCTGGGATCGCCGGCCTGGGCGATATCGGCGCCCTGGGCAGTGACCTGCTCTCCGACTTCACCGTGTCGGACGGCATCACGGCAGGCATTTCCTCCATGAATGTGGGCAGCGTTACAAACCCCATTATGCTCATCTTCTGCGTGATTGCCATGGCCTACGCCGTGATCAAGGTCTTTTTCGCCAACCTCAAGCGGGGCGGCATTCTGCTCATCCAGATCGCCGTGGGAAGCCTCTATATGTTCTCTGTCCCCAGGGGGTACATCGACGGCTTCGTGCAGTGGTGCAAGCAGGTCATTGGCCTATGTCTCACCGCATTTTTGCAAGCCACCATCCTTGTGGCGGGTCTGCTGGTGTTCAAGGACCATATCCTGCTGGGACTTGGTCTGATGCTGTCAGCCAATGAGGTGCCCCGGATCGCCGGGACCTTTGGCTTGGACACCACCACCCGCGCAAACATCATGTCCGCCGTCTACACCGCCCAGGCCGCGGTGAACACCACCAAAACCATTGCCCAGGCGGTGGCCAAATGAGGGCCTTGACGATGGGGAGCCTCTTCGACGGCATCGGTGGTTTCCCCCTTGCAGCCGAGCGCTATGGCATCAAGACCGTATGGGCCAGTGAAATAGAGAGGTTTCCCATTGAGGTGACCTCGGCGCGGTTCCCCAGTATGGTCCACTGCGGGGATATCACTAAGTTGAGCGGCAAGGAGCTGTTCCCCGTGGATATCATCTGCGGCGGCAGCCCCTGCCAAGACCTCTCCGTGGCCGGGGCGAGGGCTGGCTTGGCCGGCGCCCGCTCCGGCCTTTTCATGGAGCAGGTGCGGATCGTCCGGGAGATGCGGGCGGCAGAGAGGGAACGTGGCCGGGCCGGAGCGGAGGTGCGGCCTCGCTACATGATTTGGGAAAATGTGCCGGGGGCCTTCTCCAGCGGAACGCCCAAGGGTGAGGACTTTCGCATCGTGCTCGAGGAGATCGTCCGGATCTGCTACCCCAGCACCATCGTCCCAAGACCGTATCCCTATGTCTGGCCGGCCGCCGGGGCCATCTACCGGGAACAAAACTTCTCTCTGGCTTGGCGGTGCCTGGACGCCCAATACTGGGGCGTTGCCCAGAGGCGCAAGCGTATCTACCTTGTGGCCGACTTCGCCAGCCTTTCCGCCCCGCTTCTCCTGTTTGACATGGTCAGAAAGGAGGAGACGTGATGGAGTTCTATGAGATGGACGGTCAACTGACCCTCCTGGACCCCGAGGAATGGGAGGACACACCCGCTCGGAGCAGCCCAAGGAGGAACGGCCCAAGCACGGAGGAATTGGTCTCCACAGGCTTCCTTCTGCTGGACCTCACCCCCGGTCACTGTGACCTGCTTGGGGAACCTTACTGGCTGCTCCGCTCCCCCTGGCGGGACGACGGCCCCTGCCTCAATACCGGCGTAGCTCCCAGAAAGCCAAACCGGGCATCCCTATCCGGCATTTTAGAGCCAAAGCCCGCCGCCAAGTATTACCTGAGCAAAACAGCTTGCATCGGCATCCTACGCAGAGCCCAGGAGCGTGGCAAGGAACTGCCGCCCCAGCTCAAGGCGGCGCTCATGGCCCAGGCCGGACTCATCCCTATCCAGGCCGCGGTGGGCGGGCTGAAAGCCTTCCACATCAACCAGCGGGACGAGGGCATCGACCTGGGCGGCGTGTCCGGGGCGCTCATGGCCACCACCAATATGCAGATGCAGACCTTCGTCACCGGCGACCCGGCTCTCGATGCGGCCCCCATTGCCTTTGCCGCCAACCAGCGCGACGAGGTGCGGGATCTCCACGATGTGGCTGGAGCAATCTGCGCGGCCCAGACGATGAAGCAACAGACCTTTGTGGCGGAGGGTTGCCTTACGCCGTGGGACACCCAGCAGAAGCGCATCTTCCTCCCGGACGGGGTATCTCCCACCCTTGCAGGAGCTGACGGCGGTGGAGGCCGCAATCCCGGTGGACTTCTGCTGACAGCGGCCTTTTCCGCTGGCGCGGGGGCCAAGGCCGGTGGGATCGGCTTCTCCGAGCAAGTCGCCCCCACTTTGAAGGGCTCCGCCAGCGGCAACTGTATGCCGTCCGTCCTGTGCCTCAACGACCAGGGTGGGGAGCGGATGGACTTGACCGTAGACCAAACCACCACCCTGCGGTCACAGGCAGGGGGCCACCAGCCCCTCGTCCTCAACGACCAAGGCGGAGCCATGATGAGCGTTACCGAGGATATGGCCGGGACCCTACGAGCCCAGGAGCACGGGCACCAACCGTTGGTATTCGAAAACCACGGCATTGACGCCCGGTACACCGGCCCGCACCGGGTAGCGCCCACCCTCTCTGCCCGCGCAGGCACAGGCGGCAACAATCTGCCACTTATTGCGGAGCCGGAGGAGGAAGCCCCCATTATCTGCATTACCGGCAACGCCATCGACAGGCAGCCGAAGAACGGCGGCAATGGACTTGGGATCGATGAAGGCGTCGCGTTCACCCTCACCGCCACAGACCGCCACGCTGTGTTCAGCCGTCAGCGGGTGGACATCTTTCTGGAAAACGATGTGGTCTCCACGGAGAGCGCCCGTCAGCACAAAGACGCCACCGACCTCGTGTATCAGGAGACAGTGGGCGCGCTTACCTGCGGCGACCGCAAGGGTCCAAATTGCCAGTACGTCAATCAGGACAAGCTGGTGGTGGACGGCCCACTCCTCATCCGCCGGCTGACACCGCTGGAATGCGAGAGGCTCCAGGGCTTCCCAGACGGCTGGACGGCCATTGAAAACGCCGCCGACTCCGCCCGGTACAAGGCCCTGGGCAACAGCGTGGCCATCCCGTGTGTGGACTTCGTGATCGGACAGATCGTCCAGGTCGTGCAATTGTCACTTCCATACATTTGCCGCCAGCTTCTTTGTTGCCTTTGGTGATAGCTTTGCGGAAGATGTGTCAGTATACTATGCCTTGCAAATCCAAGAAAGGAGGTCGATTTCATGGCAGAGAAGATCAAAAACCTCTGTGCCCCGATCCCGGAGGAGCTCCACGCCAAGGTGCGCCAGAAGCAGGAGGAGTCCGGGCTGGCACTGGGGCCGTACATGACCCAGCTTATCGAGAAATTCTTTGAAACGGAGGGAAAGACCATGGCAAACAGCAATCAGCGGACGGTGGCGTTCCAGGTGGACACCGAGCTCTTCGAACGGTTCAAGGCGTATCTGAAGGCCCACGGCATCAAGCAGAACGCCTTCTTTCTGAACCGCATCACCTGGGCATTGAACCACCCTGAAACGGGGGGTATTGCCTCTGGGCGCCGCCAGATTTACGATGGACTGAGTAGGGTGCTCTGCGAGTATGAGGATTCCACGGAGCCCCACACCGAATTAGAGGAGCGGCTCTACGATATGCTGGTAAATATCCAGCAAGGCTGGGAGGAAATTATCACAGCCGAGAACTAAAGCAAAGCGTCAAAAAATACTGCACCCCGGCTCACTACAGACAGATGGTGAGCCGGGAATTTTTTGGAGGAAACCATGTTCATCTATCCAAGCAACCTGAAGGCCAAGCCCAAGCTGTGGCTGTGGGAGCTACGGGATGTGGCCATCATCGGCATCGGCCTTGTCCTCTCTGTTCTGGCGGTGACCCAGGGCATCGGCATGGCCCCGCTGATCGTCACCGTTCTGTTTGCCTTCCTCTCCATCCGGGTGGAGGGCACCAGCGTCCTGGACTTTATCCACTACGCCGCGGGGTTTCTCTTTCTCCGCCAGCAGTCCTACGATTGGAGGGAATCACCTTGACCCAAAAGCAGAAGAAGGAAATGCGCCAGCGGCTGTCCACCCGGCAGCTCATGGGCATCAAAGCGCTCACCGACCACGGCGTCAAAACCAGTGGCGGTGAGCTCGTTTTTTACCTCATCGCCCCGGACAACCTCTCGGTGCTGTCCGCAGAGGGGGTGCGCCAGCGGGTGCTGGCCCTCAGCAACCTCCTCCGGGCCTCCGCCGAGCTGACCGTTGTAGCCTTGGACTCCCGTGAGTCCTTCCAGCACAATAAGGACCACTACCGCCAGCGACTGGAGGACGAGCCGATCCCCGCCATCCGGGAGTTGCTCCGCCAGGACATGGAGCATCTGGACGAGATCCAGGCGGGGACGGCTTCCTCCCGTGAGTTCGCCATCGTGTGCAAGATGGATGCCCAGGCCGCCGCGGACCCCGCCCAGCTTGCACAGATGGAGAAGCGCATCCACAGCCACGGCTTCCGGGTACGGCTGGCCGACGAGCAGGACGTGAAGCGGGTCCTGGCCGTCTACTACCAGCAGGATGTGACCACCGACCGCTTCGATGATTTTGATGGAGAAAGCGTGGTGAAAGACCGTGAGTAAACCGCAGAAGAAAAAAGCCAAGAAGTCTGCCCCCAAGCAGGAGCCGAAGGTCAAGGACTTCTTGGACATGATCGCCCCCGCCGCCGTGAAGTTCAACACGGACACTTACATCCTGGGCGGCACCTACCGCTGCGCCCTGGCCCTGCGCGCCTATCCCACCAGCACCGAGGAGCTGGCCCTCCTCCGCCACCTGGGGGATCGGAGTGGCGTGACCCTCCGCATCTATTGCCGGAAGGTCACCCCCGCCGAGGAGAACGCCATCCTCCATAACGCCAGCAATCGCAGCCGCATGGAGCGGAGCAACACCGACAACCTCAAGCAGAGCGTCACCGCCGAGGCCAACCTCCAGGACGTGGTCACCCTCATCACCACCATGCAGAGGAATCAGGAGCCGCTGATCCACTGTGCGGTGTTCATTGAACTGAGCGCCAAGACCCCGGATGGTCTCCGGGTCCTCAAGGACGAGGTGATGGCCGAGTTGACCCGATCCAAGCTGGGCGCGGACGCCCTGCTCCTCCGTCAGCGGGAGGGTTTTCTCTCCGCCAACCCCGCCGGGACCAACGCCTTCGGGAGCCAGTTTGAGCGTGTCCTCCCGGCCACCTCGGTGGGCAACCTCTATCCCTTCAACTACTCTGGCAAGACCGACCCCAGGGGCTTCTACATCGGCAGGGACAAGTACGGCTCCAACATCCTGGTTGACCTGGACCGCCGCGCCGAGGACAAGACCACCGGCTCGGCCCTCATCCTGGGCAACTCCGGCCAGGGCAAGTCCTATCTCCTCAAGCTTCTTATCTGCAACATCCTGGAGAGCGGCAAGAGCCTCCTGGCCTTTGACCCGGAGCATGAGCTCCAGGAGATGGCCCACAACCTGGGCGGCACCTTCGTGGACCTCATGGGCGGGCAGTACCGCATCAATCCCCTGGAACCCAAGCTGTGGGATGTGGACGGCGAGGATGACAAGGAGGCCCCGGCGCCCTTCCGCCAGAAGACCCTCCTCTCCCAGCACATCTCCTTTCTCAAGGACTTCTTCCGGGCGTACAAGGGCTTCTCCGACCTCCACATCGACGCCATTGAGCTGATGGTGGAGCGGCTCTACGCCAGCAAGGGTCTGTCTGATACCACGGACTTTTCCAAGCTGGCCCCCACCGACTATCCCATCCTCTCCGACCTCTACGCCCTCATGGAACAGACCTATGAGAACTACGACAGAGAGGATAAGCCCCTGTTCACCAAGGAGATGCTGCAGGAGATCCTCCTGGGCCTCCACTCCATGTGCGTTGGCGCGGAAAGCCGGTTCTTCAACGGACACACCAACATCGGCTCCGGGCGGTTCGTGGTGTTCGGCGTCAAGGGCCTCCTCCAGAGCAGTGGCAACGTGAAGAACGCCATGCTGTTCAACGTGCTGTCCTACTTCTCCAACCAACTCCTCACGGTGGGCAACACGGTGGCCACCCTGGACGAGCTTCACGTCTGGCTGTCCAATAAGATCGCCATCGAGTACATCCGCAACGTCCTCAAGCGGGCCAGAAAGCAGGATTCAAGCCTGGTGCTGGCCTCGCAGAATCTGGAAGACTTCATGCTCCCCGGCGTGGCCGAGCTGACCAAGCCCCTGTTCGCCATCCCCACCCACCAGTTTCTGTTCAACGCCGGGTCCATCGACAAGCGGCTCTATATGGACTCCCTCCAACTGGAGGAGTCTGAGTACGAGCTCATCCGCTACCCCCAGCGGGGCGTATGCCTCTACAAGTGCGGCAACGAGCGCTATCTGCTGGAGGTCAAGGCCCCGGCGTACAAGGCGGCCCTCTTTGGAGAGGCGGGTGGACGGTAATGGCATGGAGGTACGATATCAGCAAAAACGGCGGCGATGAGCTCCAGCGGATGATCCAAGCCAGCGATAAGAGCTGTGACAAATTGGCAGGCATCTTGGAGCAAATCAGCCGTTGCTGCCAAGAGGTGGCAAAGCGAATGGAGGAGGCAATCGATCCCGCCTCCTACGAATTTACCGACCTTGCGAGCGTGATCGATGGGGAGCCGGAGTTATGCCGCGCCAAAGATACGGCAACCATCAGGGAGTGGGGCTATACCAGCTTTGTTGAACTGGTTGATGCCCGTCTTTCCGACTTCTATGACTATTGTGACAGTCATGGCGTGTGGATTGGCATCGGCGTTCCCCGCGCAGAGATGACAGATCACGCTCGGCAAGAAATGGGAGGTATGAGCCAATGAGCGCCGCCGCTACTGCTGCCATCAAAGCCGCACTCGCGATCTTCACCGACCCCAAGGCCAGGAAAGCCGTCGGCTGGATACTGGTAGCCTTACTTTCACCTCTCATCTTGCTGGTCGCCTTTCTGTGCAGCCTTGGCTCCGGCGCGGCGGACCACAACCACCAGATGATGGATTACTGCTTCTACGGCACGACCTACGACGGCGAAATACCCGCCGAGTTTGAGGGCCCCATGTCCTCCATGCGGACGTCCTTTGCCTCTCTGGATTCGGCGGTCACCTCCGTGAACGCCTCCGCCGAAAGCGGCGGTCTTGACCCCACCCAGGTCAAGGCCGCCTTTTTTGTCCTCTGCTCTGGCGGCGAAATGACCCCGGAGGACTTCGTCCGCTGTTTCTACACGACCACGGACCGGGTGTCCTCAACGACTGTAAACAACCCGGATGGGACCCAAACGGTGCAGACGCAGAGCTATGTGGTCAATGTCCCCAGTTCGCTGGAAACGGTCTATGACAACCTCGCCGGTGCCCTGGGCCGTGAAATCACCCCAGAGGAGAAAAAGACCATTCAACAAACCTATGCCCAAATCGCGGGGAATGGCGGCGAGCTCTACGACGGCGGCTACCTTCGGGGCAGCGATCCCAGCGTGGAGTTGGATGTGTCCACCTTCACCGATCCGGCCACCAAGAACGCCC
Organism: uncultured Oscillospiraceae bacterium; assembly: GCA_947599925.1. GTDB lineage: Bacteria > Bacillota > Clostridia > Oscillospirales > Oscillospiraceae > MGBC124762. The sequence goes on along the minus strand of CANQFT010000004.1, from coordinate 8,780 downwards.
ACGACCTGGTGGAGTATGCCATCCATGCCTGGGACTCCGGCTGGGGCTACGTCTGGGGCACATACGGTAATGTGCTAACCGAGGACTTGCTGGCCAGCAAGCTCCAGCAGTACCCGGACGGCGTGGGACAGTATGAGGACTTCATCCGGGCCAACTGGCTGAATGGCAGGACCACTGACTGCGTGGGGCTCATCAAAGGGTACGGCTGGCTTGACCCGAACGACCTGAAGATCGAGTACGGAACCAACGGGATGCCTGACATCGGCGCCAACACCATGTATCACAACGCTACGGTCAAGGGCAGCATGGACACCATGCCGGACACCCCCGGCCTCGCCGTTTGGATGGAGGGACACATCGGCGTCTACATCGGCGGCGGCGAGGTTATAGAGGCCAGCGGCACAAAAAAGGGTGTGATCAAGACCCAACTGGCCGGCCGCGGCTGGCAGGCGTGGTTGGAGGTGCCGTACATCAACTACGATTGAGGAGGTACTTATGCAGAAGGTCAGCATCACCCTCACCCTGGATGACTGGAAGCTCCAGGCGTTGGAGTTTTACCTGAAAGAACAGAACACCACCATCCAGAAGAAGCTGGACGAGACCATGGGGCAGCTCTATGAGCAGATGGTGCCGGAGGTTGTGCGGCAGTTTGTGGAGGGAGTCAACGGGACCAAGCCCAAACCCAAGCCCAAAGTTCCTGCCCCAAAGCCCCAGGCCAGCCAAAAACCAAAACCTGAAGCAAAGGAGGAACTTGCCCATGGACAGCCGTGATATTACCCTGTGGTTGGACAGTCGCTGGTGCGCGGCATTGGAGTCCGCCACAGGAAAAACTATGGATACGCTGATGCGGGAGCAGATGGATGCGCTCATCCAGACGCTCCCCCAGGATGTGCGGGACCGCATCACCGACGAGATCCGCCAGGAGGACAAGCAGCGGGCGGAGGCCCAGGAGCGCAGCCGCCGCTTCTCTGTCACCCGCGTCACCGAGTTCAAGGAAACTCGCATCTGCCTTATCGAGAGAGGAGAGACCCCCTTCCAAGTGGCCCAGCGTCTCCGCCGGTACCTTCGGGGAGAGAATGGGGGCCAAGGACTGTGTTCGGACGGCGCTCCGCTGACAGAGGCGGAGATGGAGCGGTATGTGGCCGAGGCCGTCAGCGGCTCCCCCCGTGTGGTTGGCGTCTATGACATCAACCTGGATGCCGGTGAGTTTTCTATGCTGGACGCCAAGGACGGCTGGGAGACCCACCGGGTTCGGGAAGTCAGCACCGCTGTCTACTATGCGGCAAAAAAGGAATCGACTGACTGGATCACCAAGCGGGACAGCTTCCGGGAGCGGCTGGACCGGCTGGAGCTTCTCTGTCCCCAGCGGCCTGTGTTCATCCGAGGTGCGCAACCGCTCCCCGTAGACAAAATCAGCTTCGAGGATGAGGCCAGTCAGATCGGCAACCGCCTGGAATTCTTTGCGCCGGTCGATTTTGACTCTGGCGCGGTTTTCGGCATCAGCGCAAAGAAGGACGAAGAATGGGTCAACCTCTACGCCAACTACGACATGGATCGTGGCTGTGTCTGCGACACACTGGAGGTCTACCTCATGCGGGAGGACGGCTACACACAATACCAGTACCATCTCTCTCAGGAGGAGTGCGCCGCCCTGTTCACCAAGATGGACGCTGACTGCAAGGAGCAGATGGGCCTCTCATTGGAGGAGGCCAAAGCGCAGTATCTCTCGGATGGATTGGGCGAAGCGGCCCCGGCGGAGGTAACCCAAATCCCTCCCCAGCAGTCTGGCCCGATGATGCAGATGTAAGAAAATGCTATCGAACAAATGTTGCTTTTTGCCGTTGAGTCTGCTAAAATAAGAGATACTACCGCAGAGAGGAAAAGGAGGCGGAGAGGGATGAAGGAAAAACAGCGCACCTATATCGCCATCGACCTGAAGTCCTTCTACGCCTCCGTGGAGTGCGTGGAGCGGGGTCTTGACCCGCTGACCACCAACCTGGTGGTGGCCGACAAGAGCCGGACGGAAAAGACCATCTGCCTGGCCGTGTCCCCCAGCCTCAAAGCATACGGCATCCCCGGCCGGCCCCGGCTCTTTGAGGTGGTGCAGAAGGTCAGGGAGATCAACGCCCAGCGGCAGCGGAAGGCCCCCGGCCACAAGCTGACAGGAGCGTCCAGCGACGACCATGAGGTGAAGGCCCACGCGGAGTACGCCCTGGACTACATCGTCGCCCCGCCCCAGATGGCGCACTACATGGAGTGGAGTACCCGGATCTATCAGGTGTACCTGAAGTATGTGGCCCCGGAGGATATCCACGTCTACTCCATAGACGAGGTGTTCATGGACGTGACCGACTACCTGCCCACCGCCAAACAGACGGCGCGGGAGTTCGCCATGACGGTGATCCTGGACGTGCTGCGTACCACCGGCATCACCGCCACCGCTGGGATCGGGCCCAACCTCTATCTCTGCAAGGTGGCCATGGATATCGTGGCCAAGCACGTTGAGCCGGACGAGAACGGCGTCCGCATCGCGGAGCTGGATGAGTACAGCTACCGCAAGAATCTCTGGACTCACCGGCCCCTCACTGACTTCTGGCGGGTGGGCAAGGGCTACGAGCGCAAGCTGGAGCAGAACGGCCTCTACACCATGGGAGATGTGGCCCGGTGTTCCATCGGAGAGCCGGGGATGCGGTTCAGCGAGGATCTCCTCTACAAGCTCTTCGGCGTCAACGCCGAGCTGCTCATCGACCACGCCTGGGGCTGGGAGCCCACCACCATCGCGGACATCAAAGCGTACAAGCCCCAGTCCAACTCCATCGGTTCAGGGCAAGTCCTCCACTGCCCCTATGACTACGACAAGGCTCGGCTGGTGGTGTGGGAGATGGCCGACCAACTGGCTCTGGACTTGGTGGACAAGGGGCTGATCACCAACCAACTCATCCTCACCGTTGGCTACGACATGGAAAAGCTCAGAGACCCGAAGAAGCGGAAAGCCTACTATGGCGAGATCACCACCGACCACTATGGCCGGGAGATCCCCAAGCACGCACACGGCACCCACAACCTCAGTCAGTACACCTCATCCACCAAGGCCATCACCCAGGGGATGATGGAACTCTTTGACCGGGTGGTCGATCCCGACCTGCTGGTGCGCCGGGTCTACCTGGTGGCGGCTCATGTGGTGCGGGAGGATGCGCTCCCCCAGGAGGAGGCGGTGGAACAGCTCGACCTGTTCACCGATCAGGCAGCGGAGGATGCGCGACGAGAGCGAGAAGCCGCCGCCCTCCAGCGGGAGCGGCAGCGGCAGAAAGCGGTGCTGTCTATCAAGAAGAAGTACGGCAAGAACGCCATCCTCAAGGGAGCCAATCTGGTGGAGGGCGCCACCACCAAGGATCGCAACGAGCAGATCGGAGGTCACAAGGCATGACGGACAACTACGATGACCTCCTGAACCTGCCCCACCCCACCTCCAAGAAGCACCCCAGGATGTCCCGGCTGGACCGGGCGGCGCAGTTCTCTCCCTTCGCGGCTCTCACCGGATACGATGACGCGGTCAAGGAGACGGCCCGACTCACTGACCGGCGGGTGGAGCTGGGCGAGGATGAGCTGGCGGCGCTGGACGAGCGCCTCCGACTGGTTCTGACCTGGGAGGGTGACCCGCCTCTGGTATCCGTCACCTGGTTCCAACCGGACCGGCGCAAGGAGGGCGGCTCCTACGTCACCACCCAGGGCCGCATCCGAAAGATGGATGCGCTGAATCGAATCCTCGTCATGGAGGACGGCGGCAAGATCCCGGTGGATGATATCGTGGAGCTGGACAGTGAGATATTCAACCGCGTGGAGTGACTGACCCTCCCGCAAAATAAGTCGGCAGAGCATGGAGCCGTTCCCGGCAAGGGAGCGGCTCCTTTATTATGCCCACGTCACCGCCTGTGGGCCGCCGTGTGGCCCCGGCCTGACCGGGACGGCTCCCAGCCCACACCCAGGAGCGCAAGCCCGTAACGGCACAGGTGAGCGCAAGGGGGCCGGTACGAAAAGAAAGCAGGTAGAAAGGGAGTGGGTCGCAAGCGCCCCACTCCCACCCACGACCGCCCGCAGTGCGGACGGTCTAAGGGCTTCGGGCAGTGGGTCATTGCGAAGGGAAAAACAGTGATTTTGCGTTGTGAATACGGGAACAGCCCACCGCTCAAGGGCTATGCCGTGGGTTACAGCGGATTTTTTGGGAAAGAAGGTGCAGTTTTGAGCGAAAAAACAAGGTTTGCGCTCTGGGCGGAGGAGGACACCCTGAAGCTGGTTCGTGACAACTACAAGCAGGACAACTGCAAGACCCAGAGCGAGTTTATTGAAAAGGCCGTGCGCTTCTACACAGGCTATCTCCACGCCAAGGAGGACACCTACCTCCCCTCCACGCTCTCCGATATCCTGGAGGGGACGCTGGGCGTCATGGCAGACCGCATCGGTAGGCTCCTGTTCAAGCAGTCGGTGGAGCTGGGCATCCTCTCCCACATCATCGCCGCCGACACGGACGTGGATCAGGCCACCCTCCAGCGGCTCCGCGGCCGATGCGTCAATGACGTGAAGAAAACCAACGGGCAAATCGAATTCAAGGACATCCTCCAATTCCAGCGGGAGGCGTAGCCTATGCCGAAGCTGGTGATCAAGTCCGGCTACATCAAGGGGGGCGGCGGCAGCGGATACCTCAAGTACATCGCCACCCGTGAAGGAGTAGAGAAGATCCTCGGCAACGGCGCTCCCTCCCAGCCCCAGCAGAAACTCATCGCTGACCTGCTCAGGGACTACCCTGACAGCAACGAACTCTTCGAGTATGAGGACTACCAAACTAACCCCACGGTCTCCACCGCCTCGGCGTTCATCACAGCGGCGATAGACTACAACGCCCACGCTCTGAAGGAGGGCGATGGGTACATGAAGTACATCGCCACCCGGCCACGGGCGGAGCAGCATGGTGGCCACGGTCTCTTTTCCAGCGCCCCGGTGGTGTCTCTGGACGGAGCGCTGGCAGAGGAACAGTCCCACGCCGGAAACGAGTGGACGTTCATCCTCTCCCTGCGGAGAGAGGACGCCACACGGCTGGGCTATGACTCCGCCGCTGCGTGGCGGCAGCTCCTCATGCGCCACAGCGGTGAGATCGCCGCCGCCATGAAGATCCCGCCCCAAGACCTGCGCTGGTACGCTGCGTTCCACGACGAGGGTCACCACCCCCACGTCCACATGATGGTGTGGTCTCAAGACCCCAAGCAGGGCTACCTCACCAAAGAGGGTATCAAGTCTATCCGCTCCAAGCTGACCAACGACATCTTCCAAGGGGAACTCCAGCAGCTCTACCAGCGGAAGGATATCTCTTACAAGGAGGTCGCCGCCTCCGCACGGAAGGCCATGGGGGAGCTGATTGCACAGATGGAGTCCGCCCGTTGTGACAGCCCGGTCATAGAACGGAAGATGGAAGCACTGGCCTCCGCGCTCTCCTCCGTGTCCGGCAAAAAGGTCTATGGGTATCTGCCCGCGCCGGTGAAGGAGCAGGTGGACGATATCGTGGGGGAGCTGGCGAAGCTGCCCCAGGTGGCAGAGTGCTATGAGGTGTGGAACAGGCTCCGAGATGAGCTGGAGAGCTACTACAAGGTCAAGCCCCGGCAGCGCCTCCCCCTCTCCCAGCAAAAGGAGTTTAAGTCCATCAAGAACATGGTCATTCAGGAAGCCCTGCGCCTGGGCCAAATGGAGATGCCAGAGGAGCGGATCCCCGACCCGCCTCTGCCGGACGCTCCCGCTCCAGAGGCGGAGGATGCCTCGCCAGAAGATGACAGCCCGCCCGACTATGAGCCGAAGGTAGAGTGGAGCGAGGACTACAAGCAGGGCCGGGTCTACCTCTACGGCTCGGAGGAGCATCCCCCGGACTTCCAGAAAGCCCACGACCTCTTTCTCCGGGAAGCGGAGAGCGGCAACGCTCTGGCCATGTGCGACCTGGGTCGGATGTACGCAGACGGCCTGGGCCGGGAGGCAGACCCGGAGACAGCCCAGGCGTGGTACGCAAAGGCACTGGAGGTGTTCCAGACGCTGGAGGGCGCAAAGCCCAGCCGGTACATTGAGTACCGAATCGGCAAGCTCTACGCCGGGGGACTGGGGACGGAACAGGACTACTCCGCCGCCGCTGACTGGTTCGGGATGGCGGTAAAGCAAGGCCACAAGTATGCCCAATACTCTCTGGCCGGGATGTACCTCCGAGGTCAGGGCGTAGCCCAGAGTGATGAAGATGCCTACCGCCTCTATGCCGCGTCCGCAAGGCAGGGTTTTCCCTACGCCGCCTATGAGCTGGCAAAGCTCCTCCGGGATGGAAAGGGCTGTGAGCAAAACAGTGCAGAGGCCGATGAGTGGTTCCAACGAGCCTACCAGGGGTTTCACTCTCTGGAAGCCCAGAGCCATGACGACAAGCTCCAGTACCGGCTGGGCTGGATGAAACTCCACGGCGTCGGCACGGAGCAGAGCGAGGCGGAAGCCCGTGAGTGGTTCGAAAAGGCCGCTCGGCTGGGCAACCCCCACGCCCAATACCAACTGGCAAAGCTGATCCTGGCGGACGAGAGTGCCGGCCCGGAGGAAGTGGAGCAGGCGGTGGCGTGGCTCACTCAGTCCGCCGAGGCGGGCCAGGACTGCGCCCAATACGCCCTCGGCAAGCTCTACCGGGATGGCAGGGGCGTGGAGAAAAATATCCTCCAAGCGGTGATCTGGTTCTCCGCGGCGGCAGAGCAGGAAAACAGCTATGCCGCCTACGCCCTCGGCAAACTCTATCTTACCGGAGAGGACTCTCCTAAAAATGTGGAAGCGGCCCTCCGCTGGCTCCAACGCTCTGCTGACCTGGGCAATCAGTACGCCCAGTATAAGCTGGGAGCGCTCTACCTCAAGGGTGAGGACGTCCCCAAGGATATCGCCAAGGCAGTAAAGTACCTGACCGTCTCCGCCGAACAGGGCAACCAGTACGCCCAGTACCAACTTGGCAAGCTCTATCTCCTGGGCCGTGAGGTGGAGAAGGACGAGGATACCGCCCGCCAGTGGCTCACCCAATCTGCGGCCCAGGGAAATGAGTACGCCAAATGGTTCCTGGACCACTGGGGCGAGTTCCACGGCCCCACACCTTTTCAATGTGCCGTCCGGCTCCTCTATCATCTGAGCCGGGTCTTTCGGGAAAACTCCGTACCGCCCACTAACCCTGCCGGTATCCGCATCGACAGCAAGCGGAGAAAACAGCTCATGGAGAAACGCCTCGCCATGGGCCACAAGCCGGACGACCATGAAGAACAAACCAAGTACAACCAGTCAATGTAGGAGGTGCCCTATGGGACAGTACATCCATTTCACAGAGGAACAAAAACTCCGGGCCGCCAACGTGGACTTGGAGGAGTTCCTCCGTCTTCGCGGTGAGGGCCTCATCCGCTCCGGGCGGGACAAGCGGCTCAAGAGCGACCACTCCGTGACCGTGAACGGCAACGAGTGGTATGACCACGCCGCCGAAAAGGGCGGTGGGCCGATCTCCTTCGTTCAGACCTTCTACGGCCTGAACTACCCGGAGGCGATGATCCTCCTGTTGGGCGGGGAGAGCGGCGAGGTCGTCTATCCGTCTGCCAAGGAGAAGGTGGTGGAGCCGCCCAAGCCCTTTGAGCTACCGCCCAAGAACGGGGATATGCGCCGGGTGTACGCCTACCTCCTGAAGCAGCGGCACATCAGCCGCCCGGTCATTTCTCACTTTGCCAAGGCCGGACTGCTGTACGAGGACGCCCAATACCACAACTGCGTCTTTGTGGGAACGGACGAAACCGGAAAACCTCTCCACGCCCACAAGCGCAGTACAAATACCTGCGGGGAGACGTTCCGCGTCAATGTGGAGAGCAGCGACCCCCGGTATAGCTTTCACCACATCGGACAGAGTGGGCGGCTCTACGCTTTTGAGGCCCCCATCGACTTGCTGTCCTTCCTGACCCTCTATCCCAAGGATTGGCAGCGGCACAGCTATGTCGCTTTATGCGGGACCAGCGGCATCCCCATCTACTGGATTCTGGGGCAGTACCCCTGCCACGATCAAACGATCTTCTGCCTGGACAATGACAAGGCCGGGCAGGAGGCAACGAGAAGGTTGCAAGCTGAGCTACAGGAAGGAGGGCACCTCAGTGGCGTCCTCCTTCCCACACGCAAAGACTGGAACGACGACCTCCGCGCCTCTTTTGAGACGCAGACTCAGGAGAAAGGAATGGTGATGGCTTAATGGATCAGCTTGTCCCACTCATCTTTGCCGTGGCGGGATTCGTGGGTTTCATCGCCCTGGTCACTGTCTTGGCGGACAACCGCACCCTCAACGGCATCAAGTCCAAGACCGTGGGGGACGGTCAGCATGGGACCGCCCGGTGGGCCACCGGCAAGGAGATCAAGACCACCTATGCCCATGTCCCATTCCGGGTCAAAGATTGGCGCGAGGGCAACCGCAGGCCAAAGGAACAGGGCCTTGTGCTGGGCAGCACCGGGAGGAAAGGCAGCGTCACCGCTCTGGTGGACAACGACGATATCCACTGCCTGATGATCGGTGCCAGCGGCGTGGGCAAGACCGCCTTCTTTCTGTACCCCAACCTGGAATACGCCTGTGCCAGCGGCATGAGCTTCCTGGCGTTGGATACCAAGGGGGACTTGGCCCGAAACTACGGAACTATCGCCCAAAAATACTACGGCTACCGGGTTTCCGTCATTGACCTCCGCAACCCCACCCGCTCGGACGGCAATAA
>CANQFT010000003.1 GCA_947599925.1 uncultured Oscillospiraceae bacterium | reverse complement strand
CGCCGAGGACGACATCTCCCAGGTGGAGGCCAAGATACGCCGCGTGGTCTACCACGAGGACTACCAGGGCGTGGACGGGGACTACCCCAACGGCTACAACTACGAGATCGAGCTGGACGTGAACATGGACCTCTACCCCTACCGCGTCGAGCAGAGCAGTGACGCCGGGGTCCCCAACTGGAACAGAGGTGGCTACACCCCCACGCCTGTGTACGTCCCCGACCCCGCCTCCGGCGTGGCCGAGACGGGCTACGGCCCAAGCCCCGCCTTCACCGGATCTCCCCGGCGGGCCTACTCCAACCCCACAGACTACGAGGTCAAGGGGGCCGGTTCGACCGACACCTACCCACCGGCTGACGGCGCCTCCGACTCCAGCCTCCACACCAGTATCCAGTTCCCCTCGCCCGCCAAGGGCCAGTCCAGCTATGTGGTCATCACCCTCTCCGCCTACAACCCGGAGATCGGCCGCACCGACAGCCGCCGCTACTACCTGGAGATCCACCGCAAGACCGACGAGCCCGACGTGACGCTCCACTACGGCAACTCCCCCTACGGCATGATCATGAACGAGGAGCGGTTCACCACCGCCGCCATGCAGGAGGCGGCCAAGAGCGCCTTCCTCCAGGGCTATACCTTCGAGGGCCAGAGCCGCACCGTGGTGCCCGACGCCGTGCGGGACCACAGCGATATGCACCACGTGGTCTACAACCGGGAAGCCTGGGTCCGCAACCGGGCCCTCTTTGAGCCGGAGACCCTCACCGGCTTCCATCCGGCCCGCCACAGCGACGGCTGCCAGAAGTTCTACGACGAGGACCCCAACGACCACGAGAACCGGGACAACCCCCTCAACATCCAGACCAAGCCCATCTACGAGCCGGACAAGGCGGTGTATGTGGAGGAGGAAAACCTCGATTTGAACGACTACGCCTACTTCGCCATCCTGGGCGAAGACCTGCGGGAGCCCGGCGTGGTCCGGGCCGTGGACTCCTCCGGCCGTGAGGTGCCCCTGAGCGCCATCACCGCCGTGGCCATGGACGTGGACTGGGCGCAAAACGGCAAGGGCCTGACCCTGCTGGACGCCTCCCAGACCAAGCAGGTGGCCCGCTTCCAGGGCGACGATACCAACTTCCCCGTCCTGGACCTGGGCGTCCAGGGCAGCACCCTCACCTTCCTGGCTGAGCGCCAGAGTGAGCTCTCCCCGTCCCAGACCCCGGCGGCGGGCGCCTGGCCCGTCACTTCCCGGACCGTCGCCGCCACCTCCGACAGCGGCGAACCCGCCGCCCAGCGGGAGTACACCCTCGTGGAAAACATCCGCCCTGGCCGGTACGCCATCGTATACAGCTTCACCGACTTTGACGGCGCCACCACCCTCCAGGTGGACCGGCCCTTCGTCATCCTCCGCGGCGTGGGCGACGTGAACGCCGACGGCGTCCGGGACAATGTCCAAACCGGCGGTTCTGACAGCGACGAGTACCACATCGAGGACCGTGTGGGCCTGGACCCCTTGGGCTACGAGGCCGGAGAGGCCGTGGATGCCAGCAACCCCCACGGCGCGGTCTACCCCTTCGCCAACATCTTCAAGTTCCGGGTGTGCGATGTGAACAACGACCGCAACATCAACCACATCGACGCCAACCAGCTGGACAAAAACGCCCGCGCCAACACCGGCTGGCTCCGGTTCTACCACCCCGTGGAATACGGCCTGGACTGACCCCACCGCCCTAAAAGGACCCCCACGCCGCGCCCTGACCCCGCGCGGGCCGGGGCCGGACCGCAGGAACGAGAGGAGGCAAGAGGCTGATGGACAACAAGTGGATCAAACGTCTTGTGAGCCTGACCGTGGCCCTGGAGATGCTCTGTTCTCCCGTGGCCATGGCGGAGGAGGCTGTGGCCGAGCGGCCGGAGGTCCCCGCCGCGGTGGAACAAGGGCGCGCCGAGACCCCCGCCCCCAGCCCCGCCGACAGTCCCGCCGCCTCCTCCGCCGACAGTTCCGCCAGCCTTTTCGACCTGCCTGTGCCGGACTATAACCTGGCCGTGGATCTGTCCTTTGGCATCCCCTTGACGCAGGGCGCGGGCAGTGAGTACCCCGCCCGCTATAAGGGCTACCTGACCCACGAGGGCGGCTCCAGCCGCACCTGGGGCTACCGGACCTATATCGACACGCTAAAGTATTTTATTCACGAGGGCGAGAACTACTATACCGTCCTGCCCGATCCAGGCCGTCTGCCCGATCTGGAACTGGACGGCTTCTACGTCCTGGGCGAGCCCACCGAGAACTCTTGGCTGAGTTTGAACGATGACCGGATCGAGATGGTGAAGCAGTGGGTCTACGACGAGACCTGGACCGACCCCGTCCCCATCCGCCTCAAGGAGACCGACGAGACGGGGATCATTACCGCTGATGACGATGGGGACTACGGCGAGGGAAAATACCTCACCCTGGCCTACCTCACCGAAGGGGAGATGGAGAGCCTCTTTACAGACGACATCGCCCGCGATGACGGGATCATGGGCTTTGTGCCCATAGTGGCCCGCTGGAAGGCCAGCTCCAACCGCAACCTGACCCGGCTGAAGTTGACCACCTACACCCAGGGGACCGGCGCGCCCACCGAGATCACCCAGCTTCTGACCCAGGACCCCACCGGCATCGCCAATCCGGAGACCATGAACCTGGCGGAGATCAACGCCACCTATTTCGACGACCCCGACGCGCCCAGGGGGTTCTGGCTCCGGGTGCCGGAGGACCAGGAGACCCTGACCCTGAACTTTGAGGCCTACGAGCCCTATTACGACTACAACGTGACCCAGGACGGAGAAGGGGAGTGCCCCGTCTCCGTCTCCGTGCTGTTCAACAACAGGCCCGTCACCGTGGACGACCAGGCCATCCAGGTCCGGCGGGGCTGGACCTGGGACGAGAGCGGCGCGCCCACCGACGCCATTTCCACCGCCCCCAAATACGACGCCTCCAGCTGGCCCATGCCCCAAAACACCGCCGCCAACCCCGCCCGCTCCCGCTGGACCGTGTCCAACATCCCCTTGGCGAAGGTGGCCGACGCCGAGGACGTGAACAACGGCCGCACCGTCATCACCATCACCATCACCGCGCCGGACGGCCAGCAGAGCGACTACACCCTCCGCGTAGGGCGGTACATGACCCCCACCTATACCCTGGGCCTTGGCAACACGCCCCTCGCCATGATCGAAAAGGACGTGTCGGGCAACTGGGGCGTCGGGGAAGAGGAGATCCGGGCCAGCAAGGACGCGGCCAAGGCGGACTTCAAAGACTACAACCGGCTGGGCAACGACGGCGAGGCGGCCCCCGGCGATTACTCCTACTACCGGGGCAAGTTTTTCAACGATGCCTGGCGCTACCAGACCTGGAACGGCCAGAGAGACTACAACATCGACCTGGACGAGACCGCTGTGGTGGCCTACCAGGACACCGCCTTCGCCGACCCCGGCGTCACCTTCATCGGCAGCAATGGCCGGCCTGTGCCCTTTGGCGCCGACGCTCCGGCGGGGAACCAGACCTGCGTCACCCGCACGATCCAGCTGCGCGTCGCCGACGTCCTCACCGCCGACCTTTACAGCTCCTCGGACGGCGCCACCACCTGCTGGTATAACCCCGCCGCGACGGACGCCGCCGACCGTCTGACCACCGATTCTAAGCAGAGCGCCCAGGTCCTCCAAAACGCCGACGGCAGCGACGGGGTGGACCTGCGGGGGCTCAACGTGCTTCCCGGGGTATACACCATGACCTACACCTACACAGACCCCATGGCCACAGAGGAGCCCGTGGTGGCCCAGCGGCCTCTGGTGGTGCTGCCCATCCCCGGCGACGTGGACATGGACGGGGCCGTCACCGTGGCCGACGCCCTGACCCTGTCCGCCCACCAGGCCGAATGGGGCAGATCCACCGCCCCCGGTGTGCAGCTCCTGCTCTACCGGGTGCTGAGACGGGTGGTGAACGGCCAGGACAGCGCCGTGGACGCCGCCGCCATTCTCGCCGGGTTCCAGCCCGAGGCGATCGACCCGGAGGGCGGCAGCGACTACTTCTATCCCCCTCTGCCCGCCCCTGCGGACGCCTCGGAGACCTACGAGCGCAAGACCTGGGACCAGGTGGAGATGGCCGGCTCGGCCCGGCTGGAACTGCGCTACCTGGGCGTGGAGCAGGGTATGCTCCAGGGCGAGGGGATCCACACCGTCCCCTCCAACGGGAAGATCGGCCCCTGGCAGGCCGACAAGGAGGAGAAAGTCACCGTCCGGGAGACGAACATCGTCACCGGCGGGAAGAAATACGCCGCGGCGGGCCAGAACGATGTGTTCTGGGTCGGGGTCTACCTCACCGCCGGGGACCTGGCGGGGAGGACCGTGGAGGACCTGGCCCTCACCCTCACCTACGACAGTGACCTGGTCCAGCCCGCCACGGTCTATCAGTACAACCAGTTCCAGGACTCCACCGGGGAGGACCGCTGGAAGTCCACCGTGTTCTACTATAACTTTAACGAGGGTTCCGAGGCGGACGGGGCGCCCCAGACCCTCTTCAGCGGTTATAAGATCACAGACTACACCTTCCGGGACGGCACCACCTGGAGCCGGCCCTACGCCACCCACTACTCCAAGGTCATCGGCGAGCTGGAGCAGGTCCAGAACGCCGGGTCCCTGCGGGAGATGGTGTTCAACGTCCAGGGCACCTCCACCGGCCGCCGGGTCACGCTGCCCAAGGAAGAGACCTGCGTGCTGGTGGTGCCCTTCCAGCTGGTCAAGCACCCCGTCAACAGCCGTCTGGAGGAGGGCGAGGCCCGGCTGGTGGAGCTGGGCGCGGGGATGCGGGACTTCACCCTCGTGACCGGGTCCGGCGCCTCCGGCGTCAGCGCCGCCTCGGCCTTTGGCTGGCTCCTCTCCTCCTACGGCCAGAGCGCCATCAACGCCCTGGACGCCGGGGACGTGACCTACGCCTTCTCCGCCCAGGACGACATCTACGGCGGCGCCACCCACAACCTGCGGGACACGGTGAATTACCAGGACGAGACCGGCGCCATCTCCGGCATGATCCCCATCGGGGAAAACAAGACCAGCACCAGCGGCCTTTCCCCGGCCACGTACGCCGTACCCTATACAGCGCGTATCGACCCCGGCGGCGAGCTGACCGGAAAACTGCCGGAGGGCCTGAGCGCTGAGATCCAGTCCACCGGCCAGATCCTGATCACCGGCACCCCCTTGGAGGCCGGGACCTTCCCCTTTACCGTCACCGCCGGCGGCAGCGAGTATCCCTACGAACTGGTGGTGAAAAAGCTGCAGCTCCACTTCTTCGCCAACGGCTGCAACTCCTACTATGGCCAGACGGAGTGCCGGGGCGTCTCCAGCAAGGACTTCACCTTCTCCTACCGGACCGCCGACCTGGCTGAACTGGACAAGGAGGGGAAGACCCTGACGGGCGACGGCGCGGAGCTTTTGGACATCTTGGGGCCGGACTATGTCCCGCCCACCTTCACCGCCAAGCTCAGCCGCGACCTCACCGACGAGGAAAACCCCGTGGTGGTCAACACCCCCGTGGGGAACTACCCCATCGTCCTGGACGCCGGCACCGCCCTGGACAACAACTACGATCTGATCCTGGACGAGGAGCAGATGAACGCGCAACTGCTCCACATCGACCCCAGGCCGGTGTGGATCGACCACATCACCGCCTCGGCGGAGGACACAGGAGCCTGGATATACAGCGACAGCACCGACCTCACCTACAACAACATCACCATCGACGAATCGGCGCTGGGCAAGGAGGCCATCCACCTGACCCTCCACGAAGAGGCCGGCCAGCACGACCGGCCCCTCACCGGCGACGCCCGCGTCAGCGGGGACAAGCTCAAGCTCCACTTCAACGGCGAGTTTTTGCGAAACGAAGACGACCTGAAGATGTACCCCGACGACCCGGACACCTTCTACATGACCGCCGACGAGGTGATCCGCTCCATCGGCAAGATCACCATCAGCGATCGAGATCGACTGGCGTTCAACGAAGAAAACCCCAATTACCAGCTGCAGTTGTCCGCGGACGGCACCGTGTCCCACAGCGAGCTCAACGACGTCCAGGGCCGCGTGGTCCGCCGCGTGGTCACCAAGCTGGAATTCTCCGGCTACCCCAACGCCCTGAACGGCACAGGCGCCGTGTCCTACGGCGAGAGCATCACCCTGCGCGACCTCCGCATCCGGATCCACCGGGCCGACCAGCAGATCGGCGACAGCCCCTACGACCAGATCGACTACGCCTACGACGGCACCATGTCCCGGGCCATGAACATCCACTACAACTGGGTCACGCCGGAGGAGCGGGCCCTGGGCCTGGCCAGCCCCAACACCGTGGTGGGCTCTGGCTGGGACCCCACCAAGCCGGAGGGCCAACAGGACGCCAGACCCTACGCGGAGACAAACAGCTTCCTGGGTGTGGACCTGGACGGTTACTACCTGTGCGCCATCGTCCGCAAATACGCCGAGAGCGACCCGGACGCCGCCGCGGACGCCAACGCCTATGTGAAGGTATACAGCGACCACCCCATCCGTGTGTCGCCCAGGGAGATCACCCTGACCCTGGACGACATGGACCGCTTCTACGGCGAGGAGGCGCCCCAGCCCTCCTACACCTACGACGTCAACGCCCTGGCCGAAGGCGACCTGAATAAGCTCAAGGCGCAGTTTGGCGACCGGCTCACCGGCCAGCCCTACGAGCTGGAGTGGCTGTTGGGAGAGGACTACACCAAGCCCACCGTCCAGTTCATGCGCGCGCCCCGGCTGCCCACCTCTCCCGCGGACCCGGACCTGGTCACCGTGGCCACCGACGCCTCTTCCACCGACTACTACCAGATCATCTCCGGCGCCAAGGCCAGCAACTACACCTTCCGCTACGCCCGCGTGGACCTTCCGCGGCCCCAGGCCGGCTTTGGCACCGCCTACCTCCACATCATGCGGCGGCCCATCGTGGTAGCCGACGTGGGCAGTATGTACGCCGCCTCCGCCGACGGCCGGGCGGTGCCCGCCACCGAGCCGGACAGCCGGGAGACCTTCGCCGTGCTCTACGCCGACTCCAAGGAGCTTCTCCTGGCCGACCAGGTGGACAACGGCGCCCACACGCCCTTTGCCGCCTCCGCCGCGGCCGACGCTGTCAACCGGGTCACCTTCATCGCCCCCGCCTATGACCCGCTCACCCAGACCGTCTCCTACTATAACGGCGGCGCCAGCGACGACTTCACCAGTCGGCCCGGCATGGCCTACTCCACGGCCCAGCCCGTCCTGCCGGACGATCTGTCCCAGCTGTCCGTCACCTACAAAGTCCAGTTCCTGCCCGATGACGACGGGGCCCACACCACTTGGAACTCCTTCACCACCAACTATTTCGACACCGAGGACCTGACCGCCTCCGGCGGCCAGGCCCAGCGGCCTGTGGAACTGCGGGACCTGGAGCTCACCGGGGCCAAGGCCGGCAACTATGTGCTGGTCTACAACGACTCCAACCAGGCCAACCGCCGTGCCCCGGCCAACTCCCAGCTGGTCACAGCCCCCAACCCCAGCTCCAACATCGCCGAGCAGGGCAGGGCCGCCTTCCAGCAATACGGCACCGGCCTTGTGGTCCTGCGGCCCATCCACACCATGGAGATCCAGGCCCTTGGTTGCATGGAGTACACATACGGGGAGTATTTCGCGCCCGACAGCGCCGGACCCACCGGCGACCGCTTCACCCTCTCCGTCAACTACGACACCCGCTACGACAACTACCCCGCCCAGTACGAGGGGGACCAGACCCACAACATCGACAGCGAGCTGCTGGAGTACATCTTTGGCTCCGGGGACAGCTCCTTTAAGCAGCGGGGCTTTGCCATCCACTACATCGACCTCGCCACCCAGCGGCCCCAGGACCTGGCGGAAGACGGCCAGGTCGTCATGGGCCGGGACCCGCTCTACCCCATCGTCCACGACGGCAAATACCTCTTCGTCACCGGGCGCCGGGGCGAGAACGGCCAGCTGGTCTACTCCGACCTCTCCGACATCCCGCTGGCAGTGGCCCGCACCCCTCTGGTGCTCACCGCCCGTGACCTCCACCGCTTCTACGGCGAGGAGAACCAGCGGGGCTATGTGGTGCCGCTGGACCAGGAGAGCGAGGAGGACACCGAATCCGGCGCCCTGGCCCTCACCTTCACCTTCCAGGCATCCCAGCTGGCCCGGTGGGACCGGGATATGCTGGCCCAACTGCTGGACAGGACCATCCGCGAGGTGGACACCCTGACCCAGCTGGACCTGGAGCGGGCCCTGGACCTGGCCGGGAAGGGGACCGCGGAACAGCGGGAGTGGGCCGCCAACTTTGGCTACCAAAAACCGGCCATCGCCACCGACGCCACAAAGACGAGCCCCGTCAACACCGAACACGGCTGGGGCGAATACCCCATCACCAACGCCGCCACGGACTTTGCCGGATACCAGGTAGAGGGCGTGGGGGCCACGTTGTTCGTCTACCCCCGCCCCATCCGCGTCGTGGGCGTCGTCAGCAGCCGGGAATTCCCGGTATACACCATCTACAACCAGACCGGCGGAGCGATCTTCAACACCATCTTTGAGCAGGACCGTGTCCAGACCGAGCGGGCCAACAGCGGCCTGACCCCCACGTGGACCCAGGACCTGGCCGACGGCGTCCACCGCAACGTCTACCTCTACCTCTCCGGCGATCCCCTGGTGGGGGACGACGTCCTGGAATACAGGGCCGTGGTGGACTACGCCGACGCCGACACCACTCTGCCCGACGGCGTGACGGACGCCTATATGTCCGTGGTGACCACCATCCTTGGCCTTTCCGCGACCAAGGCCGGAGCGGAGCGCAACTACGCCCTGGACATCAGACAGGACGGCACGGCCTACGTAGACCCCGCCTCCATCGCCGCGGTGAAACTGCGCACCATCGGCTACGTCCTCATCCGCGAGCTGCCCCGGCAGGAGTACAGCTACGGCGAGGCCCTGGACCTGTCGGGCCTGCGGGTGTCGGTGTACTACGAACTTGACGAGGGCGTGGACCAATACGCCCGCGAGAACGTGTCCTACATCGACGCCGACCAGTTCCAGAGCTACGGCCTCCATGTGAACTACTGGGACCCCAGCCTGGACGTGGTCCCGGACAGCAGCCAGTGGAAAACCGTCCCCACCTCCTACCGCCAGGCCAGCACCGGCGACCACCTGACCATCGCCCCCACCCACGACACCCAGCGTTTCCTGGGCCGGGACGGCTCCAACCCGCTGGAGCGGCCCTTCGCCGCCAACGGCATGGGGCTGATCGTCTCCGCCTTCCAGGAGGGTGAAAACCAGCCGCCCGCCCAGCCCAAGGTGCTGGCCGCCTCGCCCCTGATGATCCCCGACGCCGGCGCGGAGAGCTACGAGCTCACCGGCGACAACACCGTCCCCTTCACCATCACCGTCCACCCCCGCCAACTGCAATACACCCTCTCCGCCACCGACAAGACCTACAACGGCGACCGCCGGACCGCCGGCACCCTCCAGCTCACCAACCTCTTCGACCAGAAAAACGTCCAGGTAAAGATCACCTCCGCCACCACCGCCGACGCCCACACGCCGGTGTATGAGGACGTGACCGACGTGGTCTACGTTCCCGTGGGCGCGGCCTACGAGACCCTGGGCGACGACTGCGGCAGCTACGGCGGCAGCGCCTACCGCGTCACCGACGGCGCCGTGTCCTTCACCACCGGCACCTACGCCGACGACCGCGCCAGCCTCCTGTCCCAGAACCCCGCCGTCCGGTGGTCTGACGGTTACCAGTGGGGCCGGGGCCTGCTGGAGTTCACCTTCCCCAACGCCAACGTCCACTATGTGGACGACGCCTTTGTGGACGGCGCCGCGCCCGGCGTGGGCACGGAGGAACTGGCCCTGTACTGGCGCGCCGCCCAGGACATGAACGATGTCTCCGCCCGCTGGGACAGCTACCCCGAGGTCTCCCAGATGCCCGTGGAGGTGAGCAACATGACCTTCCTGGGCCCGGACGCCGCCAACTACACCTGGGGCCCTGAGACCGAGCCGCGCCTCAGCGGGACCCAGCTCACCCTGGACGCCGACCCTGACGGCCTGGGCCCCGGCCAGGCCGGACTGCCCTACGCCACCATCCGCAAGGCCAACCGCCAGCCCATCCAGGACCTGCTGTCCGGCCAGGGCTTCGCCCTGCCCACCCTGCAGGTGGACGACCGCACCAACGTCGTCCGCATGACCTACCAAGAGGACCTGGCCCGGATCGCCGACCTCACCGGCGCCGCCGCCGGAGAGCGATTGTTGAGCGACGACGGCGCGGACCAGTTCCGGGACGAGCTCCACTTTGAATACGCCCTGGCCTACGCCGCCTCCGACGGCCTTCTGCGCCGCTGGGCGGGCAGGGAAGGGGACGGGGCCTACCAGGACACCGTCTTCTTTGGCGGCGAGGCCGTGGCGCCGGAGGTGGACCCGGCCTATACCCCGGACCTGAGCCGTCTGGACAAGGCCGAAAACGCCAACGAGAACACCGTCTACAAGGGCCAGCGCTACCGCTGGGCCGACGAGGACACCGGCCTCTCCCAGCGGGGCTGGCGGGAGGACGGGGGCTTCGCGCTGAGCCCGGCGTCCTATCCGGGCTACGCCGCCTACGGCGCGGACGCCCGCTCCGCCTACTGGTACTATGACCTCTACGCCACCGACCGGGCCCCGCTGCCCCGGAACACGGTGTTCTACCCGCTGGTCCGCCTGGCGGAGACCCACAACTATAACCCCTCCGGCGACCTGACCGCCGACGGCGACGGCGACGGCCAGCCCGATGTATCCGCCTGGACGCTCTACGAAGCGCTCCAGGCCGTGGACGTATACAGCCAGGACCAGACCCAGGACCAGACCCTGCTGGACCAGGCCGTGGACAAGTCCGCCGCCGCCCTGGACGACTGCCGGGCGATGCGGGACCTGGCCAATGCCCAGTCCGCCCAGCGCGTGGCGGACGAGGCCGCCAGAGCGGAGGAGGGCTTCCCTGAGGAGCCGCCCCAGCAGCCCGGCCCCACCGCCGCGGTGAAGAGCTACCACCAGCGCTTTGACCTGCTCTCCGCCAGCTGGGAGCGGCAGGACAGCGAAGAATACCTGGTCCAACTCTTGGAGGACGTCCGCTTCACCGACACCCTGTCCTACCCCGAACAAAAACTGCTGGACAGCGTGGTCTACAATTCCCCCACCCGCTACTACGGCTATTTCTGGGACCCGGACAAGTCCGCCTCCATCCGCTTTGGCGACCAGGATGCCCCCATCGACTTTGACACGGTCATGGAAGCGGAGGTCCGCCGGCGGCAGAGCGGCGGCGCCACGGAGGAGACCCTCTTTGTCTACGACCCCGTCGCCTCCAACCACACCGCCCAGCTCTACATCAGCGCCAACGGCTCCAGCGGCCGCACGGTGCGGAGCATCCGCATCGTCCCCTCCGCCCTCTTTGTCCGCGTGGGCGACCCACCTGTGCGCCTCAGCGTCGTCACCGACCCGAAAATGCCCACCAACCGCCGCTACACCTGGACCTCCTCCGACCCCAGCGTGGTCTCGGTGGACGAGACGGGCCTTGTCACCATCCGGGGCGAGGGGGTGGCGGTGATCACCGTCACCACCACCAACCGCCGCCATGACTCCATCACCGTGGTGGTCTCCCCGTCGCTGCCCTTTGATCCGGGCTCGGCCCCCATCTTCAACTACTACTTCACCGGCGCCTGGGCCCAGCTGGACGAGACCGGCGCCTTCCGGCCCTACGACGCCATGACCCGCGGCGAGATGGTCCAACTGCTGGATCTGTTCTTGAACCCGGACCACCCCATCTCCGAGGACCGGGAAGTGGCCTATGTGGACGTGACCGGCCGGGAGAAGTATTACAGCGCTCTGGTCCGGCTCACCAAGGTGGGCGCCGTGCAGGGTCTCCCCGGCGCCACCTTCGCCGGGGAACGCCTGGCGACGCGGGCGGAGTTTGTCACCATCCTGGCCCGGATGCTGGAGCGGGACATCCCGGACACCATCGGCATGGCCCACGCCTTCGCCGACTCCGGCGAGGACTCCACCTGGGCCTACGCCTACATTGACGCCATGGCCAAGGCCGGGGTCATCAAGGGCGTGGGCGGCGGCAGTTTCGTCCCCAACCGCCCCATCACCAGAGAGGAGACCGCGGCCATCCTGGCCCGGCTGGTGATCAGCCGCATGGACGCCGCCGACCCCTCCGCCCTCCACACCCCCAGCGACATGACCCCGGAAAACTGGTCCTACCCCGCCGTGCTCCGGGCGGTGAACTCCGTGGTGGGCTCCGGCTACTGAGCCCCGCGCCCAGCTGACAAGACGACCCAGACATCCCCGCGCCGGGAAAAAAGGAAGTGTCTGCCATGAAGCGAATGTGGAAACGGCCTTTGGCGTCGCTGTTGTGCGCGCTGCTGCTGTGCTCTGACCTGTCAGGGCTGGCGCCCCGCGCTCTGGCGGCCCCGGACCCGGACCCGGCGGAGACCTCCGTGGTCACAGACACCGGCGCCCAGCTGGATTTCCACAGCGCGACAAACGGCAGACCCAACCTCTTTGTCAGCTTCTTGGGGGACAACGGCAACCATATTTACGACAAAACCGGCGTCAACGCCTCTCTCGCCCTCCGCAGCCCCACCAGTCTGAGCGCCCTCTCCGTCCCCGCGCCCTACGACCAGTCCATCTACACAAACCCCACCGGCCCGAACAACACCTGGGACCGGTACATCGACGACAGGGACTGCCTGAACGCCTACCTGAACAACACCGTGTTCTGGGTGGGCCTTGGCGTGGACCGGGCCCAGCTGCTGGAGCTGTTGCGGGACGGCGCCGGCCTGACCAGCCTGGAGGCCGGCTTCTACTACGACAGCCGGATCATCGAGCCCTATATCGACCCCACCCAGCTGCCCGGCGGCGTCTCCTTGGCCACCGCCTCCGAAGAGCAAAAACAGGCGGCCTACCAGGCCACCATCGCCCAGGCCAACATCGACAACCCCCGCTACCCGGAAAACACCCAGTGGTCCTCGGACTACACCGTTGTCCGGGCCCTGCCCGGCGTGGAGCCGCCGGAGACCGACCCCGTGACCCGCGAGGAGATGGAGCGGGCCACCATCCAGGACATCCTGGGCAACACCCTCTATACCCCGCCTGGCCAGAGCCAGTGGAAGATGACCTACATCTCCCTGGAGCTGAAAGACATGGAAGCCACGCCAGCCCATGGCCGTCTGGCGGGGGTCTACACCGGCGTGGACGGCCTGGAGACCGGGGTGGACGCCGAGGGGAACGAGGTGCCCGTCACCCCCGCCTCCGCCCAGGGCGACCAGTACATCACCGACGGCGACCCCGCTTCCGGCTATGACTACAACTACCTGCTCCTCATCCCCTTCCGCCTCAAGCACTACGGCACCAGCGACTGGACGCCCCTGCGCCTGGTGCGGGACGCCACCCACCTCTCCGTCGGTGGCGGGACCTGGGGCGTGGATGACTACGGCGCCTGGGAGCGCTCCACCACCCGCAACCCCGCCGTGACCGGCTCGGAAGGGGACAGCAACACCCTCAGCGTCCAGGCCCGGACCGACCGGGACCTGAAACTGCTGACCCGCTTTGCCGGGGATCTGAACCTCTTTGCCGTGGGCCGGACCAACGAGCTGGAATACGACGCCCTGCTGCGAATCATCGGCGATGGCGGCAGTCTGAACCACGCCAAGCTCACCGTCAAGGACGACCCGGCGGTGTGGCCCGTGTGGGCCGACACCAACGGCGACGTGATCCGCGGTCTGCAAAGCGGCCAGGGGATGCGCCTGGACGTCCACACCCAGACCAACTATGTGGCCACCATCACCGTCACCTATCTTGAAAACGACGGCTCTGACGATGGCCGGATGGTCTACCACCAGTACACCCAGACCGCCAGCGGCGCCAATGACAATGTATACGAGTTCGTCATGCCCGAATTTGACCCCTTTGGCGCCCGGCGTGTCACCGTGACGGTGGCCTTTGCCTACCACGCGGGCGACAACGCCCTCATCTACCTGACCGAGCAGCCCCAGCCCGGCGACGCGGACCACGCCGTGGGCAACGAGACCACCATCCGCGCCAGCCTCAACTCCGGCTATGAGGACACCGCCGACACCGAGACCATCAACAGTTACAGCCCCACCTCCGACCACCCCAACTACTCCCATCCCGGCCTGACCCACCCGGACACCCCCGTGGTCACCGCCAAGCGGGACCAGTACGCGCAGATCCAGGTGTCCACCCACGCGGACTACATGGCCGTGGTGCAGATCTACGATTTCCGGGCCCAGAGCTTCATCACCAGCGGCCTCACCATCAACGCCACCGGCTTCCCCGGCGTCACCCCTGACCTGACGGAGATCGACAACCCCGCCCACCTGGCCGACCCCACCGACGACTCCATCCCCGCCAAGATCCCCAGCGGCAGGATCGTCATGCCCCAGGGCGGCACCATCGGCCTACGCATGGGCAGCCAGGACCTGGACGTGATCGTCACCTACGAAGCGGGCGCCCAGCGCCAGGCCACCCTGGAGGTCTACAACACCGACCCCGCCGCCGAAAACTTTGACCTGAACACCGCCCAGCTGGTCTACGACCTCTATGACGAGCTCGACCAGCCCGGCCGGGGATACAGCGCCGTCACCTACCAGGACGTGACCCCCGAACCGGACGACCACCGGGCCATCAAGGGGACGGACAAGCTGCCCTGGGTCTCGGACAGCCAGGCCGCCCTCTCCGGCAGTCTGAGCGGGGACGCCGGGCAGAGCGGCAAGACCTGGAACCCCAACTCCCTGCCCGACGCCCAGCGGGAGACCCTGGGGAGCCGGACCGTCATGGCGCTGCTGGCCATGTCCGCCCAAAAGGCGGACTTCCAGGCCGCCGTCAACGGCCTGGACCTGGCCACCGCCGTGGTGGACGACGGCTCCGCCGACGGACTTGTGGGTCTGCGGAAGAGCCCGGCGGGAGAGGTGTACGGCGACCCGGACGTCTCCGCGCCCCTGGACGTGGACCCGGACCAGCCCACCGTCATCGACGCGCTGTGGGAACTGCGCCAGGCCATCGACGGCGACACGTCCTCCGGCGGCCTGCGGGACACCTACCGCAAGACCATCACCAGAGGCGACGGCTCCGTGGCCTGCACCTACTACGACCTGACCCCGGCCCAGCTCCAGGCGTACCTGCTGGAGATCTTTGACGCGGCCCGGACCAAGGCGGAAAACGACCTGGCCTACCGCATCGCCTATCGGCGCTACCTGACCATTCTGAGCGGCTATAACGCCGTCAAGGACATCCCCGCCTACGAGGGCATCGCCCCGCTGATGGCCCCGGCCAAGAACCTCTCCACCACCGTCACCGGCGGCCTCCGCCAGTACCAGGGCCCCGACTATAAGGATACCTATCTGCAAGCCTACGACAGTTATCTGGACGACTACCAGGACTACCTGGACGCCCTGCTGGACAACGCCGGGACCGGCGGCTCCTCCGCCCCCACCGCCCCCACCTCTTATCCCGGCGCCACCGCACCGGCCCGGCTCACCATCTCCCTCAAGACCGCTGCCGCCGCGGTATCCGCCGTGGGCGCCTACCCCTGGACCTCCGTCTCGGTGCCCACCCAGGTCCCGGCGGGGCAGGGCGGCAACACCATCGAGACCCGCAGCGGCCGGACGGTGTATATCGTCCTGGAGGCCGACAGCGCCTACGAGCTGGACCTGGCCGGCACCGACGTGTTCGTTCGGGGCGACGCGCCGGGCTATGCCACCGGCGCCCCCATTCCTGGGGCCACCCCCGTGATCGTGCCCGGCTACCGGAATGTCTACGCCTTCACCATGCCCGACCAGGACTGCGTGGTCCGGGTGGCCTACAAGCTCCGGGGCACCCGGAAGCTGAACATCACCTACCGCGGCGCGGCGGGCCAGGACGACAACGAGGCCGTGGTGGAGGTCTACTCCGTGGCCACCCCCGCCTCCGCCACACCGAAATTCAACCAGATCACCAACCGGGGCTACACCTCCGGGGTCCTCCCCTCCGGCGGCAGTTACGACGCCGCCACCGACGTCTACACCCCTGACCCTGTGGAAAACGCCTTCAAGGGCAGCACCGTCACCATCCGGGCCAGGGCCGCGGAGGGGTACGAGCTGAAGAACGTGGAGGCCAGAAACTCCGACGCCACCACCATCACCGTCACCCGCCGGCCCGCCGACGACCCCGCCGAGGGCGATGTGTATACCTTCACCATCGCCGACAG
This sequence comes from uncultured Oscillospiraceae bacterium, assembly GCA_947599925.1. Taxonomy (GTDB): domain Bacteria; phylum Bacillota; class Clostridia; order Oscillospirales; family Oscillospiraceae; genus MGBC124762. The sequence continues at coordinate 131,014 of CANQFT010000003.1, read as the reverse complement.
CCGCGATGACGACATCGACCTGGTGATCACCTACGGCCCCGAGGTGGAGGAGGCGTACACCGCCACCATCAACTCCAGCACCGAGGGCAGTGTGGACGGGGACAACCGGGCCTTCTGGTATGTGGAAAACGGCGGCGTGGTCACAACGCCCAGAGTGCTCTCCGGCGTCCAGCCGGGCACTCATCTCCTGGGCCACGTCACCGTGGCGCCGGGGTACTACATCAAGTCCGTCACCGCCTGGGGCGCCTCCGGCGGCTACCCCTACACCCTCACCGGCGACGGCTACAACAACGGCTTTGGCACCGCCCTCACCGGCGCCGACGTGCCCATTGAGATCTACGTGGATATGCCCCACGAGGACCTGGTGGTGGACGTGGTCTTCGCCCAGGGGCCGCCCGCGCCCGCGCCGGACAACGCCCTGACCCTCATCGTCAAGGATGACGACAACGCCGACCCTGACCCAGCCAAGGCCGCGGCCAACTGGGCCAGGGCCCAGGTCTTTGACGCCCGGCCCGCCGACCTGTCCGCCCTCCCCAGCGCCCTGCAGACCCTGCCCACCGTGGGCTTGCGGCCCGGCGACCATTTGGGCAAAAACGCCGCCCACGGCAACGGTACCCTCACCGACCGCAAGTATGTGGAGACGGGCAAGTGGGTGCTGGTGGACTTCTCCGCCGCCGTGGTGATGAAGGCGGACGCCAGCGAGGGGGCCGCCCCCGGCGCCATGGTGGTGGATACCGACCGGAGCTACTACGTCTCCTCCGTCACCGTGGGCCCGGAGGACCGGGGCGTCGCCCTGGTGTGGGAGGGCCCCACCATGGTGAGCTTCTATATGCCCGCCGGCAGCGCCTCTGTCACCGTGGAGTTCTCCAAATACCCCGCCAGCGGCCGCCTGCCCGACTATGTGCTCACCGTCCACGAGTTCTACGTTGACCCCGCCTCCAGCGGGGAGATCACCACTGACCTCACCAGCTACGTCACCTCCGCCCGCTCGGCGACCATCGGCCGGTGGAGCACCATCCTGGAAGACGGCTCCTATGTCCCAGGCCGCGCCCTGGACAGCAGGACCAACCCGGAGCTGGTGCCGCCGCTGACCGAGAAGAACGGCACCGGCGCGGCCACCGCCGGCGAGCAGGTCACCATGACCTACACCGTGGACGCCGGCACGGATGATGCCCCCGGCTGGTATGTCCAGTCTGTGGCCCTGATCTCCGACGGGGCGGTGACCCGCCTGACCTACGACGCGGAGGTGGTGGACACCCAGGGCACCGTCACCACCTACCAGGTCAAATTCTTCATGCCCGCGGGCGAGGCGGAGTTCGTGGTCAACTACCGCCGCGGCGCCGCCCCTGCCATCCCCGAATACCCCTTCACCCTCACCCTCTCCGACCCGGACAACGTCTACGACGCCGCCTCCGGGACCTGGGATGAAAACAGCGTCCGGGCCACCTTCCACGACCCTACCGGTACCACCGAGGGCCACGCCTATCTTGAGGTGGGCCGCAACAAGAGCGCCATGACCGCCACGCGGCACATCCACGCCGGGGACATCATCACCCTGAACACCGCCGTCGCCGACGGGTACTACCTGCAGTACATGATCGTCAACCCCGCCGGGCTCAACATCCACCCCGTGTGGAGCGACGCCACCACCGCCTCCTTCGTCATGCCCAGCGAGGGGGTGGCGGTGGTGGCCAAGGTGGTCAAGGGCACGCCCCAGAGCTACACCGCCAACCTCATCCTCCGCTACGAGGACGAAAACGGCAGCCAGACCCTGCCCCTGGGCAAGACCATCCACGACATTGGCCGGGGCACCTTCGTCCTGCCCGACCCCGACGCCCCCGGCAGCACCCTGGGCAGCCTGGAAAACTACGCCCGCCAGGCCATCTACTCCGCCGTCCAACTCCCCGGCGACCAGCTGCGCTACGAGCTGTACGCCTTTGACGGCTACTACATCGACCGCATCACCGTGGAACCGGCGGTCCTGGGGGTGACGGGCACCCTCTCCGGCCCCTGCGGGTATCAGGACGGCGGACTGGTCATGCCCCACGCCAGCGTCAACGTGAACGTCTGGTTCAAAGCGGGCTGGCCCGACCAGATCCCCTACGACCTGACCATCAAGGTCCACGACTCCTCTCTCCAGCCCGGCGCCCCCCTCACCCCCAAGGACGACTATAACTACGCCGCCCTGCGGACAGTCACCGGCCGGGCCGCCGACCCGTCGGTGGCGGCGGCGGACAAGGCCCCCGTCTTTGGCGGCCAGACCAAGGTGGTGGACGCGGAGGACTACCCGCTGGACCGTGACGTGGTCATTCTGGACCTCCACGTCATCGACGGCTCCTACGCCGACTCCTCCACCATCCGGGTCACCGACTCCAGCGGTCGGCCCGTGGACTGGTGGTACGTTCCCGGCGGCATCGCCTTTACCCAGCCGCCCCGCTCCGTGACCGCGGAGATCACCTTCCGCCAGGGCGACCGCGACCTCACCGACCGCCACACCGCCACCCTCCACCTCACCGGCATGGACGGGGATCCCGGCGGGGACTCCGTTCTGCTCAAGGCGGCGGCGGACCACGCCCTGACCGACGACCAGGCTGATGGAACGGTCTATCCGCCCGCGGCGGTGAACACAGACGGCGCCTCCATCACCCAGCTCCTCGCCGGGGACAGCCTGGACCTGGCCCTCCAGCCCGGCCCGGCCCGGCACGTCACCTCCGCCTACGCCGTGGACCGCTCCACAGGCCGCGTCATCCCCATCTACGGCTACGGATCTGACGGCGCCCTCGCCGCCTCCGCCGCCCAGTACGTCCCCGGCAGAGCGGGCCAGACCGTCACCGGGGCCTTCGCCATGCCGGAGAGCGACGTGGACGTGTACGTCAACTTCGCCTCCGGCTCCATCTCCGCCACCGACTTCGCCGTGAAGCTGGCGGTCTCCGGCCCCTCCGCCTCCGGCAACGCCCAGGCCGACATCGCCGAGCCCGCGCCCAGCGGCGGCCAGAGTATGCGGGTCGAAGCCCCTGGGGAGGACGCCCGCTTCACCGCCCAGGGCAACGAGGTCGTGGTCACCTTCGACCCCGCCGACGGCTATGACATCGCCGGGCTGGAGGTCACAAACAACGCCACCGGCGCGCCCGTGCCCTACCAGTGGATCTCGGTGCTCCAGGACCCGGCGGTGGTGACCAACACCGACGGCAGCGGCAACCCCGCCGACAACACCGACCTCTGGTCCGGGGTGGCCCCGGCGCCGGGGATCGAGCACCCCAGCTGGACGCCCAACCCCGAAAAGCAGATCCAACTCACCGTGCCCGCCGGCGGCGTCACCGTCCATGTCACCTACGCCACCCAGTCCGCCCAGCCCTTCAAGGCCCAGGTGGTGGTCAACGACGCCTTGGGCACGGCGAACAGCCGCAACGACGCCGGCTTCCCCAGAGACGAGGCGGGGACCACCGTGCTGGACCGCCTGAAATACGCCACGCCTGGGGAGTGGATCGACCTGGACATCGTCGTCCACCCCGGCTACCGCATTGAGTACGTCAAAGTCGTGCCCCAGTCCTTTGGCATCCAGCCGGGCCTGCCCGTGGGCACCGACATCGGCGGCGTCACCTACTACCTCCACGACCAGTCCACCGGCTTCGTCATGCCCAGCGGGGACGTGACGGTCTACGTGAAGTTCACCACCGACGGCGTGGCCACCAAAAACGCCACGCTGGTGGTCAACGGCGCCCCCACGGACAACATGGCCAACCGCGCCACCATCACAAGCCCCCTCAGCGGTGCCAGAGGCCCTGTGTACGTCCAGGGACGGCCCAGGGCTGTCTCGGCCCGGCCCGGCGTGGATTGGGTCAGCGTGGACTACCAGTGGGACGTGGACACCAGCGCCGTGGCCTCCATCACCGTCCTGACCTTGAGCGGCGCCACCGTGCCCTTTGTCCAGGAGCAGGACCCCGCCACCGGCCAGGGCAGGATCACCTTCCCCATGGTCCAGGACGACGTGGTCATCACCCTCACCTACAAAGCCGACCCCGCTCCCGTGGGCCAGCAGGTGGTGCTCCATGTCATCGACAAGGACGCAGACCTTGCCCATCCCATCCTGCTGGAACACGGCAACTATGGCCGCCTGGAATACGCCGGAAGCGCCGCCCTCGGCGCCGCGGCCCAGGATACGGGCGAGATCGGCTTCACCGCCAGCGACACCGGCGTATTCCAAAAGACCGCCTCCATTCAGGTCCCCGCGGGACAGACCGTGGCCGTCACCGCCTGTTCCGACGCCACGGGGCTGGACGGCTACGGCAAGGTCTACATCGAATCGGCCTATGTGCTCTTTGAGCAGAACGGCCAGATGATCCACTTTGATCTGGACCCGGACAGCCTCACCGCTGCCGGGGCCGTGGGCTATACCGGCCTCCATGACGAGAGCTCTTTCGTGGTCCATCCGGGCCGCAACGATGTGTACGTCACCCTCACCCGCGTGCGGCCTGACAAAGACGAACACGCCGCGGTGCTGATGCTCCGCTCCCCCTCGGCGGACACCCAGTCCGAAGCGGGCATCCACGCCGACCAGTCCGTGGCCGCCTGGAACAGCGCCGACCCGGCCCGCCGGGACAAGGTCCGGGCCAACGACCCCGCCGACACCCACGCCTACGTCACCGCCACCGACGGGGAGAAGATCACCATCAGCGTGGAGCCCGCCAGCGGCTACATCATCGACTCCATCCAGATCACGCCTCTCGGCTTCCCGCTGGACGCCGACCCCGTCTACGCCTTCTCCCGCACGGGCAACACCATCACCTTCGATATGCCCCATGTGAACGTGGCCGTCACCGTCTACCTCAGGCGGGGCAGCAACACCAGTTTTAACGCCACCCTCCACTACATCCAGGATCCCAACTGCCTGGCCCTGGGCCAGCCGCCCCAGGAGGAGGACTACGCCAAGCTCAGCTGGACCCCCGCGGGGGAGTCCGCCGTATCCATCTGGGCCGACGCCAAGGCCGTGGGCAACCCCGGAGCCTCCAACCAACCCTGGAATGACGTCTCCAGCATGACCGTCCGTGAGGGCAGCACCGTCACCCTGGACGTGACCCTGGACAGCGACCCCGACACCGGCGCGTCCGACGTGATCCTCTCCGCCTTCGTGGTGTGGAAGGACCGGGGCGCCATCGTGCCCCTGACCCCCACCTATCCCACCGGCCTGACCGTGCTCACCGGGCTGGAGGGCGCCGCCGAGAGCGCCTCCGGCGCGCCGGGCAACGACAACACCCTGCCCGACGCCACCGCCACCTTTGAAATGCCCATGGGCGATGTAGAGGTCTATGTGGTCGTCACCACCGTCCCGCCCACCGAGCCGTGGCACACCGTGGCCCTTGTGGCCACCGACCACAGCCCCACAGGCAACAACTCCGGGCTGAACCAGGGCGACCTCTGGAACCACAACAACGAATCCGACAAGCGCGTGGCGAAGAGCGACAATGTGCCCACCATCGCCTGGGTCGCCGTCACCGAGAGCGAGACCATCTCCGTCCTGCCCCGCGCCGGCGTGGGCTACCGCTTTGACGACCCGGCGGTGATGACGGGCAACGACGGAGTCACCCGCAACCTCACCACGCCCTACGCCAACTTCCTCTACGATGTCTCCTCCATCCTCTGCAACCAGGTCATCCGCATCGACTTTGAAAGCGGCGACGACCTGGAGCTCACCGTGGAGATCCAGGACCCGGACAACCCCGGCGACGGCACCGTGGAGCAGACCGTCACCGCCGACCCCGCGGGGGCCCTGCCCGCCACCCTTCGCCTGACCTCCAACTCCGTGGCCGGCTCCTACCAGGTCATGCGGGGCATCGCCTCCGGCGGCGACGTGGCGGTGACAGCCCAGCCCTACCGGGGCGATGGGGTGGAATACTCTGTCTACGCGACCCTCTACCTCTTCGACGGCACCAGCCAGGCCGTCCCCTTGACCGACACCGACGGCGATGGCGTGTGGGAGGGCTCCTTCCCCATGCCCTCCAACAACGCCCGCGTCGTGTTCACCTTCTACCAGGGCTATACCGGCACCCTGACCCTGGTGAACCGCGTCCCCGGAGACGCCACCGGCCAGGCCGCCATGGAGGAGGACAGCCGGGGTCTGCCCCCGCTGAGCGTCCACTCCATGCGGACCTCCGACTCCTTCCGGAGCCTGCCCAACGCCACCACCCTGGACGCCTACATCACAAGCTCCATGACTGGCCGGACGGTGAAGGGTCTGCTGACCCGCCAGGGCGTCACCACCCTTCTGCCCGCCACCCCCTCCGGCGTTCTGGGCGAGGCCGACCACTTCTACCACACCATCGACCGCGCCGATGCGGAGATCACCTTGATTTTGGATAGCTCCACCGCCCACCCCAACAGCTACCTGGCGGCGGTGGACTGGGTGGACCTGCCCGATGGCGTGGCCCATCCCCAGATCGAAACCGCCACTCCCGGCCAGCTCCGGGGCGATGACGGGACCTGGACCACCGCCGATCGTGGCGACCAGGTGACGCTCACCCTCACCGTGCCCACGGGCTACCGGGCCACCGTCCGGGCCGACGGCGGCGGTGATGTGACCCTCAGCCCCGCCGGGCCTTTCACCGGCCCTTTGAACGATCAGACCGTCACCTTCACCATGCCCGCGCGGGACGTTCAGCTCACCGTCACCTACGAGAAGACCATCTTCGACCTGACCCTGCGGATCGTGGACGCCACCACCGACCCCCATGCCAACTCCACCCGCGTGACGCCTGGGGACCTCACCGCCGACGGCCAGAGCACGACGCTGGCCGCGGGCGCCAATGTGAGCGTTACCGCCACCACGCCCGACCCCGCCTCGGCGGGGACGGACCGGCAGCCCCATGTGGCCGCGGTCTACTACCAGACCGCCTCCGGCGCCACCACATGGCTGCAATCGTCGGCCATGGCGCCTGGGGCGAACTTCAACCAGAGCTTCGCCATGCCCAAAGACGACGTGACCGTCACCGTGGTCTACCACGAGGACCACTTTGGCGCCACCGAGAGCGCCTACTACATCGCCTCGGTGGAGGTGGTGGACCCGGACCACGTCCCCGGCAACCGGGCCGTGAGCATCATCGACCAGCCCGACGGCGGCCTGCCCGAAGATTCGCCCCGCTGGGCCGCGGGCTACGCCGGCAGCGGCATGAAGGTCTCCTATGAGGCGGCCAACGGCTACTACGTCACCGTCACCGCCCGCCGGGCCGACAACAGCGACAGCATCCCCGTGCTGCAGCTGGGCTCGGCCACCAACGGCACCGCCTCTGTCACCATGCCCAACGCCAACATCATCATCACCCTGACCTACACCAAGGGCGAGCCGCCGGAGGAGACCGCCAACCCCGTGGCCCTCCAGCTCTTGGGCCATAGGGCCATGTCCTCCAACCAGGCCACCACCACCAACTTCACAAGCCCCTCCCAGCTGTCCGGCCTGACCACCAGCGGCGTCACCCCGGACCACGCGCCCCATGTGCCCGCCTACACCCTGCCCACCGACCCGGTGGAGACGGTCCGCCCCGCCGCCGCGCTGGGGGACGACCTGCGGACCCTGGCCGGGGCCGCCGTGGGCAGCCAGGTGGAGCGCATGACCGTCTCCGTGCGGAAAGTGACCCGTGAGGGCGGGGCCGTCACCGCCATCCAGGAGACCCCAGAGGTGGACCTGCTGGTGAGCAAGTACGCCTCCTCCGCCACCTCCCGCGCCCCCGCTCCCATCACCCAGAGCGCCGACGAGGAGATCGTCATCCGGGTCTATTACAGCAGTATCTACACCGCCACCTTCCATCTGGTGGGCCAGAGCGCCGCCGACTCCCACTCCGCCACCGACGCGGACAAGACCACCGGCGCCGCGCTGGGCTACACCGGCGCCTACGACGCCTCCAACATCCTCCTCACCAAGCCCATCCGCGACCATCTGGACCGCATGGAGGGCTACCGGGGCGACGGCTCGGAGGAGGTCCGCACCACCGCCATTGCCGGTCCGGGCCGCAGGGTGGTGGACGTGGTGTGGGAGAGCGACCTCACCGGGGCCGCCTCCGCCGACCCCAGCGGCAGCGACCGCTACGACTTCACCATGCCCGCCGACGACGTGGACTTCTACGCCATCTTTGAGCCCGATGACCCCACCGACCGCGCCTACGTGGCCAAGGTGGCCTTTGACCCCGCCAGCCAGCACCGGGACGACCCCGGCAACGCCGTGACCATCCAAAACCTGACCAACGCCGCCGCCGTGGGCGGCCGGTACTGGACCGAGGCCAGGGCCCAGGACAGCGTGGCCATCACCGTCAAAGTCGCGCCGGGGTACCAGGCCCAGATCGTCACCACCAAGATCGACGACCCCGCGCAGCTTGGCAACCTGCCCCAGCTGGACGACGGCGGCGCCCTCCGCGCCCCCACCGCCGACGACCCCTACCAGTATTACATCACCCGCACCGCCTTTGCCCCCAATCTGCCCGGCGGCAAGGAGGCCGTGTTCACCATGCCCGCCGACACCGACGCCACCGTGACGGTGAAGTTCGCCCGCGGCTACGACCTGGCCCTGGATGTCCACGACGCCACGCAGATCGCCGCCAACGCCGTCCCCGGTACCAACCGCGCCGACGTGACCTATGCCCAGGGAACCGCCCAGTCGGATTCGCTCTACTGGAACGCCCAGGCCGACGGCTCCAACGTCCAGATCACCAGCAGCACCAGCCTCTACAACAGGGAGGCCGGCGCGGACGTGGACACCAAAGTCACCCCCTACACCTCCGGCGTGGGGGTCAAGATCCTCCGCTACACCCCCTTCACCGGCACCGCCCTCCGAACCTCCGGCGCCGGTAATACCACCGACAACTTCACCATGCCCTACGAGGACACCGTCGTCAGCGTCCTCCTCCGGGAATCGGACGCCGAGGACGACCTGCTGGCCAGGGTGGAGCTGGTGGGGGACAGCGACGTCACCGGAAACACCGCCACCCCCATCGTGGACAACACCGACCCCGCCCCCGCCACCACCACCGGCGCGGTCTGGACCACCACCTCAGCGGGCAACACCATCGACCTGACCCTCACCGTGGCCAAGGGCTACATGGCCAAGATCAAGGTCCGCCGGGACGACAGCTATGTGGACCACGAGAGCGACCCCAGCCACTGGGTCTACCTGGACGCCCAGAAGTACGGCTTCACCCGCGTCTGGAACGACGGCACGGACCAGACCGCGCCCATGGCCGCCGCGCCGGGGGTCACCCAGGTCCAGATGGGGTACAGCGCCGATCTTCTGCCCCGCCAGACCTTCCCCGACTCTATCAGCGGCGCGCAGCACTTCCGCTTCACCATGCCCACGAATGGCGGCGGGGACAGCGAGACCGACGTGACCGTCCTGGTGGAGTTCGTCCGCTCCAGCGATATGCCCCGGCCCTTCGATCCCCGCAATGTCAACGGCATTGTCCGCGGCGTGACCTATGACCACCAGCCCAGCTTCTTGGAAGAGGGCTTCATCTACGGCGAGAACCACGGCGAGTACGCCGTGGTGGAGATCCCCACGCTGGCCATGGAGGAGGAGGGCGTGGGCCTGCACCTCTACGACACCGACAACTACGACGAGCCCACCTCCGGCGACCGCGCGGACAAACAGCCCGCCCTGGACGTGAGGCGCTTTAGTTTCTACCTCTCCTCCGTCTCCGACGACGGCACGGAGACCTACCAACGCCTGGATCCGGGCACGGACGTGGTGCTGGCGCCCTGGCGGGAAGAGGAGCTGGAGGACCCCGCCGACCCCTACAACTACTATCTCGGCGCGGCCCAGGGGATGTGGACCGGGGACAACTCCCGCTACTGGAAGGAAAACTCCCAGGACACCCACACTGACCACGACTTTGTGGGCTCCAAGTTCAAGCTCCTCCCCGCGCCGCCTGACCCGGAGACCGGCCTCCGCTCCGCCGGGGCCCAGGCCCTCTACGAGATGCTCAACAACCAGGGCTCGCTGGAGCTCTCCGGCGGCAAATACCGCACCCGCCTGGTGGTCCGGGCCGAGGACGCCGCCAACGCCAGCGACTACACCCAGGTCTGGATCCGCCCGTGGTTCGCCCTGGGGGTCAAGGTCACCTCCTACGGTCCCACCCATCCCTTGGAGGGCCGCCTCTACCGCTTGATGACCGAACACGAGCTGAACGTGGCCAACGGCTACTGGGACGAGGCCGAGCATCCCATCCCCGGCGCCGCGGCAGTCCGCGAGACGCCGGACGCCAAAAACTTCCGGCACTACAAGTGGGACGAGGACGCCCAGCCCATGCTGGAGGACGCCGTGGTGCTGGACGGGGAGGGCCAGGGCAAGTGGCTGCAACTCCTGCGCCTGCGCTCCTCTGAACTGCTGGGCGGCTTCACCAGCAGCTACGACCCCTCCGAGACGGGCCGGACCCTGCTGGACAACGTGGCCTCCGGCCAAAACCTGACCTACGCCCTGGAACTCACCAAGACCTCCAACCTCACCTACACCCGCGTGGCCCTGGACCTGGACCCCAAGAGTTCCGACTACGCCACAACACCGCTCACCGACTTCTACGAGGAGGTGGACGGCCGGCCCGACCCCTCCACCCGCACCTTCATGCTCCAGGACGCCATCCAGCTTATCGCCGGCGACGTGGACCAAAACGGGACCACCAAGGTCCAGGACTACGACGCGGTCTACGACTTTGTCTACCGCTCCAAAAAGTGGACCGCCGTGCAGGAGGCCCCCGTCCTGCCCGCCTCCGGGCCGGACGACGCCTACACCGCGGCCCTGGCGGACTGGGCCCTCTCGGTCTACAACCCCGCCAGCGACGCCTACCGCTGTGACCTGGACGGCGACCGCCATCTGACGGTGGTGGATCTGAACATCGTCAACACCCGCTTCAACTACAACCGCACCGAGGAGGACTACCACTGGTATCACCGCACCGGTCCCTCCGACCCCTGGCAGCACGACCTGCCCTTTGGCATGGGCCCGCGGGACGCCAATGTCTACGACGCCCTCTTCGCCCTCCGCAGCATCGGCGAAGGGGAGGTGTTCCCCGACCCCTACTGGGACGAGGCCGTTGACCCCGCCCAGCTCTCCGCCGTGCCGCTGGAGACCTATTTCGTAGACGGGGACGGCTCCTTCCGGCTGGACACCCAGGCCCCGGAGGCCCCCGCCGCCGCACCTTCTCCGGAGCCCGCCGCCCCCGTCCCGGACCACGACGAGCGGGTAGAGACCCCGCGGGGCGAAGAAGCACTTGAAAATTCCTAGACAATCGTGTAAAATGGGAAGAGCACGTCCCACTTTACACGAAATGAGGTACGCCCCATGAAACGAAAACTGTTGTCAGCCCTGCTGGTATGCGCCATGCTCCTGACCCTGCTGCCCACCGCTCTGGCGGTGGAGCTCGGAGATCGGCTCGAAGGCCTGATCGTCGATGTGTCCTTTGAGTACAAAGAGCCGGCTGTGGCCTTCCGGACCGGCGAGTATGAGACCTACAAGACCCTCCGCAACGTGGCTGTGGTCCGCATCCAGCAGGACCAGACCTTGCTGGAAGACAGCGATGACACCGCCACGGGAAAATACGACTTCTCCTTCAAGATCGGGGAGGAGGAGTTCCAGACGGCGGAGACGGTCCATTACGCCAACAAGACCTGGTGGGACAAACCGGGCCGGACCAACATCGCCTACTTTGAGGTGCCCGTGGCGTCCCTGACGTCGGACAGCGGCGCGGGGGCGCTCACCGTCCGGCTCACGGAGAAGGGTACGGGGAACTACGACGAGATGTCCGTGGACCTGGTGAAGCTGGCGCTGAAGGACACCGACGGCGCCGACCTCACCGGCTCGGAATTTGCGCCGGAGGATGTGGGCAAGGTGCCCCACCTGGATAACGGCGAGTATTTCGTCTTTTTCAAGGGCGGGATCGCCTACCCCGACCTGCCCCAGCTGTCGGACAAGGCGGACCACTCCGGCCAGTTCGTCGGCTGGCGGGAGGCGCCGGAGAAGGAGTCTCCCAAGTATCTCGAAAAGATCCCTGAGGCGGACGCCTCCATCTACGCCACCTTTGGCATCCGGGCCGTGACCCAGTTCGTGGTGACGGACAAAAAACCCACCGGGGCGGACGTGACCTTCCCGGAGAAAGTGACCGACTTTGAGACCAGCGTGAACTACGGCGAGACCGCCGACCCTATCTTGATCTATGTGGTCAACACGGGCAACCGCACCGTGGGCGACACCACCGACAAGGGCTTTTACTGGCGCTCCTCCACCGGCCGCTTTGACGTGACCTACGACGCGGCCAGCAGCACCGCGGACCGGGTGACGTTGAACGCCAGCAACAACTCCTACGCGCTCCAGGCCGGGGTGGGCCAGAATGAGGTCCCCGACCCGGCGAAGGTCTCCTATCTCGCCCTCAAATGCACCCCCAAGGCGGATCTGCCGGTGGGGGAGTACGTGGATACCCTGGGCCTGGATAACCCCCAGCGCCTCATCACCCTCCTCTCCATCAAGGTCACGGTGAACAAGGCCCAGGTCACCGTGACCATGCCGACCATCGAAAAGTACTACGGCCAGCAGATCACCTTGGACCAGGATGGCTGCTGGAGCAAGGACGACGGGTCCCAGACCGACGCGCCCACCGTCACCATGGCGGGGAAGACCGGCCCCGCCTTCTCCCTGCTGGCCCCCGTCATCACCAGCGACGGTTTCCCGGCCAGAGCCCCGGTCGATGGGTCGGACTACGACTACCGTCTCGTCTCCCAGACCAACGCCAACTACAACGTGGAGCTGACAGGCCCCGGCAAGGTCAAGGTCCTGGCCACCAAGCCTGAGGGTGACGCCGGCGTCACCGCCACGGCGGTGCGCCAGGGGAACAGCCTGGACCAGTCCGTCCTCAACGGCGCCTTCATCAACCCCTATAACCGCGAGCGGGTGGAGGGCGCTCTGGAGTGGGACGACCCGGAGGATACCACCTTCAGCCAGAGCGTCAGCGAAGACGGCGTGGACTGCCAGTGGACCTTCACCCCCACCGACAACGTGAACTACACCACCGTCACCGGCCAGACGAAGGTGAAGGTGCTGGACAAGATCCCCACCACCATCCATGTGAACACCAACCAATACCCCACCACCGTCACCTACGACAAGAAGCCCCACCAGCTCGCCTTCACCATGAGCTACACCGACGAGGGCCAGCAGAAGCCCCTGGATGCTTCCCAGCTCACCACGCGCTACAAGCTCCACCAGGGCAGCGCCGGCGAGGGGCACGACGCCAGCGGTGACTGGCAGGAGGGCTGGCCCACCGATGTGGGGGTGTGGGACATCCGCGCCGAGTACGCCGGGGACGACGACTACGCCCCTGCCAGCCTGGTGGAACACCTGACCATCCAGCCCCGCGAGGTCACCCTCACCGCCGCCGCCACCAGCAAGACCTATGACGGCTCCGCCGACGCCACAGCCATCACCACCGTGGCGGTGGGCCACGTCATCCAGGGCGACACGGTGACGGTGGAGCGGGGCAATTACACCGCCAGCTTCAACGACGCCAACGTGGGCCGGGCCAAGGCGGTGACAGTCACCGTCTCCGCCCTCTCCGGCGCGGACGCGGGCAACTACACCCTTCCCGCCGAGGGCCGGGCCCACACCAGCGGGACCATCGAGCAAGCGCCCCTCACCCTCAAGCTCAAGGGCGGCGAGCGCCTGAGCAAGCGCTACGGCGAGACCTATCTGTTCCAGCGGGACAGCTTTGAGGCGGAGGGTCTTAAAGGGAGCGACGACATCAGCGCCCTCACCCTCACCTTCTCCAGCCCCGGCGAGGGAAGCGCCGCCGCCGCCAACGAGACGGGCTACCCGGTCACCGCCGCCCTCACCGGCGGCAACTACGCCCTCACCAGCTCCACCGTGGCGGGGGCCAACCTGGTGGTGGAAAAAGCGGCGCTGCAAAAGCTGGGCGACCCCTCCGCCACCTCCGGCTACCAAAACGGCCCCAAGAGCGCCGTCCAGATCATCCCCGGCAGGGTGGTGAACGCCGGCAACCAGGCCATGGAGGTGGCGGGGACCTGGAGCCTGCCCGACGCCCAGGGCTCTTTCGCCGCCGACGCCACCCAGGAGGACCTGCGCTGGACCTTCGTCCCTGAGGACCAGAACAACTACACCGGCACGCTGGAGGGCCAGCTCACCGTCCAGGTGATGCGGGAAAAGCCCGTGACCATCACCGTGCCGGATAGCCTGCTGAACCGCCCCTACGACGGCCAGGTGTTCTACCTGGACGAGCAGGTGGAGCGCCAGATCACCACAGAGCCTGAAGCCCAGGTGACTGTGACCTGCCACCAGACGATCCAGAACGCGGGGACCTATCAGCTCACCGTCACCGCCACCCCCATCGAGGCCCACGATGTGGAGTACGGCGTGACCACCCAGAACTACACCCTCACCGTCTCCAAGGCCCAGGTGACTGTCCCCACGCCGGAGTTTACGGCCCTGGAGGGCACGCCCCTGTCCCAGCTTCTCGCGCCGGAGTTCCTGGGCGTGGACGGCGCGCCGCTGGAGGGCAGCTTCCAGTGGAGCGACCCCGGCAACCGGGTGACGGAGCTGGAGGCGGAATACAGCTGGACCTTCATGCCCCAGGACACGGTGAACTACGAAAGCCCGGTGACGGGCTCCTTCGCCGTCACCATGGCGGAGGACAGCCGCAAGGTGCAGCTGGCCGGGCTCTATAACCTGCCCGACCCGGAGTATCCCGACTACGCGGTGGTGGACCTGGCGGCCAGCGGGCTGAAGCCGGGCGACGCCTTCCGCTTCTATTCAGACGCCGACTGCGCCACCCCCATCTCCCAGATCGCCACCGTCTTCGCCGAGAGCGGCAATATGGAGGTAGAGCTGGAGAGCGGCGCCCTGCTGGACGCCGGCGGCCAGATCTACGCCAAGCTGGAGGGCCGGCGCACCGTCCCCTCCGACCCCATGGCCTATCTCCCTGAGTTGGACTTCACCCTCCCCAACCAGATGGTCCTGCTCCACACCCACAAGAATGAGGAGACCGTGACGGTGACGGTGTCCGACCCCTCCTATGAAATGACCGCCCAATCCTGGACCCCGGCGGGCAACGGCACGGAGTATGTGGAAGTCACCAGCCAGGACACCCTGGGCTCGGCCACCCTCAAGGGCAAGGCCGCCGGGACCAGCACCATCACCGTGGCCATCACCTTCGCCCACCCTGACGCCACGGGACATCCGGGCCAGACCATTACCATCCGCAAGGATCTGCCCCTGAACATCTCGGACAAGTTCGTGGTGTTTGTGGGCGACGCGGTCAAGGGCGGGACCATCCTCAGTGTCAATGGCGAGGATTCCGCCGCCACGGAGGCAAGCCCGGAAACGACCGTCACCGTAAAGCTCCAGGCCGACTCCGGCTACCAGATCGGCGGGCTCCAGGTCCACAAGAAAGCCGCCGACGGCTCCAAGGGCGATCCTGTCGAGGTGACGGACGGGGGCCAGGGCTCCTTCACCTTCACCATGCCCGCCGAGGATGTGCTCCTGACGCCCGCGTTTTCCCTGGACAGCGCCCTCGACGCGGTCCAGCCGGAGGACGATGGCTCGGTGACGGTGACGGTAAAGGCCGGCGTGCCGGGGGCCGTCCTGTGCGGACTGTACGATGAAAACGGCAAGTTGCTGGCGCTGGTCAGCCAGACGGTGGAGGCCGGGGAGCAGACCCTGGAGCTGGGCGGCGACCTGCCCATGGACCAGGCCGCCGCGGTCAAGGTGTTCCTGCTGGACAATGCCAGCGCCCCGCAGTGCCAGGCTGGGAGCTGGACGGAGTGAGGGCGCGCCCCTGGGATATGCAATTTTCCCCGCCCCCTCTTGCATTTTGATGGGAAACTTGCTATACTAGGCTTCGACTACACCAGACTTTGGACGCGCCGCCCAAACAGGAGGAGATTTTCATGGACATCCGTGTAGAAAAGGCCACCACCCTCAAGCCCCTGCCCGACCCCAACACCCTGGTCTTTGGCAAGAGCTTCACCGACCATATGTTCCTGATGAACTACGACGCCGGCCAGGGCTGGCACGACGCCCGCATCGTCCCCTACGGCCCCATCGCCCTGGAGCCCTGCGCCATGGTGTTTCACTACGCCCAGGAGGTGTTCGAGGGCTTGAAGGCATACCGCGCCCCTGACGGCGGCGTGCGCCTCTTCCGGCCCACGGAGAACGCCAGGCGGTTCCAGAGCTCCTGTGAGCGGCTGTGCATCCCCACCATCCCCGAGGAGGACTTTGTGGCGGCGGTCCGGGCCGCGGTCAAGGCCGACGAGCGGTGGGTGCCGGACCAGCCGGGCACCTCGCTCTACATCCGCCCCTTTGTCATCGCCACCGACGCCTCTCTGGGTGTCCACGCCTCCCACAGCTACATCTTCTCCATCATCTGCTGTCCCGTGGGGGCCTACTACAAAGAGGGCCTGAACCCGGTGAAGATCTACGTGGAGGATGAGGACGTCCGGGCCGTCCGGGGCGGCACGGGCTTCACCAAGTGCGGCGGGAACTACGCCGCCTCCATCCGCGCCGGGGAGCGGGCGGAGGAGAAGGGCTTCTCCCAGGTTTTGTGGCTGGACGGCGTGGAGCGCAAGTACATCGAGGAAGTGGGCGCCATGAACGTCCTCTTCAAGATCGACGGCAAGGTCGTCACCCCCAAACTCACCGGCTCCATCCTCCCCGGCGTCACCCGCCGCTCCTGCCTGGACCTTCTGCGGGACTGGGGCTATGTGGTGGAAGAGCGGCTCATCACCGCCCAGGAGCTCTTTGACGCCGCCGAGAGCGGCAAGCTGGAGGAGGCGTGGGGCAGCGGCACCGCCGCCGTCATCTCCCCCATCGGCACCCTGGCCTGGGGCGGCAAGAGCGTGGAGATCAACGGCGGTCAGATCGGCCCCCTCTCCCAAAAGCTCTACGACACCCTCACCGGCATCCAGTGGGGCACCGAGCCCGACCCCTACGGCTGGAGCGTGGAACTCTGATACACCCAAAACTCCGGGGCGTCCGCCCCGGAGTTTTTTCGTCCCCAAACGCCCCCAAGGGGCTTGCCCGGCCCCTTGGGATATGCTATAATGGCGAAAAATAGCGGCGGAGAGGAACGGCGGAAAATCACGGCGGAAAACAGGCGAACCCGCGCCTGTGGCGCCGTCGCGCCGCCAGATCTTCCGGGAAGGAGGTGGCCGCGTGCGACATCTGATCGACTTCGGGGACATGACCCGCTCGGAGTGGGACGCGCTGTACGCCCGCACCCAGGACATCATGGACCATCCGGAGGACTACCTGGACGCCTGCCGGGGCAAGGTCTGCGCCACCCTCTTTTACGAGCCCTCCACCCGCACCAACTTCTCCTTCCAGACCGCCATGCTCCGCTTGGGCGGCAGCGTGTTTGGCTTCGCCGACCCCAAAAGCTCCTCCACCGCCAAGGGCGAGAGCCTGAAAGACACCATCAAAATGGTCTCCGGCTATGCCGACGTCATCGTCATGCGAACGCCCTGGGAGGGCGCGGCCAAGGCCGCCTCGCTCTACGCCAACGTCCCCGTCATCAACGCCGGGGACGGCGGCCATATGCACCCCACCCAGACCATCGCCGACCTGACCACCATCCAGCGTCTGCGGGGCAGTGTGGACGGCCTGACCATCGGGGTCTGCGGCGATCTGAAAAACGGCCGCACTGTCCACTCTCTGATCAAGGCCATGTCCAAGTTTGAAAACGTCCGCTTCTACCTCATCTCCCCGCGGGACCTGGTCCTGCCGGAGTACATGAAGGCCTTCATGCGGGCCCACGGTATGCCGCTTCTGGAGGTCACGGGGCTGGAGTCCGTCATTCCCCAGCTGGACGTGCTGTATATGACCCGCATCCAGCGGGAGCGTTTTGTGGACCCCTTGGAATACGAGCGCTGTAAGGGGGTCTACATCCTCACCCGTGACAAGCTCCGCCGCGCCAAGGCCGACCTGCTTGTCATGCACCCGCTGCCCCGTGTGGACGAGATCCATGTGGACGTGGACGACGACCCCAGAGCCGTCTACTTCCAGCAGGCCCGCTACGGGATGTTCGCCCGCATGGCCCTGCTCTATGACCTGGCCAACCAGCCCCGGTGGGACAGCGTGCCCGCCGTGGCCATCGGCGGGGGCCAGCGCTGTCAAAACCCCACCTGCATCACCCAGACCGAGTGGTATCTCCCGCCTCTGGACCGCCAGCTGGAGGGGCAGACCTGCTGTGGCTTTTGCGACAAGGCGCTGACGTGAGCGGGTATCGCCGTGGCCTGTGGCTGTGCGCGGCCTTTTCCGCGGCCATCTTCGCCGCGGTCTACCTGTTGCCCACGGCCTGGTGGGTGCCCCTGGGCCTTGGACTGCTGGCCCCGGCGGGGGTCTTTGTCTGGCGCGGGGTCCGGCCCGGCGTCCTTGTCTGCCTGGGCGCGGCCGCGGCGCTGCTGTGGTGTGGCGCTTTCCGGGCGGTATTTTTTGCCCCGGCGGAGGCGCTGGACTCCCGCCGCCTGTCCGTCACCGCCGTGATTAGCGAGCCCGCCCAGCCCACCGACTACGGCGCGCGCGTCCCCTGCTGGGTGACCCAGGGCGGCGTGCCGGTCAAAGCCACCCTCTACTCCGGCGCGGAACTGCTGGAGCTGGACCCTGGGGACAAGGTCACCGCCGTGTGCGACTGCGCCCAGACCGCGCTGGAGGAGGAGACCCGGTTCACCACCGCCGCCACCTACGGCGTCTTTCTGACCCTGCGGCCCCGGTCGGACCTGAAGGTGGAGCCCGCCGGGTCCGTGCCCTGGTGGTGTCTGCCCACCCACTGGGGCCGAAAGCTCTCCGCCTCCATCCAGGCCGCCGTACCCCAGGACGTATCTGGCCTTCTGGCCGCCCTTGTCACCGGGGACAAGACCGCCATGAGCCCCAGGACCCGCACCGACCTGGCCCGGACGGGCACCGTCCACCTTGTGGCCGTCAGCGGGATGCACGTGTGCTTTCTGGTGAGCTTTCTCACCCTCTTCACCGGCATGGACCCTCGCCGGAGGTTCTGGGTGTGCGCGCCGGTGGTGGTGTTGTTTGCCCTGGCGGTGGGGGCCACGGCCTCTGTGATGCGGGCCTGTATCTTCCAGCTTGCGTTTCTGACGGCGGACCTGCTGGGCAGGGAGGAGGACCGCTGGACCACCATCACCGGGGCCCTGGCCCTGCTCTTGCTGGTCGATCCCTTCTCGGCGGCCAACGTGGGACTGCAGATGTCCTTCGCGGCGGTGATGGGCATCGCGGTGGTGACGCCCCGCGCCTTCGCCTGTCTCAACCGTCTGCGCCTGCCTGAGCGGGGCAAGCTGACCCGCTGGGGCGGTCGGCTGCTTCCGCGGATCTGGCAGCTCCTGGCCGCCTCCCTTGGCGCCATGGTGTTCACCATGCCCCTCTCGACGTACTACTTTGGCTCCATCTCCCTTTTGGCGCCGCTGACCAATCTCCTGGTCCTGCCGGTGGCCTCGGCGCTCTTTGCCGGAACGCTGACGGCGGGCCTGGTGGGGATGCTCTGGCCCGGCCTGGCGGCCTGTCTGGGCGCGGTCCTGGCCTGGCCGGGGCGGTATGTGGCCCTTGTGGCCCGGTGCTTTTCCGCCTTCCCCTACTGCGCCGTCTCCTTCCAGGGGTACTACCCCGTGGCCCTCGGAGGGGTATACGCCCTGGTGTTCATCCTCCTGCTTTGGCGGCGGCAACGGCACCGGGGCTGGCTGTTCCTCCTGTGCGGCTCGGCCATGGTCCTCTCCGCCGTGGCCGCCACGGGCTGGAGCTTCGCCGGAGCCGGCGCGACCCTGACCGTGCTGGACGTGGGCCAGGGCCAGAGCGTGCTCCTGGCCTCGCAAGGCCATACCGCCCTCATCGACTGCGGCGGCAGCGGTCCGGAGGACCCTGGGGACGTCTGCGCCGACTACCTCAACGACAGGGGCGTCGCCGTTCTGGACGCCCTGCTCCTGACCCACTACCACACCGACCACATCAGTGGCCTGGACGCCCTGTTCCACCGCCTGACCGTCCGCCGTCTGGTCCTGCCCCGGATGGACCACGACCTGGAGACCCAGGCCCACATCCTGGACCTGGCCAGGGCGGAGGGGGCCGCCGTCACCTGGCTGGACGGGGACAGCGCCCTCTCCCTGGGCCGGGCCCAGCTCACCGTGTTCGCCCCTCTGGGCGACGGGGGCGCCAACGAGGAGGGGGCCAGCGTCCAGTTCCGCTATGGGCCATACGCCGCCCTTGTCACCGGGGATATGAACACCGCTGTGGAGGCGGACCTGGTGGCCCACGCGTCCCTTGGCCGCTGTCAGGTGTTGGTGGCCGGGCACCACGGCTCCAACCACGCCTCCGGCCAAGCCCTGCTCAACGCCATCGACCCGGAGACCGTCCTCATCTCCTGCGGGGAGAATGTCTACGGGCATCCGGGGGACGAGACCCTGTCCCGCCTGGCCCAGCTGGGCGCCCAGGTCCGCCGCACCGACCAAGAGGGCACGCTCACCGTCCGCTTTTCCTGAGTTCCCGCCGCGAAAGGAGGCCCCTGCCATGCCGCAAAAAAAACCTGACCAGTCAGCCCTCAAGACCCTGAAGGCACAGCTCAGGGACAGGAGCCTTGGACAGCTCTATGTGTTCCACGGCGAGGAGACCTACCTCCGGGACCACTACCTCTCCCGCGTCCGGGAACAGCTTTTGGAGCCTGGGCTGGAGACCTTCAACTGCAAGCGTCTGGAGGGCAAGGACGTGACCGTCCGGGACATCGCCGCCGCCTGCGACTGCCTGCCCATGATGGCCCCGCGCACCCTGGTGCTCGTCACCGACTTCGACCTCTTCAAGCTCTCCGAGGCCGACAGGGACGCCCTGATGGACTACTTTGCCGACCTGCCCGACTACCTCTGCCTGATCTTTGTCTACGACGTCCTGCCCTACAAGCCCGACGCCCGCACCAAGCTCTACGCCAGTCTGCGGGACCACGGCCTGGTGGTGGAGTTCCCCCGCCAGGAGCAGGGGGTCTTGTCGGACTGGATCGTCCGCCGCTTCAAGGCCACCGGCCACGACATCGATGACCAGCAGTGCCGCTACCTCATCTTCCTCTGCGGCGATCTGATGCACGACCTGGCTGGGGAGATCGGCAAGATCGGCGCCTACGCCAAACAGCGGCGTATCACCCGCCAGGACATTGACGCCGTGGCCACCCGTCGGCTGGACGCCGTGGTCTTTCAGCTCACCGACCAGCTCAGCGCCCAGCGGTATGACAAGGCCATGACCACCCTGGCCGACCTGCTCCACCTGCAGGAGACGCCCTACGCGATCCTGGGCGCCCTGGGCAAGTACCTGCGCCAGCTCTACGCCGCCCGCCTGGCCCTGGAGAGCCACCGGGACGCCGACGACCTGGCGGCGCTGTGGAAGATGCACCCCTATCCCGCCTCCAAGCTCATGGCCGCCGCCCAGCGGGTGAGCCTGGCCTGGTGCTGTCAGGCGCTCCAGGCAGCGGCGGCGGCGGACCTGGCGCTGAAATCCACCGGCAACCGCCCCCAGGACGTGCTCACCTCCCTGGTCCTCACCCTGGCCCATGGATAAGCCCACGAACACCCCCGCGGCCACCCCCGCAGCCAAGCCCGGGGACAGCCCGGCCATGCCCGTGGCCAGTCCCACGTCCAAGCCCGTGGACAGCCCGGCCGTGCCCATGGCCACCCCCGCGGCAAGTCCCATGGCCACCCCCGCGGGCAGCCCCGCGGACAAGCCCGCGGCCACCCCCACGGCCAAGTCTGCGGACGGGTCTATGGACAAGCTCACGGCGAAACAGGCCATCCGGGAAGTCCTCTTGGTGGAGGGCAAATACGACAAAAACACGCTGTCCCAGGTGGTAGACGCCCTGATCCTGACCACCGATGGCTTCGGCATTTTCAAGGACGCCCAAAAAGTCGCCCTTCTCCGCCGCCTGGCCGCCCAGCGGGGCCTCGTGGTGCTCACCGACGCCGACGGCGCGGGCCTGGTCATCCGCAACTACCTCAAGGGCATCCTCCCCGCCGGGCAGGTGAAGATGGCCTACATCCCCGACGTCCCCGGCAAGGAGCGGCGCAAGCGCGCCCCCGGCAAGGAGGGCAAGCTGGGGGTGGAGGGCATGGACCGGGCCACCCTCCTCCGGGCCCTGGACGCCGCCGGCGCCACCTGGGAGAACGGGGAGGGTGTAAAGGCAAGGCCCTTTACAAAGGCGGTCCTGTACCAACTTGGGCTAACGGGCGTTAGCCAAGCGGCCAACCGGCGAAAAAAGTTGCAAAAGGCCCTGGGTCTGCCGGAAAATCTGTCCGCAAACGCCCTGATGGATGTGCTGAACCTGACGGTCACGCTGGACGAGGTGGCAAAAATTCTCCGTTGCGCGCCGGAGGATCCTGTACTATAATTGGGACAGTTCATAAAATTGGGACAGGCTGCGGGGACGAGCCGCCGGGACAGGCTGTGAGGACGGACTGCGAGATTGGCCGGGCTGCGAGGTTGGGCGGCGAGGACAAGCTGTAAGGTTGGGCGGCGAGGGCGAGATGGGCCGCGGATCATTTGTGAGGTGGGGAACTTGGCGGAGAAGCTTGGCGTCTATATTCATATCCCCTTTTGTAAGAGCAAGTGCGCCTACTGCGACTTCTACTCCCTGGCGGACCATGGGGAGTGGCGGGCGCGCTACGTCCAGGCGCTCCAGGCCCACATGGACGAGACCGCGCCCCAGGCGCGAAACGAGCAGGTGGACACGGTCTACTTCGGCGGCGGCACGCCCACGCTGTTGGGGGCCAAGGCCCTCTGCCAACTCCTGGCCCATGTGAAAAAGCGTTTCCAGGTGAGCCGGGAGGCGGAGGTCACGGTGGAGGCCAACCCGGACTCGGTGGATCTGAAGACCCTGAAGCGTCTGCGCCGGGGCGGATTCAACCGCCTCTCCCTGGGGATGCAGTCGGCCAGGGACGAGGAGCTGGCCGCCGTGGGCCGCCCCCACGACTTCGCCCAGGTCCGCCAGGCGGTGGAGTGGGCCCGGAGAGCCAAGTTCCGAAATCTGAGCCTGGATCTGATCTACGGTCTGCCCGGACAGACCATGGAGAGCTGGCGGGAGACCCTGGAGGCCGCCGTGGAGCTGGGGCCGGAGCACATCTCCGGCTACGGGCTCAAGGTGGAGGAGGGGACGGCCCTGGGGGAGCGGGTGGCCGCCGGAGAGGTGCTGCCCGACGAGGACTTTCAGGCCGACGCCTACCTCTACATGGTGGAATTTTTGGAGGGGAAGGGGTACGAGCAGTACGAGATCTCCAACTTCTCCAAGCCCGGCTTCCAGTCCCGCCACAATCTGAAATACTGGCTGATGAAGCCCTATCTGGGCTTCGGGCCCGGCGCCCACAGCGACTTTGGAAACCGCCGCTTCTCCTTTGTCCGGGACCTGGAGGGCTATATCCGGGGCGTGGAGGAGGGGACGCGGCTGCTGGACGAGGACCAGATCGTGCCCCACAGCGAGCGGGCCTCGGAATACCTGATGCTCCGGCTGCGTACCACGCTGGGCATTGAGGAGTGGGAGTACAGAAGGGAATATTACATGGACTTTGAGGCGCTGACGCCGTTGCTCATCCAGTATGAGCGCCAGGGCTGGATCCGGCGGCAGGAGGGCCGCTGGCGGCTGACCCCGGAGGGTTTTTTGCGCTCCAACCAGCTCATCGGACAGCTGTTGGAGCGGCAGGAGCGGGCCACCCTGCCCGCCACCCTGCGCTATCTGCGCCGCACCCAGGAATAGGAGGAAATTATGACACGCCGCGCCATCGCCCTTTTGCTGATCATAACGCTGATGTCGGCCCCGGCCGCCCTGGCCTCGCAAGCGCTGGGGTGGGAGCTCTATCAGACGGACACCGTGCTGGGCCCCGGTCTCAGCGTCTCGTCCCAGGTCCTATGGGGGGACAGCAAGCAGGACTACCGCCGGGAGCAGTACGCGGTCTACACCCCCGGCCAGGGGACCCAGCCTCTGGTGTGCTACGGCACCAGCGTCCCCGCCACCGCCACCCTGACCTCCATGGCCAAGGGCCTGGAGGAGCTTGGATACCGGGTGCTGGCCGGGGCCAACGGGGATTATTTTGTCATGGCCTCCGGCGTGCCCCTGGGCATGGTGGTGAGCTACGGCGCGCTGCGGACCAGCTCCTCCTACCACTACGCCGTGGGCTTTGACCAGGACGGGGCGTGCTTTGTGGGGAAGCCGGATGTGTCCCTCACCGCCGCCTTTCACGGCTACACGCTGTCCATCTCCGGCGGCTACAACAAAAGCCGCACCGCCAAGGACGGGTACTTTTTGTATAGCGGGGACTTCGGCGCCTCCACCAAGGCCGGCGGCGACGGCGTCAACGTGGTGCTTCGGCCGGTGAATGTGCCCGCCGACTACGCCGAGCCCCAGAAGCCCGGCCCCGCGCCGACGGAGCCCGTGCTTCCGGAGGGGCTGGACCCGGACGCCATCTGGGCCGCGCTGGAGGGACAGCCCGGGCCCGACGGAGAGGCGCCGGAGGTCACGCCGGAGCAGTTGGAGGCCCTGAACGCCTGGGAGGCGGAGCGGGCCCGGTACGCGGAGGAGTTGACCGCCTGGGAGCGGGAGATGGAACTCTGGAAAGCGGAGCTGGCGCGGGGCGCGGCGGCGCTGGAGACGGCGGAGGCGGCGTTGCGGATCGGCGGCGGGCTGGACTGCGTGGTGGAGTCCGTCGCCAGGCAGAGCGGCGCGGTGAGCATCCCCCAGGGGCGGCTGGTGCTGTCCATCGCCGGCGGCGGGGACAGCTTTCTGGTGGAGGAGGCCCAGGCCATGGTCCCCGGCGAGAGGGTGAGGGTGGAGGCGACTTCGCCGGACCCCCGCTGGGAGCGGGCCTACACCGCCCTGGGCGCCTATGCCATGATCTTGCAGGACGGCCAGGTGCCGGAGGGGCTGGGGCAGAGCGCCGACCCCCGCACCGCCCTGGGCGTGAAGGCCGACGGCACCGTCATCCTCTACACCATCGACGGCCGCCGGGCCGGTCACAGCGTGGGGGCCAGCGTCCAACAGGTGGCCAAGCGGCTCCAGGAGCTGGGCTGTGTGGACGCGGTGCTCTTTGACGGCGGCGGCTCCACCACCTTTGGGACGACGGGGGCGCTGGACGCCTCTTTCTCCGTGGTGAACAAGCCCTCCGAGGGCAGCCAGCGGGCGGTGAGCGACGCGCTGTTTTTCGTCTCCCAAGAGGAGCCCACAGGGGTGCTGGGCAGCGTCTATCTCCAGCCCCAGAGCGCGCTGATGCTCTCCGGCGCCCGGCAAAGTCTGACCGGGCTGGGGGTGGACACCGGCTACTACCCCATGGGGGACGAGCCCCTCAACGGTCTGAGCTACACCGTCTCCGGCCCCGGCTATATGGAGGGGAACGTGTTCGTGGCCGGTGGGGAGAAGGGAATCGCCACCGTCACCGCCACAGCCTCCGGCGGCGCCGCGGGCACGGCCAGGATGACGGTGGTGGCCACCCCGGACGACATCTCCATCACCGACGCCACAGGGAGCAAGGTGACGGCGCTGAATCTGGATCCGGGGCAGGAGGTGGGGCTCAACGCCTCGGCCACGTGGTATAAACTGCCCCTGCTCGCCGACGACAGCTGTTTTGCCTGGTCCGTGCCCGCCGAGCTGGGCACGGTGGACCCCTACGGCAACGTCACCGCCGGGAACCGGGCCGGGTCGGGACAGCTGACTGTCACCGCCGGAGAGCGGAGCGTGTCCATCCCCATCGCCGTGGGCGGCCACGTCAAGGAGGTGGACGCGCTGGAGGGAGACCTGTCCGGCTTTGGGGGCGAGGACGTGACCTGCGCGCCGGAGCGGGTCCAGGTGCGCTACGGCAGACAGAGTTTGCGGGTGGATCACCCCACGGACAAGAGCGCCAGCGTGAGCTGTCATCTGCCCATCGACCTGGGCGAGACCTGGCTCGGCTGCTGGATCTACGGCGACGGCGGCGCCCTCACCATCACCGCCGAGCTGACGCTGGAGGACGGCAGCCAGACCGCCGTGCTCCTGGCTCTGCGGCCCGCGGCGGGTTGGGAACAGGTCATGGTCCCCATCCCGGAGAACACCGTGGAGCTCTCCGGCCTCACCTTTACGCCGGGCGAAGGGGCCACGGGGACGGTATATCTGGACCACTTGATCTCCGCCAACGGCCCCATCGCCGACGCCACGCCGCCCACGGCGCGGCTGACGGTGGACCAGGGCAGGGTGTCCGCCACACTGCGGGACAATGTGGACAAGGTCTTTGACCCCGGACGCGTGGAGCTGACCGTGGACGGCTGGGGCGTGGAGTTCTCCCTGGAGGGCGACGTCCTGACCGCCCAACTGCCCCAGGACGGACTGCTCCACCGGGTCAGTCTGACGGTGCGGGACGCCTCGGGCAATCTGGTCCGGCAGAGCGCGGAGTTGGCCCCGGCAGAGGGCAGGGAACTGCCCTTTGGAGACGTGGCCGGGCACTGGGCCAGGGACTACGCGGTCTACCTCTACGACCAGGGCGTCACCAACGGACGGTCCAAGGAGGGGGAGGGGCCGGTCTTTGACCCGGACACCAACATCACAAGAGGGGAGTTCGCCACCATGCTGTGCCGCTGGCTGAGGCCGGAGGCGGACGCCCTGGCCGGGGCAGGGCTGCCCTTTGCCGACGCCGGGGACATCCCCGACTGGGCGCGGCAAGCGGTGGGCTATCTCTACCAGATCGGCGTGCTGGCGGGCAGCGTGGAGGCCGACGGGCTGTACGCCTGGCCCAACGAGCCTCTCACCCGCTGTCAGGCCATGACCATGCTGGGGCGGGTCCAGGCGCGGGGCTACGCGGCCCAGAGCCAGGTCTTTGCCGATGACGGCGACATCCCCGACTGGGCGAGGGACTATGTCTACACCCTGGCGGGGCAGGGCGTTGTCAGCGGGTACGAGGGCAAGGTCCGGCCCGTGGACCACATCACCCGCGGCGAGGTGGCCAAACTGCTGGCCACCATGTGGTGAGGGGAGAGAGGAGGGCCCACCGTGGCCAGACAGAGCAATCAAAAGGGCAAGGTGCTGGCGCTGTTGGACTACCTGTGGCGGGAGACCGACGAGGACCATGTGGCCTCCACCGCCGAGATCCTGGACCATCTGGCCCGGCGGGGCATCTCCGCCGAGCGCAAGAGCGTCTACGCCGACCTGGAGACCCTGGCCGACTGGGGCTTGGACATCCAGCGGGTGCGGGGACCAAAGGGCGGGGTGTACCTGGGCCAGCGGGAGTTTGAGCTGGCGGAGCTGAAGCTGCTGGTGGACGCGGTGCAGGCCAGCCGGTTCATCACGGGGAAGAAGTCCGACGCCCTCATCGGCAAGCTGGGCGGGCTCACCTCCCGTCACCAGGCCAAGGCCCTGCGGCGGCAGGTCTTTGTGGGGGACCGGGTGAAGAGCATGAACGAGAGCGTGTATTACTCCGTGGACGCCATCCACACCGCCATCTCCGGCGGCGTGATGGTGGCCTTTCGGTACTTTGACTACAACAGCCGCAAGGAGAAGGTCTTTCGCCACGAGGGGAAAACCTATCTGGTGGCGCCCTACTGCCTGATTTGGGACAACGCCAACTACTACCTGGTGGGGCAGGTGCCCGGCGAGACCGAGACCCGGCACTACCGCGTGGACAAGATGGCGGGGGTGGAGGTGACCCAGCGGCGGGCCCAGACGCCCCAGAACTTTGACTCGGCGGCCTACGCCGCCCAGTATTTCTCCATGTTCTCCGGCCGGCCGGCCAAGGTGCGGCTGCGGTGCCCGGAGACCATGGCGGGAATTATCCTGGACCGCTTTGGCAGGGACGCGATGCTGGTCCCGGACGGAGAGGGATTCACCGTCACCCTGGACGTGGTGGTCTCCCGGCAGTTCTGGGGCTGGCTGGCGGGGCTGGGACCCGGCGCCCGGCTGCTGGAGCCGGCGTGGGCCGCGGAGGAGTACAGGGCATATTTGAAAAGCCTGCTGGAGTAAACCAAAAACCCCTGAAACCACAAGGTTTCAGGGGTTTTGGTTTTGGGGCGCGCTGGTCAGCCGACGAACTGCCGGACCAGCTCGGCCACCTTGTCCTCGCAGCCGCCGCAGTGGGTGGAGGCGCCGGTGGCGGCCTTGACGGCCTCCAGGGTGGTGTTGCCCGCCTCTACGGCCGCCTTGATGTCACCCACGGTGACGCCGCCGCAAAAGCACACGGTTTCGTTGAGATCCATTTTGCTGTACCTCCCAAAAATTTTTTAGCCGAAGTAGCGGTCCAGCAGACCCTTGAGGGCCTTGCCGTGCCGGGCCTCGTCGCGGGCCATCTCGTGGACGGTGTCGTGGATGGCGTCCAGGTTCAGCTCCTTGGCCCGCTTGGCCAGGTCGGTCTTGCCCTGGGTGGCGCCGTGCTCGGCCTCCACGCGCATCTCCAGGTTCTTCTTGGTGGAGTCGGTCACCACCTCGCCCAGCAGCTCGGCGAACTTGGCGGCGTGCTCGGCCTCCTCGAAAGCGGCCTTTTCCCAGTAGAGGCCGATCTCGGGGTAGCCCTCCCGGTGGGCCACACGGGCCATGGCCAGATACATACCCACCTCGGTGCACTCGCCCTGGAAGTTCATGCGCAGACCTTCCAGAATGTCCTCCGGCGCGCCCTGGGCCACGCCGACCACGTGCTCGGCGGCCCAGGTCACGTCGCCGCCCTGCTTGACGAACTTCTCGGCGGGAGCCTTACAGACGGGGCAGGACGCGGGAGGCTCGTCCCCTTCGTAGACGTAGCCACAGACACTGCAGACATACTTGGCCATAATAATGTACCTCCTGTATCAGATAAGATGTAAGAATGATTCTTAATAGGAACCATTCCTGATTGTTGTTTTATGATACGGTATTTTTTCCCTGCTGTCAAGGGGAACTTTTCAAAAGTGGGGCGAATTGACTTTTCCGGGCGCATGGGGTAGAATAGCGGTAAAGAGTTTTGTTGGGAAAGGGGTCTTTGCCGTGTTCGCATCCGCCGACCGCTACCGCTATATGGCGCCCACCGTCATCGAGACCATCTGCCAGCTTCGCTTTCCGGCCATTTTGTCCATTGGCGCCCAGGAGCCCGCGGACTTTCAGGAGCGGATACGGGGCGATTACCCCAGGTATCAACTGCAGCACGACAGGCCCGCGCCCCGCGTGGTGAACGCCAACACGCCCAACCCCACCGTGGAGGCGCAAAAGCCCATCAACAACTATGTGTTTCTCTCCGAGGACAACCGCTGGAAGGTGAATCTCACCTCCGGCTTCATCGCCCTGTCCACGGTGGGGTACACCCAGTGGGAGGAGTTTGCCCGGCGGCTGGACAAGGCGCTGGCGGAGTTTATCCCCATCTACCACCCCGCCTTTTTCGAGCGCATCGGCCTGCGGTATGTCAACGCCGTGTCCCGGAAGCGGCTGCACCTGGAGGAGACCCCGTGGTCCGACCTCATCCAGCCCGCCTGGTTGGGGGTGATGGCCGAGCCGGACGTGGCGGAGGGGACGCTGAGCAAGTGCGCGGTGGATGTGGAGATGGCGCTGGAGAACGGCTGCCGGGCCAAGATCCACGCCGGGCTGGGGCTCTTGGGCGACGGGAAGCGGGACCCGGAGGTGAAATTCATCCTGGACAACGACCTGTCTGTCACCGGCAACGTGAAGACGCCGGACCTGCCGGAGACCCTGCAGACCCTGCACGGCTATGCCGACCGCATTTTCCGCGGGGCCATCACCTCCGAGCTCCACACCGCCATGGGCCCCGAGCCTATCGACGACTGAAAAGCGGGCAAGGCCCCGGCGGGGGAGACCCTGCCGGGGCCTTTTTGGAGCGGGTTGGCCCGGAGATGGAAAATTTGTGTTGACAAGGCGGGGTTTGGCTGATATAATGCTCCGGTACAAGGAAGTAGGAAGGGTACCCCCTCCTCACCCCAGGCTCCGGCCAAAGGGTCAACATGGACGGTCCCGCCGCGTGGCGCGGTGGGATTTGGCGTGGAGTTCGGGTACCGTTTCAGGTATCCGTCTTTTTATGTTTGGAGGTGTTTTTCCATCGCTAACACGGTCCATCAAATCAACGAGGAGATCCGGGACAAGGAGGTCCGCCTGGTGGGCGAGACCGGCGAGCAGCTGGGCATCATGTCCGCCCAGGAAGCCTTGGTCAAGGCTGAGGAGGCGGAGCTGGACCTGGTGAAGATCTCCCCCAACGCCGTGCCCCCGGTGTGCAAGCTCATGGACTACGGCAAGTACCGCTTTGAGCAGGCCAAGCGGGACAAGGAAGCCCGCAAGAACCAGCACGTTGTGGAGATCAAGGAGATCCGGATGTCTCCCGGTATCGACGTGGGCGACTTCAACGTCAAGCTGCGCAACGCCCAGAAATTCCTGGGCGAAGGCAACCGGGTCAAGGTCACGGTCCGCTTCCGGGGCAGGGAGATGGCCCACACCGAGATCGGCCGGGACCTGCTGGTGAAGTTCGCCGACGCCTGCGCCGAGACCGCCAATATGGAAAAGGACCCCAAGCTGGACGGAAGGCACATGAGCATCTTCCTGGCACCCAAGGCCAAAGAGGACGGCAAAAAGGCCAAACGGTCCGAGCCCAAGGCCGAAGAAACCAAAAACGAAGGAGAACGCGAAAATGGCTAAGATCAAGCTGAAGACCCACTCCGCTTCCAAGAAGCGCTTCAAGCTCACCAAGACCGGCAAGGTCAAGCGCGCCCACGCCTACAAGAGCCACCTCTTGAACGGCCACGGCAAGACCACCAAGCGCAAGAGAGGCCTCCGCGCCGGCGCCTATGCCGACGTCACCAACGCCGCTACCATCAAGCGCATGATCCCCTACAAATAATCAGACCCTTTACCAAGATATAGGAGGCTTTTCAAAATGGCTAGAGTGAAAGGCGCGATGATGACGCGCAAGAGAAGGAATAAGACGCTCAAGATGGCCAAGGGCTACTGGGGCGCCAAGAGCAAGCACTTCAAGATGGCCAAGGAGCAGGTGATGAAGTCCCTGCAGTACGCCTACACCGGCCGCCGGCTGAAAAAGCGCGACTTCCGTCAGCTTTGGATCACCCGCATCTCCGCCGGGTGCAAGGCCAGCGGCATGAACTACTCCACCTTTATGCACGGCTTGAAGCTGGCCAATGTGACCATCGACCGCAAGATGCTGGCCGAGCTTGCCGTCAACGACAAGGCCGCCTTCGCCCAGCTGGTGGAGCTGGCCAAGGCCCAGAAGTAAGCGAAACATACCGGCGTTGCCCAGCCTGGGGCGGCGCCGGTTTTTTGCGGCAGCTTGTTGCACAAAAAGTTGGGAAAATTGGGAGGAAAAATCCTGAGAATAACGCTTTACTTTTTGGCGGCGGTATCGTATAATATCACCCGATGAGCAAGACCGGCAAAACTTCAGAAAGGTACAGAAGGAGGAAACAGGGATGATCTACTCTACCGAAGTGCAGAATATGTGTCCCGTGGCCAAGGGCGCTTACCACGGCCCCGCCCCCATCCCGGAGGAGGGCAAGTGGGTCCAGGCCAAGCAAATCGGCGACATCAGCGGCTTTACCCACGGCATCGGCTGGTGCGCGCCCCAGCAGGGCGCGTGCAAGCTGACCCTGAACGTGAAGGACGGCATCATTCAGGAGGCCCTGGTGGAGACCATCGGCTGCTCCGGCATGACCCACTCCGCCGCCATGGCCAGCGAGATCCTCATCGGCAAGACTTTGCTGGAGGCGCTGAACACCGACCTGGTGTGCGACGCCATCAACACCGCCATGCGGGAGCTTTTCCTCCAGATCGTCTACGGCCGCACCCAGAGCGCGTTCTCCGAGGGCGGTCTGGCCGTGGGCGCCAGTTTGGAGGACTTGGGCAAGGGCCTGCGCAGCCAGGTGGGGACCATGTTCGCCACCAAGGAGAAGGGCCCGCGCTATCTGGAGATGGCCGAGGGGTACTGCACCCGCGTGGCCTTGAACAAGGACAGGGAGATCGTGGGCTACGAGTTTGTGAACCTGGGCAAGATGATGGACTTCATCAAGGGCGGCATGGACGCCAACGAAGCCGTGGAGAAGGCCAAGGGTCACTACGGCCAGTTCGACGGGGCCGCCGAGTACATCGACCCCCGGAAGCAGTAAAAGAAAAGGAGGAATTGAACATGGCTTTGTTTGAAAGTTACGAGCGCCGCATCGACAAGATCAATACCCTCCTGGCTCAGTACGGCATCAAGAGCGTGGAGGAGACCCGCCAGATCTGCCAGGCGGCGGGCTTTGACCCCTACGAGATCGTCAAGGGCATCCAGCCCATCTGCTTTGAGAACGCCTGCTGGGCCTACTGCGTGGGCGCCGCCATCGCGCTGAAAAAGGGCGTGAAGACCGCCGCCGAAGCCGCCACCGCCATCGGCGA
This sequence comes from uncultured Oscillospiraceae bacterium, assembly GCA_947599925.1. Lineage (GTDB taxonomy): Bacteria > Bacillota > Clostridia > Oscillospirales > Oscillospiraceae > MGBC124762. The sequence goes on along the minus strand of CANQFT010000003.1, from coordinate 98,651 downwards.
GGGGCTGCAGTCGTTCTGCATCGACGGCTCCGTGGCCGACGACCGCAAGGTGGGTCTGGGCCACGGCAACCTGGGCGCTATGCTGCTCAGCGACGAGTCCAAGTGCTTCGCCTTCCTGGCCGGGCACGAGTCCTTCGCCGCCGCCGAGGGCGCCATCGGCATCGTCCGCAACGCCAACAAGGCCCGCAAGGAGCCCCTGCGGGTCATCCTCAACGGCCTGGGCAAAGACGCGGCCCAGATCATCAGCCGCATCAACGGCTTCACCTACGTCCAGACCCAGTTCGACTACGCCACCGGCAAGGTGAACGTGGTCAAGGAGACCCGCTACTCCGAGGGCGAGCGGGCCAACGTCCGCTGCTACGGCGCCGACGACGTGCGCGAGGGCGTGGCCATCATGCACCTGGAGGGGGTGGACGTGTCCATCACCGGCAACTCCACCAACCCCACCCGCTTCCAGCACCCCGTGGCCGGCACCTATAAGAAGGAGTGCATCGAGCAGGGCAAGAAGTACTTCTCCGTGGCCTCCGGCGGCGGCACCGGCCGCACCCTGCACCCCGACAACATGGCCGCCGGTCCCGCCAGCTACGGCATGACCGACACCATGGGCCGGATGCACTCCGACGCCCAGTTCGCCGGGTCCAGTTCCGTCCCCGCCCATGTGGAGATGATGGGCTTTTTGGGCATGGGCAACAACCCCATGGTGGGCGCCACCGTCGCCGTGGCCGTGGCCGTGGCGGAGAGCTTGAAGTAAGCAAGCCCATAAGCAAACAAAAGGACCGCGCCGGAGGCGCGGTCCTTTTTGATTTGCCGTGAGTTAGTCGCCGGGGGAGGTCATTTCCCTGTGGAGTTGAAGTGCATGGTGGCGTTGGTGAGTGAGCGGTTGTCTTTGTCGATGCTGACATAGGCCCAGTCCCGGGCATCTCCGGCGTAGTAGACATCGGTCAAACTGAGGCAACTGTCAAACGCCTCCTGTCCGATGGTGGTGACGCTCTTTGGGATGGCGATCCAGGTCAGGTTGGAGCAGCTACCAAGCATATTATTGCTAATGGATTGCAACTTCGAGGGGAGGGTAATGCGAGTCAGAGGGCAAAACGAAAAGGCGCTACTTTCAATGTTAGTTACACTGTCAGGGACATCAAGAGAAGTCAAGTTGGAAGCGCTAAACGCGCCTTCTCCAATGCTGGTTACACTGTCAGGAATGTCAATAGAAATCAGGCCGGAACTTACAAATGTATAAGCGCCAAGGGAGGTTACAGTATTTGCCAGGGTCGCCGTGGTGAGTTTTTTACAGTGACCAAACGCGAAGTCCCCCAGGGAAGTCACTCCGTCCTTGACGGTAAGGGAACGAATCTGATATTGATAGAGGCTCCAAGGGGCATTATCACTGTCTTTGTAATTATCCATACGTCCTTTCCCAGCAATGACCAACTCACAGTTATCTTCATAAAGGACCCAGTACACATCCTCTCCGCATTTCCCTGCCTCAATAACCGGTCGATCTGGGTCGATGATCCACTCGTCCTCCTTCTGCTCAGGTTCCTGAGACGGCTTCGCGGAGGGGGTGGGCGCCGGGGTCTGGGCCGTCTCGTCCTGGTCGATGGCGGGGGCCACGATGGAGTCGGGGCCGTAGCCGTGGTTCAGGGCGCGGGCCAGCAGGGTGGCGAACTCCGCGCGGGTGAGGCCCTTTTGGGCGGCGATGGTGCCGTCAGGCAGACCGGCCACCAGCCCCTCCGCCACCGCCACCGCCATGTAGGGCTTTACCCCGGCGGAGATGCTGTTGGTGTCGGAGAACATATTCAGGATGGAGAGGTCGGCGTTGGTGGCCTTGGAGCCGTAGCCCCAGGCGACCACCAGGGCGTAGATGGCCTCCTCGCGGGTGATGGTCTGGGTGGGGCGGAAGCTGGCCGTGCCCTGGAGGTTGGCCACGTTGGGGAAGAGGGGCTTGGCGGCCTCGATGTAGGCGCTGGCCCAGGTCCCCTTTGTGTCGGTGAAGGTGACGGTGGGGTTTTTCGCGACCTCCAGGCCCATGGCCACGGCGAAGACCTTGGCGGCCTCCTCGCGGGTGATGAGGCCGTCGGGCCGGAAGGTGCCGTCGGGGTAGCCGTTGAACCAGGTGCGCTGGGAGCAGGTGGCGATGGACTGGGCGGCCCAGTGGGTCGTGGGCACATCGTGGTACTGCTGGCCGGTGGAGGCGTCGTAGCCGATGTACTCCTCTCCGTAGGCAAGCGCCAGGGCGGGTGCGGCCAGGCCCAAGGACAGGCAGAGGGCCAAGGCCAGGGACAGCAGACGGGTTTTCATAGGGGTTCCTCCTTTTGTGTATTCTATATTCAATATCGAATATAATTTGTCAACAAGAGGAGGGACCCGCCTTGGAAAAATTTTTGCCCAAAAAGCCGGAAAAGGAGGCCATCTCCATGCGCCTCTCCCTGGAACTGCTGGCGGAGGTGGACCGCAGGGCGGCGGAGTTCGACATCAGCCGCAACGAGTTCATCAACCAGTGCATTCGGTTCGCTCTGAACCATATGGACAAGGGGGAGTGAAAGAGAGGCGGGGGATTTGTGGGTTTTTGCGGTATTGCCTTTTTTCAGAGAGTGTGGTAGAATGGCAGGAGCGAGCGAAGGGAGGGGAATTGCCATGTTTACCAAGAGCGGGAGCGTCACGCTGTTGCGGCCGGACATGGCCGTTGGTTTCCGTCCCGTCTTTTCTTCCGTAACCGGCTGAGAGCCGGTATTTTTTTGCCCAAAGGAGAAAGGAGCAGATCAAACCATGAGCGAGAAAGTCAAAAATGTGGGCGCGGAGCCCGTGCGGGACGCCAGGACCCTGGGCATCCCCAAAATGCTGATCCTGGGCCTGCAGCATATGTTCGCCATGTTCGGCGCCACCATCCTGGTGCCCATCCTGGTGAACAGCCAGACCGACGCCGCGGGACAGTCCATCGGTATGCCCCTGTCCATCCAGACCACCCTGTTCTTCGCCGGGTTCGGCACCCTGCTGTTCCACGTCTGCGCCAAGATGAAGGTCCCCGCCTTTTTGGGCTCCTCCTTCGCCTTTTTGGGCGGCTTTGCCGCCATGGGCGCCATGAACACCGGCATCTATGCGGGGATGTCCCAGGCGGAGAAGCTGCAGTACACCTGCGGCGGCATCGTGGTGGCGGGCCTTTTGTACCTGGTGCTGGCCCTCATCATCAAGCTGGTGGGCGTGCATAAGGTCATGCGCTTCCTGCCCCCGGTGGTCACAGGGCCCATCATCATCTGCATCGGCCTGAACCTGGCCCCCTCCGCGGTGAGCAACGCCTCCTCCTGCTGGTGGCTGGCGCTGGTGGCCATGGCCATCATCATCGTGTGCAACATCTGGGGCCGCGGCATGGTGAAGATCATCCCCATCCTGCTGGGCGTGGTGGGCAGCTACGTGGTGGCCCTCATCGTCACCCTGGCCGGCGGGCCCCAGCTCATCGACTTCTCCAGCCTCAAGACCGCCCAGGTGGTGGGCCTCCAGCCCTTCTTCACCGACTTTGGCGGCTCCATCGCCAAGTTTGACCTCTCCGCCATCCTGGTCATGGCCCCCATCGCCATCGCCTCCATGATGGAGCACATCGGCGATATGTCCGCCATCTCCGCCACCGTGGGGGAGAACTTCATCGAGGATCCCGGCCTCCACCGCACCCTCATCGGCGACGGTCTGGCCACCTCTCTGGCCGGCCTGTTCGGCGGCCCGGCCAACACCACCTACGGCGAGAACACCGGCGTGCTGGTCCTCTCCCGGGTCTATGACCCCAAGGTCATCCGGCTGGCCGCCCTGTACGCCCTGGTGCTGTCCTTCAGCCCGCTGTTCGCCGCCTTCATCGGCTCCATCCCCAGCGCCATCATCGGCGGCGTGAGCTTCATCCTCTACGGCATGATCTCCGCCATCGGCGTTCGGAATCTGGTGGAGAACAAGGTGGACTTCACCAACTCCCGCAACCTCATCATCGCCGCCACCGTGCTGGTCTGCGGCCTGGGCTTCTCCTCCGGCCTGACCTTCCAGGTGGGCGCCGCCTCCATTACCCTCACGGGTCTGGCCATCGCCGCCATCGCCGGCATCGTGCTCAACGCCATCCTGCCCGGCAAGGACTACAACTTTGGCGCCGCCGCGGGCGGCGCCGGTTCGGGCAACCTGGGGAAATACTGAGCCCCGGCAGAGCTGGATCTCGCAGAACGAAAAAAGGTCCTGGCGCCCGTAGGCGTCAGGACCTTTTTGTAGGCGTCAAAGAAGCGGCCTCGCCGTTTCTTTGACGATTTGTTGCGGCCCGTGGCGGCGCGCGCCGCGGGCGCTTTTTTGGCGCTTACACGTTGAAGCGGAAGAGGGTCACGTCCCCGTCCCGCATGACGTACTCCTTGCCCTCGCTGCGGACCAGGCCCTTCTCCCTGGCGGCGGCCATGGAGCCCAGGGCTTTCAGGTCGTCAAAGGCCACGATCTCCGCCCGGATGAAGCCCCGCTCGAAGTCGGTGTGGATCTTGCCGGCGGCCTGGGGCGCTTTGGTGCCGCGGGTGATGGTCCAGGCCCGGCACTCGTCCTCGCCGCTGGTGAGGAAGGAGATGAGGCCCAGCAGGGTATAGCTGGCCTTGATGAGCCGGTCCAGGCCCGATTCGCTCATGCCCATGTCGGCCAGGAACATCTGCTTTTCCTCGCCCTCCAGCTCGGCGATCTCCGCTTCCAGCTTGGCGCAGACGGGGAGCACCTGGGCGTTTTCCTTGGCGGCGATGGCCTGGACGGTCTGGAAGTAGGGGTTATTCTGGTAGTCGGCCACGCCCGCTTCGTCCATGTTGGCGGCGTAAATGATGGGCTTGAGGCTCAGCAGCTCGCTGGTGGCCAGGAGCTTGGCCTCCTCCTCGTCGGCGGCAAAGCTGCGGGCGGAGTTGCCGTCGTTGAGCCAGGCGGCCAGCCGTTGGAACAGCTCCACTTCTTTGAGGTATTTCTTGTCGCCGCGGGCCATGGTCTCCGCCTTTTTCACCCGCCGCTCCACCATCTCCAGATCGGCCATGATGAGCTCCAGGTCGATGGTGGCGATGTCCCCGGCGGGGTCTACGGGCACGTTGACGCTGGCGTTGTCCACAACGTGCATGATGTTGTCGTCGTCAAAACAGCGGACCACGTGGACGATGGCGTCGGTGGCCCGGATGTTGCCCAAAAACTGGTTGCCCAGGCCCGCGCCCTTGCTGGCCCCTTTCACCAGGCCCGCGATGTCCACGAACTCGATGACGGCGGGGGTCTTTTTCTTGGGGTGGTAGAGCTCCTCCAGCCAGTCCAGCCGGGGGTCGGGCACGGTGACCATGCCCACGTTGGGGTCGATGGTGCAGAAGGGGTAGTTGGCGCTCTCTGCCCCGGCGTTGGTGATGGCGTTGAACAGAGTGGACTTGCCCACGTTGGGAAGTCCCACGATGCCCAGCTTCATGGTGTACCTTCTTTCCGCTCAAAACCGCCGTTTTGCTCCAAACGGCGGTTTTGAACACGTTTCTTTTGGTAAAGGGCTCACTCGGCGGAGATCATATAGTAGTAGACGGGCTGGCCGCCGTCCAGAAGGCTGACCTCCGCGTTGGGGCACTGGTCCTGGAAGATGGCCAGGGCCTTTTGCGCGTCGGCCTCGGCCACGTCGGAGCCGTAGATGACGGTGATGAACTCCGCCTCCTGCTGGGGCTTGTCCTGGGCCAGCTTGGTCAGCAGGGCGGCCAGGTCGGTGTCCGTGCCGAAGAGCTGGTGCTCGGAGAGGGCCATGTAGTCCCCCTCGTGGATGTCAAAGCCGTCAAAGTCGGAGTCGCGGGCGGCGTAGGTGATCTCGGAGGTGTGGACATGGCCGATGGCCTCCAGCATGGCGGCGGTGTTCTCCTCCTCGGAGCCCTCCGGCATGGCGGACAAAAGGGCGGAGATGCCCTGGGGCACGGTCTTGGTGGGGATGACCACGACCTTTTTGTCGGCGCAGAGGGGGACGCACTGCTCGGCGGCCATGATGATGTTTTTGTTGTTGGGCAGAACGTAGACCACACGGGCCGGGGTCCGCAGGACCTGCTTCATAATGTCCTCGGTGGAGGGGTTCATGGTCTGGCCGCCGGAGATGACCCCATCGCAGCCCAGGTCCTGGAAGGTGGCGGCCAGGCCCTCGCCGGCGCAGACGGCCACGAAGCCCAGCTCCTTCTCCGGCTCGGCGGGGCCCTGGCCGGCGCTCTCGCCGCGCTCCAGTTCCGCTTCGATGGCGTCCAGGTCGTCGGTGGACTGGACGTGCTTGCCCGCAGCCAGGTCCTCGTACTGGGTTCGCATATTCTCGATCTTGGCCAGCTCCAATGTACCAAACTCCTGGGCCTTGTTCAGCGCGTTGCCAGGGGTGTCGGTGTGGACGTGGACCTTGAAAGACTCGTCGTCCTCGCCGATGACCAGGGAGTCGCCGATGGAGTCCAGGTAGGCCCGCAGACGGGTCAGGTCCACGTCCGGGGTCTTTTTGCGGACGATGAAAACGGTGTCGAAGTCGAAGGTGATGTCCTCTTCGCCGATGGAGGCGAAGTCGGCGCTCTCCTTTACCTCGTCCTGGCCGCCCTCCGGCATGGGCTTGCCCTGGAGCTCGTCCAGCATACCCTGGAGGATGAGCAAAAAGCCCTTGCCGCCGGCGTCCACCACGCCGGCCTTCTTCAGAACGGGGTTTTGGTCAACGGTGTTGGCCAGGGCCTCCTGGCCCTGGGCGATGGTCTGGGTGAGGACGTACTCCAGGCCGTCGTCCTCTCTGGCGGCGGCGGCCGCCGCCGCCGCGCTGAGGCGGGAGACGGTGAGGATGGTGCCCTCGGCGGGCTTCATCACCGCCTTGTAGGCGGCGGCCACGCCGTAATCCAGGGCGATGGCGAAGTCCCGCCCGTCGATCTCGCCCTTGTCCTTGACCCCTTTGCCAAAGCCGCGGAACAGCAGGGAGAGGATGACGCCGGAGTTGCCCCGGGCGCCCCGCAGCAGAGCGGAGGCCACCGCGGAGGCGGCGGTGGCGACGGTGGGGAAGGACTTGGCGCGCATCTCGGCGGCGGCGGTGTTGATGGTCATGGACATATTGGTGCCGGTGTCCCCGTCGGGGACGGGGAACACGTTCAGCTCATTGACCAGCTGCTTGTTGGCGGTGATGGCCGCGGCGCCGTGGATGACCATGGCTTGGAAGGCGGCGGCGTCAATGGTCTTTGTCATGGTGTGGACCTCCTCAGTTGGTCATGGAGTCAATGCAGACATCTACGTTCTTGACCTCTACACCGGTGAGGCGGGAGACATTGTAGCGCACCTCGTTCATAATGGAGCGGGACACGGCCATCAGGTTCACCCCGGCGTCCACGATGATGTGGAGCTGGATGGAGACCGAGCCGTCGTCGTTGGTGACAACGCGCACGCCCTTGGACATGGACTCCCGGCGCAGCAGGTGGACCAGGCCGTCGGTCTTGGAGCGCACCGCCATGCCCTTTACCCCAAAGCAGTTGGTGGCCGCCGCGCCGGTGAGTTTGGAAAAGACGTCGTTGGAGATGCGGATCTCGCCCTTGTCGGTGATCAGCTTCATAACTGGAACCTCCCTTTCTTCGCGGGCCGGGCCCACGGCAGGATCTGGTGTCTATTTTACTATTGTAGTCCATATCGCCGGAAAATACAAGAAAAAAAGCGCGGGGCCTTGTATTTTTTCAAAAACGCCGCAAACTAGCCGGAGAGAAAGGTGGGGTCCGGACATGGAGACGGTGGGAGTTTGGAGCGGGGGAGAGGCCCTGGTCCGGCGGCTGGAGGCCGCGCTGGGCGCGGAGTTCCAATTTTTGTGGGGCACGCACCCGGCGGATTTTGCCAGGGGCCTCTGCGCCGGGCTCATCATCGCCCCCGACGCCACGGCCCTGGCGGGGGCGGGCGTGGTCCGGCCCCGGCTGGCCCTGCTGCCTGGGGACAACGTCGCCCTGGCCCGCAAGGTCCAGGCCGCCTCGGCGGTGAGCTACGGGCTGGGGCGGCAGAACACCCTGACCCTCTCCAGTCTGGACGGCGGCAGTGTGTCGGTCTGCTTGCAGAGGGAGCTGGTCACGCTGGCGGGCGCCACGGTGGAGCGGCAGGAGTGGGTGCTGCCCTTTGACCGGGCGACGCAGACGCCGGAGGAGTTTTTGTGTTTGTGCGGGGCGCTGCTGGCCCTGGGGCGGGGGCTGGGTTAGCCCTCCTTGCGCTGGATGCGGATGTCCCGGCCCACGAAGGGGAGTTCCTGGAACTCCCCCTCCAGACGGGAGGCCACCTGGGGCGTGTAGCGCTGGCGGACGGCGTCCATGTCCAGGTTGCTGGAGATCACCATGCGGCGGTTTTCCAGCATCCGCTGGTTGAGCAGTTGGTAGAGGGCGGACTGGACAAAGGGCGTGGTCAGCTCGCTGCCCAGGTCGTCCAGCACCAAAAGGTCGCAGCCCTCGAAGCGGCGCAGGTCCTCCTGGGCGCCGCCGGAGGGGTCCCGGCCAAATTTTACATCCTCGTAGGCCCGGAAGAGGGCCCCGGCGGTGGCGTAGACCGTCCAATACCCCCGCTGGGCCACGGCCCGGGCCACACAGCCGGAGAGCAGGGTCTTGCCAAGGCCCGTGCCGCCGTAGAGGTAGAGGTTCTTGTGGGGGTGGCGGGGAAAGTCCTGGGCGTAGTCCCTGCAGACGGCCAGCACGTCGGCCATCAGGTCCCTGGGCGAGCCGTCCAGCGCGGCGTCGTAGTCCGGGCTGTACCAGGACAGGGAGAAGGCGTCAAAGGTGTAGCTCTGGTCCAGTTGGCGGGAGAGCTGGGCCAGGTTCTCCTCCGCGCACAGGGCCCCCACGCATTGGCACAGCTTGCCGTTGTGGTAGCCGGTGTCGCCGCAGATGGGGCAGAGGGGCGTGTCCTCCAGCTGGGCGGGGTCGATGCCCGCCCGCTCCAAAAGCTCCCGGCGCTGGGCCTGGAGCGCCAGGTTCTCCCGCCGGGCCGCCTCCACCGCCGCGGTGGGGTCCACGCCCCGCTGGAGGGCGGCGGCGATGGCCTTTGTGACGCTCTGGCCGATGGCACTGTCCAGGGCGGCAAGCTGGGGCAGACGCTGGCGGCACTGGGCCTCAAAGGAGGCCAGCCGCGCCTTGCGCTCCGCCCGCCGGAGGGCCAGGCGGCCCATGGCCTCTTTTACATGTTTGGGGTCGTAAGACACGGCGCATCCTCCTTATGGACTGTCTTTTTTCGCCGTCCGCCGCAGGGCGGCGATGTTGCGGGCCATGCGCCGGCTCTGCTGGTCCCCCTGGGACGGGGCGGAGGCCTTGGGCGCTTTGGCGGGGCGGTCCCCCGCCTCTACCTCCGCCACGGTGTGCAGGCCCTTGGCGTGCCAGTTTTTCAGGATGGAGTTCATGTAGGGCCAGCTCATGCTCTGCTTTTTCAAGAGGGTCTTTTGGCGGGCCAGGGCGATGGTCTCGTCGTCAAAGCCCAGGTCCACCCACGCGGCGATGTACTCCCGCTCCTTGTCCAAGGGCGCCCGGTCCCGGATGCCCAGCAGGGGCAGCAGGGTCCGCTCCCGCAGGGCGAGCCCCTTCTGGCCCCGGAGAAATTCCTCGGCGGCGGGAAGGGTGTCCAGGCCGCGGTCCCGCCAGCGGAAGGCCTCCTTCTTCAGCACCGACATCCTGGGCCGCCGGCCCTGGCCGTACTTGCGCTCGGTCTCCTCCACGCACCAGGACGTGAGGAGCAGGATCACCTCCGGCGGCAGGGCCAGGTAGTCGTAGACGGTGTAGAGGGTCTTCAGGTCCGCCGGGGAGAGGATGCTGCCCAGCTCCCGCTCCACCTGCCGCTGGAGCGAGGCGAAGTCCCCGTCCCGCTCCAGCGCGGCCACCACGTCCTGGGTCACATATTCCGGCGGCGCGCTGTCCCGCAGGGGCCCCTGGGTGGGGGCGGGGCCCACCAGAGCGTCTTGCCGCAGGGCGTCGTAGGCGCTGTCCAGACGGCCCTGGCTCCAGCCCAGGGCCTGGCGGCAGGGCGCCAACTCCCCGCCGTGGCGGAGGAGGGCCAGGTAGAGCATGGCGGCGTCGGCGTTGCCCGAGGCCAGCAGCTTGTCGGCGTTTTCCGCCGACAGAGAGATCACACCGCCGGGCAAAGTCACCGCGGGCATGGGTCCCCCCTCCTTTCAACAGGTCTCAACGTATTCTCCCATTATACACAAAGATCCTCCATCCGTAAAGAGTGGATTTCTTGCAAATCCCTGGCAGATGTGCTATCATAAGGGGCACTGGAAAAGAGGTGAGGGCTGTGCGAGTGTTTGATACCCACGCCCACTATGTGGCCTCCGCCTTTGACGGGGACAGGGAGAGCCTGGTGGCCGGTCTGCCGGAGCGGGGCGTGACTTTGACGGTGTGCCCCGGCGACGATCTGGCCAGCAGCCGGGCCGCCGTGGAGCTGGCCCGGCGGCACGGCCATGTCTACGCCGCTGTGGGCGTCCACCCGGAGAACTGCGGCGATTGGGACGAGGGACAGCTGGCGGCGGTGCGGGCGCTGGCGGAGGAGCCCAAGGTGGTGGCCATCGGCGAGATCGGGCTGGACTACCACTGGCCGGACGCCCCGCCCAGGGAACTGCAGAGGCGGTGCTTTGACCAGCAGCTGACGCTCTCGGAGGAGTTGGGGCTGCCCTGCGTGGTCCACGACAGGGACGCCCACGCCGACGCGCTGGAGACGGTCCGGGCCCACCCTGGGGCCAGAGGGGTGTTCCACTGCTATTCCGGCTCGGTGGAGGACGCCAGGACTTTGGTGGGGCTGGGCTGGTATCTGTCCTTCACCGGAGTTATCACCTACAAAAACGCCCGCAGGGCCATCCGGGTGTTGGAGTGGGCCCCGCTGGAGCGGCTGATGATCGAGACCGACGCCCCCTATCTGACCCCGGAGCCCTACCGGGGCCGCCGCAACGATTCGGGCTACGTCCATCTGGTGGCCGAGAAGATCGCCAAGGTCAAGGGCCTGGACGCGGAGACCGTGGCCCAGGCCACCTATGAGAACGCGCTGCGGTTTTTCAACATCAAGGAGTGAGCAATTTATGATGACCATCACCTATGAGTACGAGGGCGCGCTGTATGTGAATCTGACCAACCGATGTGACTGCGCCTGCGTCTTTTGCCTGCGGCACAACGGGCACAAGGGCAGCATCTACGCCGACGATCTGTGGCTGGAGCACGAGCCCACCGTGGACGAGGCCCTGGCGGACTTCGCCACCAGGGACCTGGCGGTCTACCGGGAAGTGGTTTTCTGCGGCTTTGGAGAGCCCATCTTCCGCTGGGACGACATCGCCCGCGTCATCGACCGGCTCAAGGCCCAGGGCGGGCTGCCCCCGGTGCGGATCAACACCAACGGCCACGCCGACCTGATCCTGGGCCGAGACATTGCCCCGGAGCTGGCCGGGCGGGTGGATACGGTGTCCGTCTCCCTCAACGGCTCCACGGCGGAGGAGTACCGCGCCGTCACCCAGCCCAGGGACGGGGAGGCGGCGTGGGAGGCCATGCTGGACTTTACCAGACGGGCGGCCCGGTACGTCCCCAAGGTGGTGATGACGGTGGTGGACAAGGACAAGAGCCCGGAGGAGCTGGAGCGGTGCCGCGCCCTGGCCCAGAGCCTTGGGGCCACCCTCCGGGTCCGGGCCTACATCCCGGACTAAAAGAAAAAAGCGGGTCCGTGACCCGCTTTTTTTACGCCGCGCCCAGCTCGGCCAGGGCTTCGGACTCGCTGTCGGCGGAGAACTGGAACTCCCCGGCCAGGTAGACCTCCACATGGCCGCCCACATAGCGGATCTCGTAGTAGCGATACATGAAAATGACCTCCTTCCTTTCGGCGCGCCGCGCTCTCTTGCTTACGGGACCATCTTACCAGGATAGAAGTCCCATAAAACGGACTTTTATCTTTTGCTTGTTTCTTTGTCCAAGATTTGCTATAATACTGGAATACATCCCACATTACGCCTTGGCGCGCGACTTCCCGGAGGAGGTGCCGGCCTGTGAAAACCAACAAGAACTGGGCGCTGGGCCCTGGGTCCCAGCTGTCCTTTGTACTGCTGGCGCTGTTCGCGGTGGTCACGATGCTGTTGGGGGAGTACGCCCTGGGGCTGGTGGAGGCGCTGGTGGCGGTGATGTGCTATCTGGCCTTCCGGGCCGACCACAAACGGCGGAAGAAGGCCATCGTCAAGTTTATGAGCGCCCTCAACGGGGACATGGACGTGGCCGCCAAGGACGCCATGGTGAACTCCCCGCTGCCCATGGTCATCTTCCGGCCGGAGTCCGGGGAGATCATCTGGAGCAACGACCGCTTTCTCCACGCCGCGGGCGAGCGGGAGCACCTGTTTGACACCCGGCTGGACAGCTTGGTGGAGGGGTTTTCCACCAAGTGGCTCATGGAGGGCAAGAGCCTGTGTCCCCAGGAGGTGGCCCTGGGCAAGCGGCGCTTCCAGATCTTCGGGCACCTGGTCCGCACCGACGAGCGCTCCCGCTCCAGCGGCTTTTTGGCCACCACCTACTGGGTGGACATCACCGACCTGGCCGCGGCGCGGGACGAGTACCGGGCCAGCCGTCCGGTGGTGGCCCTGCTGGTCATCGACAACTACGAAGAGGTGCTGAAAACGGTGTCCGATTCGGCCCGCAGCGCCATTCTGAGCGAGATCAACCAGCGGCTGGCGGCCTGGGTGGAGCCCAGCGGCGGCCTCTTTTCCAGCATTGACCGGGACCGTTACCTCTTCATCTTTGAGGAGCGGTATCTCCAGGACTTTGTGGACGCCAAGTTCTCCATTTTGGAGGATGTGCGCCAGATCAAGAGCGCCGACGGCAGCCCTGTGACCCTCTCCATCGGCGTGGGCCGCGAGGCGGCGGGGTTCCAGGAGCTCTACCGCTTCGCCTCCCTGTCGGTGGAGACCGCCCTGTCCAGGGGCGGCGACCAGGCGGTGGTGCGGAGCCGGGACACCTTTGACTTCTACGGCGGCCACGCCAAGGAGACGGAGAAGCGGACCAAGGTGAAGAGCCGGGTGATGGCCAACGCCCTCAAGGGCCTCATCGCCGACTCCCAGCAGATCCTGGTCATGGGCCACAAGTCCCCTGACATGGACGCCATCGGCGCCTGCGCGGGGGTGTGCGCCGCCTGCCGGAAGCTGGGGGTGGAGGCGTGGATCGTGGACGAGCCGGGCGCCTATCCGGGCAGGGCCATGACCCAGCGGCTCCAGGCCCAGGAGCACTACCGGGAGCGGTTTATCTCCAGGGGCCAGGCCGCGGACATGGCGGGGCCGGCCACGCTGCTGGTGGTGGTGGACACCAACCGGCCCGACCAGGTGTTGGAGCCCCAACTGCTGGAGCGGTGTACCAAGGTGGCCGTGATCGACCACCACAGGCGGGCGGCGGAGTATATCGAGGGGGCGGCCCTCAACTTCCACGAGCCCTACGCCTCCTCCGCCTGTGAGCTGGTGGTGGAGTTGCTGCAATATCTGCTGGATTCGGCGGACCTCTTCCGGGTCGAGGCGGAGGCCCTGCTGGCGGGTATCATGCTGGACACGAAGAACTTCACCATGCGTACCGGCGGCCGGACCTTTGAGGCGGCGGCCTTCCTCCGGCGGGCCGGCGCGGACACTGCCGAGGTGAAAAAGCTCTTCCAGACCGACCTGGCCGGCACCATCGCCAAGCTGGATCTGATCCGTTCCGCCCGGCTCTACCGGGACGCCCTGGCGCTGGTGGCGGCGAACGAGCCCATCAGCCGGGTCACGGCGGCCCAGTGTGCCGACGAACTGTTGAACATCTCCGGCATCGAGAGCTCCTTTGTGGTCTTTCCCGGCGTGGACGGGGTGACGATGGTCTCCGGCCGGAGCATGGGCAAGACCAATGTGCAGGTGATCCTGGAGAGCTTGGGCGGCGGCGGCAACGCGGCGGCGGCCGGGGCGCAGATCCCCGGCAAGAGCGTGGGTCAGGTCTTGGCGGAGCTGAAGGCCGCCATTGACAAGTATTTTGAGGAACAGTGATCCCCAGTGTTTTGACAGAAAGGATGGGAACCCCATGAAAGTGATCCTCCAGCAAGATGTGAAGGGCCAGGGCAAGAAGGGCCAGCTGATCGAGGCCAGCGACGGCTACGCCCGGAACTTTCTCCTGCCCAGGAAGCTGGCCGTGCCCGCCACGGCGGAAAACCTGAACACCATGAAGGTCCAGGACAGGGCCCGCAAGGCCCGCGAGGCCGCGGAGAAGGCGGAGGCCGAGCGGCTGGCCGCCGCGCTGGAGTCCACCCAGGTCATCATCCAGGCCAAGGGCGGCGACGGCGGACGGCTGTTTGGCTCGGTGACCAGCAAGGAGGTCTCCGAGGCGCTGAAGGTCCAGCACGGCATGGACATCCCCAAGGCCAAGATCGTCCAGGACGAGCCCATCAAGACCTTTGGGGCCTATACCCTCAAGTGCAAGCTGGGCTATGAGATCAACGGCGTCATCCACGTTACCGTCACCGAGGCCAAATAAGAGGCCAAATCAGCGGTCAAGTAAGAGGCCAAGCAGACAGCGCCGCCGCGGGCCGGGGCCCGCTTCCAAGGGAGGTGTTTTTTCATGGACGAGATCTTGTCCCACCAGCTGCCCCACTCCTTGGAGGCGGAGCAGTCCGTGCTGGGCGCCATGCTCATTGACGAGGCGTGCATTCCCCTGGTCATCGAGAAGCTGCGCCCGGAGGACTTCTATATGCGGCAGAACCGGGAACTCTATGAGAGCATCTACTCCATGTTCAACTACTCCCAGAAGATCGACCTGGTGACTCTGCTGGAAAAACTGCGGCAAAACGGCGCCTATGACGAGCAGACCTCGGCGGCCTACCTCAAGCAGCTCATGGAGGTCACGCCCACGGCGGCCAATGTGGAGCTCTATGTGGAGATCGTCAAGGACAAGTCCCTCCTGCGCCGGTTGGGGCAGACCTGCGGCGAGGTGACGGAGCTGGTGCGGGAGGGCAAGGAGACCGGCGAAAACGTGCTGGAGATGGCCGAGCAGAGGATCTACGCCCTGCGCCAAGGCCGCAGCGCCACCAGCCTGGAGCCCCTGGCGGGCATCGTGCCCAGTCTGCTGGAACGGCTGGGCGATCTGGCCGCCTCCGGCGAGCAGATCCCCGGCATCCCCACGGGTCTGAAGGTGCTGGACCGGGCCCTCACCGGCCTCAACAAGTCCGACCTCATCATCCTGGCCGGACGGCCGGGCATGGGCAAGACCTCCATCGCGCTGAATATGGCCCTCCACGCGGGCAAGTTCTCCGGCAAGAGCGTGGCGGTGTTCTCCCTGGAGATGTCCAAGGAGCAGCTGGGGATGCGGCTTTTGTCCAGAGAGGCCCTGGTGGAGAACCGGGTGCTGGCCACCGGGCGCCTCAGCGACGAGGACTGGGTGAAGGTGGCCGCCGCGGCCAACGTCCTCAGCCACACGAATATGCTCATCGACGACGACCCCACCCTCACCGTGGCCGACATGAACGCCAAGTGCCGCAGGGTGAAGGACCTGGGCCTTGTGGTGGTGGACTATCTGCAGTTGATGACCTCCGCCGGCGGCAAGCAGACCTACGGCGGAGAGAGCCGCCAACAGGCCGTCAGCGATATTTCGCGGGCGCTGAAGATCATGGCAAAGGAGTTGGAGGTGCCCATTTTGTGCCTGTCCCAGCTCTCCCGCGCCAACGAGAAGGACAAGACCACCGTCCGCCGCCCGCGGCTCAGCGACCTGCGGGACTCCGGCGCCATCGAGCAGGACGCGGACATCGTGCTGTTCATCCACAGGGAGGATTACTACAACGAGGACGACTCCAACGCGGAGGCCGAGCCCGACATGGCCGAGTGTATCGTGGCCAAAAACCGCCACGGGGAGACGGGCATCCTCCGCCTGGGCTGGCGGCCCCAGTTCACCTCCTTCATCGACCCGGAGGAGCTGGACGTGATCCACGAGGAGCCCTGATGGAGCGGATCTTGACCTTTGGCCGGGCGCAGGGCTTGCTGCCCCAGGACGGGTTGATCCTCTGCGCCCTCTCCGGCGGGCCCGATTCCGTGGCCCTGCTGCACTTTTTGAAGGACCGGGGCTTTTTGGTGGCCGCGGCCCACTTTGACCACCATCTGCGCCCCACCTCCGGCCGGGACGCCGCCTTTGTCCAGGAGCTCTGCCGGGACTGGGGCGTGCCGGTCTACCTGGGCGGCGGGGACGTGGCCGCCATGCCGGGCAACACCGAGGAAAACGCCCGCCGGGCCCGGTACGCCTTCCTGGAGCGCGCGGCGGAGGAGCTGGGGGCGGCGTGCGTCGCCACCGCCCACAACGCCAACGACAATTTGGAGACGGTGCTTCTGCACCTGACCAGGGGTTGCGGACTGCAGGGGCTGTGCGGCATCCGGCCCAGGCTGGGCAAGGTGGTCCGGCCCATGCTCCAGACGCCGCGGGCCGCTGTTGAGGCGTATCTGCGGGACCGGGGCCTGCCCTATGTCACCGACGAGACCAACGCCGACGACAGCTACGCCCGCAACCGCATCCGGCACCAGGTCGTCCCGGTGCTGGAGGGGCTGAATCCCAGAGTGGTGGAGGCGGCGGCGCGGATGACCGGCTACCTCCGGGCCGACCAGGAGCGGCTGGGGCCCAGAGAGGGGCCGCGGACGGAGGAGACCCTGCCGCCGTTGGAGTTCCAGACCGTGGCCGTGCCCGGCGTGGCGGAGACGCCCCTTTGGACCCTGGAGACGGCGCGGCGGGTGTGCCCGGAGGGGCCGCCCACGGCGGATGCCTTTTACCTGCGCGCCGTGCCGGAGCTGGCCCTGCGGTCCCGGCGGAGCGGGGACTATCTGCGCCCGCCCTTTCGCACGGGCAAGACGGTGAAGAAGTGGATGATCGAACGCCAGGTGCCCCGCCGCCAGCGGGCGGCCACGCCGGTGCTGGTCTCCGGGGAGCGGCTGTTGGCGGTGGCGGGCCTTGGCCCGGACCGGGACGCTCTGGCCGCCGCGGGAGAGGACGCGATCTTTGTGCGGTGGACAAGACGGGAAAGAGGGGGAGCTTGACATGGCATACGCGGAAAAGGACATTTTGGAGGTCCTGGAGACCCAGGAGGCCCTGCGGGAGCGGGTGGCGGCGCTGGGGGCGCAGATCACCGCCGACTACGCGGGAAAGGAGCCCATCATCATCAGCGTCCTGCGGGGCTCGTTCATCTTCATGGCCGATCTGACCCGGAGCATCGACCTGCCCTGCACGGTGGACTTTATAAGCGTCTCCTCCTACGGCGTGGGCACCTCCTCGTCCGGGCAGGTGAAGATCGTCAAGGACCTGAGCGAGTCCATCGAGGGCCGGGACCTGATCATCGTGGAGGACATTCTGGATTCGGGCAACACGCTGGACTACCTCCGCAACGTCCTGATGGCCCGCAAGCCCGCGTCCATCCGCATCTGCACCCTGCTGGACAAGCCCGAGCGCAGGGAGAAGGACATCCAGGCCGACTATGTGGGCTTCAACATCCCCAACGCCTTCGTGGTGGGGTACGGGCTGGACTACGCGGAGCGCTACCGCAATCTCCCCTACATCGGCATACTGAAGCCTGAGGTATACGGAGGCTGAGCCTCCGCCGGAAAGGAAGAAAGCCATTGAACGGCACGCCGGAGCACAAGTCGCCGCTGCGTAGCGGTCTGTTTTATTTCATCGTCATCCTGGTCGTCCTGGGCGTGGTCTTTGCCCTGGAATGGGAGGCTGGGGACGGTGAGCTCAGCTATGCCCAGGTCCGCCAGCTCTTCGTGCAGGAGCGGGTGGACTATTTTGAGGTGAGCAGCACCAACGAGCTGACCCTCCGTCTGAAAGAGCCCCTGCAGCCCGGCGGGCCGGTGGTGTTCTACCACCAGCTGGCCTCGGTGGACCTCTTTTACCAGGACCTGGGCGCCACCATCCGGGAACAGCAGGGCAGGGGCATTTTGCAGGACTACACCTTCAAGGCCCCGCCCCAGGTCCCCTGGTGGCTGGCTATGGCGCCAACGCTTTTGATGGTGGTGGCCCTTGGGGTGTTCGTCTATGTCATGCTGGCCCGGCGCAACGCCGGGACCGGCGGCGGTCTGGACGACAGGGCCGGGCGATTTGGGCGGGCCAGGGCCCGGACGGCGGAGGAGAGCGGCAGCGCCGTCACCTTCGCGGACGTGGCCGGGGCCGAGGAGGAGAAGGAGGAACTGCGGGAGCTGGTGGAGTTCCTCAAAGACCCACAGCGCTTCGCGAAGCTGGGGGCCAGAGTGCCCAAGGGCGTGTTGCTGGTGGGTCCGCCGGGCACGGGCAAGACCCTGCTGGCCAAGGCCGTGGCCGGAGAGGCGGGGGTGAAGTTTCTGTCCATCTCCGGCTCGGACTTCGTGGAGCTCTATGTGGGCGTGGGCGCCAGCCGGGTGCGGGACCTGTTCCGCCAGGCCAAGGAGGACGCCCCGGCCATCGTCTTTATCGACGAGATCGACGCCGTGGGCCGACAGCGGGGCGCAGGTCTGGGCGGCGGACACGACGAGCGGGAGCAGACGCTGAACCAACTGCTGGTGGAGATGGACGGCTTTCAGCAGAACACCGGGGTCATCGTCATGGCGGCCACCAACCGCCGGGACATCCTGGATCCTGCGCTGCTGCGGCCAGGGCGCTTTGACCGGCAGATCTACGTGGGCTATCCCGACGTGAGGGGCCGCGAGGAGATCCTGCGGGTCCACGCCCGCAACAAGCCGCTGGCCGAGGACGCCTCCTTGAAAGAGACCGCCCAGGCCACCGCGGGCTTCACCGGGGCCGACCTGGAGAACCTGCTCAACGAGGCGGCGCTGTTGGCGGCGCGGGCGGACCAGCGGTACATCACCCAGGCCCAGCTCCACGAGGCCATGATGAAGGTCATCGCCGGGCCGGAGAAGCGCAGCCGGGTCATCACGCCTCAGGCCAAGCGGTTGACCGCCTACCACGAGGCGGGCCACGCCGTGGTCATCCACGACCTGCCCACCGCCGACCCGGTCCACCAGATCACCATCATTCCACGGGGCGCCGCCGGCGGCATGACCATCTCCCTGCCCCAAGAGGACCGGGCCTACCGCTCCAAGACGGAACTGCAAGAGGAGATCGCCGCCGCGCTGGGCGGCCGCTGTGCCGAGCGGCTGGCGCTGGGCGACATCTCCACCGGGGCCTCCGGCGATCTGGAGCGGGCGACGGCCATCGCCAGGAGCATGGTGGCCAAGTACGGCATGAGCGACGCCCTGGGCAACGTGGTCTTTGACACCGGCCACGACGAGGTCTTTCTGGGCCGCTCCATGGCCCAGACCCAGCCCTACTCCGAGGAGGTGGCCGGGCAGATCGACAGGGAAGTCCGGGCCATCATCGACGCCGCCGAGGGCCTTTGCCGGGACATTCTGGAAAGGCGCCGGGACATTCTGGACGCCGTGGCCCAATACCTGCTGGAACACGAGACCATGGACGCCAAGACCTTCGAGAGCTTCTATAAATAAAAAATTGTCAAAGAAGCGGCGGGGCCGCTTCTTTGACAATTTTTTTGCGGCCCGCCGCAGCGCACGCCCCGGCCACAGAGCGGCCGGGGCGCCATGAGCTGTGTCGATTTTATTGAAGAATGCTGTTAAAACTCGTAAATATATATGCTTGTCACTTCATTATCAAGATGATCAAGCGAAGATCCACTGATCGCTATGCGATCATTGTCGAGCCAGTTGAGTTTAAACTCAAACAACTCTGCCGGCTTTAAACGATCGAATTCGATCGTAGTTCCCTCCACCAAATTTATAACGCCGAGGCGTGTCACGAACATCATCCCACTGTCGTCAAATTCTGCATACAAAATTTTGTCACCGGCCGGGCTGACGCTCATTGTTGCTTCCGGATCATATGTGAACCCATTTATCGGAACCGATGTGCCGGCCCTGAGATTTAATACATATACGCATCCGTCCTCATTCACGTCGATGCAATACTCGCCGAGGATAACTACCCCATAAGGACCTGGCTCGTTAAATTCATTGAACTCACGCGCGCCGTCTAAGACCTTTACCGACTGTCCGGTAGTCGGGTCATATATCCAGCAATCCACGTACCCAGCACCCAGCCCAGGGGCGTCGATCCATTTTAAAAGCTGCACAGTGCCGTCAGGAAGAAGATCTGCCATGTTAAAGCTTGCAATGCCAGTCAGTTCTGTGAGCGCGGAGGACGTTCCATTTATAAAATCAACGTAATACCATTCGCCACAATTTACAAGCGCTCCTGTCATGTCGCTGGTAAATTTTGCATTTTCGATTTTACCCATGCTCTCCACATCTGCAAAGAGATCTCTTGCCTCGCCTGTATGAATATTGTAGAGGTAATATTCGCTATATCCCTCCGTCTTCCGTTCGATTATCACCGCGTCCAGCCGGCCTGGAACAGCATGGACCGACGCAAGTTCTGGGCTGGGATCAAATACCTGGATGTTGCCATTTCGCTCATACCAGTAGAAAACCCCACCTGATTTCAGGTCCACCTCGGTTTTATTTACTGAAATATCTGTCTGTATGGCCCTGCCGTTCTCTATGCGCCAGAAGTTTGTCGGTATTGCGGCTCCGCTATCGGGGTCAAGCCGGGTTTCGTATAACAGGCCGTCTTGTGCCATGTTGAAAGTACCGTCCAACTGGATGTAATTCACTTTCACAGTTTCTCCGATCATAGCGTCCGATACGTCTGGCGTCCCGTTAAGCGAAGAATTAGGGCCGGGAACATCTTCTGTTTCACTGATGTGCAGGAAGCTTAGAACGGCGGAACAAAATTCCGGACTTACGGCCATGGCGACCCCGGTAGACCCAACTACGAGCAAGAGCGCAACCATGGCACCGGCAACTATACAGGGGAAGCCGCGATCGTGAACGTGCCTGGTTTCGGAAAGTACAGCCTCAGAAATCCGGTCTTTAAGGGTTGGATCAGGGTCAAATCGTTCGATCGCATTTTGGTAGTCGTTTATCTTCATACGTTTTCCTCCAATTCAAGTTTCAATAATTCTCTGCCGCGTTTGAGGCGCATTTTTACCGCAGACACACTTATCCGGAGTATTTGTGAAATTTCCTCTACCGAATATCCTTCAAAGTAGTGGAGATGGATGGAGGCTTTGTACTTTTTGGGAAGATTTACCACCGCATATGCCAAATCATATCCGTCCACATCTGGCACAGTGCAGGCTTCATCAAGTTCAACGATCCGCGTCTTCCACGGGTTACGCAGCTGATCAAGGCAAAGATTGACCGTGACACGCAAAAGCCAACGCTTTTGATGCTCCTCATCATGAAAAGCGGGCTCCTTCCTAAAAAGCTTAACAAAGACCTCCTGCGTAACATCCTCTGCATCCGCGCGACATCCGAGGTAGACCATTGCGAGACGATAAACCATTGTTCCGTATGCGTCATATATCTTCTCAAATCTCTGCAGCTGCGAATCACTGGGGTTCACATTTCGTCCCTCCTCTCTGCCATAATAACGATGCGGCGGCGTAAAAGGTCACAGATTTTTTAAATTATAAAAAAATGACCGATCTCCGCAGCGCGGAGGGCAGTCACCTGTGCAGGATGTGGACATCAGTTACAACTACATTGGGATACTCCCTGCCTCACCTTTGAACGACCGCATAAACGGAACTGCGGCATGACCGAAATCATGCCGCACTCCGAAAACATTGTGGAGTTGTTTTATGGGCCGCCCCAAGTTTGGGGCGGCCCTTGCTTTTGTCGTTTGGCTGATCTGGCGCCCGCGGTCAGGGGCGGACCGCGCCGCTCTCCCGCGCGGCCTGGGCCACGGCGGAGGCCACGGCGGGGCAGACGGCGGGGTCAAAGGCGGCGGGGAGGATGTAGTCGGCGGACAGCCGGTCCCCCACCAGGTCCGCCAGGGCCTGGGCCGCCGCCCGCTTCATGGGCTCGTTGATCCGGCTGGCCCGGGCGTCCAGGGCGCCGCGAAACACGCCGGGAAAGGCCAGGACGTTGTTGATCTGGTTGGGGAAGTCACTGCGGCCGGTGCCCACCACGGCGGCGCCGGCGGACAGGGCCAGGTCGGGCATGATCTCCGGCGTGGGGTTGGCCATGGGGAAGAGGATGGGGCGCGGGGCCATGGAGCGGACCATCTCCGGAGTGACCAGACCTGGGGCGGACACCCCCACGAACAGGTCCGCGCCCTCCAGCGCGGCGGCCAGGCCGCCCTGCCGGATGGAGGGCTGGGTCAGCTCCGCCAGTTCCCGGAGGTAGGGGTCGGCGGCCAGGTCGGGCCGGCCGGGGTAGACGACGCCGTTGATGTCGCAGAGGATGGCGTTTCGCAGGCCCATGGACCACAGGAGTTTGAAGATGGCCGTCCCCGCCGCCCCCGCGCCGGAGAACACCGCCTTGATCCGGGGCAGCTCCTTGCCCACCACCTTCAGCGCGTTGGTCACTGCCGCGGCCACGACAATGGCGGTGCCGTGCTGGTCGTCGTGGAAGATGGGGATGGAGCAGCGCGCCTGGAGCTTTTGCTCCACCTCAAAACAGCGGGGCGCGGCGATGTCCTCCAGGTTGACGCCGCCGAAGGAGCCCTCCAGAAGCGCCACGGTGTTGACGATGTCGTCCACGTTTTTGCTCTTGACGCACAGGGGCACCGCGTCCACGCCGCCGAAGGCCTTGAAGAGCACGCACTTGCCCTCCATCACCGGCATACCGGCCTCCGGGCCGATGTCTCCAAGGCCCAGGACGGCGGTGCCGTCGGTGACCACCGCCACGGTGTTCCAGCGGCCCGTGAGCTCGTAGGACAGCTCCGGGTGCGCCTGGATCTCCAGGCAGGGTTGGGCCACCCCTGGGGTGTAGGCCAGGGACAGGTCCTCCCGGGACTTGATCTCCATCTTCGGCGTGACCGACAGCTTGCCCCGCCACTCCCGGTGGCGTTTCAGCGATTCCTCTGGGTAATTCATCCCCATATTCCTCCTGTTTGTTATAAAATTCAACGGCGTTTGCGGTAGTGCTGGAGCCGGTAGCGGGCGTACTCCCGCACGTCCTCCCACAGCTCCTCCTCGTCCTCCGGGGACAGCCCGGACTTGCCGTCCCACACAGCCTCCCGCACCTGGCTGGGCCGGACCACCGTGGCCTGGGGGTCGTCCACCCGCCCCAGCAGGTAGTCCGCCGACACCTCCAAACACTGGCACAGCCGCAGGGTCAGGGCGAAGTTGGGCTCCCGCCGGCCCCCCTCCCAGTTGGCCACGGTGGACTGGGCCACCCCCAGCGCGTCGGCCAGGGCCTGCTGGCTGGCGAAGCCCCTGGCCTCCCGGGCGGCGCGCAGACGCTTGGCGAACATATCCGTCCCCCCCTCGCGGTTCAAACTCTCGCCCCTATTTAACCACAAAATGAAATGGAATGCAACCCCGGTTGCCTTTTGGGCCTTTCTGGGGTATAATGATAAAATAGTTTACGCACACATCCGCCCCGCGCCCTGGCGGCGCGATGGGGCGCATCTACTTTCTGCGAGGTGAAGGATATGGCGCACACGGCGGGGGGCCGCCCCTCTGGCCGGGAGGCCCCCAGGCTCACCCTGGCGCGGCTGTTTTGGATCTTTCTGCTGGGCGCTGTGCTGGGGTCGCTGTTGGAGACGCTGTTCATGTATATCACCCGGGGCCGGCTCTACAACCGCAGCAGTCTTTTGTGGGGGCAGTTCTCCCTGGTGTGGGGCCTGGGGGCGCTGTTGTTCACCCTGGTCCTGCGGCCCCTCGCCTGCCGGGGGAGCTGGGCGGTGTTCCTCTCCGGCTCGGTGCTGGGCACGGTGTTCGAGCTGGTCTGCTCCTGGTTCATGCAGCTTTGCTTTGGGGTGATCTTCTGGGATTACAGCCACCTGCCCCTGTCCATCGGCGGGCGGATCAACCTGTTCTTCTCCCTCTACTGGGGGGTGGCGGCCACGGCCTGGACCATGTGGCTCCTGCCCGCGCTGTGCGCCCTGCTGGACAAGATCCCCACCCGGGCGCTGAACTGGACCGCCGCCGTGCTGGCCGTCTTCCTCGCCGCGGACATCCTGCTCACCGGCCTGGCCCTTCTGCGGCTGGACCAGCGGCAGGCTGGCCTGCCCCCTGCCACCGCCCTGGGGGCGTATCTGGACCGGCGCTGGGACGACCAGGCCCTGTTCGCCCGCTTCCCCTATATGCGGTATCTGGAGGTGTACGCCCGTGAACATCCAAATTTTTGGTAAGTCCAAGTGCTTTGACACCAAAAAGGCCCAGCGGTATTTCAAGGAGCGGCGAGTATCCTTCCAGAACATCGACCTGCTGGACAAGGGCATCAGCCGGGGCGAGCTGAAAAGCGTGCTCCAGGCCGTGGGCGGGCTGGAGGCCCTCATCGACCCCAAAAATCCCGACGGGGCCCTGCTGCGGTACCTGGCCTACGACGAGGACAAGGTGGAGAAGGTGCTGGCCGACCCCAGGTTGCTCAGGACCCCCATCGTGCGAAATGGCCGCCAGGCCACGGTGGGCTATCAGCCGGAGGTATGGAAAGGTTGGGAATAAAAAACTGTCAAAGAAGTGGTAAAACCACTTCTTTGACAATTTTTTTGCGTCTTTCGCGCCCTTGGCGCGAAACTCTGCGAGGCTTTTTATAAGTTCGTGAGCCAGTTGAGCATCAGCAGCAGCCCCACGCCGGGCAGTCCCAGGGCGCCCACGGTGAGGGCGTTGAAGAGGTTGACTCCCAGGGCGAGGCCCGCCGCGCCCGCGCCCAGGGCCTTCAGCGCGGCCAGGCCGCCCAGGGCGCACACCGTCCGCGCCGCCAGCGCCCCCAGCCGCCCCAGCGCCCGGCGCAGACCGGGGATCAGCAGGCAGACCGCCAGGGCGCCAAAGGCCGCCGCTACCGGCACGCCGCCGTCTCCTCCAGCCGCCGGACCTCCTTCAAGAGATAGGAGTAGCGGTGGCGCAGGGCGTTGATCTCGTAGACGTAGGATTCAATGAGGTCGCTGTCGGCGGCCCGGTTGAAGCCGTCGTAGGCCCGCTCCAGGGCCCCTTGGGTGGAGCGCATGGTCTCCTTGAGGGCCGCCAGCTCCTCCTCCCGCTCCGTCTTGCCGAAAAACCGCTTTCGCCACGCTTTTCCCATGTTGGCCGCCCCCTTCTGCTGTCCAATGTATGCGTATTTTGGACAGATATTCCAGAGGTTATACCACCCGCGCGGGGACGGGGACAAAAAACGCCTTCCCACAGCGGGGAAGGCGTTTTTACGCAAAGGGTGAGGGCAATTACAGGAACAGCACCAGCACCAGGGTGAGCGCCATGAACAAAATGGCGACCCACTTGGTCATCTTGGCCAGACGGGAGTCCCAGGTCTTGGCCTTGTTCTTGCTGAGGAAGGTGTCCACACCGCCGGAGATGGCGCCGCTGAGGCCGGCGGACTTGCCCGACTGGAGCAGGACCACGGCGATGAGGAACAGGCAGAAGATCACGTAGATCACGGTCAGTACGATCATCAGGGGAGACATTGAAAACATCCTTTCCACAAAGCCCGGACGGGCCCAAGTTCTCGACGGGGTATTATGTTAGCACAGTTCTGGAAAAAAGGCAAGGGTTTTTCCCGAATTTTTTCCTCTTTTTTTCCCGTCCGCAAATTTGGGCAGAAGAAACAAAAAAATTCAGAGGGAAATGCGATTTTATGATTTACAAACCAAAAAAGAAGTGCTAAAATATCAGGCGAACACTTCTCTAATAAAGGAGGACCTGAGCAAAATGGCAATCAAGAGAAAACCCAAATCCATGGACGGCAACATGGCTGCCGCCCACGTCTCCTACGCCTTCACGGAGGTGGCGGGCATCTACCCCATCACCCCCTCCAGCCCCATGGCGGACAACGTGGACCAGTGGGCCGCCGCCGGCCGGAAGAACATCTTCGGCACCACGGTGAAGGTCATCGAGATGGAGTCCGAGGCCGGAGCCGCCGGGACCGTCCACGGCTCGCTGAACGCCGGCGCTCTGACCACTACATACACCGCCTCCCAGGGCCTGCTGCTGATGATCCCCAATATGTACAAGATCGCCGGTGAGCTGCTGCCCTGCGTGTTCCACGTGTCCGCCCGCACCGTGGCCAGCCACGCGCTGAACATCTTTGGCGACCACTCCGACGTGATGGCCTGCCGCCAGACCGGTTTTGCCATGCTGGCCGAGGGCAACGTCCAGGAGGTCATGGACCTGGGCGCCGTGGCCCATCTGGCCACCATCAAGGGCCGGGTCCCCTTCATCAACTTCTTCGACGGCTTCCGCACCTCCCACGAGATCCAGAAGGTGGACATCTGGGACTACGACGACCTGGCCGAGATGGTGGACATGGACGCGGTCAACGCCTTCCGGGCCCGCGCCCTGAACCCGGAGCGGCCCGTGATGCGCGGCTCCCACGAAAACGGCGACATCTTCTTCCAGCACCGCGAGGCCTGCAACAAGTACTACGACGCCCTGCCCGACATCGTGGAGGAGTACATGGGCAAGGTCAACGAGAAGCTGGGCACCGACTACCAGCTCTTCAACTACCACGGCGCCCCCGACGCCGACCGGGTCATCGTGGCCATGGGCTCCATCTGCGACGTGACCGAGGAAGTCATCGACTACCTCAACGCCCACGGCGAGAAGGTGGGTCTGGTGAAGGTCCGGCTGTACCGCCCCTTCCGGGCCGACAAGCTGCTGGCCGCCATCCCCCAGAGCGCCAAGACCATCGCCGTGCTGGACCGGACCAAGGAGCCCGGCGCCCAGGGCGATCCCCTCTACCTGGACGTGGTCACCGCCTTTGCCAACGCCGGCCGTCAGGCCACCATCATCGGCGGCCGCTATGGCCTGGGCTCCAAGGACACCCCGCCCAAGAGCGTTTTTGCCGTCTATGAGGAGATGGCCAAGGCCGAGCCCAAGAAGTTCTTCACCATCGGCATCGTGGACGACGTGACCCACCTCTCCCTGCCGGAGCACGACTGTCCCAACACCGCCGCCGAGGGCACCATCGAGTGCAAGTTCTGGGGTCTGGGCGGCGACGGCACCGTGGGCGCCAACAAGAACTCCATCAAGATCATCGGCGACCACACCGACAAGTATGTCCAGGCGTACTTCCAGTACGACTCCAAGAAGACCGGCGGCGTCACCGTCAGCCACCTGCGCTTTGGCGACAAGCCCATCAAGAGCCCCTACTACATCAACAAGGCCGACTTCGTGGCCTGCCACGTGCCCGCGTACATCATCAAGGGCTTCCCCATGGTCCGGGATGTGAAGGACGGGGGCACCTTCCTCATCAACTGCCAGTGGACCGACGAGGAGCTGGACAAGCATATGCCCGCCGCGGCCAAGCGGTACATCGCCGAGCACAACATCCAGGTCTACACCATCAACGCCATCGACCTGGCCAAAGAGATCGGCATGGGCAAGCGCACCAACACCATCCTCCAGTCCGCCTTCTTCAAGCTGGCCCAGGTCATGCCTGAGGCCGAGGCCATCCAGTACATGAAGGACGCCGCCACCCACTCCTATCTCAAGAAGGGCCAGGACATCGTGGACATGAACCACAAGGCCATCGACGTGGGCGCCACCGCCTTCAAGAAGTTTGAGGTCCCCGCTTCCTGGGCCACCGCCGAGGACGAGGCCAAGGAGGAGAAGGTGGAGGGCCGTCCCGCCACGGTGAAGATGGTCCAGACCATCCTGAACCCCGTGGACAAGATGGACGGCGACAGCCTGCCCGTCAGCGCGTTCATGGACCACGTGGACGGCACCTTTGAGCAGGGCGCCGCCGCCTACGAAAAGCGCGGCGTGGCCGTCAGCGTGCCCGTGTGGGACAGCGCCAAGTGTATCCAGTGCAACCAGTGCTCCTACGTCTGCCCCCACGCCACCATCCGGGCCTACGCCCTGGACGACGCCGAGGTCAAGGCCGCTCCCGCCAACGCCAAGATCGTGGACGTGAAGGCCGGCGCAGGCAAGGACAAGTACAAGTTCTCCATCGCCATCAGCCCGCTGGACTGCATGGGCTGCACCGTCTGCGTGGGCGTGTGTCCCACCAAGGCCCTGGAGATGGTGCCCCAGGAGAGCCAGCTGGACCAGCAGGACGTGTTCAACTACATGGTCTCCAAGGTCAGCGTCAAGGACGACATGGCCGACGCCAAGACCGTCAAGGGCAGCCAGTTCAAGGTCCCCTATCTGGAGTTCTCCGGCTCCTGCGCCGGCTGCGCCGAGACCTCTTACGCCCGGCTGGTCACCCAGCTCTTTGGCGACAGGATGTACGTCTCCAACGCCACGGGCTGTTCCTCCATCTGGGGCGGTCCCGCCGCCACCAGCCCGTACACCGTGGACAAGAGCGGACGCGGTCCCGCCTGGGCCAACTCTCTGTTTGAGGACAACGCCGAGCACGGCCTGGGCATCTACCTGGGCCAGAAGGCCATCCGCGACCGGCTGATCGCCAAGCTCCAGGCCATCGTGGACGACCCCGACGCCAAGGACGAGTGCAAGAGCGTCATCCAGCCTTTCCTGGACACCAAGGACGACGGCGCGGCCAACGCCGAGCCCGCCCGCGCCCTCATCGCCCACCTGGAGGAGCACGCCAAGCCCGGCACTCCCGCGGCGGAGATCCTGGCGCTGAAGGAATACCTGGCCAAGAAGTCCGTGTGGATCTTCGGCGGCGACGGCTGGGCCTACGACATCGGCTTCGGCGGCCTGGACCACGTCCTGGCCTCCGGCGAGGATGTGAACGTCTTCGTCTTCGACACCGAGGTCTACTCCAACACCGGCGGTCAGGCCTCCAAGTCCACCAACTTCGGCGCCGTGGCCCAGTTTGCCGCCGCCGGTAAGTCCATGCCCAAGAAGTCCCTGGCTGAGATCGCCATGAGCTACGGCTATGTCTACGTGGCCCAGATCGCCATGGGCGCCAACCCCAACCAGACCCTGGCCGCCATCCGCGAGGCCGAGGCCTATCACGGCCCCTCCCTCATCATCGGCTACGCGCCCTGCGAGATGCACTCCATCAAGGGCGGCATGGCCAACTGCCAGAGCGAGATGAAGAAGGCCGTGGAGTGCGGGTACTGGAACCTGTTCCGCTTCAACCCCGAGGGCGAGGAGGGCAAGAAGTTCGTTCTGGACTCCAAGGCTCCCGCCGGCGGCTATCAGGACTTCCTGATGAACGAGGCCCGCTACTCCGGCCTGACCCGCTCCTTCCCCGACCGCGCCAAGGAGCTCTTCGCCAAGAACGAGGAGTCCGCCAAGGCCCGCTACGAGCACCTGCTCAAGCTCATCGAGCTCTACAAGTAAACAAGACCGCGGCAAGACCCCCGGCGGGCGCGTCCCGCCGGGGGTCTTTGCCGTCTGGCGGAGCGGGGGCGCCCTCCGGCGGGCCGAGCTTTCGCGGCGGAGCGGGGCCGTCTCCCCGCGCGCGGCCCCTGGCGCAAGGGGACCGGCCCCACGAATTTGTGGGACCTTACGATTTTGGTTGACAAGCGGCCCTGGGGACTTGTATAATTGTATCAATACGGGGTGCCGCGCCCCACGGAGGGAAGGAGTTTAAGGATATGGAACACTACAATCCGCTGCTCAAGGACATCAAGTCCCCCAAGTTCATCACCTGCGGAGAGGTCATGCTCCGGCTGACGCCGCCCAATTACGACAAGATCCGCGTGGCCAACAACTTCGAGGCCAGCTACGGCGGCAGCGAGGCCAACATCGCCCTGGCCCTGGCCAATCTGGGCATCGACTCCACTTTCTTCTCTGTGGTGCCCGACAACTCTCTGGGCAAGAGCGCCATTCGGATGCTCCGCTCCAACGACGTACACTGTACCCCCGTCATCCTCTCCACCCCGGAGGAGACCCCCAGCCACCGCCTGGGTACATACTACCTGGAGACCGGCTACGGGATCCGCCCCAGCAAGGTCATCTACGACCGGATGCACTCGGCTTTGTCGGAGTACGACTTCTCCGGCTACGACCTGAACAAGCTGTTGGAGGGGTATGACTGGCTGCATCTCTCCGGCATCACCCCGGCCCTCTCCCCCAGCTGCGCCCAGCTCATTTTGGATATGCTCCGCGTGGGCAAGGAGAAGGGCCTTACCGTCAGCTTTGACGGCAACTTCCGCTCCAAGCTCTGGACCTGGGACGAGGCGCGGGACTTCTGCACCCAGTGCCTGCCCTATGTGGACGTGCTCTTCGGCATCGAGCCCTATCATCTCTGGAAAGACGAGGAGGACCACAGCAAGGGCGATTGGAAGGACGGGGTGCCCCTCCAGCCCAGCTTCAAACAGCAGGACATGATCAACCGGGCCTTCCAGGAGCGCTACCCCAACCTCAAGTGCATCGCCCGCCATGTGCGCTATGCCCACTCCGGCTCGGAAAACAGCCTGATGGCCTATATGTGGTACCAGGGCCAGACCTGGGAGAGCAAGCTCTTCACCTTCAACATCCTGGACCGCGTGGGCGGCGGCGACGCCTTCGCCAGCGGCTTTATCTACGCCATGATGCAGGGCTACGCCCCGGACGAGTTGGTAAATTTCGCCGTGGCTTCCAGCGTCATCAAGCACACCATCCACGGCGACGCCAGCATCGTGGACGATGTGGAGTCCATCCGCGCCATCATGGACCAGAGTTTCGACATCAAGCGCTGAGACGGTTGAAAATACATCCCAAAGTTGGAAAAGCCCACCGCTTTTTTCGAAGCGGTGGGCTTTTTCGCGTCTCGCGCGGCGAAAGTTGGATGCCTGCGAGGTCATTTTCCAGCGTTTTTTCTGACGGATGGGCCATAGTAAAACAGGCGGCGCGACCGCCGCGAAAACTTGCGTTTTTTCAAAAAGGGGGTGCAAAAATGAAAGAAGGACATGGAATTGCAGATTTTTTCAACGCGCTTCGGCAGCTGTGCCTGTGCCTCTTGGGCGTGGCGATCGTTTCCGCCCTCACCCCCAGGGCCACCGCCGCGCCGGCGCCAGAGCCCGGCCGGAGCGCGGGGCTGTTCGAAAGTCTGCTGGGCAGAGCGCCCCAGCCCTCCGACACCGGCGCCGGGGTCAGGACCCTGGTGCCCGTGGGCCACACCGTGGGCATCAAGCTCTTCTCCGACGGCGTGCTGGTGGTGGGCCTTGGCCCGGTGGATACCGCCGGAGGCGAGGAGACGCCCGCCAAAAGCTGCGGGCTGAAAACGGGCGACATCATCACCCACATCGACAGCCGCGAGGTGGACACCATCGAGGAGGTCCAGTCCATCCTGGCCGAGAGCTCAGGAAAGGCGGTGTCCCTGCGCTGTCTGCGGGGCGACCACCAGCTGGAGCTCACCGCCCAGGCCGCGCGGTGCTCGGCGGACGGGTGCTATAAGCTGGGCGCCTGGATCCGGGACTCTATGGCGGGCATCGGCACGGTGACGTTCGTGGACCCGGAGACGGGGGTCTTTGGCGCCCTGGGCCACCCAGTCAGCGACGTGGACACCCAGCAGTTGATGCCCCTGGGCTCCGGGGCCATCCTCCACTCCAGCGTCACCGGCGTGCAAAAGGGGCAGGTGGGCGAGCCCGGTCAACTGCGGGGCGCCTTTGACCTGTCCACCGATGTGGGCGCCCTGTTCGCCAACACCGAAAGCGGCATTTTTGGCACGGTGAACCAGGGGCAGAGCCTGGCCATCGGGCCCGCTATGGCTGTGGCCACCAGGGACCAGGTCCACACGGGCAAGGTCACGGTCCGCACCAATGTCCAGGGCGACCAGGTCCGGGACTATGAGGCGGAGATCGTGCGCGTCTACCCGGAGGACCCGGAGGACACCCGCGATCTCCTCATCAAGATCACGGACCAGGACCTGCTGGACAAGACCGGCGGCATCGTCCAGGGGATGAGCGGCAGTCCGATTTTGCAGGACGGACGGCTGGTGGGGGCAGTGACCCATGTATGGGTACGCCCGTGATACCCACGGGAAGATCGGGGCCTCCTCGACACGAAGCGGCAAGGTCCCCAAAGCGGGGATCTGGGCGAAGGCGCGACAGCCAAGCGCTGTCGCGCCTTTTGCCGGCGTCCGGCCTGTGACGGCGCGGGAGAGGGGGCGTTTTTCCACAGAGCGGGAGGATCGGCCAAAGTGGGCCGGACCGCTTGCGGCCCGGCCAAGTTCGTGATACAATATCTGCAAAGTGGGCCGCGTTCAGACCCGCGCCGCCTTCAAGACCCGGCCCGCCGGGGCCATGGGGGAGGGCGCCGCGCCGCTTGACGCGGATGCGGGACAAGATCCCCCGCGCCCCGCGGCCCGCCGGAAATTTCAAGCGAAAAGGAGAACCCAAGATGAAAAAGCGTATTTTGTCCCTGCTTGTGTGCGCCGCGCTGTGTCTGTGTCTGGCGCCGGTGGCGGCGCTGGCGGAGGAGCCGGTCACAGTGACCATCTTCGCCACCAACGACCTCCACGGCAACGTGAACCGCAGCGATACCGCCATCGGCCTGGCGCAAGTGGCGGCCATCAGAGCCTCCACCCCCAACGCCCTGCTGGTGGACGCCGGAGACGCCACCCAAGGGGCCTCCTTCGCCACCATCTCCAAGGGGGCGGACGTCATCGAGGTGATGAACGCCGCCGGGTACGACGCCATGGCCGCGGGCAACCACGAGTTCGACTACGGCGCGGACGTGCTGCTGGCCAACGCCGCCGCCGCCCAGTTCCCCATCCTGGCCGCCAACGTGACCCGCGACGGACAGCCTCTGCTGGAGGCGTCCACCGTCTGCGCCGTGGGGGACTATGAGGTGGGCTTCATCGGCCTGACCACCGTTTCCACCGCCACCTCCACCAACCCCGCCCAGCTGGAGGGGGTGGAATTCATGGACGAGCTCCAGACCGCCATCGCCCAGATCCACGCCCTGGAGGACCAGACCGACGCCATCGTGCTCCTCTGCCACATGGGGGAGAACGAGGCCGCCGTGGACCTCACCAGCAAAGAACTTCTGACCCGGATGGACCAGATGGACCCGGCGGCCCTGGGCGCGGTCGACGCCGTCATCGACGGCCACAGCCACCAGACCTACGCCGACGCCTACAAGGACATCCCCATCGTCCAGGCCGGGGTCAACGGCGCCGCCCTGGGCCGTGTGGAGCTGGTGTTCACCGGGGACACGGTCACCTCCGCCCAAGGGAGCGTCCTGGGCTATGACGAGGCCATGGCCTGGACGTTCACCGACGACGGCCGGGCCGCCGCCGGACAGGTGGACCACGTCATGACCGACATCCAGGTGCGGCAGGCCGCCGTGGAGCAGGAGCTCCTGTGCCAGACCACCGCTCCCCTCTGGGGCGGGTACATCTACTACGACTATGTGGAGTCCCGCATCGTGGAGACCGCCTACGGCGACTTTGTCACCGACGCCTTTGTGGACAGCGCCAAGGTCTTCGCGGCCAACAACGGCCTTGACCTGCCCGTGGTCGCCGTGGAAAACGGCGGCGGCATCGGCCAGACCATGCCCCTGGGGTCGGTCACCCGCGGGGATATTCTGAACGCCTTTAACCACGGCAATTTGGTGGTGGCCCTCTCCGTCACCCCCGCCCAGCTCTACGCCGCGCTGGAGACCGGCCTGACCATGACCGGGCAGGACGAGACCGGCCTGCTGGTCCGGGAGCGGGTCAGCGGCAGTTTCCTCCAGGCCGGCGGCTTTTCCTACGCCTACGACCCCGCCGGAGAGACCGGCGCCAAGGTCACCCAGGTGACCCTGGACGACGGGACAGAGCTGGACCGGAGCGACGACACCACCCAGCTGCTCCTGGCCACCAACAACTATGTGGCCACCTTCGACGGGCTGAAGGAGGGGACCCAACTGGGCGAGTTGGGCGGCGAGGACCTGATCGTGGAGGAATACCTCTTGGCCCAGACGGAGAACGGCGCGGTTCCCCTGTCCTACCCCATCACCCAGGACCGCATCCGCATTGCGGGCGACCAGTCCCCGGAGACCTACACCGTCACCCTGCCCGTTCTGACCAAGGCGGGGACGGAGGAGACCCCGCTGGCCGATCAGACCGTCCACCTGCGGGTAGACGACGGGGACTACACCGCCATGACCACCGACGACGCCGGCAACCTGACCCTGACCTTGGACAAGGGGCCCCACACCCTCTATCTCCGGGAGTCGGAGGACGGACAGCCCAGCTATGTGAACAACTACTCCGGCTCCGGCACCGTCACCACCAAGCCGGGCTACTACCGCCTGGGCTTCCTGGCGAGGACGGGCTCTTCGCACTCCTACGCCTCCGGCTCCCGGCAGGATAAGGACGACCAGAACGAGACCGTCGGGACTGATGAGCCCGTCCCTGAGACCGGCAACACCCCCAGCGCCACCACCTACACCGACGTGGCGGCGGGCAGCTGGTATGAGGAGGGCGTGAACTACGTCACCGAAAAGGGCTTGTTCAACGGCGTGGCGGAGAACACCTTTGCCCCTGACAGCAGCATGACCCGCGCCATGCTCATGACCGTCCTGGCCCGTCTGGACGGGCAGGACACCACCGGCGGCGAGACCTGGTACAGCAAGGGCATGGCTTGGGCCACGGCCCAGGGCATCTCCGACGGCACTGTCCCGGAGGGGAACATCTCCAGAGAACAGCTGGTGACCATGCTCTACCGCTACGCCGGGTCCCCGGCGGCGGACGCCGCCATGGGCATGGCGGGATTCGTGGACGCGGACAGCATCTCCGGCTGGGCCGAGACCGCCATGCGGTGGGCGGTGCAGAACGGTATTTTGAACGGCAAGGGCGGCGGCCGTCTGGATCCCCAGGGCCCCGCCACCCGCGCGGAGGTGGCCGTCATCCTCACGCGGTTCGCGGCGGAGTGAGCTTTTAGTTTCAAAAGCCCCTGAAACTTTGCGGTTTCAGGGGCTTTTGATTTTTATGCGGCCCGCCGTGGGGCGGGGCCGTGTTTTGATTTTACAGCCCAAAGGCGTCCAGCCGGACCTGGACATTGTGTTCCAGGTTGCGGTAGAAGAACTGGTAGTCGTAGAGGTGGTACACCCCGGGCTGGAAGATGTCCAGGACGGGCGGATAGTCCTCTGGGGTGACGTCGGGGACCTTGAGAGCGCCCCGTGGGAGGTCCAGATATGCCCCGGTGAGGCTGGGGATCTCCTGGCTGAACTGGCCGCTGTAATCGGGGAAGCAAGCGCCCCGGTTCTGGTCTTTGCCCGCGGGAACGCCGTCGGTGCGCCAGTTCAGCGGGTTGATGGACAAAGTCTCCACGCCGGAGGGGATGAGCAGGGAGGCGTTGACCTCTGGCGCCTCGCTGTTGAAGGAGACGATCACGCCGGTGTCCCGCTCCCCCTGGGCCATCCGCAGGTGGGGGAAGGCCACCAGGTCCTCCGGCGTCACCCGCCAGCCGATGGCGTAACAGGCCACCAGCCGGTCCTGGAGCTCCGCCTGGGCGAAGCGGTCCTCCATCAGCCGCAGACACAGATCCGCGCCCTGGGAGAACCCGGCCAGGACGATGGGGCGGCCCTGGTTGAGATGTTGGAGGTAGTAGTCAAAGGCGTCCGCCACGTCTCGGTAGGCCAGGGCCAGATAGGGCTCCCGCTCCGCCTCCGTCTCCATGGCGTACACCGCCAGCCCCGCCTGGCGGTAGTAGGGGGCGAAGAAGCGGCAGGCGTCGTCGTAGATGCCCTTTTCCATGTTGGTGGCGCCCAGGAAGTCGGCCATGGCCTCGCGGTCGGTGAGGGGCATATTGTATGCCCCCGCCTGGCCGCCGTACACCGTGGGGCAGACAAAGAACACGTCCGCCGTCTTGTCCGCCGCAGTCTCCGTCTCCTGATAGGCCCAGTTGGCCGCCAGAGCGTAGTCCACGCCGCCGTCTCCGGCCCAGGGGCGGGCCACCGCCAGAATGAGGGCCAGGGACAGCAGGGCCAACAGGCCCACGTCTCGGATCCGTCGCATCGTCGTTCCCTCCTGTCAGTCCAGTTCCATGCGGGGGTAGAGGGGCGGCTCCTCCGGGCCCAGCTCCGCCGAAAGGCCCGCCTGGGCCAGCTCCGCTGCGAAGGCGCGGACCAGGCCGTCCCCGGCGAAGTTCTGGAGGAAGGTGAAGCAGAACAGGCCGTTCACCGCGTTGAGCTCCACCAGCACCCCGGAGGCGGCGGGGTCCACGTAGGTGTAGAGCGCCCGGACGTAGGGCTCCAGCGCCCCCAGCTTGGTTTTGCCCACATAGCTGATGGTCATGTTCAGCAAATTGGGATACCGGGACGCCGCCTGTTGGAAGGCCGCGCGGATGGCCCGGTAGTCCCCCAGGGCCAGCACCTGGGCCTCCTGCCCCAGCCGCCGCTGGACGGCGCTGAGGATGACCTCGCGGTCGGATTGGAGGGCCAGCATGGACCGGGCCATGGCGCAGAGTTTGGCCGGGTCCAGATCCCGCTCCGCCTCGGTGAACTGGAGGATGACGTTGCCCAGGACGTTGCTGTGGGCGGCGGGCACGCCCAGGGCCTCGTGGTAGCGCTTCATCAGCACGAAGCGCGCCGGGGCGTCCATCCGGTCACACAGGCGGTAGAGGGTCCGGGCCAGCAGAGCGGCGGTCATGGTGGCGGGGGTGCCCTGGTTTGCCCGGCAGTAGGTCATAAAGGCGTCCTCCCCCACGGTCATGCGATAGGAGGTCTGGCGGCTGGGGTCCATGGCCACAAAGCGGCTCAGGTCCAGAGCGGGGGAGGGGATGCCGCCCCCGCCCGCTCCGCCGGAGGGCGCGGCCGCCGGGGCTGGGGGATCCAGGTAGGGGTCCAGCCGCTCCTCGTCGGTCACGGGGTCCTCTAAGGTGAGGATGTCCTGGCCGGGTAGGGGCCGGCCGTATTTTTCGGCGATGTAGTAGTAGAGCACCGTCTTGGCAAACTCCACCATGGCCGCGCCGGTGATGAGGGCGTGGAGAAAGTCG
The DNA here is from genome assembly GCA_947599925.1 of uncultured Oscillospiraceae bacterium. GTDB lineage: Bacteria > Bacillota > Clostridia > Oscillospirales > Oscillospiraceae > MGBC124762. The sequence continues at coordinate 61,884 of CANQFT010000003.1, read as the reverse complement.
AAGAACACCTGCTCCCCCTCATAGGCCACGGCCACGGTGTGGAAGTCCGCCTCCGGGGTCAGCAGAGTGACCCCGCGGGCCCCCTGGACCACCGGCACAGGCTTGGGGTTGGGGACCACGGTGTGGAGGGGGTCCCCCTCCTCCCGCACCAGGCGGACGGAGAGGTAGTCGTAGCGCTCCATGGCGGTGTCCACCCCTTTGCGAAGGGCGCGGGGGTCCACCGGCTCGTTCAGGGTGAAGGCCAGGCGGCAGGTGTTGTGGCTGTTGGGGGTGGAGCGGTAGAGGCTGGAGATGCCGGAGGGGTGGTTTTTCATGGGAAACGCCTCCATTTCTTGTCCGGGCGGCCTCGCCGCCTGGGTGCGCGGTGGATGGGGTGATTCAGCGGGAAGCGGTCAGGTCCCGCTGGGCCCAGCGCCGCCGGGCCGACAGGCAGAACACCGCGGCGCAGACCAGGGCAAAGGCGAGGCCGGCGGGGTAGGAGACGGCCAGGGGAAGGCGGAAGCCCTCGTCCGCCATGAGGATGTAGGTGCAGCACACGCCGGACATAAAGGCGGCGGGCAGGGCGCAGAGCAGGGCGTGCCAGCGCCTCCGCCCGTGGCGGACCAGGTACATGGCCGCCGCCCAGAGGGTGATCATGGCCAGGGTCTGGTTGCTCCAGGAGAAGTACCGCCAGACCACGGTGAAGTCCAGCTGGGTCAGCAGGGCGCTGGCCACCAGCAGGGGTAGGGTGACGGCCACGCGCTTGACCAGGGTGGACTGGTCGATGTGGAACCAGTCGGCGATGGTGAGCCGGGCGCTTCGCAGGGCGGTGTCCCCGGTGGAGATGGGACAGGCCACCACACCCACCACCGCCAGCGCGCCGCCCACCAGGCCCAGCACGGAGATGGAGATGTCATAGACCACGCCGGACTGACCCAGGCTGTTTATGGCCGCCTGGAGCCCGCCGGTGGTCTGGTAGAAGGCCACCCCAGCGGCGGCCCAGACCAGGGCGATGACGCTCTCGGCAATCATGGCGCCGTAGAACACCCGGCGGCCCTCCCGCTCGGTCCGCATACAGCGGGCCATCATGGGGGACTGGGTGCCGTGGAAGCCGGAGATGGCGCCGCAGGCCACGGTGATGAACATGAAGGGCCACACCGGTGTGCCGTCCGGATGGAGGTCGGTCAGGGTGGTCAGCTCCGGCAGGTGGTAACCCTTCACAGCCAGACCGCCGATGATCCCCACCGCCATGACCACCAGCACCGCCCCAAAGACGGGGTAGAGCTTGCCGATGAGCTTGTCAATGGGCAGCAGAGTGGCCAGCAGGTAGTAGCACAGGATCACCACCGTCCAGAAGGTGACGTTCATCCAACCAGGGGTCAGCCGGGCCAGCAGAGCGGCGGGGCTGGTGGTGAACACCGCCCCCACCAGCACCAGCAAAACCACCGAGAACACCCGCATGACCTGCTTGGCCGCTGGGCCCAGGTAGGTGCCCACGATCTCGGACAGGGAGGCCCCGTCCATCCGCAGGGAGATCATGCCGCTCATGTAGTCGTGGACGGCGCCGCCCAGAATGGAGCCAAAGACGATCCAGAGAAAGACCACCGGCCCGAACACGGCCCCGGCCAGGGCCCCGAAGATGGGCCCGGTCCCGGCGATGTTCAGAAGCTGGATGAGAAAGACCCGCCAGGTCTTCATGGGGACGAAGTCCACCCCGTCGGGGTGGGTGGTGGCGGGGGTGGGGCGGTCGTCCGGGCCGAATACCCGCTCGATGAATTTGCCATACAGCGCGTATCCCACCAGCAGGACCGCGATGGCGCAGAAAAAGGTTATCATACTACGCTGCCTCCTTGCCGCCGCCGCGGGCGGGCCGTCTGCCCGGGCCGTGCGCGGCAACGCGATTTCTATTGTAGCATTATAGCACGACCGGGCCAATTTGCAAGAGGTTGGCCGCGAGGGGACAGGGCGGGCGGGAGATTTGGGGAAAACGCCGGTTTTCAGGGGCTTTTTACACGAAAATCCCTGGTTTGGGGCGTATTTGCCCTCCGGGGAGGGCCGAGAGGCGGGGCGGTGCCTCCGAGACGCCGGGTCCCGGAGCGAAAAATCACTTGTTCCTCCGCGGGAGATGTGGTACAATATCCGTGCTCGGTGTGCAACGCACACCGGCCTGCCAGTGGCAGGCGCACTTTTGCGGAGCAAAAGTGCTGGCACGAATGTTACACCATGGTCCAAACCGGCTTTGCCGGTTTGACGCCGCTCTTGCGGCGTGCAAGCCGCACAGCGGCTTGCAACTATGGTACAATGTGCGTGATAGGCTGTTATAGCTGTGCCGCGCGCCCGGTCCGCCGGGATGGGGCGGCCCGCAAAATCGAGGAGGAAACGACCATGAAAAAGCACAGACTTCTGACCCTGGCTCTGGTCCTGGGGCTGCTGCTGTCCCAGACGGTCTGGGCGGCGGAGACGGGGGAGGGCGCCGGTTGGACGGCGCGGCAGGCGATTCCCTTTCAGTACGACCAGGCCGGTAACTTTGTAGACGGGCTGGCCCCGGTGGTACAAAACGGCAAGTTTGGCTTCATCGACAAGACCGGCGCGGTGGCCATCCCGCTCCAGTACGACGACCTGACCTATTTTTCCGACGGTCTGGCCGTGGCGAAGCTGGACGACAAGTACGGCTACATCGACAAGACCGGCGCGGCGGTCATCCCGTTCCAGTATGACAGCGCGCAGATGTTCATGAACGGCGTGGCCCCGGTGCAGAAGGACGGCAAGTGGGGCTACATCGACGTCTCCGGCGCCACCGTCGTCCCCTTCCTCTATGACCAGATGGGCGGCTTCTCCGGCGGTCTGGCCGCCGTGGAGCGGGACGGCAAGTGGGGCTTTGTGGATGCCGCCGGCCGTGAGGCGATCGCCCCCACATACCAGGCGACCATGGCCTTCTCCGACGGCCTGGCGGCGGTGGAGTTGAACGGCAAGTGGGGCTACATTGACGCCACCGGCGCGGTGGCCGTGCCCTTCCAGTATGACGACGTGATGCGCTTCCAGGCCGGCGTGGCCTGTGTGGACCAGGACGGCAAGGAGGGGATGATCGACACGGCGGGGGAGACGGTGATCCCCCTGCAGTATGACGACCTGGGCTATCTGATGGACGGCCTGGCCCCCGCCCACATGGGGGACAAGTGGGGCTTTATGGACCGGACAGGGGAGATGGTGATCCCCATGGAGTACGACACGGTCTACAACCTGGTGGACGGCATGAGCTCCGTGGAGCGGGACGGGAAGTGGGGGATCCTGGACTTCACCGGCCAGGTGATCATTCCCCTCCAGTATGACAACATCTACGGCTTCACCAACGGCCTGGCCCCGGCGGAGAAGGACGGCAAGTGGGGCTATGTGGACCTCTCCGGGGCCACGGCGGTCCCCTTCCAGTATGAGGACGTCGGGGCGTTTTACGACGGGATGGCGCCCGTCTGTCAAAACGGCAAGTGGGGCTACATCTCGGTGGTCAAGGACCCCATGGCCTCCGGCTGGACGCTGACCCAGCTCACCTCCTTCCGCTACGACGGCATCTCCGCCAACGGCTTTTCGGAGGGGACGGCGCCGGTGCAGGCGGGGGAGCTGTACGGCTACCTGGACAAGACCGGCGGCGAGGTGCTTCCCCTGCTCTATGACGGCGCGGCCGACGTCACCGAGGGCCTGGGCCCGGTGTCGCGGGACGGGCAGTGGGGGTATGCGGACCCGGACCGGGGCCAGGCGGTCCCCTTCCGCTTTGCGGATGTGATTCTGCCCCAGGATCCCCTGGCCATCCCCTTGAAGTACCAGGACGTGGGCTTCTTCTCCCACGGTCTGACCGCCGTGGCGCTGGACGACAAGTGGGGCTTCATCGACGCCACCGGCGCTGAGGTCATCCCCTGCCGGTATGACGGCATCGGGGACTTTACCGACGAGGGCCTGGCGCTGGCGGCGCGGGGCGACAAGTGGGGCTTTATCGACCGCTCCGGCAACGAGGTCATCCCCATCCAGTATGACGACGCCTGGGACTTCTGCGAGGGCCTGGCCTTGGTGAAGCTGGACGGCAAGTACGGCTATGTGGACAAGACCGGCGCGGTGGTCATCCCCATTCAGTATGACGACGGCGACAGCTTTGTCAGCGGCCTTGCCATCGCGATGCGGGACGGCAAGTGGGGCTACATCGACAAGACCGGCGCGGTGGTCATCCCCATGGAGTATGACGAGGCCTACGACTTCACCGGAAACGGCCTGGCCTTGGTGAAGCGGGACGGCAAGTACGGCTATGTGGACAAGACCGGCAACCAGGTCATCCCCTGCCAATATGACGACGCCTACGACTTCACCGAAATCGGTCTGGCCGAGGTGGTGCTGGACGGCAAGTGGGGCTACATCGACGCCACCGGCGCGGTGGCCATCCCCATTCAGTATGACGACGCCCACGACTTCACCAATGACGGTCTTGCCAAGGTGGAGCTGGACGGGACGTGGTCCCTCATCGACCGGACCGGCCAGACGGTCCTGCCCGGACAGTACGAGGACGCTGTGCTCTTGGACGAGGGGCTGGTGGCGATGCAGAAGGAGGACAAGGTGGCCCTCTTCTCCATCACCAAGGCCGACGCCCAGCCCAGCGCCACGGTCTACACCGACGTGGCGGCGGGCAGCTGGTACGAGGCGGGCGTGAACTACGTCACCGAGAAGGGCCTGTTCAACGGCGTGGGGGAAAACACCTTTGCCCCTGATTCCAACATGACCCGCGCCATGCTGATGACCGTCCTGGCCCGGCTGGACGGGCAGGACACCACCGGCGGTTCCACTTGGTATGAAAAGGCCATGGCCTGGGCCACGGCCCAGGGCATCTCCGACGGCACCGCCCCAGAGGGGAACATCTCCAGGGAGCAGCTGGTGACCATGCTCTACCGCTACGCCGGGTCTCCCGCGGCGGACGCCGCCGACCTGGCGGAGTTCGTGGACGCGGACAGCATCTCTGACTGGGCCCAGACCGCCATGCGGTGGGCAGTGCAGAACGGCATTTTGAACGGCAAGGGCGGCGGCCGTCTGGATCCCCAGGGCGGCGCCACCAGAGCGGAGGTGGCCGTCATCCTCCAGCGGTTCGCCCAGGCGGGCTGAGCCCGCCTCTTTGGGATGGAAGTCATCCCAGATCGATATTCAAATAAAGGAAAGGACACGGCATGAAGAAGACAAGAGTTCTGGCCCTGCTCGTGGCGCTGTGCCTGGCGCTCTCTCTGGCCCCCACCGCCGTCTTCGCGGCGTCGGAGCCGAAGGCGGCCCCCGGCTGGATGCTGGAGCGGCTCACCTCGTACCGCTACGACAATGTTTACGGCGTCCGCAACGGCGTGATGCTGGCCGAGCAGGACGGCAAGTGGGGCTACCTGGACGAGACCGGCAACCAGGTCATCTCCTGCCAGTATGACGACGCCTGGGACTTTGCCGACGACGGCCTTGCCCGGGTGGTGAAGGAGGGCAAGTACGGTTACATCGACAAGGACGGCAATGAGGTCGTCTCCTGCCAGTATGACGACGCCCAGGACTTCTCCGGCGGCCTGGCGCGGGTACAGAAAGAGGGCAAGTGGGGCTACGTGGACACCACCGGCGCGGAGATCGTCTCCTGCCAGTATGACGACGCCCACAGCATCTACGAGGGCCTGGCGCGGGTACAGAAAAAGGGCAAGTGGGGCTTTATCGACGCCACCGGCGCGCTGGTCATCTCCTGCCGGTACGCCGCCGCCCAGAACTTCCACGAGGGCCTGGCCCGTGTGCAGTTGGACGGCCAGTGGAGCTACATCGACGCCACCGGCGCGGCGGCCATCTCTCCCCAGTACGACGCCACCCAGAGCTTCTACGGCGGCCTGGCGCGGGTGAAAAAGGACGGCAAGTGGGGCTACATGGACAAGACCGGCGAGCTGGTCATCTCCTGCCGGTACGACGCCGCCCACAGCTTCTACGACGACTCCGGCCTGGCCAGGGTACAGCAAGAGGGCAAGTGGGGCTACATCGACAAGACCGGCACGGCTGTGACCCCCTTCCAGTATGACAGCACCAACTATTTTGAAAACGGCCTGGCTCTGGTGGAGCGGGACGGCAAGTACGGCTACATCGACCCCACCGGGGCCGAGGTCATCCTCTGCCAGTACGAGGGCGCTTACGCCTTTCCCGAAAGTGGCCTGGCCATGGTGGAACTGGACGGCAAGTGGGGCCTCATCGACAAGACCGGCGAGGAGCGGATCCCCATTCAGTACTCGAAGAACGTGAAGCCGCTGGCCGACGGCCTGGTGGCGATCCAGGCGGAGGGCACGCTGGATCCGAAGTACGCCGTCTTCTCCCTGTTCCCCGAGCCTGTGCCGGAGGCCGCCCCCGGCTGGACCCTCACCCAGTTGACCGACTACGTCTATGACGGCGGGCTGGAGTTCTCCGAGGGCCTGATGATGGTGACGCGGGACCGCAAGCGGGGCTTTATCGACCCCACCGGCGAAGAGGTGATCGAGGCCCGGTTTGGCGACGCGGGGGCCTTCGTGAACGGCCTTGCCATGGTGGAGCTGGACGGCAAGTACGGTTACATCGACAAGACGGGGGCCGAGGCCATCCCCTGCCAGTATATCTCCGCCCACGACTTCACCCAGGACGGTCTGGCGATGGTGATGAACGAGGACGGCCTGTGTGGCTACGTGGACACCACCGGGGCCGAGGCCATCCCCTGCCGGTATGACAACGCCAGCGACTTCTCCCAGGGCCTGGCCGTGGTGAAGATGAACGGCAAGTACGGCTACATCGACACCACCGGGGCCGAGGTCACCCCCTGCCAGTACGACTACGCCAACGACTTCTCCGAGGGTCTGGCCGTGGTGCGGAAGGACGGCAAGTACGGCTGCATCGACCAGACCGGTACCGAGGTCATCGAATGTCGGTATGACAACGCCAACAGCGGCTTCTCCGAGGGTCTGCTGGTGGTGCGGCAGGGCAACCAGTCGGGCTACATCGACAAGACCGGCGAGCTGGTCATCCCCTGCCAGTACGCCGCCGCCTACGACTTCTCCGCCGGCCTTGGCATGGTGCAGCGGGACAGGAAGTGGGGCTATGTGGACAAGACCGGGACCGAGGTCATTCTGCCCAAGTATGACGCCGCCACCTCCTTCTCCGACGACGGCCTGGCCCCGGTGCGGCTGGACGGCAAGTGGGGCTACGTGGACAAGACCGGGACCAAGGTGGTCGAGCCCCAGTACGACTACGCCTTCGACTTCGTCGGCGGGCTGGGCCCGGTGCGGCTGAACGGCAAGTACGGTCTGCTGGACGTCAACGGCGAGGAGGTCCTGCCCCTGATCTGCAAGCACATCAACCCCGCGGGGAAGGGCTATGTGATGCTGCGGGTGAACGAGAAATACGCCGTCTTCTCTCTCACCAAGGAGCCGGCGTGGACGCCGGATGCCGCCACCGGCTGGGCGGTGAAGCAGCTCACCGACTACCGCTACGACGATGTGTTCAGCGAGCACAGCGTCAGTGAGGGCCTTTTGGCCGTGGAGCGGGACGGCGAGTGGGGCTTTATCGACAAGACCGGCGAGGAGGTGATCCCGCCTCAGTATGAGAACGCCTGGTACTTCTCCGAGGGCCTGGCCCTGGTGAAGCTGGACGGCAAGTGGTGCTCCTTTGTGGACAAGACCGGCCAGGTGGTGATCTCGCTCCCGTATGAAGGCGCCCGGGAGTTCGTGGACGGTCTGGCCCTGGTTTGGATCGACGGCAAGGTGGGCTACATCGACAAGACCGGCACGGTGGTGATCGAGGCCCAGTATGACGCCGCCGACTTCTTCTCCGAGGGCTTGGCCCGGGTGCAGGTGGGCGATAGGAACGGCTACATCGACAAGACCGGCCAGATGGTGATCGAGGCCCAGTATGACGGCACCAGAAGCTTCAGCCAAGGTCTGGCCGCGGTGTGGCTGGGCGACAAGGTGGGCTTTATCGACCGCTCCGGCAACGAGGTCATCCCCATCCAGTATGACGACGCCTGGGACTTCTGCGAGGGCCTGGCCTTGGTGAAGCTGGACGGCAAGTACGGCTATGTGGACAAGACCGGCGCGGTGGTCATCCCCATTCAGTATGACGACGGCGACAGCTTTGTCAGCGGCCTTGCCATCGCGATGCGGGACGGCAAGTGGGGCTACATCGACAAGACCGGCGCGGTGGTCATCCCCATGGAGTATGACGAGGCCTACGACTTCACCGGAAACGGCCTGGCCTTGGTGAAGCGGGACGGCAAGTACGGCTATGTGGACAAGACCGGCAACCAGGTCATCCCCTGCCAATATGACGACGCCTACGACTTCACCGAAATCGGTCTGGCCGAGGTGGTGCTGGACGGCAAGTGGGGCTACATCGACGCCACCGGCGCGGTGGCCATCCCCATTCAGTATGACGACGCCCACGACTTCACCAATGACGGTCTTGCCAAGGTGGAGCTGGACGGGACGTGGTCCCTCATCGACCGGACCGGCCAGACGGTCCTGCCCGGACAGTACGAGGACGCTGTGCTCTTGGACGAGGGGCTGGTGGCGATGCAGAAGGAGGACAAGGTGGCCCTCTTCTCCATCACCAAGGCCGACGCCCAGCCCAGCGCCACGGTCTACACCGACGTGGCGGCGGGCAGCTGGTACGAGGCGGGCGTGAACTACGTCACCGAGAAGGGCCTGTTCAACGGCGTGGGGGAAAACACCTTTGCCCCTGATTCCAACATGACCCGCGCCATGCTGATGACCGTCCTGGCCCGGCTGGACGGGCAGGACACCACCGGCGGTTCCACTTGGTATGAAAAGGCCATGGCCTGGGCCACGGCCCAGGGCATCTCCGACGGCACCGCCCCAGAGGGGAACATCTCCAGGGAGCAGCTGGTGACCATGCTCTACCGCTACGCCGGGTCTCCCGCGGCGGACGCCGCCGACCTGGCGGAGTTCGTGGACGCGGACAGCATCTCTGACTGGGCCCAGACCGCCATGCGGTGGGCGGTGCAGAACGGCATTTTGACCGGCAAGGGCGGCGGCCGGCTGGATCCCCAGGGCGGCGCCACCAGAGCGGAGGTGGCCGTCATCCTCCAGCGGTTCACCCAGGCGGGCTGAGCCCGCGCCCATTCCCTTTGGCGTGACATGGCCGCGCCGCGGCTGTGACGCGTATATATGCCCCAGCGCCCGGAGCCCTGCCCCGGAGCAAAAATGAGGAGAAAGAAGGAAACAAACATGGATATTACCCAAATTGCCCAGCAAGCCGGTATGACCGAAAATGAGGCCGCCGCAGCTCTGGCCGGCACCGCCATCGGCGGTATGATCGGCGGCTTCCTGGTCCTCGCCCTCGTGTGGTACGTCATCCGCGTCATCGCCGGATGGAAGATCTTCACCAAGGCCGGCGAGGCCGGATGGAAGTCGATCATCCCCTTCTACAACGTGTGGGTGGAGTACAAGCTCATCTGGGACCCCAGGATGTTCTTTGTGGCCCTGGCCCTGGCGATCCTGGTGTCCCTGGGCCAGATTCCCAACATGGTGGTCGCTGTCATCGCCGTCGTCGCCTCCATCGGGATGCTGGTGTTCAACGCCATCGCCTGCAGCAAGCTGGCCAAGGCATTTGGCCGCGGCACCGGCTTCGCGGTGGGCCTGTTCTTCCTGGAGCCCATCTTCCGCGTGATCCTGGGCTTCGGCAGCGCCCAGTACCAGGGCAACCCCTCGGCCCGGTAAGCGGGCCGGGCGCAAAATTCCATCGACCCAAAAGGCCGGGAGCGGAGTTTCCGCTTCCGGCCTTCATGTTTGTCAGGGGCCCAGGGCCTTTTTGCGGGGAAAGGGTTTCTTTTTGACAGGCTCCGTGGTGGAATGTGTCTGCCAAGCAATCGAATAGACTCTTTGAGAGAGCCCTCTTTTTGCGCGGCAAAAAATGTTCGGATAATCCGGGCGTCTGTGCAGAGACTTCTAGTATCAAGCCATAGGGGGCTCGCGCGGATGATCGTAGCGGAATATCAGGGCAGGGGCGTTGTGGTCCGGATCCACGACGAGTGTATCGCGGGGACCGCGGAACAGTGCCTCTCCGAGCTGGGGCGGATCGTGTCAAACGCCTATCGGCGCAGAGAGCTGGCCCAGGGGCCGGGCGTGGCGGCCATGGGGAGCGACGAGAGCGGCGGGCGGACGCTGGCGTGAATCGCCGCGCGTTCCAACATTTGGACCGCCGGAAAAATTGCGATCTCTGTGGCCTCGTGGTATCATGTTACCGTGAAAGGAGGACCTATGGAGCAATATTGCGAATATCTCCGGAAATCCCGCTTTGACAAGGACTATGCCGATCTGAGTGTGGAGGAGACCCTGAAACGGCACAAGGCGATCCTGGACAAGCTGGCGAGCGACCGGGGGCTCCAGATCGCGAAGGTGTACTACGAGGTGGTGTCCGGCGAATCCATCGCGGCCAGGCCGGAGGTCCAGAAAATGCTGGAAGATGTGGGGAACGGCGTGTGGGCCGGTGTGCTGGTGGTGGATGTGGAGCGTCTGGCGCGGGGCAACGGGGCGGACCAGGCCTACATCAGCCAGGTGTTCCAATTCTCCGGCACCAGGATCATCACCCCCATGAAGGACTATGACCCAAGCGACGAGTACGACGAGGAATACTTCGAGTTTGGCCTGTTTATGAGCCGGCGGGAGTATAAGACCATCAAGCGGCGCCTGAGCCGGGGCCGGGACAGCTCCGCCTCCGAGGGGAAATACATCAACAGCGTTGCCCCCTATGGGTACGAGCGGGTGAAGCTGCCCGGAGAAAAGGGCTTTACCCTCAAGCCCCGCCCAGACGAGGCGGAGGTCATCAGGAAAATTTTTGACCTGTACCTGCGCCACGCCGGGACAAAGGTCATCGCCAACTATCTGAACGACCACGGTGTGCCCACCCGCCATGGCGACCTGTGGACGTACTCCACCATATCGAACATCATCGCCAACCCCGTCTATATGGGAAAGATCCGCCGGGGCTGGAGCCGGCAGTATCAGACCATCGAAAACGGCGCCGTCAAAAAGCACATCAAGCGCGCGAAGGACTACGGGACATATCCCGTCTATGACGGTCTGCACGAGGCGCTGATCGACGAAGAGACCTTCTTGAAGGCCCAGGAGATCCGCGCGGAAAAGGCGTCCGGCGCGAAGGTCAGGGGCGGCCTTGCCCTTCAAAACGCCTTTGCGGGCCTGATGTTTTGCTCCATCTGCCATAAGCGGGTGGAGCGGACCACAGGGACGGTGGAGCGGGGAGCGGTCCCGCGGCTGCGGTGCGTGAATGGCCGGAACTGCCACAACGTCAGCGCCGACTACGCCACGGTGGAACAGGCGATCATCCGCGCGCTCCGGGCGTGGCTGGACGGGTACAGGGTCAAGGTCGATACGGTGGGCTTCGCGGAGGACATTGCCGCGTGCGAGGCCGAGCTCCACCGGCTGACAGCGGAGAGCGAAAAGGTCACATCCCAGCTGGAAAACGCCTATGACCTTGTGGAGCAAGGGGTCTATACGCCGGCCGTGTTTGGCCAGAGGCGGGAAAAGCTGACCGCCCTGCTGGACGATCTGGCGGCCCGGCGGGAGAAGCTGGAGGCCACCCGCGCCGCTTTGGAGAGCGGCATGGAGGCGCAGGCCGGTCTGGTGCCCCGGACCGAGGCCCTGCTGGAAAGCTACGACGCGATGACCAACCAAGAGCGCAACGCGGCGCTGAAAGCCATCCTGGAGCGCATAGAGTACCGCAGGGAAGCCAATGGGGAGATCACCATCGACCTCTTCCCAAGGCTTCCTCAAATCTGAGGGCGTGTTGGTATCACCGGCTGACCCATGTGCTGGTCAACGACCCCACCCAGGGCTATGGCATTTTGGTAGAGGATATGCTCCAGGCCGCCGAGGGAGCGGCGTAGGCGTAAAAAACCGGGAAGGGCGGCGCCCTTCCCGGTTTTGCGCTCTGGCTCAGAACCCGATCCGCTCCTCCAGCCAGGACTTGACCTGGTCCATGGGGATGCGGACCTGCTCCATGGAGTCCCGCGCCCGGACGGTGACGCAGTTGTCGGCGGGGGCGCCGTTTTCCGGGTCGCCCACGGTGTCAAAGTCCACGGTGACGCAGAAGGGAGTGCCGATCTCGTCCTGGCGGCGGTAGCGTTTGCCGATGGAGCCGGCGTCGTCGTAGTCCACCATGAAGTGGGCCGAGAGGTCTTCGTAGAGCTTTTTGGCCGGGCCGGAGAGGACCTCTTTCTTGGAAAGGGGCAGGATGGCGCACTTAAAGGGGGCCAGGGCGGGGTGGAGCCGCAGGACCACCCGCACGTCGTCTTTGCCGTTTTTGTCCTGGCCCACGACTTCTTCGTCGTAGGCGTCGCAGAGGACGGAGAGCACCGTGCGCTCCACGCCCAGAGAGGGCTCGATGACGTAGGGGATATAGTGCTCGTTCTTCTCCTGGTCGTAGTAGGTCAGGTCCTTGCCGGAGGTGTTCTGGTGCTGGGTCAGGTCGTAGTCGGTGCGGTCGGCCACGCCCCACAGCTCGCCCCAGCCAAAGGGGAAGAGGAACTCAAAGTCGGTGGTGGCCTTGGAGTAGAAGCACAGCTCCTCCGGGTCGTGGTCCCGCAGGCGGAGGTTTTCGTCTTTCAGGCCGATGGAGAGGAGCCAGTTGTGGCAGAACTCCCGCCAGTAGGAGAACCACTCCAGGTCGGTGCCCGGCTGGCAGAAGAACTCCAGCTCCATCTGCTCAAACTCCCGGACCCGGAAGATGAAGTTGCCCGGCGTGATCTCGTTGCGGAAGGACTTGCCGATCTGGGCGATGCCGAAGGGCAGCTTCCGGCGGGTGGTGCGCTGGACGTTGGCGAAGTTCACAAAGATGCCCTGGGCGGTCTCAGGCCGGAGGTAGACGGTGTTCTTGGCGTCCTCGGTGACGCCCTGGAAGGTCTTGAACATCAGGTTGAACTGGCGGATGTCGGTGAAGTTGTGCTTGCCGCAGGTGGGGCAGGGGATGGCGTGCTCCTCCACAAAAGCCTTCATCTCGTCCTGGGAGAAGGCGTCGATGGGCTTTTCCAGGGTAAAGCCGTTTGCGGCGCACCAGTCCTCGATGAGCTTGTCGGCCCGGAAGCGCTCCTTGCACTCCTTGCAGTCCATCAAGGGGTCGGAAAAGCCCGCCAGATGGCCGCTGGCCACCCAGGTCTGGGGGTTCATCAAGATGGCGGCGTCCAGGCCCACGTTGTAGGGGTTCTGCTGGACGAACTTCTTCCACCAGGCCCGCTTGATGTTGTTTTTCAGCTCCGCGCCCAAGGGCCCGTAGTCCCAGGTGTTGGCCAGGCCGCCGTAGATCTCGCTGCCGGCAAAAATAAAGCCCCGCCCCTTGCACAAGGCGACGATCTTCTCCATGGATTTCTCTTGATTGGTCATGGCAGGTCCCTCCCAAATGAATGTCGCCCCTTATTATAGTAAAAAAATCCCCAAAATGCAAGAGAGAGCTTACATCTTGGGGAGAAAAGGTCAGTCGTCGTTGAGGTAGTAGGGCTTCATCAGGCTGGCGTGCTCGGTGGAGTCCAGCTGGGCGCCGGACTTGGGGGCCTCCACCGGGCCGCGGGCCCGGCGGTCCCTGGCCTGCTGGCGGATCTTGGCCCGGCGCTCCTCCAGAGCGGAGCTGTCCGGCTTGGAGGCGGCCTTTCGCCCAAAAAGCCCCCGCTTCTCCGCCTTGGCGGGCGCCTTGTCTGCCTTGGGCGCTACCACTTTGGACGCGGGCTGGACCTTGGGCGCCTTATCTACTTTGGCCGCCTTGTCCGCTTTGGCCGCCTTGTCCACTTTGGTCGCCTTATCTACTTTGGCCACCTTGGGCGCGGGCTGGACCTTGGCGGGCCGGGGCCCGCGCTCCTGGCGGGGGTGGCGCTCCTGGCGGCTGGGCCGGCTCTGGGCGGCGCTTCCGCGGCCGGAGGCCAAAAGCCTGGCGGTGGCGTCCATCACCACATCCCCCTCCAGCGGGTCGGCGTAGCCCCGCTGGGCCTGGATCTTCCGCTCCTCGGCCATCCACTTTTCAAAGGCGCTCTGGTCCACGCCCTTGGGGGCCACGGCGGTGAGGGCTTCGTCCAGGGTCTTGCTGGCCTTGTAGCCCGCCGCCTGGCGCTTCTCCTTAGGAGAGAGGGAGACCTTGGCGGGCCGGGGCGTCTTTTGGGGCGCGGACGCGGCGGCAGGTCGATCGCTCCGCCCTTTCTGCGGTCCATCCGGGCCTGCGCGTCTACCCTCGCGCTCCTTTGTCACGCTTGGGTTGGACGCGCTGACGGCCCGGCTTCCCTCCGACTCGGGCTGGTCTCCAGGCCGCACGCGGCCTTCCGCTCGCCCTCGCTGCGGTCCATCCGGGCCTGCGCGTCTACCCTCGCGCTCCTTTGTCACGCTCGGGTTGGACGCGCCGACGGCCCGGCGCTCCTTTGTCACGCTCGGGTTGGACGCGCTGACGGCCCGGCTTCCCTCCGACTCGGGCTGGTCTCCAGGCCGCACGCGGCCTTCCGCTCGCCCTCGCTGCGGTCCATCCGGGCCTGCGCGTCTACCCTCGCGCTTCCGTTCCCTGGCGGCCTGGCGGGCCTCGGCGTCCTCCGGGTTGATGATCTTGCCGTTTTTGTCCCGCTTTGGGGGCTCAAAGTTCTCCATGGGCCAGGGGTGGTCCTCCACCACGGGGATCTTCCTGCCCAGCAGCTTTTCGATGGCGCGCAGCTCGTCCTTTTCGCTGATGTCGCAAAAGCTGATGGCGGTGCCGCCGTGACCGGCCCGCCCGGTGCGGCCGATGCGGTGGACGTAGGTCTCCGGCACGTCGGGGAGGTTGTAGTTAAAGACGTGGCTCAGCTCTTCAATGTCGATGCCCCGCGCGGCGATGTCCGTGGCCGCCAGGACCTTGATCTTGCCCGCCTTGAAGTCGGAGAGGGCCTGGACCCTGGCGGTCTGGGACTTGTTGCCGTGGATGGCGGCGGCGGAGATGCCCGCCTTCGCCAGATCGCCGGCGATCTTGTTGGCCCCGTGCTTGGTGCGGGAGAAGACCAGGGCGTTTTTCACCCCCGGCTGGTTTACCAGGTAGGCCAGCAGTTTGGACTTGTTGGGCTTATCCACAAAGTAGAGGGACTGGTCGATGACCTCTACCGGCGAGGACACCGGCGTCACCGTCACCTTGGCCGGGTCGTGCAAGAGGGCGTCCACCAGGCTCTGGACCTCCGGGGGCATGGTGGCGGAGAAGAACAGGGTCTGCTTTTTCTCCGGCAGGACCTTCAGCACCCGCCGCACATCGTGGATAAAGCCCATGTCCAGCATCCTGTCGGCCTCGTCCAGCACGAAAATTTCAATGTGGGAGAGGTCCACAAGGCCCTGGCCGTGGAGGTCCAGCAACCGCCCTGGGGTGGCCACCAGAATGTCCAGCCCGCGCTGGATCTGATCCACCTGGGGCTGTTGGCCCACGCCGCCGAAGATGACGGCGCTTTTCAGGGGCAGACGGGCGCCGTAGTGCCGAAAGCTCTCTTGGATCTGCAGGGCCAGCTCACGGGTCGGGGTGAGGATCAGACTGCGGATGACCCGTTTGCCCTGGATGGGCTGGGCGGCCAGCCGCTGCAAAATGGGGGTGGCGAAGGCGCAGGTCTTGCCCGTGCCGGTCTGGGCGATGCCCAGCACGTCCCGGCCCACAAGGGCCGGAGGGATGGCGCCCGATTGGATGGGGGTGGGCGTCTGGTACCCCTGGGCCTCCAGCGCTTGCAAGATCGCGCTGTTCAGGCCCAGCTGTTTGAAATTCATACAAAACCGTTCCTTTGAAAAATTTGGCTCCCGTGGGTGTGCCCCCGGCGCCGCCTTGGGAGCTGGACGGCGCCGGCGTATGGGGTTAGTATAACCGCGCGGCCGCGGCCTGTACCGCCGCCAGCGTGGCGGCAAGATCCTGGGCGTCGTCCACGTCCACAACGGCGTCCGCCCAGCGGCGGTAGAGGGGTTCGCGCTGGTCATAGACATCCCGCAAACTCTGGCCCGGCGCGAAGGCGATGCCCCGCGTGGCCAGATCGGTGATCCGCCGCTCCAGGGCGGGGTAACTCACCCGGAGGTAGAGGACGGGGCCCAGGGCTTTCAGATGCTCCATGGCGCCCTGGCGCAGCACGCAGCTGCCGCCGGGGGCGATGACGGTCCGGCGGCAGGAGATGGAGAGGATGGCCTGTTCCTCCATGTCCAAAAAGCGCTCCAGCCCGTGGGTGTCCAGCAGGGTCTGGAGCAGGGCGCCCTGCTGGGA
The DNA here is from genome assembly GCA_947599925.1 of uncultured Oscillospiraceae bacterium. GTDB lineage: Bacteria > Bacillota > Clostridia > Oscillospirales > Oscillospiraceae > MGBC124762. Next base: position 45,645 of record CANQFT010000003.1, on the reverse strand, counting down.
CTGGATGAGGAGGTCGGCGTCCAAAAAGCCGTAGCCCATGGTCTTGGCCAGCACCACGCCCACCGAGCTCTTGCCTGAGCCGGGCATTCCGATCAAGGTGAGATCGTCCAAACCAGCCGCCTCCTTCCAGTCATAAAAAAACCGTCTGCCTGGCTGCAGACGGCTCTTTTACCCAAAATCAGCCCTCCAGCTTGTTGAGCCGCAGGGTGAGGCCGCTCTTCTTCCGGGCCGCGTTGTTGCGGTGGATGAGCCCATGGGCGGCGGCCTTGTCCACGGCCTTGACGGCCACGGCGTAGGCGCTACGGGCCTCGGCCTTGTCGCCAGCTTCCACGGCGGTGGCAAAACGCTTCATGTCGGTACGCAGGGCGGACCGGGCGGCCTTGTTCCGGGCGGCCTTGGCCTCGTTGACCAGCACGCGCTTTTTGGCAGACTTGATATTCGGCATACAAACACCTCCTGACCTGTGCCAAACAGTGGGCAAAATCACAGTTGCATCATAGCAGAAACATATTTTAACATCTCTCCCAGGGAAATGCAAGCTTTTTTTCAAAAAATGTCTGAGCGCCCGGCGGGGCAGGGGCCTATCGCTTGATGGACATGGCCATGCGGCGGTAGGTGTGGCGTGCGCCGCGGATGGCGGCGGAGTAGGCGGTGATGTTCTCCGGGGCGGCCACGCCGGTGAAGCCGGAGTCGCCCAGGTGGTGGAGGTCCGCGCCGGCCATTTTGCACATCAGGGCGACGCGGCGGACGGTGTCGGCGTCCGCCCCCTCCTGGGAGGTGCCGATGGCGGTGAGGGCCAGCTTGCCCAGGGTGTGGACGCGGCCGATCAGGTCCCGGACATACTCCATGGTGAGGCCGGGGACCGTGCCCGGCGCGGGCAGGAGGATGATGTCCGCGCCGGCGGCGGCAAAGGCGTCCACGTCGGCGGGGGTGATGACGGCCCCGCCCGCTTCGGTGAGGGAGCCGGAGGCGTGCATTTTGCCCGCGCAGAGGATGACCTGGCGGCCAAAGGCGGACCTGTACGCGGCGAGGGTATCGGTGATGGCCCGGTTGGTGACCCCTGTGCCGGGGTTGCCGGTGAGGACGATCAGATCGACCCCCATCTCGACGGCCTTGCGGCCGTTTTCCACCGTGGCGGTCCGGCCCGGCGTCAGACCCCAGAGGGCGGCGTCCACCGCCGGGGCCCGGCCCTGCTCCACCGGCTCCAGATCGATCCCCACCACGCGGCCGGTGAGCTCCTTGACCTTGCGGATCACGTCCTGGCCCTTGACGCCGCTGGGCAGGCCCTGGACCTGGGGCTGGTCCACGTCAAACAGGTTCAGAAGGATCACGTCCGCCCCCAGCGCCGCCACCAGCTCGGCGTTGGAGACGTCCCCCACCAGGGGCGTGAAGGCGCCGATGGTCTCGCACACCAGCACCCGGCCCTCGCTGGCGGCCATGGCGAGGAGGAGGGCGTCCTTGTCCATCCTCTCCAGGTCCGACGCGGTGCAGTCCAAAAGCCGTTTCGCCATGCCGGGCATCCCCCTTGTTTTTTTGATGAAATCATTCTACCACCTTTTTTTATGCCCCGCAAGTGGGTATGCTAACCCCGGGAAAGGGGGCAGGAGACATGGAAAAGGGACGGACGGACCTGGCGGTGGAGACGGTGGGCTCGCTCACGGAGGCGGAGGGCGTTTTTCACCAGACCCAGAGGGTGGAGGACATCCCCGTGACAGCGGTGGAGGTGCGGACCCAGGGCGCGGCCAAACGTCTGGGCAAGGCGATGGGGCGGTATGTGACGGTGGACCTGGGACCTGTGGAGCGGAGGGAGGAGGCGGCCTTTCGCCGCTCGGCCCAGGTGTTGGCGGCGGAGATGGCCAAGCTGCTGCCGGAGGAGGGCACGGTGCTGGTGGTGGGTCTGGGCAACCGGGCCATGACCCCGGACCGGCTGGGGCCGCTGTGCTGCGACCATCTGCTGGTGACCCACCATCTGGTGGACCGTCTGCCGGAGCAGTTCGGGACCCTGCGGGGCGTCGCGGCGCTGACGCCGGGGGTGCTGGGCTCCACCGGCGTGGAGAGCGCGGACGTGGCCGCGGCGGTGTGCGGCGCGGTAAAGCCCGCCTGCGTGGTGGCGGTGGACGCTCTGGCGGCCCAGGGGTTGGACCGCCTGTGCGCCACGGTGCAGCTCTCCGACACGGGCATTGCCCCGGGTTCCGGCGTGGGCAACCATCGGCTGGGGCTCACCAGGGCCAGCCTTGGGGTGCCGGTGATCGCCATGGGGGTGCCCACCGTGGCCGACGGCGGCGACGGCTTTTTCGTCACGCCGCGGGACATCGACGCCAAGGTGGCCCAGTGCGCCAAGCTGATGGCCGCCGCGCTCAACCTGTGCCTCCAATCGGGGCTGACCCTGGAGGACCTGGCGGCCCTGACCGAGTGACGGGCCGCCGGGGATCCTCCCACTTGTTATTTATGGTCGAATGGGGTATAATATCCGTGCTCGGTGTGCAACGCACACCGGCCTGCCACTGGCAGGCGCACTTTTGCGGAGCAAAAGTGCTGGCACGAATGTTACACCATGGTCCAAACCGGCTTTGCCGGTTTGACGCCGCTCTTGCGGCGTGCAAGCCGCACAGCGGCTTGCAACTATGGTATAATACCTTTGATTCCGGTTCTTTTTAGGGAGGCGCGGCCACTTGAACACCAAAGAGATCGAATTTCTGCCCGTCATTTTGGGCGGGGACATCACCACCTATTCCCTGGCCCGGAGCTTTCACGCGGAGTACGGCGTAAAATCCCTGGCGGTGAGTATGTGCAAGAGTATGATGGTCTCCCGCTCCAGCATCATCGAAAACCTCATCATCCCCGACATGGATGCGCCCGGCACATTCGTGGAGCGGCTGGTGGAGATCGCCCGGGCCAGGCCGGGCAAAAAACTGCTGCTGATGGCCTGCGGGGACTGGTATGTCCGCATGATCGTGGAAAACCGCGCCGCGCTGGAGCCCTGGTACATCATCCCCTACATCGGCCAGGAACTTCTGGACCGCCTGGTGCTCAAGGACAGCTTTTACGCCATCTGCGACGAGCTGGGCGTGCCCTACCCCAAGACCTTTGTCTACGACGTGCGGGACCCCCGGCCTTTGGAGCTGGACTTCCCCTATCCCGTCATCGCCAAGCCCGCCTCCTCGGCGGCCTACCACTACGCCAAGTTCGAGGGGAAGAAAAAGGTCTTTCGCATGGACACGCCGGAAGAGCTGGAAGCCATGCTGGACAAACTGGGTAAAAGCGGCTATAATTATAAAATGCTCATTCAGGACACCATCCCCGGCCTGGACTACAATATGCGTATCCTCACCGTCTACTGCGACCGCCACGGCAAGTGCCGCTTCTTCGCCAGCGGGCACTGTCTGCTGGAGGACAACGCCGCCATGGGCGTGGGCAATCCCGTGGCCATTCTGAACGATGTGAACCGGGAGATCATGGACCACGCCAAACGGCTGTTGGAGCACGTGGGCTACACGGGCTTTGCCAACTTTGATGTGAAATATGACAGCCGGGACGGTTCCTTCCGGTTCTTTGAGATCAACACCCGTCTGGGCCGGAGCAACTTCTACATCACCGGCTCTGGCTTCAACGCGGTGAAGTGGATCGTGGACGACCTCATCTACGAAAAGGACTTCGAGGGCGAGGTCATCGCCGACAACGAAGAGAGTCTCTACACCGTGGTGCCAAAGGACGTTTTGATGGACTACATCAAGGACGACGCGCTGCGCCAGCGGGTGGCCCAGCTCTACGCCAGGGGCGGAAATCCCTCCGGGCTGCTGGCTGCCCTCTTTCCCAGCCGCCAGCGGCGCAGCTGCGTCCACGACCCTCTGGCCTACGAGGGGGAGCGCAATTTCCTCCGGCGGCTCTACCCGGCCTATTTTATGACCAAGCAGAGGAAGAAATTCAAGGCGTAAGGAGGGGCGGCCATGTGCGGCATCGTTGGCTTTTGGGACGACAGGGCGTCCTATGACAAGGCAGAGACCCTGCGGGCCATGGCAGACCGCATCGTCCACCGGGGCCCGGACTCCGACGGCTACTTTGTGGAAAAGGCGGCGGCCCTGGGCTTTCGGCGGCTGTCCATCATCGACCTGGACGGCGGCGACCAGCCCATCTTCAACGAGGACAAGAGCCTGGTCATCACCTTCAACGGCGAGATCTACAACTTTCAGGAACTGCGGACCCAGCTGGAGGCCAGGGGCCATGTGTTCACCACGCGGACGGACACCGAGGTCATCCTCCACGGCTACGAGGAGTGGGGCCAGGACGTGCCCCGGCGCCTGCGTGGGATGTTCGCCTTTGTCATCTACGACAGGAAGCGGGAACTCCTCTTTGGGGCGCGGGACATCTTTGGCATCAAGCCCTACTATTACTACCAAAAGGGCCGGGCCTTTCTGTACGCCAGCGAGATCAAGGCGTTCCTGGACCATCCGGCCTTTGAGAGATCCCTGGCATCGGAGGCGCTGGGGACCTATCTGTGCTTTGAGTACCTGCCCAACCAGGAGACCCTGTTCCGCGGCGTGAAAAAACTCCCCGCGGGCCACTCCTTCACCTTCCAGAACGGAACGCTGGACATCCGGCCCTACTTCACCATCCGCTACCACATCGACGAGGAAAAGTCCATGTCCGACTGGGAGACCATCATCGAGGACACCTTCCGGGCCTCCTGCCGGGCCCACCGCATCGCCGATGTAAAGGTGGGCTGTTTTCTGTCCTCCGGGGTAGACTCCTCCTATGTGACACGGCTGTTGAAGGACGACATGGATGTGCGGGCCTTCTCCATTGGCTACGCCGAGGAGAAGTACAGCGAGCTGACCCACGCCCAGGAGCTGGCGGAGAAGATCGGCGTGGAGTGCGTCACCCGCACCATCACCGCCCAGGACTTTTTTGACGCCGTGCCCCAGGTGCAGTACCACATGGACGAGCCCCTGCCCAACCCCTCGGCCATCCCCCTCTACTACCTGACCCGCATGGCGGCCCAGCACGTGAAGGTGGTCCTCTCCGGCGAGGGGGCCGACGAGCTCTTTGGCGGGTACAACTTCTACAAGGAGTGCCTGGACTTTGAGCGGTACATGAAGCTGCCCCAGTTTCTCCGCTCCGCCGCGGGCGGCGTGGCCGCCCGCCTGCCCGACTTCCACGGCAAGCGGTTTTTGACCCGCGGCCGTCTGCCCCTGGAGCGGCGGTATCTCCGCAACAACTATAACTTCCAGTATTCAGAGCTGGACAACTATCTGGCCGGGGACTATGACCGCACCGAGCCCTGGCGCCTCACCAAGCCCTACTTTGACGAGGTCGCCGGCGAGGACGAAGTGACCCGGATGCAGTACGCCGATATGCGGGCCTGGCTGCCCTACGACATTCTGCAAAAGGCGGACAAGATGAGCATGGCCGCGTCCTTGGAACTGCGGGTGCCGTTTCTGGACCGGGAAGTGCTGGATGTGGCCCTGTCCATCCCCAGCCGCTACCGGGTCACAAAAGATCTGACCAAGGTGGCCCTCCGGCGGGCCGCGGGGAAGGTCCTGCCGGAAAAGAGCGCCAAGATGCCCAAGATCGGCTTCATCACGCCGCTGAACGACTGGCTGCGGCAAGAGGCCCTCTACCAGCGGGTCCGGGACAGCTTCCACTCCGCCGCCGCCGGGGAGTTTTTCCGCGTGGACGCGCTGGACGACCTGCTGGAGACCCACCACGCCGGGCACAACGGCGGCATGAAGCGCATCTGGAGCGTATACAGCTTTCTGGAGTGGCACCGCCAGTTCTTTGAATAAGGCGGGGCCGGGGGCGGAGAAAGGCAGGTGAGGCCCGTGGCACAGCAAAAGAAAAGTTCCTTCTTCGGCGGCGTGGCCACCATGGCCATCGCCCTGGCGCTGGTGAAGGTCATCGGCGCGGTCTACAAGATCCCCATCGTGGGGATGCTGGGGGACAAGGGCTACGCCAGCTTTGACGACGCCTACCAGATCTACGGCATCCTGCTCACCGTCTCCACCGCCGGACTGCCCGCCGCCGTGAGCCGGATGGTGGCGGCCAACCACGCCCTGGGCCGGGACCGGCAGGTGCAAAAGGTGTTCCGCACGGCCCTGGGGCTGTTCTTCGTCCTGGGCATGGCGGGCGGTCTGTTCATGCTCTTTGGCGCGGACTGGTTCTCCGCGCAGGTACAGCGCAACCCCTACGCGGCGCCGGGCATCCGGGCCCTGGCTCCGGCGGTGGTGTGCGTGTGCTGTATGGGCGCTTTTCGGGGATACTTTCAGGGCCACTCCAATATGCGCCCCAGCGCCGCCAGCCAGGTGATAGAGGCCGGGGGCAAGCTGGTCATCCTGGCGGTGGCGCTGGTCTTTCTGGGCGGCACCTGCTCGGCGGAGTTCGCCCTGTTTGGCGTGACGCTGGGCTCGGCCCTGGCGGTGGGCTATATGGCCCTGGCGTACCTGCGCTTCCGGCCCCGGACCCTGGCGGACCAGCCCACCGACGCCACCGGGGATATTCTGAAGGACCTGCTGAAGATCGCCGTCCCCATCACCCTCACCTCCTCCGCCGTGTCCATCATCAACTTCATCGACCCCATCGTGGTCAAGGGCCGGCTCCAGGACGCCCTGGGCTACTCGGTGGAGGACTCCCTGGCCCTCTACGGGACTTACGCGGCGGTGAAGAACATCTACAATCTCCCCGCCTCGCTGATCATGGCGGTGACGGTGTCGGTCATCCCCGCGGTGTCCGCGGCGCTGGCCGTGTCCAAGCGGCGGGAAGCGGCCCGGCTGACCAAGGCGTCCCTCCACATCACGGCCCTGCTGGTCTTTCCCATGGGAGCGGGGATCGCGGCCCTGGCGGGGCCCATCGTCCAGATGCTCTTTCCCCGGCTGGACCCGGCCCTGGCCGGGCCGCTGTTGTCCGTTTTGGGGCTGGCGTCCATCTTCGTGTGCCTGGTGTCGGTCAGCAATTCCGTCATACAGTCCTACGGGCGCCAGAACCTGCCCGTGGTGGTGATGGTCTGCGCCGGGACGGTGATGCTGGTCATCGACTACATCCTGGTGGGCATGGAGGGGGTCAATATCTTTGGATCGCCTGTGGGCACCCTGTGCTGTTACGTTGTGGCCGCGGTGGTGGACTTTGTCATCATCCGCCGCATCGTGCCCCATCCGCCCCGCTACTTCCGCCTCTTCTTCGGTCCGGCCCTGGCCACGGCGGTGATGGCCCTGGTCGCCAGGGGCAGCTACCGTCTGGCCCGGCTGGCGCTGGGCAACACCCTGTCCCTGCTCTTTGCCATCCTCTGCGCGGTGGCGGTGTACGCCTTCTTGGTGGTCTGGCTGAAAATGCTCAGCCGGAGCGAGCTCCAGCTCATGCCCAAGGGAGACAAGCTGGCCGATCTGCTGAAACTTCCCTGACAGTCAAGAAGCCGGACGCTGGATAGCGTCCGGCTTCTTTGACATTTTTTTGCGGCCCGCCGCAACGCAAGACCCGGCCACCGAGGTGGCCGGGTCTCTTTGTCAGCTCTGGGTAGGCGGCGTCTCCGGCTCGGTCTCGACCTCCGGCCCGGTCTCAGCCTCCGGCGGGGGCGCTTGTTCCGCCTTCGATTTGGCGGCGGCCCGGCGGCAGCGGGCCCGGTACCAGAGGATGTAGCCCACAGCCAGGGCCAGGCCCACCAGGGAGATCAGCAGTCCCGGCGCCAGGCAGGGGTAGACCAGACGGATGACCGTTTTGCCCTGCTGGACCACGGTGAGGTGGTTGACCTCCTGGATGTCCCGGTCGGGCCGGAAGATGTCGTGATAGCTCAAGGTGGTGTTCACGTTGTCTCTGGGGGAGTCCACGGTGATCACGTTGTCCCGGTAGTCCACGCCGATGGGCACGATCTCCCGCTGGGGCAGTTCGCCGGGGTCCACATTCAGCGCGTGGGACAGCAGGCGGCCCACCGCCGCGTCCTGGGTGAGAGAGTAGTGGTAGGTGAGGGCCAGGCCGATGAAAATGATGTTGTCGTTTTTCACCGTGCCGTAGAAGTCCATCTTCCCCTCCGGCACGTCGGTGATGGTGCCCCAGACCTGGTCCAGTCCGTTGACGTACACCGTCTGCCAGTCCTCGGCGTAGCCGCTGGGGAAGAGGTCGCAGTACAGCACGCCGTCGATGGTGTCCAGAGCGGGGTAGCCGTTTTGGAAGTTCACCCGGTTGCAGCTGACGCCCAGGAAGGTCTTTGAGCCGGTGTCCTCCTCGTCGGGCACGCCGTCGGCCAGGATCAGCACCCTGGTGCCGTTTTCGCTGAGCCGGAGCAGCAAGTCCTCGGCCTTGGCCTTGTCGTGGTAGCTGAAGCCCGCCAGATAGAGGGTGTCGTACCCCTCCAGGTCCTCGAAGGTGTACTGGTCCAGCACCAGCTCCTGGAGCTCCTCCACCGCGGGGAAGCCGATGGCGATGGTGCCCGCGTCGGTGCCGATGGCGGCGGCCCGGTACTTGCTGACCACGCCGAAAGCCCCGGTCTTGGGCGCGGCGCGGAGCTTATAGACCCGGAAGCGGTCGCTGTGGGCGATCAGGGAGTAGCCCACCGCGGCGGCGGCGTCGTCCAGGGTTTGGGGGTCCTGGTACTGGGGGTCCAGACGGTAGACGGGCACGGAGACCACGTCGTTGCCCAGCTCCAGAAGACGGTCGAACATATAGAGGAACTGCCCGCTCTCCGCGGCCTCGTTGATGCGGACGATGTTGGTGTGCTGGGGCGCGGACTGGATGCCCTGGCCGTAGCTGGTGGGCACGGCGTCGTCCCCGTAGCCGGCGCTGACGTAGATGGCGTCCAGCTCGGAGCCAAAGGGCTCCACCATGGAAAACCGCTGGGTGGTGGAGCGCTTGGCCACGTCGATCAGGTCGTCCTGGGCGATCTGGTCATAGCGCTCCTCCGGGGCCAGGGCGCTGGCGTCCCCCACGATCAGCGGATAGGACAGGGCCACCTCGCACACCAACAGCACCGCCACAATGGCCTGCCAGTGTTTTTTCAGACTGCGCCAGAGGAAGAAGCTCACCAGCAGGAAGGTCAGGGCGATGGACACGAACCGCAGCATCCAGAGGTACTCCCCGCCGGGCATCACCGCCATGATGGGGTAGGCCGCCGTGGTGGACAGCAGGCAGATGGACAGGGCCGTGGCAAAGCCCGGGGCCACCGTCCGCCGGGAGAACAGCAGACCGAAGATGGACAGGGCGAAGGACACACAGCCGAAGTAGGAGAAGTTGGGGTCGATGACCCAGCGGTTCCAGGCCCCGCCGCTGTACCCGTAAAAGGGGTTGATGGAGGCGCTGAGGCTCTGGAAATAGCTCTTCATAATGGAGGAGGAGTCCAGGCCGGTGATGCCGCCCACCAACGAGGGGTAGACCCACAGCCCGGTGATGGCAAGGCCCAGCGCCAGGCACAAAAACACCGGCAACACCGGCGCGGCGGAGGACTTTTTCAGGTGGAGCAGTTTGTGGAAGAGGAAGAAGATCAGCAGGGCGATGGCCAGCATCCCGGCCCACCCCAGATGGCACATGATGATGATCACATAGCTGACCACGAGGCTCACCAGGCAGGGCCAGCGCCTTTCGATGGGCCGGTGGAGGTAGTCGTAGACGCTGACCACGAACCAGGGCAGCACGCACATACTCATACACCGGGCCAGCACGCCCTCGATGAAGAACATAAAGGCGTTGTTGGGTACCAGGAACCAGAGGAGGCCCAGAAACGCGCCCATCCAGGGCCGACCGTGGGTCACGCCGATGACCAGCCACACCATGGCGCTCAAAAAGTAAAACAGCCCCACGCACAGCAGGTAGCCGGAGAAGGGGCTGCCGCCCATGACGGCCTGACAGGCGGCCAGGACATAGGCCGACAGGGGCGACCAGTACCGCCAGGTCTGCACGCCGTTATACCAGGCCATGTCCAGCATGGGATACCAGTTGTGGTCCTGGGTGATGGAGCGGTAGAGAAAATCGCCCCGGTAGACGTAGAACATGGTGTCCGCGCCGTTGGGGTAGAGGCCGCTGCGGGACACCAGATAGGTCACGGCCAGGGCCACCAGCGCGTAGACCACGGCGATGGAGGCCAGGATGCACCATTTCAGCACCGGGCTCATACCCTGGCGGCTGTCCAGGGTGACGGCGCCGGCGGGAGAGGACAGGCCCCCGCTTCGCTCCGGGCGGCCCGCGCTCATTTCAGCGCCTCGCCCAGCGCCTGGTCCAGCACGTCGGAGAGGGCGGCCTGGGCGGAGCGGTCCGCGCCGGCCAGATACCGCTCGTCCTGGGCGTAGGAGATGATGTAGCTCCGCGTGGGGGTCTCCGAGCCCTCAATCTGCTCCAGGGTGCCGCCGGCCCCGGCGATGCGCTGGGCGATGGCCTCGCCAAAATACTCCACCATGTTCTCCAGCGTGGGGATGACGGTGTCAAAGGGCTCGATGTCGTTCAAGGTCTGGTTTTGGTAGGCGGCGAAGAAGGCCTCGATGGTCCGCTCGTAGACGGAGAACTGGACAAATTCGCTGTTGGGCAGGACAACGTCCAGGATGAACTCCCAGGTGTGGGGGTGGGAGGCGCCCTTTTTGCCGTTGATGATGATGTAGTGGCTGGCGTTCAGGTAGAACTTGAACTTATACTTGCACAAAAGTCTGTTTCTCATGGTCTACCGTCCTTTCCCAAAAGCTGTCAAAGCACGCGGCCAGGCCCTCTTGGGGCGGCTGGGTCAGCGTCAGAGAGCCGGTGAGGGTCACGCCGGGGATGCCGGTGCTCTCCTCCACGGCCTGGCGCTCCAGCTCCTCCACGCGAAGGAGGATCAGCAAGATGTGGGTGTCGTCCAGAAAGACCCGCAGGATCTTCTCGTTCATCTGCAGCTGGGTGAACTGCAAAAACCGCTTCTCCTCCTCCGGCCCCGGACAGCGGAGGATGAGGAAGGACAGGGGCCAGGGGTCCCGGCCGGTGAGCTTTTCCCAGATCATGGGCAGGGCGGGCCGGGTGTAGGCGGTGCGCCGCGGGTCGTAGAGGTCCTCTTTCTGCAGGACCCGGTTCAGCTTTTCCGCCTGGCGCATCAGCTCCTCGTTGGCCTGGAAGGTCTCCATGTACTTTTTGCGGTAGCTGCCGGCCAGGTAGGCCAGCACGTTGATGACCACCACAAAGGCCACCAGAGCGATCAGCCCCAGGGTGATCAGGTTGATCTTGGCGGTGAGGTAGGCGTTGTGGTCCAGAACGGTGTCCGCGTTGGTCAAAAGGCACACCCGGTACGGCGTCCCCTGGAAGGTGAAGCGCACGCCGGAGGCGATGTAGGGGTGGATGTCGATCTGGATGGTCTCGTGTGTGACACGGTCCTGCTCCAGCCGGGCCACGAAGTCCTGGGCGGAGTTGGTCTGGTAGTAGGTGGCGGTGGTGAAGCCCTGGTAGCGGTTTGTCTCCATCACGTCCTTGACAAAGATCAGCGACTCCTGCTTGGAGAGGGTCCAGTACCGGTTGGTGGAGGCGTCCAGCGTGCCCAGGATCTCCTCGATCTGGGCCTCGGTGCCGCCCCGCTTTTCCGTCAGATGGATCTGCTCCAGCACCAGCTGGACATAGCCGTCTTGCTGGTTGGCGTAGACGTCCAGCACGCCCTGCTCGTAGGTCCCCAGCTGGAACCAGGCCCAGAGGGCCACCAGCAGCACAAAGAGGACCGACAGCGTCGTCACCACCCAGGGCCGGACTCTGGCGTCCGGGACGCCGCTCGCCGTTTTTTTCCGCTTAGCCATGGTCTGTCTCCTCCTCTCCCAGAGCCGAGGTGTCCCGTTCCAGCAGTTCAGGGGCCAGATTGGGAATGTAGTAGGGGTCGTTCTTTTTCAACTCCTGGTCCATGGCCTCATAGCCCATCTCCTCGGCCAGCGTCTCCCGGCCGGAGAAGAGGTTGACCCCAAGGCCCAGGGCGTCGCCGTCGATGGTGTAGCCCAGGGCGGCCAAGGTGGTGGGGTAGATGTCCATGGCGGTGAAGCGGCGGTTCAGCTTGGAGCCCTCCAGCGGGGCCCTGGCGTTGATGAAGCAGTTGTAGACGCCGCGCTGGGTCCAGTCCACCCCCTCCACCACCACGTTGTCCATCCGGGGATGGTCCCCGGTGATGACGATGACGGTGTTCTCAAAGAAGGGCTGGTCCTCGCACCAGCGGATAAACGCCCCCAGCTGGCGGTCGGCGCAGGAGACCACGTTGGCGGCCCGCTCTCCTTTGTCCGTGGGGCACAGCGGGCAGATGTAGCCCTCGGGGAAGTGGGTGTCGGCTGTGACCATGGTGAGGTTGAAGGGCCGGCCGGACTGGGCCAGCCGGGTCAGCTCCATCTTGGCGAAGTCGTAGAGCTTGGCGTCCTCAAAGCCCCACCACTGGTGGTAGTCCTCCGGCAAGAGGCCCTTTTCGATGGCGGCGGGGTAGTCGAAGATGGCGAAGTCCCCGTGCTGGCGGAAGAAGGCGTCCAGGCCGGAGAACTCCGCGCTGGAGCCCATGAGGAGCTCGTTTTGGTAGCCCTGCCGGGCCAGCTCGTCCCCCACGGTCCAGAGCCCCTCGGCGAAATGGCCCGACCGGGCCGACTGGCTGCCGCCGGCGGGCAGGGCGAAATGGGCCCCGGAGGAGGTGGCGTAGAGGGCGGCCATGGTCCAGGACGTGCCCGTGCCGGAGTAAAACCCGCCCAGGGGCTTGTCCGTCTGGGAGAAGGAGACGTTTTCCCTGGCCAGCCGGGTCATGTTGGGGATGAGGTTCTGATCCAGGGCGCCGCCCTGGGCGGTGGAGCCGTAGGTGATCTCCAGGCTCTCCAGGTAGATGTAGAGCAGGTTGGGCGGGGTCTCCGGGGCCTCCAGAGCCACGCTTCTGGGGTCTACGTAGTGCTCTTCGTAGAGGGAGGAGGCCACCAGCTTGGAGCCCATATAGTCGGTCACGTCGTAGGCGGCGTTGGCAAACAGCAGTGAGCCCACCAAAAACAGGCAGGTGAACACTCCGCAGGCGTTCCGGCGGCGCAGGATGCGCCGGGCCTCCCGCACCTGCCGGGGACTGCTCTCCGGCCAGGAGAGGACCTTTTTGGTCTGGCGGCGGTCCAGAACGATCAGCCCCACCGCCGCCGCCAGCGCCACCAGAATGGGCGGCAGACAGGCCCTGAGGCCGTTGAGGTACACCTCGCTGGCGGTGCCCTGGGTGGAGCTGAACAGGGTGCTGACAAAGCTCTCAAAGGGAGTGGAGAAACTGCTGGCGCACCAGGCCACCACCACCGTCAGCACCAGGGCCACGGCGAAGGCGGCAAAGGTGGCGGCGTAGGCCCAGAAAGAGCCCCGCAGCTGCTGGGCCAGGGTCTTGGGGGCGTACATGGCCGCCTCGTCGCCGTTCACCGCGCCGTGGACCCGCCGCACCCAGCCGGACACCTTGGAGAAGTCCTGGCGGATGGTCTGGGTGAAGGACCGGCGCTCGTCGGTGAAGGTACGGGTCTTCCAGGAGGAGTCGGTGCCGATGGAGTTGATGATGCCCGCCATGCGGATGAAAAAGACCACCAGGTTGAAAAAGGGCAGCAGAGGCACCATCCACCACTGTTTTCGGTAGTATTTTCGCAGTTCCGGGAACTTCTCCAAAAAGGCCAAGCTGGAGAAGAAGTAGAAGTATCCGCACAGGGTATACAGCCCAAAGAGCAGTGCCGTGGCCATCAGGATGGTCTTGCCGGAGAAGCCCATGAACAGCATACAGATGGTGGCCAGATACCAGATCATCCGGGGAAAGGCGAAGGTGTGGTCGTACATCAGGGTCTTGACGTTCACGTCTCCAAAGAGCTTGTGGGCCTTGAGCTCGTCGGTCTCCATGAACATCCGGGACACTTCCAGACTGCCCCGCTGCCAGCGCTGGCGCTGGGTGTAGAGCTTGTCCAGGTCCTCGATGGGGTCGGTGAGGAAGATGGAGTCCACGCTGATGCGGACCCGCTCTTTTTGGAGGTAGCGCATCTGGAAGGTGAGCTGGGTATCCTCGCAGATGGTGTCGGTGTTGTAGAGCCAGGACTTCAAAATGGCGCTCTTGCGGAAGGCGGAGAAGGCGCCGGAGAGGGTGTAGATGGTGTTGGTCTCGCTGGCGTAGTTCCGCCCGGCCAGGAACGCCTGGGCATACTCCAAGAACTCCAGCCGCCGCAAGAGCAGGCCCGAGCCGGTGTATTCCTCGATCTTCTCCGGGATGGTGAGGATGGAGCCGGTGACGCAGTTGCAGGAGAGGTCGGACTCAAAGAGGTCCACCAGGTTGGTCAGGGCGTGTTCCTCCAAAAAACCGTCGGAGTCGATGTGGACGATGTACTTGCCGGAGGAGTTGTAGAGGGCCAGATTCAGCGCCCTGGACTTGCCCTGCTGGGCGTTGAGCCACTGCATATGCAGTTCCGGGAACTTCTCCTGGCACTGGGTGAACACCTCAAAGGAGTTGTCCCGGCTCAGGTTGTTCACCAGGAACACCCGGATGGCGTCGTTGGGGTAGGTGCAGGTATAGATAGAGCGCAGGCACCCCTCCAGGGTGTCCGCGGAGTTGTAGATGGGGATGATGATGGAGATCTCCGGGTAGAGGGTGGGCGTCTCCTTTTTGTCATAGTCCTTCCGCCGCTTGAGCAGGATAAACAGACTGCCCAGAGAGGGGATGATCTCCATGACCATGGGGATGGAGATCCAGGCGGCCCAGAAGATAAAGGAGTTGAGGATGTTGAACCACATTTACGACCCACCGCCTCCTCCGTCGCCATACTTGAAAATGCCGACCTTCATGGTCACGATCTGGGGCTTGGTAAACACATAGAAGTAGAGCAGGACCGACAGGCCGTAGAATACAAAGCGCCCCACCAGGGAGTGGGCCGCGTAGTAGGCGTTGGGGCCCAGGAAGTAGATCATCTCGCAGATGACGATGATCCGCAGTACGTTGGCCAGGATGATGCCCACCGTGCCCACCAGCCCCACGATGGCCCGCTGGTTGCGGGTATACACCCGGAAAAAGAGCAGCAGGGACAAAAAGGCCAGGATCTCGATGATGCCGGAGCACTCAAAGTCGATCTGCAGGGTCATGGCCCCTTGGGGCGACTGGATAAAGAGCACGCCGTAGCGAAAGTAGGCGGCGAAGGTGTGGGTCAAAGAGCCGAACAGCCCGCCCACCGCCGCCACCAGCCGGGCCAGGGGCTTGGTCAGCACCGGCTGCAGCAGGGCGATGGAGAAGATGAACAGCCCGCCGCTTCCGATGACAAAGTGCCAGAAGTCCAGCTTGGCCCGGTCTGTGACCCGCAGCAGATACCACCAGACCACAGCCAGCGCGGCGCAGACGGCGTACTTGATCATTTGGCCTGCTCGCTCCGGGCCTGGCGGCGCTTTTTCAGTTCAACATACCCCATGGGCAGAGCCACCGCGGCCACCAGCAGTACCAGGCTGATGACGGTGCCGGTGGGGGTGCCCGCGTAGGCCAGCCACTGCTGGCCCAGCCGGCCCCACTGGATCTCGACGACCTTGAAGGCGGTGTCGGCGTCGGCGCCGATGTAGTCCGCCACCTTCTCCAGATCCAGCTCAAACTCCGCCTGGTCCATCACGCCGTCCACATGGACCTTGATGACGCCAAAGGCGTTTTGCTTCAACTCCTGGGCGGTGGGGGTGTGGGAGGTGTTGGCGTCGGGGTCGTAGATGGGAGCGGTGGGGTCGGTGCGGGTGTCGTAGATGTAGAAGGTGTAGTCCCCGTCCTCCAGCCGGGTGCCCTCGTTGAGCACCACGGGGGCGCCGGAGTCAAAGGAGACGATGCGGGGATAGAAGTTGCCCTCGGAGGGGAAGCCCTTGTAACTGCGGTCTCCGTTGAAGGCCAGGGCGATGTCGGCCAGGAACTCCCCGCCCTTGGCGCCCAGATGGGCGACCATATTGGTGGCCACATAGCCGTAGAGGGTGGTGCCGTCGCCCCAGAGGGCGCCGTGGGCGTCCCGGACCACGTCCTGGGTGCCGGGGGTGGCGTACTGGATGGTGGTCATGGGGTAGTAGGTCCAGTCGCCAAAGCTGCCGTCGATGACCACACCGTTGAAGCTCTTGTCCTCCTCGCCGCCGGCCTGGAGGTCGGTGATGCCGGCCACGGCGGGCTCCACCAGGTAGAGCCCGAAGTCAAAGCTCTCCAGGTAGGAGGGCAGACGGTCGGCAGGAATGGCGATCTCCCACATATGGGGCGCGCCGAACCACTCTTTGTTGTTGACCGCGGCCTGGGCGTTGTTGATGCCGTTGACGCCGGGCTCGCCGTTGATCACGGCGGGCTGGACCAGCAACTGCTGGTTCAGGTCGGTGACGATGGCGAACTGGCCGTTTCCGTTGGGTCCGGCGCCGCAGACGCTGGACCAGTTGCCCACGCGGACGCCGGGGGCGTAATCCACCGTGTCGCCGTTGGCCACGAGGAGAATATAGATGTAGTCGCCGTCCCAGATCACCGAGACCTCGTCCACGGTGTTGTAGTTCTTCTCGTAGCCCTGGATGTCGTAGAGGTCTTTCAGCGGGTAGCGGGGCGCGGCGTCCCAGTCGGCAAAGTCGCCGTCGATGACGATGCCGTTGTAGGCCGCGCCGATGGCCTGGGCCTTGGCGGCCTCGTCCAGCTCCTTGTGGCTCTCGTTGGCCACGTCGCCGGAGAGGTCCATCTCCGTGGCGTCGGGCAGACGGGGAATGTCCTCAGAGGGGAGGGTGACGCTGCCGCTGGAGAGGATGAAACGGCTGCTCTTGAAAAAGGAGTCCGGGATAAAGCCCTCCATGCGGCGGGCGTTCCCCTCGCGGATGACGGTGAGGGTGGAGTTGGGAATGGGCATCTCGTTCTCGCCCAGCAGGGAGTTGCCGCCGGCGATCCAGTCCCGGTAGCGGATGGCGTCGCTGGCGTCGTCATAGTAGGTGATGCCCACAGAGGCCTGGCCCTGGTTGTTTTCCAGGTATACCCAGAATCCTCCGTCGCCGCGGGCCAGACCCCACTGGCTCACCTGCCAGTCGCCGCCCTCCAGCAGACCCACCTCGTCCCAGTCCACGGTGAAGCCGTCGTCGTCATCCTCCTCGTCCGCGGCGATGGGGGCGGTGGAGGGCGCGGCGATGGGCGCGGTAGAGGCACTGGGCGTCGCGCTGGGCGCAGTGGAAGCGCTGGGCGTCGCGCTGGGCGCAGTGGAAGCGCTAGGCGCAGCGGAAGCGCTGGGCGCGGCAGAGGCACTGGGCGCAACGGAGGCGCTCGGCGCGGCACTGGGCGCAGTAGAAGCGCTAGGCGCGGCACTAGGCGCGGCGGAGGCGCTAGGTGTGGCGGAGGGGGCCGCGCTGGGAGAGGTCTCCGGCACAGGCTCCGCCGAGGGCGCCTCGTCCACAGCGGGCGTATCCTCCTTGGCCGGAGTTTCCTCCTTGACCGGAGTTTCCGCCTTGGTGGGGGTCTCCTCCTTGGCCGGGGTCTCCTCCTTGGCCGGGGTCTCTGCCTTAGCGGGAGCCTCCTCCTTGGCAGGGGTCTCCGTCTTAGCGGGGGTCTCCGTCTTGGCGGGGGTCTCCTCCTTGGCCGGAGTTTCCGCCTTGGTGGGGGTCTCCTCCTTGGCGGGAGTTTCCGCCTTAGTGGGAGCTTCCTCCTTGGTGGGGGTCTCCGTCTTGGCGGGAGCCTCCTCCTTGGCGGGAGTTTCCGCCGTCACGGGGGCGGCGGTCTCCTCGTCGGCCAGGGCGGGCACCGCGGACAGGCCCAGCAGCATCACCAGGCTCAACAGCCCCGCAAAGACCCTGCGAACGCACAGCTTTTGTTTCATTGACAACAACCTCCACTTCGTGCCGGGACAGCCCGGCCGCCAATCAAAATCGCCAGAGGTGGGAGAGCGCTCAAAAGACCCAGCGGCGCTGGATCTGGAAGCTGAGGAAAAACAGACACAGGTCCACGATGAGCTTGATCAGGGTGCTGGGCCAGGCGACCAGGCCGCTGAACCAGGTCACCAGGGCGGCGCTGAGGAGCATCTGGACCACGCATAGGACAGCGTACCGGGGAAAGCTCCGCCGGGAGCTCTTGTTGCTCTGAAAGACCGCCTTGTGATTGACCAGGTAGTTGACGGTGGCGGAGATGATCCGGGCCAGGACGGTGGCGGCCACGATGGGGGTCACCAGATAGACCTTGGCGCCGCGGAACAGCCTCAAAAACAGGGCGAAAAGGAGAATGTCCACCACGAAACCCACGATGGAGGCGGCGCAGAACTTCAACAGCAGGGCGTAGATGCGGAAGGAGTCCAGCAGGGGGTTGAAGTGGGAGGAGCTGTTGTTGTCCAGATAGACCGTCTGGATGGATACCTCCCGGATGGGCGTATTTTGGGTGCGGGTCTCCAACAGCATATTGGTCTCGTACTCAAAGCGTTCCCCGGGCACGTCCAGCATATGGAGCATGAAGTCCCGTGGGATGCCCCGCAGGCCGGTCTGGGTATCGGTGACGCCTACGCCGCAGAGAAAGCGCATGACCGAGCGGGTGATGCGGTTTCCGGCCCGGCTCTTGAAGGGGACGCCCGGTGCGTCAAAGTCCCGACAGCCCAGCACCAGGGCGGAGGGGGCGTCCGCCAGCGCGTCGGCACAGGCGTTGATGTCCTCCACGGTGTGCTGTCCGTCGGCGTCGGCGGTGACACAGCCGATGGCGTCGGGGTAGTGGGTCAGGATGTAGTTGAAGCCGGTTTTCAGTCCCCGGCCCTTGCCCAGGTTCTTGGCGTGGACCACCACTTGACAGCCCCGCTCCAGCGCCTGGGCGAAGATGCCCTTGTGGTCCTGGTCACTGCCGTCGTCCACCAGCACCACCGGCCCGTCCCAGTGGCCCCGCAGCCGGTCCAGCAGTTCCAGCAGCCGGGCGTCCGGGTTCAGCGCGGGGATCAGGAGCGCTACCTGGGCGGGAGAACGGTGTTCCTTCAAGCCGTCTCCTCCCTTCTCTGTAAACCTTTTTTCTCTCTTTCAAAAAGGGCATAAAGATACGCCTAATATTATATATTGCCCTGGGAAGAAATGCAAGGGTTTTTCCCAGAGCGCCACATATATTTTTTATGTAAAACCCCTACACATTTCCAAAGAAATGTGATATAATCCACCCGTTATCATTTTTCGCCCGGTCCCGGACCGGGGGAGGAAAGCGGGTGTAGATGGGATGACTCTGCGGGAATGTTACGCGGCCCTGGGCGGCGACTATGACGCGGTGATGGGGCGGCTGCGCTCGGAGGAGCGGGTGCGGCGGTTTCTGGGACTGTTTGGCGCGGACGAGAGCTTCGCCCTGCTGACCGCCGCCATGGGCGAGGCCGACTGGGCCTCCGCCTTTCGCCACGCCCACTCCCTCAAGGGCGTGTCTTTGAACCTGGCGCTGACGGCTCTGGCCCAGACCAGTTCCGACCTCACCGAGTGTCTGCGCCCCGGCGCCCCCGCCCAGGACCCGGTGCCCCTCTACGAAGCGGTCAAGGCGGCCTACCAGACCACGGTGGACGCCATCGCCGCGCTGGACCCGGCGTGAGGCGACCTCTGACAGAGAGAACAAAACAGGAGCCGTGAACCGAATGGAAAAGTCAAGCAAAAACAACAAGCGCACCATCCTCATCGTGGACGACACCGCCTTCAACCGCGCGTTGTTGGGCGACATCCTGTCCCTGGACTACAACATCCTGGAGGCCTGTGACGGCCAGGAGGCCGCGGACATCCTCAAAGAGCGGTGGATGGACATCGACCTGGTGCTGTTGGACGTGGTCATGCCCAAGATCGACGGGGTCACTCTGCTGGGGATGATGAACAAGAACCAGTGGCTCCAGTCCACCCCTGTCATCATGATCTCCGCCGACGACTCGCCGGAGAACATCGACCGGGCCTACGACCTGGGCGCCACGGACTATATCACCCGCCCCTTTGACGAAAAGACCGTCCGCTACCGCGTGCGAAACACCATCCAGCTCTACGCCAAGCAGCAGGTGCTGGAGGACATGGTGACCCAGCAGATCATGGAGAAGGAGCGCTCCAATTTCCAGATGGTGGAGATCCTCAGCAACGTGGTGGAGTTCCGCAACGGCGAGAGCGGGCTCCACGTCCGCCACGTCCGGGTGTTCACCGACGTCCTGCTCCAGACCGTCCGCCGCCGCTGCCCGGAATACGGCCTGACCTCGGCCAAGATCTCGGTCATCGCCAACGCCTCCGCTCTCCACGACGTGGGGAAGATCTCCATCGACGAGAAGATACTCAACAAGCCCGGCCGCCTGACGCCGGAGGAGTTTGAGATCATGAAGACCCACACGGTCATCGGCGCGCGGATGCTGGAGGAGACGCCCGGCCAGACCGACAGCACCGACGGCTTTTTGCAGATCGCCCACGACATCTGCCGCTGGCACCACGAGCGATACGATGGCCGCGGCTACCCCGACGGGCTCAAGGGCGAGGAGATCCCCATCGCCGCCCAGGTGGTGGCCCTGGCCGATGTGTACGACGCCCTCACCGCCGTCCGGGTCTACAAGGACCCCTATCCGCCGGAACAGGCGCTGAAGATGATCCTCAACGGCGAGTGCGGCGCTTTCAACCCGGTGCTGTTGGAGTGCCTGGTGGAGTGCGCCGACCGGCTGAACCGGGAGCTGGAGCTGGGAGATGTGGAGCCCATGGACTCGGCGGAGATTCGCCGGGTCACAAACCAGCTGTTGGAGCGCGGGGAGCTGAGCGCGTCCCGCCGCACCCTGAGCCTGCTGGACCAGGCCAACGCCCGGTTCGAGTTCTACGCCGACGTCACCGGGGACCTGATCTTCCAATACGACAGGGACAGCCGGCGGCTGATGCTGTCCAGGGCGGCCGCCCAGCGGTTGGGGCTCAAGCGGCTGGTGGTCCAGCCCGACGCCGACCCCGCCGGAAGGTCCCTGGGCGAGTCCTATCTGGACATCCGGGGCCTTCTGGAAAAGACCACCGCCGACGGCCCGGACGCGGAGGGGGAATACACCCTCCAGTTGCCCCAGGGACCCTGCCGCTTCCGGCTGCAACTGCGGACGCTGTGGGACGGGGAGAGCCCCGGTTGGACCCGCGTGGTGGGCAAGCTCACGGAAATCACCCAGTAAGAAGGGAAGTGCGGACCCATGCCCAGTTGGAAAACCTGCCTCCGCATCGGCATCAGCGCGTTTTTGCTGTTTTTGTGCATTCGATATTGGGACGTGATGGTGGACTTTCTCCTGCTGGCCCTCCACGCGGCCACCCCCATCCTGGTGGGCTGTGCCATCGCCTTTATCCTCAACATCCCCATGCGCTTTTTTGAGCGGCACTTTTTCCCCGACAGCAAAAAGCCCTGGATGGGGCCCGTCCGCCGGGGCGTCTGTCTGCTGCTGGCCTTTTTGTGCGTGGGCGTGATCCTCACCGCGCTGGTGCTGTTGGTCATCCCGGAACTGCTGGACTGCGCCGAGCTGATAGCGGCCACCGTGCCCGGCACCCTCCAGAGCATCAGCGGCGCCCTGGCCAACTCCGGCCTGACCAGCCCCGAGCTGGCCCAGTGGCTCAACGGCCTCAACTGGCAGGATCTGATCGAGCGGGTGGGCGGCGTGCTCCTCAGCGGCTTTGGCAGCGTGGCGGGCATGGCGGCCGAGGTCATCACCTCCGTGGTCTCCCTCACCTTCAACTTCCTCATGGCCCTGATCTTCGCGGCCTATGTGCTGGCGGGCAAGGAACAGCTGGGCCGCCAGGCCAAGACCCTGGGCCGGAAGTATTTGAAAAAGAGCTGGCGGGAGAAGATAGCCCACGTGCTGGCGGTGGTGGAGGACTGCTTCCACGATTACATCGTGGGCAAGGGCGCGGACGCGGTGGTCCTGGGCGTGATGTGCGCGGTGGGGATGCTGGTCTTTGGCTTCCCCTTCGCCGCGGTGGTGGGCACCGTGGTGGGCTTCACCGCCCTGATCCCCGTCATCGGCGGCTATATCGGCGGCTTCATCGGCTTTTTGCTGATCCTCACGGTCTCGCCTCTCCGGGCCGCGCTGTTTTTGCTCTATCTGGTCATTTTGCAGCAGGTGGAGGGCAACCTCATCTACCCCAGGATCATCGGCAAGACCCTGGGTCTGCCGGGCATCTGGGTGCTGGCGGCGGTGATCGTCGGCGGCGGCACCATGGGCATCCTGGGGATGCTCCTGGGCGTGCCCCTGGCCGCCGCGGTGTACCGGCTGCTCAAAGAGGACGTGGGCAGCCGCCCCAACCGGAACTAAGCCAAAACGCCTGTCTCTTTAAACAAACGCCTGTCTCCTTGTGAGACAGGCGTTTTGGTTTGAAGCCTCGCAGAGTTTCGCGCCATTCGGCGCGAAACTCTGCGAGGCTTTTAATCCTCTGTATTCTGGAGCTGCTGGGCCTGGACATCCGCGAAGGCGGAGTACATGGGGACCACGTCCAGCTTTCTGAACTTGCGGTCTACGTAGTTCTTGGTGATCTTCATCACCACGCCGCTGAGGCTGAGCACGCCGATGAGGTTGGGGATGGCCATCAGGCCGTTGAAGGTGTCACTCAGGTCCCAGGCCAGACCCAGGTTCATGGTGGCGCCCACCAGGATGAACAGGACGAAGACCACCTTGTAGCCGATCACCGCCTTGGTGCCGAAGAGGTATGTAAAGGCGGTGGACCCGTAGTGGCTCCAGCCCAGCACCGTGGAGAAGGCGAAGAGCAGGATGGCGATGGCGATGAACGCCGTGCCCAGGGTGCCAAAGTGCAGACCAAAGACCTCGGCGGCCAGGGCGGTGCCCTCAGACTTGGAGATCATATCGCCGGTGTTCAGGTCCACCAGGCCGGAGGTGAGCATGGTCAGGGCGGTGAGGGTGCAGACCACGATGGTGTCCATAAACACCTCAAAGATACCCCACATCCCCTGCTTCACCGGCTCCTTGACGTTGGAGCTGGAGTGGACCATGACGCTGGAGCCCAGACCAGCCTCGTTGGAGAACACGCCCCGCTTCATGCCCCAGGTGATGGCCAGCTTCACGCCGCTGCCCACGATGCCGCCGCCCACGGCCTTCAGGCCAAAGGCGCCCTTGAAGATGGAGGCAAAGGCGGGGAGGATCATGCCGGCATTCATCACCACGATCACCACAGCGCCGATGACGTAGGCGATGGCCATAAAGGGCACCAATTTCTCCGTGACCGAGGCGATGCGCTTGAGCCCGCCCACGATGACCAGGGCCGCCAGGAGCATCAGCACGATGCCCGTGGCCAGCGGCGGAATGGAGAAGGAGGCGTTCATGTTCACGGCGATGGAGTTGATCTGGCTCATGTTGCCGATGCCGAAGCTGGCCAGCACGCAGAAGCAGCTGAACAGCACCGCCAGCACCTTGCCGATCTGCTTGCAGCCCTTGTAACTGCCCAGACCGTCCCGCAGGTAGTACATGGCGCCGCCCTGCCACTCGCCCTTTTCGTTCTTGCGGCGGTAGAAGATGCCCAGCACGTTCTCAGAGAAGTTGGTCATCATGCCGAAGATGGCCACGATCCACATCCAGAAGATGGCCCCGGGGCCGCCGGAGATGATGGCCGTGGCCACGCCGGCGATGTTGCCCGTGCCGATGGTGGCGGCCAGGGCGGTGCAGAGGCTCTGGAACTGGCTGATGGACTTGTCCTCCTTGCCGGTGTGGGCGGTGATGTGGCGGTTGGTGAAGATACCGCCGATGGTCTCCTTCATCCAGTGACCGAAGTGGCTCACCTGGAAGACCTTGGTGAGCAGGGTCATCAAAATGCCCGTGCCCACCAGCAGGACCAGCATGGGCAGGCCCCACACGAAGTCGTTGACCACACCGTTGACGTTGGCGACGATCTCGCCAAATTTTTCCATGGGTGTCTCTCTCCTCTCGACTTGCGCTTTAGCACACTAACGCAATAAGATAGGGCTATTCTACCATATTCGACCCCTTGGCGCAAGGGAAATTTCCGCGGGAAACGCCAAAATCCGGCGGCCCGGAGGGGAAATTCTTATGCAAATTCCACACGCTTGACGGCGCTGGCCGGCGGTGGTATGATGGACATGACCGTTCGAGAGCGGGGAAGGAGGGGGACCATCATGGGTCTTTACAACAGCGCGCCGGAGGGGGCGGAGGTCTACCGCAATCCCATCCTGGCCATGGACCTCAGCGACCCGGACGCCATTCGCGTGGGAGAGGACTACTACCTGGTGGCCTCCTCTTTTACCTATCTCCCCGGCGTGCCGGTGCTCCACTCCAAGGACCTGGTCCACTGGCGGCAGATCAGCTGGTGCGTCAGCGCCCTGCCCTTTGCCCGCTACGCCCAGCCCTGCCACGGCGCGGGCGCCTGGGCCCCCGCCATCCGCTGGCACGACGGCCTTTTTTATGTGTACATCCCCTTGCCTGACGAGGGGATCTTTGTCACCACCGCCGCGGACCCCGCCGGCCCCTGGAGCCCGCTCCACTGCGTGTGGCAGGGCAAGGGCTGGATCGACCCCTGCCCCTTCTGGGACGACGACGGCGCGGCCTATCTGGTCCACGCCTTTGCCCGCAGCCGCTGCGGGATCAAGCACCGCATCGACGTGTGCGCCATGTCGCCGGACGGTATGCGGCTTCTGGACCAGGGGACGGAGGTGTTCAACGACCCGGTCCGGCACCCCACCATGGAGGGGCCGAAGATGTACCGGCGGGACGGCTGGTACTACATCTTTGCCCCTGCCGGCGGCGTGGGCACCGGCTGGCAGACGGTGCTCCGGGCCCGGTCGCCCCTGGGCCCCTACGAGGACAAGATCGTGCTCCACCAGGGCGCCACGCCGGTGAACGGCCCCCACCAAGGGGCCTGGGTGGACACCCCTGACGGCGCGGACTGGTTCCTCCATTTCCAGGAGCGGGGCGTCTATGGCCGGGTGCTCCACCTCCAACCTATGACCTGGGCCGACGGCTGGCCCGCCATGGGGGAAAAGCCCAACAGCCAGGGCGTGGGCCAGCCGGTCCTGTCCCACCCTCTGCCCCTGCCGGACAAGGGAAGCGATTTTTCCATGGCCTGCGATGACGATTTCTCCGGCCCCGACCTGGCGCTCCAGTGGCAGTGGCAGGCCAACCCCCAAAGGCGCTGGTACGACCTGGACGGCGGTCTGCGGCTCCACATCCTGCCCTGCGTCCGGGACCGGAGCCTCTTGTGGTATCTGCCCAACGTCCTCTCCCAGACGCCCCAGGCGTGGGCCTTTACCATGGAGGCGTCCCTGACTCTGGAGGACAGGGAGGAGGGGGACGAGGCGGGGATCGCCGTCCTGGGCCACAGCTACTCCGCGCTGGCCCTCCAAAGGGACGCCTCCGGCCGCCGCCTGGTCCTCTACCGCGGCGCCGTGACCCAGCCCACCGCCCAGGGCGAGGCGGAGGAGGAGACGGTCCGCGCCGTCCCCTACCCCGGCGACCGGGTCACGCTCCGGCTCCACTTCTTCCAGGGCGGCAGCGTCACCTACGGCTACCTGCGGCCTGACGGAACGGAGGAGGTCCTCACCGGCTCTTTCTACGCCGGGCCCTCTTCCTGGTCCGGGGCCAGGCCCGCGCTCTTCGCCCGGAACGTCCGCAATGTCCCCGGCGGCGACGGCCGCTTTCACCGTGTCCGTTTCACCCCGTAAATTTCACCCTAAGGAGGAATCACCATGAAACGCGCCCTTGCCCTTGTCCTAGCCCTTGCCCTGGCCGTCACCCTGGCCCTGGTCCCCGCCGCGGCGGAGGAGGCCCTGGTGTTCCGGCCCGCGGAGAGCCCCGGCCTCACCCAGAGCGAGACCGTCCTCGACACCGGCATCCCCGGCCTCACCCTCACCCTGGGCGCCGACGAGTGGAGCGTCACCACCCTGGACGAGCCCATGGAGTCCGCCTCCGGCGTGAGCTATACCACTTTCCTCACCGGCAAGGCCAACCCCAAGACCGCCGAGGGCACGGGGACGTACTACTCCTTCACCTTTGACGACAGCGTAAAGACCGGCGCGCTGGAGATCATGTACCGGCTCAATTCAGGAAAGGCGTTTTACATTATGGACAACGGACAGGCCATGGACGGATTTGACGGCGCGAAGCTGGAGGTGAGCGCGGACACCTCCACCACCCTCATCGTCCAGGGCGGCCACACCTACACCGTTTACGCCTCCGGCTCCAAACTCCGGCTCTACGGCTGCTCCTTCCAGAACGTAGAGCCCGCCCAGGTATTCGCCGCCGAGATCGCCGCCTTTCCCTTCAGCCGCATCCAGGGCGAGAACCCGGACGCGGCCCATGTGGACGGGGACCTGGCCCTCGTGGACAGCTACGAGAGCCAGTTTGGGTCCTGCGACGTGTCCTGGACCAGCGATGACCCCGCCGTGGTGGACGTAAACGGCGCGGTCAGCTGCCAGAAGACCGAGACCACGGTCCGGCTCACCGGCCATTTCTCCGTGCAGGAGAACCGGGACCTGGCCGCCGATGTGACCTTTGACCTCACCGTCCTGGCCGACCCGGACGACGCCTCCGCCGTGGACGTGGCCGCCCAGGCGCTGACCCTGGGGGACACCAGCTCGGTCAAGCGGGACCTCCAGCTGCCCGCCGTGGGCAAGCGGGGCACCGCCATCACCTGGCAGAGCTCCGACGAGAGCGTGGTGGGCGCCGACGGCAAGGTCTATCCCGCCGCCGACCTGGACCGCGCCGCCACCCTCACCGCCACCATCTCCAGAGGGGACGCCAGCCAGACCAAGACCTTCCAGATCACCGTGGCGGGCATCGTGCCCGTGACGCTGGACGCCTGGGTCTACGCCGACCGGGACGGCGACCCCCGCTATACCCCTGTGGACGGCGGCAGACTGGCCTACGTCAACCTCACCAGCAACGACCCCAACCCCGCGCCGGGCGAGACCCTGACCATCACCGTCTACGGCCCTGACGGGGCCGCCAAGGGGCGCGCGGACTACCCCGTGGCGGACGCCTTCGCCGCCGCACCCGTGGGCCGCAGCATCCCCGTGGCGGTGGACCTGCCCATGGACGCCGGGGACTCCTTTGAACTCACCGCCACCGCCGCCGACGGCACGGCCCTGGTCCGGCCCGTCCGGGGCGACGATACCCTGGCCGACGGCGCCAAGCTCTACGTGGTGGGGGACTCCACCGCCAGCGTCTACGGCGACGACCGCTACCCCCGCAAGGGCTGGGCCCAGATGTTGGGCAATTACTTTGACGGCGTGGAGGTGGTGGACCTGGCCCTCTCCGGCCGCTCCTCCGGCAGCTTCAAGGCGGAGGCCAACTTCACCACCCTGAAAAATTCCCTGAAAAAAGGCGACTACCTGCTCATCCAGTTCGGCCACAACGACAACAAGGCCGACTGTTACGCCGACCCCGCCGGGGACCGCTTCACGCCGGGCTCCTTCCAGGCGTCCATGCTGGAATACGTGGAGCTGGCCTGGGAGAAGGGGGCCAGGGCCGTCATCGCCACCTCCATCTCCCGCCGCAAGCTGTCCGACGAGAGCCTGGAGGCATACGTCCAGGCCGCCGCCTCGCTGGCCCACGAGCTCTCCGTCCCCTGCATCGACCTCTACGCCGCCACCAACCGCTACGTCAACGACGTGGGGGTGGACGCGGCCATGGATCTGTATAACTGCGTCAAGCCCCACGACAGCCGCTTTGTGGACTACGCGCCCTTCTCCGGCTCTGAGTTCTACGAAAAGGGCTCCTCGGACGACACCCACCTCAACATCTACGGCGCCGACCTGATCGCCCAGTGGGCGGTGGACGACATGGCGGCCCAGGGCCTGCCCCTGGCGGCCAAGCGCAACAGCTACCGGGCCCTGACGCCCCTGCCCTCCTATGCCCTGGCCGGGGACGCCCAGGCCGGCGTGGGCGGCTATGTGGACGTGGCCCAGGGCGACTGGTTCGCCGCCAGCGTCCAGCGGGTCACGGACGCCGGCGTTTTCGCCGGGGACGGCGCCGGACGGTTCCTGCCCAACGCGGGCATGAGCCGGGGCATGGTGGCCACCGTGCTCCACCGTCTGGCGGGCAGTCCCGCCGCCCAGAGCGCCGGGGACTTCCCCGACGTGGCCGCCGACGCCTGGTACGCCCCCGCGGTGGCCTGGGCGCGGGAAACGGGCCTGGTGGCCGGGTATCCGGAGGGCATCTTTGCCCCGGACGGGCCCGTCACCCGTGAGCAGTTGGCGGTCATGGTGTACCGCTTTGCGCTGACCCAGGGCCTGTACGACGAGACCGAAGCCCTGCCCGGCTTCGCGGACCTGGCCGCGGTCTACTCCGACTTCTACACCGCCGGAGACTGGGCCGCGGAGTCCATCCGGTGGCTCACCACCAAGGGCCTGCTGGCCGGAAAGCCCGGCGGGCTGTTGGACCCCAAGGGCACCGTCACCCGTGCCGAGGCCGCCACGATCCTGGACCGCCTGCTGACCCTGCTGGGCCGGTAACGGCTCCGCCGAAATCTCAAAGGTCCTGGCGCCCGCGGGCGCCAGGACCTTTGAGATTTTCTACGGCCCGCTGCAGCGCACGCCCCGGCCGCCGAAGTGGCCGGGCCGCACGTTTGCAGGCTTCGCTGTCACGCCTCGCCTGTTCGCGACGCCCGGCTTCGCTGCGTTCGGGAAAAATCCGCTGGGCTTTGCCCAGCCTGTTTTTTCCCTCTCTCCGCTCCATCCGGGCTGCTCACGACGGCTCGGCGCTTCTCTGTATTTTTTGCCAGGCTCATGTCCTGGCAAAAAATTTTTATGCGTCTTTCGCGCCCTGCGGCGCGAAACTCTACGAGGCTTTTTGGCGGCACGACGGCTCGGCGCTTCGAGTTGTCACACCTCGCCTGTTCGCAACGCCCGGCTTCGCTGCGACTCGGGCTGGTCTGCGGGGCCCTTGGCCCCTCCGCTCGCCCTCGCTCCGCTCCATCCGGGCTGCTCACGACGGCTCGGCGCTTCGATTTGTCACGCCTCGCCTGTTCGCGACGCCCGGCTTCGCTCCGACTCGGGCTGGTCTGCGGGGCCTTTGGCCCCTCCGCTCGCCCTCGCTCCGCTCCATCCGGGCTGCTCACGACGGCTCGGACGCTTCGATTTGTCACGCCTCGCCTGTTCGCAACGCCCGGCTTCGCTGCGTTCGGGAAAAATCCGCTGGGCTTTGCCCAGCCTGTTTTTTCCCTCACTACGCTCCATCCGGGCTGCTCACGACGGCTCGGACGCTTCTCTGTATTTTTTGCCAGGCGCATGTCCTGGCAAAAAATTTTTATGCGTCTTTCGCGCCTTATGGCGCGAAACTCTGCGAGGCTTTTTGACAGGCGAAAAGGTCCGGCGGTCACGCCACCGGCACGTCCTGGCGGCGCACCCGCTCCCAGGCGAACTCCCCCACGAGGTCCTGGGGCCGCGCCGGTCTGGGCCGGTCCAAAAGCCCCGCCCAGCAGGCCAGCCGGCCCACGATCTCCGCCGGAGAGCGCCGCTTGCTCAGCGCCCGCAGGGACAGGTCCCCCTCCCGCTTGGACAGCCGCCGCCCGTCGGCGGCCAGCAGCAGGGGCACATGGTAATAGGCCGGATGGGGGAGACCCAGCCGCTCCTGCAGCCACAGCTGTTGGGGCGTGGAGGACAGCAGATCCCGGCCCCGGACCACCTGATCCACGCCCATGGAGGCGTCGTCGCACACCACCGCCAGCTGGTAGGCGAACAGGCCGTCGGACCGCCGGAGGATAAAGTCCCCGCAGGCCGAGGCCAAATTGGCCCGCCAGGGCCCCTGCACCCCATCCACGAAGCTCCACTCCCGGTCCGGCACCCGCACCCGCAGGGCCGGACGGCGCCCTTGGGCCTCCAGAGCCCGCCTCCGGGCGGGGTCCAGGTCCCGGCAGGTCCCGGGGTACACCGGCCCAGGGCCGTGGGGGGCGCTGGCCTCGGTGACGGTGTGGAGTTCCCGCCGGGAGCAGTAGCAGGGGTAGACCAACCCCTGGGCGTCCAGCCGGGCCAGCGCTTCCTGGTACACATCGTCCCGCTGGGACTGCCACACGGGGTCGTTGTCCCAATCCAGACCCAGCCAGGCGAAGTCCTCCATCACGCCCTGGGCATACGCCCTTGGACACCGGGGCCTGTCCAGATCCTCCAGCCGCAGCAGCACCTGCCCGCCGGTACTGCGGGCCCCAAGCCAGGCCAGCAGCGCCGCGAAGGCGTTGCCCAGGTGCATCTCCCCGCTGGGGCTGGGGGCCAGACGGCCAGTCGCCTCCGCCATTGGCCTCACCTCCCTTTGTCTCTCACATATTGTACCACACCGTTTTTTCCACCACAAGGGGTTGACAGAAAGGTTGCGATGTGTTACAATTTGGTTACATTATTTGGTAGGAGGGTCATCATGGCCAAAAAGGAATTGCCTCTGGAGTACAAGGGACATCCCCTGCGCCGGAAGGACAACATGATCTACTACGGCTCCATGGCCGACAAATACATCATCCTGCTCACCATCAACGACAGCAAGAAGGTGGACGACCTGGAGGTCCCCACCAAGGTGAGCATCCAGCTCCAGCTCACCGACCCTGACCTCCGCTCCCGCGACCGCGTGGTGAAGAAGTCAGAGAAGGACAGCCTCTATGCCGCCATGGACGTGGGCGCCATCTGGCTGGAGCGGGCGCTGAGCAGTATGTAAAGCCGAACGCCTTTTTACCAAAGAGAAAAACACAAAGGGGAGACCTGACGTGGGTTTGAAAGGATTCGTGAGGGCCGCGGCCCTCACCGGGCTCTTGGCGGGCGCCCTGTGCGCCACCGCCGCCGCCGACTTCATCGGCCTGGGCACCGTCCAGGGTGACGGTCTGCGTCTGCGCGCCGGCGCGGGTACGGACCACGCCGTTCTGGCCACCGCCAACAAGGGCGACACGGCTCTGGTGATGGAGGACCTGGGCGGCTGGTACAAAGTAGACTTCGGCACCCAGGTGGGCTATATGTCCGCGGGGTATGTGCAGCTGACCGAGACGGTGGAGGCCGACCTGGGCCTCGGCATGGTCACCACCAGCGGCTCCGCCCTGAACCTCCGCGCCCAGCCGGGCACCGACAGCGCCGTGCTGGCCAAGCTGCCCAACGGCGCGGTGGTGAGTCTGACGGGCCTTGACCGGGGCTGGTACAAGCTTACATACAACGGCGTCGTGGGCTACGTCAGCGGCGCGTACATCACCCCCGTTCTGGACGCCAACGGCACCCGGAAAGACGCCGCGACCCCAGCCGCGGCCAGCGCCCTGGGCCAGCGGATCGTAAACGAGGCCATGAAGCACGTGGGCAAGCCCTACGTCTACGGCGCCAAGGGCCCCAACGCCTTCGACTGCTCCGGCTTCGCCTACTACTGCGTCAAGCAGGCCAGCGGCGGCTCCATCCTGCTCAGCGGCGGCTCCACCAACCAGTGGTTCAACACGCCGGGCCAGCGCATCCGCTCCATCAGCGAGCTCCAGCCCGGGGACCTCTTCTTCATCTGCGACCCGGCCTACTCCGGCGGCAAGGCCACCTCTCACGTGGCCATCTACGCCGGAAACGGCAACCTGGTCCACGCCTCGGACGGCAACACCGGCGTCATCGTCAACCCCATCAAGGACAAGGACCGCCGGTACTTCGTGGGCGCCATCCGCCTGGGCTGACCCCGGTGCGAAACCCATCCCCTCTCGCGTGGCGAGAGGGGATCTTTCTCCTTGCAAAAGGTGGAGAAGCATGGTAAAATTGCGGTAGTTCACGATGACAGAGAGGATGTGGGCGGCATGAAGAAAGACGACCGGACCGCGAAAAAACAGCGCGAGGACCAGGCGCTCAACCGGGTCCTGTGGTGGTTTGGCGGCGCGGTGGTGCTGGAGTTCTTCCTGCTGCTCCTGAACCGCTTTTACTTTGTCGGCAACAACGGCGGCAACGTGGCGCTGTCTCTGGGCCTGTTCCGGTTCCTGCGGGTGTTCGCCTGGGTCTGCCTGGCCGTGGCGGTGGCCTTTGGGGTGTGGTGGTTCCTCCGGCGGAAGAAGGGGGAAAAGACCTTCACCCAGGGCGCTTGCTGCGCGGCTGGGTTGGTCCTCTTTGTCTGCGCGCTGGTGTCCGGCTTTTGGGGCGACAGGGGCGGGGTACACTTCCTCTACGTGGCCGTCCCCGTGGCGGCGGTGCTGGCCCTGATCTACTACCTCTACCAGCGGGAGTTTTTCCTGGTGGCCCTCCAGGGCGGCGCGGCGCTGTTCACCTTGTGGCTCTACTATAACTTTTTCGCCGCCAGCCCCGGCCTTGTCTACGCTCTGGCCGGCGTGGTGCTGGCCCTGACGGCGGCGGCCTGCGGACTGTTCTTCGTCCTCCGCCGGAACAAGGGCGTGGTGGGCAAGGTCCGCGTCCTGCCCCGCAAGACCAACTACCTGCCCCTCTACCTGGCGGCGGCTGTCACCGTCTTGGCGGTGCTCACCGCCCTCATCTTTGGGCTGACGGCGGCCTACGGCGCCATCTTCGGCGTGGTGGCCTGGCTGTTCGGCGCCGCCATCTACTACACCGTGCGCCTGATGTGACCGCATCTTTGACAGTCCCGCAGCCCCAGGGTCAACCGGCCCTGGGGCTTTCAGTTTGTCAACAGAGCCTCGCAGAGTTTCGCGCCCTACGGCTTTCAGTTTGTCTGGGTGCGCGCCCCCGGTCATCCGTGAAGGAAATGTTGCAAAACCGGGCCCCGCGCTGTAAATTATTGGAAAAATATGGGCCGCGAAACCTTGGGTTTTCCCGACAAATGGGGAAGATCTTGGGGAAAAACCAGGGGCTGGCGTTTACATAAAGGTGGAAAATAATGAAAATAACTCCCGGTATTTTCCCTCAAAAAGTACCGCTTTTTTATCGACGAAAATCGACGGTCCAGTGATTTCAACATTTCCACAAAGTTTTCCACATGAAAAGGAGCAAAACCGGATGACCCGGTCCGCTCCTTTGTTTACATAACAACAAAACCGCCATTTTAAGCAAGAAACTGTGCAAGACCTCTCCGCCCTCCGATGGGCGCTTTGTCACCCCTGGGACAACTCCCTTGTGGCGTAGGCGTTCAGGTCGGTACGGGCCAGATTGCCCGCCAAAAACTCGTAATACCCCTGGGCGCCCACCATGGCGGCGTTGTCGCCGCAGAGGGAGAGAGTGGGGAGAAAGAGCTGAAGGCCCCGCGCCCCGCAAGCCGTCTCCAGGTCCCCGCGGACGCGCCGGTTGGCGGCCACGCCGCCGGCCATGGCCACGCGTCGGCAGCCGGTCTGCTCCGCCGCCGCCATGACCCTGGGGACGAGGCTGTCGCTGACAGCCCGGCCAAAGGAGGCGGCCAGACCGGGCAGGTCCAGGGCCTCGCCCTTCTGGGCGGCGTTGTGGACCAGATTCACCACCGCCGTCTTGAGCCCGGAGAAAGACAGATCCAGCGCGTTGCCCTCCACATGGGCCAGGGGCAGGGCATAGGCGTGGTCGTCCCCGCCCTGGGCCAGATCGTCCATGGGCTTGCCGCCGGGATAGGGGAGGCCCAGCACGCGGGCGGCCTTGTCAAAGCACTCCCCGGCGGCGTCGTCCCTTGTGGCGCCCAGCACGTCCATCGCCGTGTAGTCCCGCACGTGGACGATGGCGGTGGTGCCGCCGGAGACGCACAGGCACAAAAAGGGCGGCTCCAGCGTGGGATGGGTCAGATAGAGGGCGGCGATGTGCCCTCGGACATGGTGGACGGGGACCAGGGGCTTTTTGGCGGCGAAGGCCACCGCCTTGGCGAAGTTCACCCCCACCAGCACCGCGCCGATGAGCCCAGGGGCGTAGGTGACGGCCACGGCGTCCACGCCGTCCAGGGTGAGCCCCGCCTCGTCCAGCGCCTGCTGGGCCAGGGGCACGATGGCCTCGACGTGCTTGCGGGAAGCGATCTCCGGCACCACGCCGCCGTAGAGGGCGTGGATGTCCACCGAGGAAGCGACGCAGTTGGAGAGGATGACCCGCCCGTCCCGGACGACGGCGGCGGCGGTCTCGTCGCAGGAGGATTCAAAGGCCAGAATGTTCAACGCGGCCCCTCCTCTCCGAAAAATTCCCTGGTCATCAAAAGGGCGTCCCTTTGGACCTCGGCGTAGTAATTCTTCCGGCGGCCCACCTCCACAAAGCCGTTTTTGGCGTAAAGGGCGATGGCGGGGGCGTTGTCGTCCCGGACCTCCAGGGTGATGAAAGCCAGGTGTTCCTGGCCGTAGCGGAGGAAAGAGCCCAGGATCGCCTGGGCCACACCCTGGCGGCGGTACTCCGGCCGGACGGCCAGCTTTTCCAGACAGCCTTCGTCCAGGATCACCCCCAGCACGCCGTAGCCCAGCACATAGCCCTCCTCCGTCTCGGCCACCACCAGGGACACGGTGGTGTTGTAGAGCTCGCTCTCCCAGCTGTCCTGGCTCCAGGGCCGGGAGAAGTACGCCGCGTCCATCTCCGCCACCTGCTTGAGATGGCTCTTGTCCATGGGGACCAGTTGATAGTCCATCCGCATCCTCCTATCCAGCGTTTCCGCTTGTTCTGACCCGCGGCGTCAGTGGGCGTCGCCCCAGCTCTGCCCGGCCTTGGCCTGGGCCACAAGGGGCACGTCCAGCTGGGCCACGCCGGTCATCTCCCGCTCCAAAAGGGCCTTGACGGCCTCCACCTCGCCGTCGGGACACTCCACGATCAGCTCGTCGTGGACCTGGAGCACCAGCCGGCCTGTCAGGCCCTGGTCGCGCAGGGCCCTGTCCACTTGGAGCATGGCCAGCTTGATGAGATCGGCGGCCGTGCCCTGGATGGGCATATTCAGGGCCACGCGCTCGCCAAAGGCCCGCAGGTTGAAGTTGGCGCTCTTCAGTTCCGGCAGCCACCGGCGGCGGCCATAGAGCGTGGCCACATAGCCGTCCTCTTTGGCCCGCTCCACCACATGGTCCATGTAGGCCCGGACCCCTTGGAAGGTGGCGAAGTAGCGCTCCATATAGTCCTTGGCCTCTCCCACGCTCACGCCGATGTCCTGGCTCAAGGAGAAGGCGGAGATGCCGTAGACGATGCCGAAGTTCACCGCCTTGGCCCGGCGGCGCAGTTCCGGAGTCACCTGGGACACGTCCACGCCGAACACCCTGGCGGCGGTGGCGGCGTGGAAGTCCTCGCCGGACAAAAAGGCGTCCTGCATGGCCCTGTCTCCCGAAATGTGGGCCAGCAGCCGGAGCTCGATCTGGGAGTAGTCCGCGTCCACCAGCTTGCAGCCCTTGGGGGCCACCAGCATATCCCGCAGCCGCGCCCCCAACTCGGTGCGGACGGGGATGTTCTGCATATTGGGCTCGGTGGAGCTGAGCCGCCCTGTGGCGGTGACGGTGTTTTGGAAGCTGGTGTGGATGCGCCCGTCGGGGGCGATGACCTTGCCCAGCCCCTCTACATAGGTGGAGTTCAGCTTGGCCAGCTGCCGGTAGTCCAGCACCGCGTCCACCATGGGCACCCGGCCCCGGAGCTTTTCCAGCACCTCGGCGGAGGTGGAGTACCCCGTCTTGGTCTTCTTCACCGGCGGGATGCCCATGTCCTCAAACAAGATACTGCCCAGCTGCTGGGTGGAGTTGATGTTGAACTTTCTGCCCGCCATCTGGTAGATCAGCGCCTCGTCGTCGGCGATGCGCGCTTTGAGGGCGGCGCCGTAGGTCTCCAGCGCCCCGCGGTCGATGAGCACCCCCGCCTGCTCCATGCCCGCCAGCACCGGGCAGAGGGGCAACTCGATGTCGTAGTAGACCCTGTCCAGCCCCAACTGGCGGAGCCTGGGCTCCAGGACGCCCTGGAGGGCGCGGACCAGAGCGGGGGAGGGGGCGGTCTCGGTGTTGAAGTAGGAGACCGCCAGCCGGGGCAGGTCGTAGTGCCCCGCGGTGGGGTCCAGCAGATAGGCGGCAAGCTCGGTGTCAAAGACGAAGCCGTCCGGCGTGACGCCCTCGCCCAAAAGCCTCTGCCAGAGGGCCTTCAGCCCGTGGGTGACCTTTTTCACGCCGGGGTCGGAAAAAAATTCCCGCAAAAAGCGGTTGTAGCCGGGCAGCTTGTCCCAGCGCAGCAGGACGTTCTCCACCTGGAGACTGTCCAGCCCCTCATCGGCCAGCACCGCCACGGTCTCCTGCCCGCGCCACTGTTCCAGCAGGGCCTCCAGCCGCTCCTGGCTCTCCACCGTCTCCGGCTCCTGGGGCGGCTGAAACGCCCCCGCGGGCTCCTGGGACGGCCGCAGACCCAGCCGCTCGGTGAGCTTGGTGAACTCCAGCTTCAAAAAGAGGCGGTACAGCGCGTCGTTGTCCGCCTCTTTCCGCAGGGCGTCCTGGGGCTTGAAGGGGATGGGGGCGTCCCGGCGGATGGTGGCCAGGGCGTAGGAGAAGGCCGCGTCCTCCTTGCCGTCGGCCAGCTTCTGCACCATCGCGGGCTTGGCGGGGGCCTGGGGCGCGGTGCAGATGTTGGGCATCTGGGCGTAAAGGCGGTCGATGGAGCCGTACATCTGGACAAGCCCCATAGCGGTCTTTTCCCCAATGCCCTTGACGCCGGGGATGTTGTCGCTGGCGTCCCCCATCAGGGCCTTGAGGTCGATGATGTGGATGGGCTCAAAGCCGTACTCGGCCTGGAAGGTCTCCGGGGTCATGTCCTTGGTGGTGGTCTGGCCCATGCGGGTGGTCACCAGCTTGACGGTGGTCTTGTCGGTGATGAGCTGCAGGGAGTCCTTGTCCCCTGTGACCACCACCGTCTCCCAGCCCGCCTCGGCGTCCAGAGCCGATATGGTGCCCAGCAGGTCGTCAGCCTCCCAGCCGTCCAGCTCGTAGAGGGGGATGTTCATGGCGGTGAGCACGTCTTTCAAAATGGGCATCTGGGCGGCCAGGTCGTCGGGCATGGGGTGACGGGTGGCCTTGTAGCCCTCGTACATCTTGTGGCGGAAGGTGGGGGCCTTGCGGTCAAAGGCGACGGCCAGGGCGTCGGGCTCCTCCTCGTCCAGCAGCTTGAGCAGGATGTTCAAAAACCCGTAGACGGCGTTGGTGGGGGTGCCGTCGCGGGTGGAGAGGGGCCGGACCCCATAAAAGGCCCGGTTGATGATGGAGTTGCCGTCGATGACCATGCACTTCATAGCTGTGCCCCCTTGGAGAAGCTGGCATATTTCTTACAGTATACCAGTTTTTCCCCGGAAGGGCAAGAAAAACCGCGGCCAAAGACGTCAGAGGAGGGGCCGGTGGCCCCTCCTCCGCGATCTCACGGCCCGCCGGGCGGACCTTTCCACTTGTTTCGCTGGGCTCACTCCGCCGCCTGGTAGCGGTAGGTCCCCGTCCCCGCGGGGATGAGCTGGACCCGGGTCCCCTCCTGCCCCTGGATGACGGCGTCGGCGCTGTCGGAGTCGATCTTCAGAACGCCGGTCTGCCCCGGGACGGTGGTGGGCACGGTCTCGTCTCCCTCTCCGATCTCGTGCCAGATGATATAGCTGTCCTGGTCGGTGGCGGCATCGGCGGGGTCGATGGTGACGGTGACGACGCCTGTGGAGGGCTGAGGGGCGTCGGGGTCCGGGGAGACGACCCGGTAGGTGACGTACAGGGTGCGGATCATCTCCTGCCCGGCGGGGCTGGCGGCGAAGGCGGTGAGGCTGAGGGCCAGCAGGCAGGCCGCGGCGATAAGGGCGGTGCGGACGGGGTGAGCCAGGCGGCGCCTGGGCTGTTTTTCTGTCATAGCGATCATCTCCTCTAATTTGTCCCGGCCCAGACCCAGCTGGGCGCAGGCGTCTTGGTAGCGGCGGGGGTCAAACATCTCGCGTCTCCTCCTTTTCATCGTCCAGGGCGCGCTTCAGCAGTTGCCTGGCCCGCTGGAGCCAGGTCTGGACGGTGGACTCCTTGGCATGGAGGGCCTGGGCCACCTCCCGGACGGAGCACGCCTCGTAGTAGTAGAGGTATACGCACATCCGGTACTTTGGGGGCAGGGCCATCACCGCGGAGAGCACGTCGCTGTGGTCCTCTGGGGGCGTGACCGGGCCGTCGAAGTCCTCCAAGGGGAGGGTCCGGCCCCGCCACGGGGCCCGCAGGAGCTTGCGGCAGTCGTTGACCGTGACCCGCAGGAGCCAGTGCTTGGCGTGGTCGTCGCTGGCAAAGGGCTTGTCGGCGCGGTAGAGCTTGAGCAGGACGCCCTGGACCACGTCCTCGGCGTCCATGCGGTTGCCCAGGGCGTGGTATGCCACCCGGAACACCGTGTCGCCGTAGGCTCTGGCCAGGCGTTCAAAGGTATCGTCGGTCATGGGGACCCCCCTCGCGGGTGTGTGGTGTGGAAAGCGCTTTCTACCTGGTAATATCCGGCGAGGGCGAAAAAAATCCCACGCCCCCGAAAATTTTTCCCTGCTGCGCCCTACCCCTTTTCCGCAAGGCGGGCCCTGCGTTTGCCGGGGAGATGGGTTGCGTGGAGAGAAAAACCAAACCGGGGCGGGGATCGTCTGGGCCGGATCAGCCCTTTGGAAAGGAGGATCGCCGGTGAAAAGACTGCCGATGTTTGTTTTGGCGGCGGGGCCGGACCCTGCGGAGGTCAGGGCCGGGGCCGCTGGAGCCGGCGCGAAAGCGGCAAGGAGACGTACCAGCCCGCCAGCCCTGCCAGGTCCCCGGCGATGAAGCCGCCCAGCACATCGGTGGGGTAGTGGACGCCCACGTAGAGCCTGGACAGGGCCATCAACGCCGCCAGGACCACCGCCCCTGTCTTCACGGCCCGGCTGTGGGCCCAGTCCCTGGGCCACGCGCGGAGGAGGGCCGTGGCGAAGGCGAAGGCGGCGGAGGTGTGGCCGGAGGGGAAGGAGAGGGGGTCGTTTTCCGCCACCAGCGGCACGATGGCGGGAAAGCTGACCCAGGGCCGGACCCGGCTAACGCAGTGCTTCAGGATGACGTTGGTAAAAAGCAGGCTGAAAAGCAGTCCAAAAGCGCAGGCCAGGCCGATCTTCCGGGTCCTGGGCCACAGGAGCAGCGCCAGGGTCAGGACGATAAACAGCCAGCCCGCGTCACCCAGATGGGTAAAGGCGGAGAGGATGGGGTCGGCGACGGGGCCGCGGAGGTGGGTCTGGATCCAGAGCAGCAGCCCCGCCTCCCACGAACTGAGCGCGGCGAACACCGGTCAGCCCCATTCGCAGGTGATGATGTTGGTGTAGGCAAACTCAAAGTGGACGGTCTTGAGGATGTGGCTCTTGGCCACACGGACCTCCTGGGTGCCCACCTTGTTGGTGATGGGGTCGGCCACGTTGGCCTCCACGGTGAAGGTCAGGTCCCACCGTCCGCCATCGTAGTTCTCCTCGGAGCGGACCATGTTGCCGGAGGCGTCGGTGTTGAAGCTGACGTGGGGCGTGGCCTCGACTTTGGTGACGTAGCCGTCCACCAGCTTGCCGTCGGCCATCAGCTGGTCCCGGCCTCCGGCCAGCTCCATCTGCCGCATCACCTCGTCGTAGGTGGCCTGGTCCACGGCCTGGACCTGGGCGGTGTAGGTCAGCTTGGTGGCGCCGTTGATCACGTCGTTGCCGGAGCCGCCCAAAAAGCGGACCGCCAGGAAAATGAGGGCGGCGGCGACGATGACGATGGCCAAAAGGTCAACGAGGTTGATCTTGCCGAAGAGCCGTCCCTTTTCGTCTATGATTTTCATACGGAAAGCCTCCCAGGTCTTGGCAGGGCAGACAAGCCTTGCCAAAGTAGTAAAATCAGTATATAATACTTTTGAATGTGTTTCAAGACCTTTTTTCCAAAGGAGTGAGAGGCGTGAAGGTCATCCACCTGATCAGCGGCGGCGACACCGGCGGCGCCAAGACCCACATCCACTCGCTTTTGAGCAATATATCCCCCTACGTGGACATCACCATGGTCTGCTTTGTGGAGGGCCCCTTCGCCCAGGAGGCGCGGGCCCTGGGCATCCCGACGGTGGTGTTCGAGGGGAAGAACATCTTCCGCACCCTCTCCAGGCTCCGGGCCTACATCCGGGACGGGGGCTACCAGATCGTCCACTGCCACGGCGCCAGGGGCAACCTGATGGGCGCTCTGCTGCGCCGGAGGGTCAAGCTGCCCGTCATCACCACCGTCCACTCCGACCCCAGGCTGGACTACCTGGGCCGGCCCCTGGGACGGCTGACCTACGGCACGCTGAACGCCTGGGCCCTGCGGCGGCTGGACTACCGCATCGGCGTGTCCGACGCCATGGTGGACCTGCTCATCGACCGGGGCTTTGACGCCGACAGGCTCTTTTCCATCTACAACGGATTGGACTTCACCCCCAGGACCCCGGCCATGGACCGGGCGGCCTATCTGGCCAGCCTCGGCCTCTCCTGGGACGAGGACTGCGTGATCGTCGGCATCACCGCGCGGCTCAACCCGGTGAAGGACATCTCCACCCTTCTGCGGGGCTTTGCCCTGGCCCACCAGACCTGCCCCCAGCTGCGGCTGCTCATCGCCGGGGACGGGGAGGAGATGGAAAAGCTCCAAGCCCTGGCCGGGGAGCTTGGGGTGGCCGGGACGGTCTGCTTTGCCGGTTGGGTCAGCGATGTGGACAGCTTCTATCACGCCATCGACATCAACACCCTGACCTCTCTGTCCGAGACTTTCCCCTACTCCATCACCGAGGGGGCCAGGGCCGGACTGCCCACGGTGAGCAGCAGGGTGGGGGGCGTGCCCTACCTCATCGACCACGCTGTGACCGGTTTTCTCTTTGAGCCCGGCGACGCCCAGGCCCTGGCGGGACATCTGGCGGCGCTGTGCCGGGACGAGGGCCTGCGCCGGCGCATGGGCCAGCGGCTCTACAACAAGGCCAGGAGCGAATACTCCATCGAGAGCACCATCCAAAAGCAGGTGGAGATCTACCAGACGGTCCTCCGCCGCCAGGGGCGGCCAAAGGGTCGCTACGGGGCGGCCATCTGCGGCGCCTACGGCAAGGGCAACGCCGGGGACGACGCCATTTTGGAAGCCATCGTCAAGGAACTGCGGGACATCGACCCGGACCTGCCCATCTGGGTCCTGTCCCGGCGGCCCAAGGAGACCCGCTTGAAGTACCGCATCAACGCCATCTACACCTTCCGTCTGCTGCGGTTCTTCCGGCGGCTGGGCAAGACCCGGCTCTATATCAACGGCGGCGGCTCGCTGATGCAGGACGTGACCTCACGCCGGTCCCTGTGGTTCTATCTGCTCACCATCTCCATGGCCCACAAGCGCCGCAACAGGGTCCTGATGTACGGCTGCGGCATCGGGCCCATCCAGTACCCCTCCAACCGCCGCCTTTGCAGGTGGGTGCTCCAGCGCAACGTGGACGCCATCACCCTGCGGGATGTGAACTCCCAGGAGGAGCTGGCGGACATGGAGATCACAGCTCCGGAGGTGATCCTCTCCGCCGACCCCACCGTGATCCTGCCCGCCGCGCCAAAAGAGGTCACAGACGGGCTTCTGGAAAGCTACGGCATGGACCCGGAGGGGGACTACATTTGCTTTACCCTGCGGACCTGGCCCGGCTTTGAGGAAAAGGCCCAGGCCTTTGCCGACGCCGCCCGCTACGCCTGGGAGCGGCACCGCCTGGTCCCCGCCTTCATCCCCATCGAGGCCAAGCGCGACCAGGTGGCCGCGGCCATGGTGACAAAGGCCCTGGCCGATGTGCCCCACTTCGTGCTGACCCAGTGCGCCTCGTCCAGCCACACCATCGGCCTCTTCGCCCGGATGCGCGCGGTGGTGTCCATGCGGCTCCACGCCCTGGTCTTTGCCGCGGGGCAGGGCGTTCCGCTGGTGGGGGTGGTGTACGACCAGAAGATCAGCTCCTTTTTGGACTACATTGGGCAGGACCTCTATGTGGACCTGGGCGATGTGACCGCCCAGGTGTTGGAGGAGAACATCGACAGGGCCGTGGCCCGGATGGGGGACAGGGAGTTCCTGCTCCGGGGCGTGGAGCGTCTGCGGCAGGTGGAGCACCGCAACAGCGAGACCGCGGAGCGCCTGTTGGAAGGGGGCGGAGCATGAACGCCATCGTCTGTCTCTCCGCCGCGCCGTGGCAATCCACCCCGACCCGGACCCAGCAGTTGATGACCCGGCTCAAGGGCGCGGAGGTGCTGTTTTTTGAGCCGCCCTCGGCCCCGGGCAGCCGGGAGTATAAAAAGCCAGGCAGAAAGGTGCGGCCCGGCGTGACGGCCTACGCCCTGCCCGGCGTGGCCCAGGAAGGGCCCCTGCGGGATCTCCGCCGGCGCCGGAGTCTGCGGCGGCTGGCGGACCACATCCTGTCCGTACTGCGCCGGCACGACGTCCGCGAGCCGTTGCTCTGGTGCGCCACGCCCCAGGCGGTGGGTCTGCTGGACTATCTGCCCTACAAGGGTCTGGTCTACGACTGCGACCGCTACTGGGCCGAGCTGGACCCGGCGCTGGAGAGCGAGCTGGCCACCCAGGCCGACGTGATCTTCGCCGCGTCGGCGGGTCTGGCGGACCGGCTGGCGCCCTGCTGCGACAACATCGCCGTGGTGCCCAACGGCTGCAACTACCCCATGTTCGCCAGAGAGGACATCGAGGTCCCCGGCCCGTTGAAGGACATCGTGGGCCCGCTGATCGGCTACGCGGGCACCCTGTGGGCCGATCTGGACTACCGGCCCGTCCTCACCTGCGTCGCCGCCCATCCGGACTGGAACTACATCTTTTTGGGCAGACACGAGCCCAGCCCCGGTCTGCGGAAGCTCCGGGCCATGGAGCAGGTCATCCTGGCCGACAGGGTGCCGCTGATCGAGGTGCCCGACTACATCCGGCAGTTCGATGTGTGCATGGACCTGCGGCGCCAGGGTGTGGCCAGCGACGTGTGCCCCGGCCGGGTGTTTGAGTACCTGGCCTCCGGCAAGCCCCTGGTCCGGCACAGCTACCCCGGCCAGATGGAGGACTTTCCGCCGGGCGTGGCCTACCAGTCCCCGGACCTGCACGGCTTTGTGGCCTGTTG
The DNA here is from genome assembly GCA_947599925.1 of uncultured Oscillospiraceae bacterium. GTDB lineage: Bacteria > Bacillota > Clostridia > Oscillospirales > Oscillospiraceae > MGBC124762. Next base: position 2,906 of record CANQFT010000003.1, on the reverse strand, counting down.
CGAACAGGCCATCCGGGAGGACTCCGCCTGGCTCAAAAACCGCCGCCGGGCGCTGGGTGAGGAAGCCGGCTGGGACAAGCGGGCCCAGCGGGTGCAGGAGATTTTAGAGATGAATATGCTACTTTAATTGTCAAAGGTCCTGGCGCCCGCGGGCGCCAGGACCTTTGACAGTTTTTTCGCGGCCCGCCGCAGCGCACGACCCGGCCACCGAGGTGGCCGGGTCGCACGTTTGCGGGCCGAGATGTCACGCCTCGCCTGTTCGCGACGCCCGGCTTCGCTGCGTTCGGGAAAAATCCGCTGGGCTTTGCTAGGTGTCCGTAAGAAAGTTTTGAAACAAAATTTGATTATGGCATCTGTCAGACAGGATTGGAAACAGGAAAGGACACTATATCAGCTTTTACTGGGATAGTGTCCTTTCCTCGTTATAAGAACAATTTTTTCACAATTCCGCGCAGAGCATTACTATCAAGACCCGTTCCTTCAAGAAGTAAAAAGTAAATTGCTGCTTGAAGAATCTTAAAAACGGCCACTTCTTTGTCGCCCACAGATTCTATATCTCCGTGGGCGAGTCTATTTCTATAATTGCTGTATATTTCTCCGTATTCTCCAAAATCCACACTATAGTTTCTTAGATTGTAGCTTATAATATCCTCAAATTCAAATTTATATTTCTTTACAATATAATTAAGCATTTCTTCTAAAATACCCTCGTAACGTTCAATTTGCTTTTGACAATCTCCAAAATATTTACGCTCAGCCCTGCTCATTTGACTTTGATCAATTTCATTTAATTTCTTTAAGGCAACTGATTTTGCATTTCGAAATTGTTCTTTTGCGTTCTGCTTAAAATCAGGATAGCATTTTTTGAACAGTCCTTCAAAGGTCATTGCTTTAATAAGCCATTGAGTAGCGTCGATTCGAAATTCCTCTTTATAGTTTTTTGGAAAATAGTAACCAAATCTTTTGTCGTTTTCACGAAGTGACGCAATCTTAGAAAATACCGATCCAAGATTATTTAAAGGGATGTCCTCAGTAGTTATTGCGTGAATTTGCGGTCTATAAATATATTCACGTCCGTCAGAAAAGATTTTTACAGTAGCACAACGTTCGTATTTGCCATTCTCCATTTTCTTGAATAAATAGATTTTTTCAAAATTAATATCTCTTCCATAATTAACAAATGATAGAAAATCAAACAAAGCAAGCCAGTAACGCGAAAAGTTATTGTAATGCTGAGCCGAATTAAACTCAAAATCAAAGGCAGAATTGATATTGCCAATCTCTGATTTTCCATTCTGTGCATTTACATAACGAGTAATGTTAAGGTTACACTTGCAATCTTCATATTCAAAAGAAACTGCCGTATCTTCAAAAGGTCTTAATTCTATTGTCATCCTGCCGTTCCAATTATTTAGATCAAAATCAGTTTTCATTGCCATTTGAGGAGGATAAAACGAGTTTATTGCTTCCGAATAAAAGGATATTCTGTCAAAAGTAAAATCATATGTTTCGCCAGTATTTCCACGGGACAAAATATATCCTATGGACGAAAACCATTGCTGGAATAATGACCTGAAAAATTTACATTGTAAAAACAAAATCTGCCTGTTATCTGACGTGACTCCGAAAATAGATTCTTCCTCATCAGCATCTTGAAAAACTTCATAGTACTTAAACGCTTCTCCAACGATAATTGCTCTGCGTCCCTCAAGAAAAAAAGGATACGAATTTTCTTTGTACCATATTGACCCATAAATCGTTTCTGTCATTATATTTCCTTTCTCAGCTAAATATCTGCTGTAAGCGGTAATTAGATAGTGCGAGGTTCATTTATTTTTGAAAGGCAAATGAGATTTACTGGGCTTTCCGCGTTGACTAATCCCGCTTTTCATGTGCTTCGACTTTTTCAAAATCCCGATCAGTGTAACAAATTCTTCCTTTGTCAGTGTATCATAGGGGATTCCAAGCTGGTTGCAGAAAATACGAGCCTGTTTTTCTTGAGGACTTCCCTCAAAGCTCATAGCCTCTTGGAGCTGTTTTTGCACCTCTGCTACATGGGAATCTTCGTCGGCTGTTGTAGTGTCTGACTTATGCTTTTCTCGAATGTCTTTCAAGATCACTGACATATCTTCAGCGGCAATGTGGCTGAAATAGTCTGTTTCCTGAATCTGTGCGACTTCCAATGTCCTCACATCTAACTTGTTCTCGTCTGCTCCATCTTTTTCTAATAATTGTTTTCTCACGGTAGCGAGAACGGTGTTCATATCGTTGATCCGCATATCGGCTATGCGGTCTATGTAAATCTCCGCATCCACAAGGAACCGGCGGAAGTTCTCATGCGTTACCATCTCGCAGAGCAGCCGGTTGTTCAGTTTCCCGCTTTTTAATACGTCGATCATGTCATCACTCAAATGCAGTTCGTGCAGGGCTGTGTTTGGGTGATTTTTTGTTTCTGTCCGACCCATCAGGTAGTCAGTTGATACACCATAGAAGTCCGCCAGTGTTGCTATGGCGAAAGGGCTGATGTCTTTGTAATCGTCCGTTTCATATTTGCCAAGGGCGGATTTGGACAAGCCGGTTTCTGTCGCAAGCTGTTCAAGCGTCAGATGGCGTTCCACCCTCAAATCTTTCAGTTTTTCTGGAATAGATAGCTTCACATACATCTTTTTATACCCCCCTTTGTGCGCCTATCCCATTATACCACGTTCCTGTCCATAAGCGTGGAAATTTTTGATTTTTCGCCGGATTTCCAACCTCTTGGACATACGGGAAAGAGCGTGTTTTTTCGCTACAATGGTCATGTCAACAGACAATGCACTTTGAAAACCACATGACCGTCTGAAAGGGATATGTTCTCCGGCGAAGTATCGCCACGATATGAGCGTACCAAGGGGAACGAAAACGCC
>CANQFT010000002.1 GCA_947599925.1 uncultured Oscillospiraceae bacterium | reverse complement strand
TCTTGCCTAAGTTGATGTCCGGCGAACTGGACATTTCCAATCTCGACCTCTAAGCCGCTAAATTATCGTTTATCGCATTGTTTACCTTAACTTTCTGTCGGATTGTTTCCAGCAATCTGACAATTTTTCTTTGGTTCTCCAAATCTGGTACTCCGATTTCTATTGCCTGAAAAGTGGTGGATGCTCTTGCCAAAGCAGGAACTCCCACTTGCGATGCATTGGAAAGCAGTTTATGCTGTCCGATGCGTGTATGAAAATAATAAACAAGATATTCCGGCAAGATTTTCTCATTACATTTCACGCGAAATTGGCTCTGCGAAATCACATACCTATCATGAAGAGAATCCTGTGGGATAAATACAATTTGTCCTAAGGTTCCTCGATGGGTAATGACTACATCGCCTCTATGTGCATTTGCCTTGCCAAGGGAGTCAGCCTTTTCCTTTGTTACATATCGGAAAGAATCCTCTTTAAGTGTAAAGCCGTCCAAATTGCTGCCGTTTAATACAGGGATTCCTTCTCCAACAAAGCATTCAACCTTGATATTTGATCCGAACGGTCCCATTGATATTTCGGAAACCAGGTCAGCAATTTTCATTGTTTCAAATTTCATATCCAATCGCCCCCAACTTTCGCCTGATCTCGTCCTCCAGTTCATGGGACTTTTTAAACATATCGGCCAGTTCTGATGTCAGCCTTGCCATTTTCTCTTCAAACGGCTCTCCATCGTCCTCCTGCTCCTCAACCCCAACATACCGGCCTGGAGTGAGAATATAGTCCTGCTTGGCGATCTCCTCTGTGGAAACAACAGCACAAAAGCCTTTCACATTTTCCAGCGCTCCATCCGCAAAGGCATTGTAGGTATCCGCAATCTTTTGAATATCCTCATCCGTCAGCTCTCGCAACTTTCGGGTGACCATGGTTCCCATCTTCCGGGCGTCAATGAACAAAGTTTTTCCTGCTTGCTTCTTGTCTTTGGAGAGGAACCACAGCGAAACCGGGATCTGCGTCGTATAGAAAAGCTGTGTGGGCATAGCGACGATACAGTCGACCAAATCGGCGTTGATGATGTTTCTGCGGATCTCACCCTCGCCGCCAGACTGGGACGAAAGCGAACCATTGGCCAACACCATGCCGATACGTCCGGCAGGGGCCAAATGGTAAATCATGTGTTGAAGCCAGGCAAAGTTAGCGTTTCCGGCTGGGGGCAACCCATACTGCCAGCGGACATCATCCGCCAACTTATCCGCACCCCAATCCGAGAGATTGAATGGAGGATTTGCCAAGATGAAATCTGCTCGCAGAGTGGGGTGACAATCATTAAAAAAAGTATCAGCGTTATAGTGCCCCAGATCCGCGTCAATTCCCCGAATGGCAAGATTCATCTGTGCCATCTTCCAGGTAGTGGGGTTGGAGTCCTGACCATAAACTGAAATGTCGTTGATATTTCCGGCGTGGCTCTCAACAAACTTGGCGGATTGGACAAACATACCACCGCTTCCGCAGCAAGGATCATAGACCCGTCCACGGTAGGGCTGTAGAACAGAAACCAGGGTGCGGACCACACAGGAGGGAGTATAGAATTCGCCAGCCAGTTTTCCCTCTTGCTCGGCAAATTTGGATAGACAGTACTCATAAGTGCGGCCCAAAATATCCTTTTCATTTCCGTGCTCAATCATTTGAACATTGGTGAACAGATCCACAACTTCACCCAGTCGCCGTTTGTCCAGTTCGGGTCGGGCAAAGTTCTTAGGGAGAATATCCTTCAGGCGCTTGTTTTCCTTTTCAATGCTCCGCATGGCATCGTCTATGACGGTGCCGATCTCGGGCGTATGGGCAGCCTCGGCAATCACTTTCCACCGAGCATTTGCGGGGACAAAGAAAATACCCTCGGAGGTGTACTCGTCCACATCCTCCTCGAAACCATCGCCTTCATCTACCAATGCCTGATATTTCTCCTCAAAACGATCCGAGATATACTTTAGAAAAATCAGGCCTAATACGACAGTTTTATATTCGGAAGCATCCATGTTGCCCCGCAACACGCAGGCGGCGTCCCAGATTTGCTTTTCAAAACCGATTTGTGCGGTCGAAGTCTCTTTAGCCATGTAAATATCTCCCCTCAGCAGTCGAACAGTACCATTATATTTTACATTATTATAGTGGAACTAGCTGTAAAATTCAACATTTTTCCTGGTTAACTTTCCGCGGCTCTCAATGTTTCTTTTGCCACTCCACCAGCCGCTTTGCGGCGTTCCATTTGCCCCAGGTGCCGCTGTCGAAGTGTTGGCGCAGTTTGCGGAGGGCGGTGGTCAGGGCTTTTTGGGCTCCGCTGGGGCCGTTGTAGTTCAGGTGGAGGGCCAGCTCCTCCAAGGTCATACCGCCCGCCGTATCCGCTCCCAGGCCGAAATAGTGCCGCACCAGGGTCTGCTCCCTGACTGTCAGCACGGTCTCGACCAGCCAGGCGATATGCTCAGACAACAGCCGCTTTTCGTAGACGCTCTCCGGGTCGCCGTACTCGGAGGGCGTCTTTTTTTGTTCCTCCAGCGGCGCGTATGTGAGCAGCGCCTCCCCCTGGGCCAACAGCGCGCGGACCACAGAGGGAGAGAGGCCCAACTTCGCCGCCGCCAGGGCTTCCGCCTGTTCCCGGCTCCACTCCGCGGGCGCCCGTGCGGCCCAATACCGCGCCGCCCGAATCTGCCGAAGCCGGGAAACCGGCACGGATACAACGGTCCCCAGGCTTGCCGCGCAGTTCCCCATGGCCTGCCGGACGGCGTGACCCGCGAAGCTCATCAGCTTCACATTCCGCCCTGCGTCAAATCTGGCGGCCGCTTGCAGTAGGGCGATGCTCCCCTCCTGCACCAGGTCGTCCAGCAGATTGGAAAGACCGTATCGCGCTTGGATCGCCCCGGCCCACCGGGTCAATAAGCCCTGATTCTGGGCGAGAAGTTCCGCGGACGCATCCCGGTCGCCCCGCTGAAGGGCCGCCGCCAATTCCTCGTTGCTCCTGGGCATCCGCCGCCACCTCCTTACGGCCTCTTCCGGACCACCGCGTAGAGGTGGCCCGTCTCCATGTCCTTCGCGTATCGCTCCTGGGCGTACCGCTTGTCCAGCAGTGCCCGGTCCCGGTATTTTCCCGCCTGGAGGATCGCCGCCTCCCGCACCTCGTGGGAGATCTTCCCCCTCTGCTCGTGCTTGCGGATGGTGTTGGTCCTGGTGCGGAAAAGCTGGTAGATCGGGTGCTCCTCGTTGCTCTCACTCAGGTGGCGCAGGGCCCCCTTCTCCCGGCAGGTCAACTCCGGGCGCTCCGGGTCCCTGCCGTCGCAATACTTCGGCCTGTGGCCGTTGACGGTGAGGAAAAACCTCCCGCAGTTCAGGCACCGGCTGGGCGCGTGGCCGTGGTGAAGCCCATTGAGGAGGTCAAAGCAATAAAACTCGATGGCGGTCTCAAAGCGGCCGCGGCTCACAAATAGCAAGTCCCGCTCCCGCTTCGGATGCCGCGCGAACACATAGGTGGAGAACAGCCGGGGCGAGACGGTGAAGGTTTCCAGGTCCGCCAGAGGCAGACCCGCCATCTCCTCCCAAAAATCCTGGCTGTTGAAGCAGTCGTGGGCGGCCACGGCAAAGCTGTCCTCCTTCCGCTTTTTTAGTCTGGTCAGGTAGTGGCTGACGAAGTAATCGCAGGCCCAGCCGTAGTGGAAAATGCCCAGCGGAATACTGAAGCAGGCGGTGAGGTAGCGGAAGAAAAACCGCCGCGCCTCCGCCGCGCTGTCCATCAGCTGATCCAGGGCCTTCTCGTGGAAGATCGTCCCGAGCACCTCGTCCTCCGCCTCCCTGTCCAGGAGAGAGTAGGGCGGAAAGTGCCAGAGGTCGTCCAGCAGAGCGGCGATCTGGCTCCGGGCCTGGGGCAGCAGGGCGCTAAAATTTTCGCGGTCCGCCTTGCCAAACGCCTCGGCCAGATAGGAGATCGCCCCGGCCTTCTCAACGAGCGAGCGCATGGTCTCAAGCTCCGTGTTCAGCACCTGTGCGGCAAAGTACCCGGCGGGATAGGAAACGCCGTTGAAAAACACCTCGTCCTGCCAGGTGTCCACCGTCAGGTGGAGCAGATTGTTGTTTTGAAATGTGCCCATGGGCATACTCGTGTCCCCCTGTCCCGTGACTATTTTTCCTCTGTCTTGCGACACTCTCATTTTATACCAAATGAGAGAAAGTTCAAGTGAGAGGGTAAAACCTCATCTTGAAATTTGGAGGGACAAGACATGAAGCACGAACTAAAACTGATCTCCATGGGGGACATCCAGGCGGAGGAGGTCCGCTGGCTGTGGTATCCCTACCTCCCCCGGGGGAAGATCACCATGGTCCAGGGGGACCCCGGCGAGGGCAAGACCACCTTCGCCCTGGCGGTGGTCGCCCTGCTCACCACGGGGCGACCCATGCCGGGCGGCGGCGCTCCCCTGCCGCCCGGGAACGTCATCTACCAGACGGCGGAGGACGGGCTGGCCGACACCATCAAGCCCCGGCTCGCCGCGCTCGGTGCCGACTGCGGCAGGGTGCTGGTCATCGACGAGAGCGAAAAGGGGCTGACCATGGGCGACCGGCGGCTGGAGCGGGCTATCCGCGAAACAGGCGCTGGCCTCGTCGTCCTGGACCCGCTCCAGGCGTATCTGGGCGATGGGGTGGATATGCACCGGGCCAACGAGGTGCGGCCCATCTTCAAGCGGTTGGGACAGATGGCGGAGGCCACCGGCTGCGCCGTCATCCTCATCGGACACATGAACAAAATGCAGGGAGCCAAGTCCGCGTACCGTGGGCTTGGCTCCATCGACTTCCGGGCGGCGGCCCGGAGCGTTCTTCTGGTGGGCCGCTCCAGAGACGACCCGGAGCGGCGCGTGGTCGTTCACGACAAGAGCAGTCTCGCTCCGGAGGGCCCCTCCATCCTGTTCCGTCTCACTCCCGACCGCGGCTTCGCCTGGGACGGCTTCTGTGACACCAGCGCGGACGAGTTGCTGTCCGGCAGGGACGGCTCCCTCTCCAAAACAAGGCAGGCGGAGATACTGCTGCGGGACGCGCTGGAGGGCGGACCGATCCCCTCCGAGGAGCTGCTGTCCCGCTCCTCCGCCCTGGGCGTCTCGGAGCGGACGCTGAAACTCGCCAAGCAGAACCTGGGCGTGACGGCCTTTCGCCAGGGCGACCGCTGGTACGCGCGGCTGCCGCAAGAGGGTAAGGGGGTAATGTCTTAAAGGCCTTGCCCGGTTGCCCCCTTTAGAAAAGCTCCAACGGGGCCCCCGCAAAGCCGTGAGGCTTTGTGGGGAGAGGAAGAAGGAACTCGCGGATATGGAGTTTTCGCCGCAAGGCGGAAACGGAATGGAGCGGGTTTCTTCTGACGAGGGCAAGCATAGCCTCTGGCTATACGCCGAGGCAGTTTCGGGGCGCTGCCCCGTGCCCCAGCCCCTGCGGGGGGGGAGAACAGAACAGGAGGAAGAAATATGCCAAGAGCAAAAATCAAGACCGCTATCGTCACCCTGCGGATGCCGCCCCGCACCAAAGAGACGCTCCGGGAGATGGCCGCCGCCGCGCGGATGACCCTCACCATGTACCTCTGCATCTGCGGCCTGGGCAAACAAATCGTCCGAGTGGATGGCCTGGACGCGGTGCTCCATGAGCTAAAGGCCCAGGGCCGCAGCCTGAACCAGCTCACCACCCTGGCCAACATGGGCAAGCTCAAAGTCCTCCGCGGGGATGACTTGGTGGAGGGCTACGCCAAACTCTGTGAGCAGGTCGGTCAGATCACTAAGGCGGTGACGTAGATGGCGACCTTCACCGCGATCAAAAACGCCACACAGTCCGGCGGGGCTATGCGCGGCGTCCTGAACTACATTAAGCGAAAGGGCAAGACCCTGTGGGAGGGCCGCCGGCTGGTCACCGGCTGGAACTGCGTGGCCCAGTCTGCCTATGACGAGATGATAACCACCAAGCGGCGGCACAACAAAACCGACGGCAGAATGTTCTACCAGTTCGTCCAGTCCTTTCACCCGGAGGAGGACGTGACCTCGGAGGAAGTCCACGCCATCGGGCTGGAACTGGCCCGGCGTCTGTTCCCCGACTTCGAGGTGGTGGTCGCCACTCATGTGGACGCCGACCACCTCCACAGCCACCTCATCGTCAACAGCGTGAGCTACGCCACAGGCCGCAAGCTCCACCAGAACGCCGCAGACCTCCCGCGGCAACGGCAGATCAGCGACGAGATCTGCGCCGCCCACGGCCTGACGGTGCTGGAGCCACCCAAGAAGTACGCCCAGGAAAAGAAGATGCGTCCCGGCGAATACCGCTCTGCGGTCCGTGGCGAGAGTTGGAAGTTTCGGCTCATCAATACCATCGACCTGTGCATGAGGACGGCCAGAACACGGGCCGAGTTCCTCCGAGAGATGGAGCGGCGGGGCTACCAGGTGCGGTGGGAGGACGCGCGGAAGCACATCACCTACACCACGCCCAAGGGAAAAAAGTGCCGGGACGACCGACTGCACGAGAACAAATACCGAAAGGAGGTCATGGAACGTGAGTTCCGCATCCGAGAACAAATTATCCAACGAGGAGTTGAAGCGGAGGAACTTGCCCACAGAGCCGCCGTCCCTGGCGGCCTGTCCGACAGAGGAACAGTGGGCGGAGTTACTGAGCAAGCTCAACGCCCTGTACCGTGCGACAGCGGCGCAGAACCACCTGCTGGAACAAATCCTGTCAACGCCGATCATCTATGCCACGAAGGAACAGGCGGCGGAGATGACGAGACAGCTCTCCAGGATACAGGCGAGTATCGAACAGGCTGGGAGCAAGAAAGAGCGGCGGCGTTTGCGTCTGCCCAGGATCCATCTGCCGGAGCTGCCCACGGTCACACGCAAAGGAGCAGCCCTCACGCTGATGGTCTTAGCGGTGTCGGGGATCCTCTTATACGCCTCGGTCACCGTCTGGAACGATCTGCTGAAGCCGCTCCTGGTCCTGCTCCCGTGACCGGCCACAGCGACCGCAAAACCCTCGCCAAAGAACGATCCAAGAAAATCGCCCAAGGCCACAGGCCGGACGACCATGAGGAAGTCGTTTACAACCGGCAGATCATGTAAGGGGGGATGCCTTATTGACTATGGACCCGGAAAACTGGGAATAACTACAGCAAAGGAGGGAATGCCTTTGCCAAAAGCGGAAACAGCCAAGCCTGCGCCGGAGCGTCTTGCCCGGGAGGTTTGGCTGCATTATTATAACGACTACCTACGGAAGCGAGGCGTCATTACCGAGAAGGAGTGGCGCAGGATGCGACTGGCGATCGACAGGCGCGGGATGTTGTGAGAGGGACAGGCGGGGGGAGTCGCACTTGCGGCTCCCCCCGCCTTTTTGCTTACTCCCGCAGAAGCCAGTCCACGAGGGAGAGGACCCGGATCCCCTCGTAGGACTCCTCTAAGCCTCTGTCCAGAGACAGGATGATCTTCTCGTAGTTGTCGCCGATTTTTTGCAGGGGGGCCAGCTCCCGGCGGCGGGTATCCTCTCCCAGCATGGACTCGGTCACCTGAACATAGAGCTTGCCCTCCGCCCTGGTGGCGATAAAATCCACCTCGGAGTTGTCCACCTTGCCGATGGCCACGTCATAGCCCCGGCGCAGCAGTTCAAAGTAGACCACATTTTCCAAGGCGTGGCCGCTGTCCCGGTCACGAAAACCCAGCAGGTAATTACGCAGGCCAATATCCACGATATAGTATTTGCCAAGGGTGCGGAGATACTCCTTCCCCTTGATGTCAAAGCGCCGGATGTCGTAGAAGAAAAATGCCTCCAACAAGGCGTTCACATAGGCCTGGACCGTGTGGGCGCTGGGGGCGTTTTTTCGGCCTCCGTGCTCCAGGAGCCCCTCGTTGACCAAGGTATTCCCGATGGAGGACACCGAGACATTGTTCCCGATGTTATCCGCCAGAAAGAGGACGATTTTCCGAAGGAGCAGAGGGTCGGTGATCCGTTTCTGTCCCCGGCGGTTCTCCCGTTCCAGAATATCCCGGACAATGACGGTGGAATAGATGCCGTCCAGCAGGACCAGCGCCTTTTCCTGGTCAAGCCCCACGTCGGCGATCCCCGGCATACCGCCAAAGCGCATATAGGCATCAAACAGATCCCGTAGGTCGTAGCGCGTTCCCGCTTCATCTACTCCCTGCCATCGGGTGCCGCCCAGGGCGCTTTTGCTCTCCTCCAGCCGGAAGCCGTGGAAATAGAGGAATTCCCGAAAGGAGAGAGGGAGCATCTTGATCTCCACGCACCGGCCGGACAGATAGGTGGAATACTCCGAGGAGAGCAGGTAGGCGTTGGAGCCGGTAATATAGATGTCGCAGTTGAAGTCTACCCGGAAGGAATTGACCGTGTCCTCCCACCGGGGGACGCGCTGTACCTCGTCAAAAAAGAGATACATCCGCCGGCCGGGAATGACCCGCTCTTTCACATAGGAATAGAAATCATCCGCCGTCATGTCCTTAAAGTCGTGAGACTCAAAATTCATGGCAAGGATCTGCTCCTCCGGGACGCCCTCGGTCCGCAGATGGGCCTCCATCAGCTTAAGCAGGCTGGACTTTCCGCACCGGCGGATCCCGGTCACGACCTTCACCGGCTCGGTATCCTGAAAAGCGATCAGCTTATTGAGATATTGATCCCGCCGCTTGAGCGGCCGATCTTCTGCCATCGTCATCCCCTCCCTTACAGGGGAGTATAGCACAGGCAAGTTCAAAAATCAAGTTTTTGCATTTGAGTGCAAAAATTCTACTTTTTTCGACATTTTTTGCATCGCTTGTCCGGGCCGGTTTGTCTTGACTTTTCGCATCGTCTTGATATAATCAATATAAACATGATACAACGAACTTTTGGAGGAAATGCCATGGACATTCACACTGCCAGGCAGCAACTGCGGACGCGCTCGGTCTACGATTTGCCCATGCGGGTGACCTTTTACGCCCGGGTGTCCAGCGAGAAGGACGAGCAACTCAACTCCCTGGAAAATCAGATCAGCTATTACAGCGACTTCATCAAGAAGAACCCCCACTGGACCTATGTGGAGGGGTACATCGACGAGGGGCTGTCCGCCGCCACCACGAAGAAGCGGGAGAGCTTCCACCGCATGGTGGAGGACGGCAAGGCGGGGAAGTTCGACTTCATTATTACCAAGGAGATCACCCGGTTCGCCCGGAACACCCTGGACTCCATCCAGTACACCCGGGAGCTGTTGAACGCCGGGGTGGGCGTCCTCTTTCAGAACGACGTCATCAACACCCTGGACGAGGACAGCGAGCTTCGCCTCACCATCATGTCGGGCATCGCCCAAGATGAGCTGCGGAAGCTGTCCAGCCGGGTGAAGTTCGGCCACGCCCAGGCCATCAAGAAGGGAGTGGTGTTGGGCAACAGCCGCATCTTTGGCTACCGCAAGGACGGTGGGCGGCTGATCATCGACGAGGCGGAGGCCCCCATGGTGCGGGAGCTGTTTGAGCTCTACGCCACCGGGCGGTACTCCATGAAGCAGATCGAGACGCTGTTCTGGGAGAAGGGCTACCACAACCACAACGGCAAGAAGATCGCCCACACCACCATGTCCGGGATGATCAGCAACCCCAAATACAAGGGCTACTACGTGGGCAACAAGGTCAAGGTCATGGACTTCTTCACCAAGAAGCAGAAGTTCCTCCCTCCGGAGGAGTGGGTGATGTTTAAGGACGAGACGGGGCAGATCGTCCCCGCCATCGTCACCGAGGAGCTTTGGGACAAGGCCAACAAGGTCCTGAAGAAGCGCAGCGAGGATGTGAAGGCCCGCCAGGGCATCTGCAACCACGGCAATCTGCTCACCGGCAAGCTCTACTGCACCCACTGCGGCGCCGCCTACTACCGGCGGGACAGCGTAGACCGGCTGGGCCGCAAGAACAGCAAGTGGGTCTGCTCCGGGAAAATCAAGAACGGGGCGGAGTCCTGCCCCTCCTTCGCCATCTACGAGGAGGAGCTGAAGCCGCTCCTGCTGGACGTGTTCCGCGAGACAAAGGGGGACGCGGAGACCTACCTGGAGGAGTATGTGGCGCTCTACACCGCCCAGGCGAGGGAGGAGGATGTGGGGCCGCGGATCGAGGCCCTGCGGGGGCAGATCGACCTGGCCCAGCGGAAAAAGGGCAAGCTACTCACCTACAACATCGAGGGGAAGATCACCGACCGGGACTTCCTCTCCATGAACCGGGACTGCGACGCGGAGATCGCGGAAGCCGAGCGGGAGATCTACGAGCTGGAGGAGAGCCAACACTCCGACCAGGAGTTCAAACAGCACATCGACGCCATCCGCCGGGTGCTCCGGGAGGCCCAGCGGGACGCCGCCCAGGGGATCGTCACCAAGGAGTTCGTGGATCGGTATATCGACAAGATCTTCGTCACCCCGGAGGAGGACGGCTCCCTCCGTCTGGACATCCGCATCCTCACCGGCGAGAGCACTCAAAAATTCCTCCAGAAGCTCGCGCGCCGCACGGGACACATCACGCCCCCTGACCCGCGACCAGACGAAAACCTAGTGGCCGCAGGGGTTCCAGCCCCCTCAAATCCTACGGGTCACACGTTCAAGAAGATGATCGAGGCCTACGAGAACGGCCTGAAGTAAGCTGCCCTCCAGCTGAAACAGCGCGAAAAAAGAGCCATTGGGAGCAGATCTGCTGCCAATGGCTCTTGCTTTTTGCCGCTCAGCCGTAGAAGGCGTGGCCCGCTCGGACAGCGCCCAGGCCGTCGCCATCCAATTTCAACCCCCACGCCCGCGTAGGGCGCGACCCGCAGCTCCCGGACGTAGGCTTCATCGGGCTCCCGCGAAAACTCCTCCCCGCCGCCGGTCTCCCGCTCGGTCAGGCTTCCCCGTTCGTCTCCTCCGGCCACGGGCCGTTGGCCTCCCAAATCTCTACTGCTTTCTCGAAGCACGCCCTCGGTGTCGGGGCCTCCGTCAGACTCTTGTACCATGCGAAGAACTCCTGGGTGTTCTCCTCCGTCCCCAGCGTCAGGCCCACGGCCACGGCTTCCTCGTTCGTCGCTTTGATCCTGCCCATCAGTCTCCCGATCGTCAACGCCGAATTGTCCGTGATCTTCATTTGTATTCCCCCTAATGATTCGATTGACAGCCATTTGTTCTGTCGCCGGGTCGAGCCGCAGTGTAACATCAAATGTACCCAGTCCATGGTTGCGGATAAGGTAGAACTGATCATGGGCGAACACATAATCTCGCTCCGGGATGTCGCTCTCCTCCATCCCGGCATACTTCTGCATCTGGGCGATTTGGATCTGCCGCCATTCCTGCCGTGTGGTCTTTATCATACCACGCCGCCCAGCTTTCTGCAACCCTTTCCCGGCAAGCTTTCGCTGGGTCTCCCTGTCCTCCTTGTCGTCCTGGGAGTACCTTGCCTCCTGTGGCGGCCCCGTCTGCTGGGCGGCGCCCTGCTCGGTCTGGCTTTTGACGATCTGCTCATCGGTCATGGGCCCCACCAGCAGACCCAGGGCCTCCATCTCCCCCTCCCAGTCCGTCCCGGCAAAGATATTCATCCCGCCGTACATATCGGCCAATTTCAACCCACGCGCCCGCACGGGGCGCGACTCCGGTATACCGGAGTCCGCGAACGATATGAGGATTTCAACCCACGCGCCCGCACGGGGCGCGACACGTGAGTTTGCGGTAGTCATAGCCTACAAATCATTTCAACCCACGCGCCCGCACGGGGCGCGACTTGGGGACAGTCTGATGTAAGTACACAGCGGGCTATTTCAACCCACGCGCCCGCACGGGGCGCGACTGGACAGCGCGGTGGCGGGGGTGCAGGGCTCCGATTTCAACCCCCGCGCCCGCACGGGGCGCGACGGGTTGGAATAGCACTTAATTGTACCATCATCTATTTCAACCCACGCGCCCGCACGGGGCGCGACCATAGCCGTCTACAAGGTGCTGGAGAGCAACAAATTTCAACCCACGCGCCCGCACGGGGCGCGACGGTGGCGAAGGTCTACACGCCCGCACCCCCGGAATTTCAACCCACGCGCCCGCGTAGGGCGCGACCCGCAGCTCCCGGACGTAGGCTTCATCGGGCTCCCGCGAAAACTCCTCTCCGCCGCCGGTCTCCCGCTCGGTCAGGCTTCCCCGTTCGTCTCCTCCGGCCACGGGCCGTTGGCCTCCCAAATCTCTACTGCTTTCTCGAAGCACGCCTGGGGCGTCGGGTCCTCCGTCAGACTCTTGTACCATGTGAAGAACTCCTGGGCGTTCTCCTCCGTCTCCAGTGTCAAGCCCACGACTACGGCGTCTGCGTCCGTCGCTTGGATCCGACCCATCAATTTCCCAATCGTCAACGCCGAATTGTCCGTGATCTTCATATTTTTTCCCCCTAATGATTTGGTTGACGTCCTGCTGATTGGTGGCAGGATCCAGGCGCTTCATTACGGTAAATGTATCCAGTCCATAGTTGCGGATAACGTAGAAAAGATCATGGGCGAACACGTAGTCCTGCTCCGGGATGTCGCTCTCCTCCATCCCGGCATACTTCTGCATCTGTGCGCTTTGGATCTGCCGCCATTCCTGCCGTGTGGTCTTTATCATACCACGCCGCCCAGCTTTCTGCAACCCTTTCCCGGCAAGCTTCCGCTGGGTCTCCCTGTCCTCCTTGTCGTCCTGGGAGTACCTGGCCTCCTGTGGCGGCCCCGTCTGCTGGGCGGCGCCCTGCTCGGTCTGGGCAAATGCCAAATATTGAACCCGCTTCTATTCCCCCTTCCTTGCGTGCCATCTCACCCGGACATATCGCGCAATTTCCGGGCATTGTCTTTTCTCCCGAAAAGTGGTAAAATGTATCCATCCCATATTCAAGGAGGTAATTCCCATGAAACGCCGCTTTCCTACTTTCCTCTCCGGTCTCCTCGCGGGCGCCCTGCTCGTTGGCGCGGCCATCTCCGCCCTCGCCATCTCCGACCACATGACCATCGACGTCTACCCCATCAACATCCAGGTCAACGGCGAGACCTTCGTTCCCAGGGACGTCACCGGGGCCGAGGTCCCCGTTTTTGCCTATAACGGCACCACCTACGCTCCCCTCCGCGCCCTGGCCGAAGCCTACGGCCTCACCGTGGGCTACGACGCCGAGACCAACCTGGCCACCGTCACCGACCCCAAGGCGCCTCCTGCCCCTGCCCCCGGCGCGAAGCAGCCTTCGATGGGGGACAGGGTGGACCGTTCCTCTAACCCCTACAACTCCGTCTACTGGGATTGGGATGCCCAGGACGAAGCGGCGTATCAGAAGTTTAAGGGAATGTGGGAAGTGAGCTTCTTTGATAATGAACACAATTTTGAAGCAATCTGTATAGATGAGGCCGGACTGCTCTCTTTGATTTCAGATATGAGCCAGGAGCGGGTCGAGCGGCTTTTTGGCGCGCACGCCGCTGACACGATTGACGCTAAATATGCCGGAGAGGACTTCTTTGCATATGGATTTTACGATTTGCAGGATGGGAGTAGCCTAGGTCAAGTAGAGTATTATGGTGCCTACGGGCTCACAGGTGGAGTGATGGTCCCAGCTACCGTTGTCGCTTTTAAGGACACTATAATGAATAAGTTGTCACAGTAAACTATCCAAATACCGCTGGGACCGTCAGGTTGACAATATCACCGCGCACTACTATTTTCCCGTCGTCGTGAAACTCGAACCCGCTTGGTTTTGCATTGTCGTCAATATATACAACTGCCATTCCCGATTTTGTTTTATTGATTTGACCTCGCCCCAACATTGAACTGTCTCCTCTCGGTCCGGCCCCCAACACCAGGCGGAGGATATTGCCGTTGCTCATGCTTTCCAGCGCGATCTTTGGCGTGTCGATGTCCGCGTCGTGGATGTAGAACCCGTCGCCCATCATGCTGGCGACCATGCCCTGTCCATCCCCGGCGTAGATGTTGCACCCGTAGATCTCCGCGCCCCGGATGACCGGTGAGCCGATGGTCCCCTCGGTGATGTAGGTGGTGGTGATGCCGTAGGTCTCCTTCAGGATCCGGTTGACCTCCGAATAGTCCACCGTCCCGTCCCGCCCTGGACTTCCGTTCCTCCCGTCCGTCCCTCGGAACTGATAGGGCTCGCCCCAGCTTGCCCCGCCGTCCAGACTGTCCCGCCGGTACTTGTCCCCCGCCTCCATCGTGTCGTGCCACGGCCCCGCCGCGGACGCACCAAACTGGTATTTCACCGGCGCGCTCTCGCCCCAGAGGATCGACCCGGCCTTGCCGGTGAACCGAATGGTCCGATTTGCCCCGTCTATCACGATGCTCCCCAGGTCGATCCGGCTGGCGCCGCCCATGTTGATGTCCCCGGTCATGGTGATGTTCCCGGTCTCGCCGTCAATCTGGATCTTGCCCAGGTCCAGGTACTTCGAGTTGAACTTCCCGCCGGTCAGCATACTCTCGCCGCCTTGCGTCAGGAAGTCCGTGGCCTTGACTACACCGGCAAAGTATCCGTTCTCCGCGTAAATATTCCCGCGGAAGTACGCCTTCCCGTTGCGGATGTCCAGGTAGAACATAGCGTTCTCCGGCATCCCGTCATCGTCCAGCTTCACCCCGTCCCCGTCCACGAAACTGGGGACAAGAGTGGTCCCGTCCGCGTTGAGGGTGTAACTGATCCCCGCGCCCGCACGGGGCGCGACGAAGGTCTTGTCCTGGCACTCCGCCCCCAGGTCATTTCAACCCACGCGCCCGCACGGGGCGCGACGAGGTGGAGATCATCGGTGTGCCCCAGGAACTCATATTTCAACCCACGCGCCCGCACGGGGCGCGACATAGTCATAGCGTTTTCCACGGCGGTGTAAATCATCATTTCAACCCACGCGCCCGCACGGGGCGCGACCGGTGAAATCCCCGCGGCTCCCAACGGGGATGTAGATTTCAACCCACGCGCCCGCACGGGGCGCGACGTTTGCCAGTCCATATATATCCCTCCTTTCTAACTATTTCAACCCACGCGCCCGCACGGGGCGCGACCTTGCCCGGCAAGCGGTGGTGGTCGCCGGGCTCATTTCAACCCACGCGCCCGCACGGGGCGCGACCAAGCTGTTTTTGTGCAAGGTGAACAAAAACCTTATTTCAACCCACGCGCCCGCACGGGGCGCGACCTTGCCCTCCCGACAATGCTATTCTAGCAAATCCAATTTCAACCCACGCGCCCGCACGGGGCGCGACTGCCGTGGTGCTTGCTCGAGAGGACATCCTGCTATTTCAACCCACGCGCCCGCACGGGGCGCGACGTTGTGCATGGACGCTATCAGCGGTGATACGTTCATTTCAACCCACGCGCCCGCACGGGGCGCGACTCCCAGGTAAACATTTTTTTTGTGCATTCCTATATTTCAACCCACGCGCCCGCACGGGGCGCGACGGCAAACCCAAAGTCCGGGCCGCTACCCTGCCAATTTCAACCCACGCGCCCGCACGGGGCGCGACTGCATAAGCCGTCACCCACACCCCCCACGGGTAATTTCAACCCACGCGCCCGCACGGGGCGCGACCTGTTTCGGCGCCCCTCTAACAGAGAGCAACAAAATTTCAACCCACGCGCCCGCACGGGGCGCGACGCGTCACACCGGAGGAGCTGACCGAGCGCCTATATATTTCAACCCACGCGCCCGCACGGGGCGCGACGGAACGGTTTGTTCTAATTTTTCAAAGTGGTTTATTTCAACCCACGCGCCCGCACGGGGCGCGACTGCAGTTCCAGTATTACTTTGCTGAGGTCATGCGCCAATTTCAACCCACGCGCCCGCACGGGGCGCGACAGAGCCGGAGCATCACCACCCTGGCCGACCAAGATTTCAACCCACGCGCCCGCACGGGGCGCGACCTCCTCCTTCATTTTGAGGTGCCCGCCATCGAATTTCAACCCACGCGCCCGCACGGGGCGCGACACTGGGAGCCGCTCCGCGCCTCTCCTCTGTACGATTTCAACCCACGCGCCCGCACGGGGCGCGACCATCGCCGACCTGGACATCGAGGGCTATGACCTCATTTCAACCCACGCGCCCGCACGGGGCGCGACCGAGGCAGAGGAGGCCGGACGCATCAGCTTCGCGATTTCAACCCACGCGCCCGCACGGGGCGCGACGGAGCCGACCCGCTTTTGGAGTCCGCCGGGGCAATTTCAACCCACGCGCCCGCACGGGGCGCGACGTTACACGGGCTACTATTTGACCGTGGTGGATCTGATTTCAACCCACGCGCCCGCACGGGGCGCGACAGCAAACCTGTACAAAATTCTTGAAACAATTTTGTGCGATCTGCGAAAAAACAGTTGCTTTGAGAAGATTTTGGGCCGTGCCAGCCGCTCTTTCCCGCGGCTGACGGCCCTTTTTTGCCGGAGAAGAGGGTGCGAACCGCATGGCACATCCCTGTTCGCTTGCCCCTCGCACCGGCTATACCAGCAACACCCCCTCCGGCTCGTAGGACGCCTTCGCGCCGAAGTGCTCGATCTTATTTTGATACTTGTCCCCAAGCTGATAGAACCGCAGACTGTCCTTTTCCCGGTCGATGATCTCCAGCAATTTGGCCTGGAGCAGTTTGTACTGCGCCGGGTCCAGCAGGCACTCGAACACAGAATTTTGCACCCGCTGGCCGTAATTGACACACTGTTTTGCCACCTGCCGCAGACGCTTCCGGCCGGCGGCGTCCTCTGTATTTACGTCATAGGTGATGAGCACCAGCATAGGACCGCCTCACTTCCACAAAAATGGCGGGTAATCATCCAGGTCGCCCCGGAGATACCGGGCCAGCAGCAGGGCCTGAACATAGGGCGCCAGTCCCCAGGCCAGCTTTTCCTTCAGATACGGATGGGTGATGGGCTCCGCCAGCCGCTTCTGCCACGCGGAGAGAAAGAGCCTCCGGCCCTCGTCGTTGAGCCACACTGCCCCGCCGGGCTGCCGGTCGAAGTGCTCCTCCCGCAGCACCCGGTTGTTGATGAGGGTCAGCACGAACCGGTCGGCGAACAGGGGGCGCAGTTCCTCCATCATGTCCAGCGCCAGAGAGGTCCGTCCGGGCCGGTCCCGGTGGAGGAAGCCCACATAGGCGTCCAGCCCCACACTCTCCAGCGCCCCGGCGCAGGCGTTGGCCAGCAGGGTGTAGGCGAAGGACAGCAGGGCGTTCACCGGGTCCAGAGGCGGACGGCGGGAGCGACCGGTGAAAGAGAAGGTCTCCCGCTGGTTCAGAATGAGGGCGTCAAAGGCGTCGAAGTAGACGGCGGCGGTCTGGCCCTCCAGTCCCCGGAGGGAGTCCAGATCGCTCTCCTCCAGAAAGGCGGGCAAGCTGTCCGCCAGCAGGGAGGAGGCCCGCCCAAGCTTTTCGTCGTCCACACGCAGGGCGTGATCCCGGCGGGTGCGCTCGATGCTCCAGCGGCTGTTGTAGACCTTGCCAAAGAGGAAGCACCGGGCGACGCGGCAGCTCTGGGCGGGGTCGTCCGCCGCACGGTACTGGGTCCGGCGGAGCAGGACGTTGCCCGGATTTTCCCCGCAGACTCTGGCCAGGAACCGTCCCCGTGGGGTCAGAAAGCACAGGTTCACACCCTCACGGGCGCACTTGCCCATCAGGGCGGGACTGGCCCCTTTGTAGGAGAAGCAGAGGATGTTCTCCAGGGTGTGGAGGGGGAACTGGCCCCGCTTCTCCTCCTCAGCGAGCACCACCACCGTCTCGCCCTCCAGGGCCAGATAGCTGTTCTCGCTGAGGACGAACAGGGTGTTGAGAAATTTCCTCACGGCTCGTCCTCCTTTCCGGGCAGGTGGGCGCGGAGCCAGGCGGCGGGGGACTGGCTTTTCGCCAGCTGGGGCAGGCACAGTTCCTTCAGCGAGCAGGCGGCGCAGCCCTTGCCGGGCTTGGCCCTGGGGGTGTGCCCCCGGAGGTAGAGGGCGCGCATCTCCGCCGCCAGCGCCTCCACCCGCTCCCGCAGGGCCGCGTCCAGCATCACCCTGGTGCGCCGCCGGGGCTCGCCGTAGAACAGGCTGCCCTCTGGAATGGAACACAGCAGCATCTCCTCCAGGCACATGGCCTGGGCGCAGAGCTGGAGCTCGTCGGCGTCAAAGGCCTTTGGTTTGCCCCGCTTGTACTCCACGGGATAGGGCTGCCACGTCCCCTCCCGTCCCGCCAGGGACACCCCGGCGGGGTCCCGGCGGAACTCCACCACGTCGCACACCCCTTGGACCTGGAGACGGCGGGAGATGACCCGAAGGCCGCGGACGATCAAAACGTCGCCGCGGCTCTCGGTCTGCTGTTCGTCGTGGGCCCGCCGGTGGAGCAGGTCCCCCTCCACGGTGCGGAGATTTTCCGCCCACTGCCGCTCGATGTGGATCAGGGCCCACTGGCGGCGGCAGAAGGCGAAGTGCTGTAATCCGGACAGGGCGAGGTAGTCCTCCTCCGGCAAGGCGCTCACCCCTTGCGGGTGCAGGTGACGCCGGCGGGCAGGGCCGCCTCGTCCACGGCGACGGTATAATCGCCGTAGGCCCTGGGGCTGATGACGTCCGCCTTCCGGGTGACGGAGACGGCGTCGAACAGCTTCCAGGCGGGGGCGCAGCCCAGCTCGGAGTCGTGCTTGAATACGATGAGTTCCCGAACGGCCATCTTGCCCCTTGCGGCGGAGCGGTCATACTCGAACATATTCTGGATGGCATCCCACAGCAGCGCCAGGTCGTCCTCGGAAAAGCCGGTGACCTTCCGGGCCAGGTTGGCCGAGACATAGCCCTCGCAGCGGTAGAGGGCATAGGGGACGATGTACTTCCGCCCCATCTCGGTGCCCTTTTTCTCCGCGTCGGCCTCGGTGGTGATGGCCACGCGGGTGATGGTGACCTCCTGGGGCACGATGGGATCCACGCTCCGGGCGAAGCCCAGCTGCACCGGTCCCCGGATCTGGCCGCAGTTGAGGTTGTTCTTCACGAAAGTGGTCATGACGGCGCCGAAGGTACGGATGTCAAAAAAGTTCTGGCACATGAAATCCCGGACCTTCTCGTCCAGCGTGTCGTCCTTCTTTTTGGCCTCCTTGACGGTCTTCTCATCGATGTTCCAGTGGGCGAACGCCTCCGCATCGGAGCGGTTCAGGGGCACGCCGTCCTTGATGTAGATCCGCCAGCCCGCCGCGTCCTCCTTGACCGTCTCCACATAGTCGCGGATCTTCCGCTTCAGGCACACGTCTGTGACCAGGCCGTAGCCGGTCTCCGGGTCCACACGGGGCATATTGCCCGCGTCGGGGTCGCCGTTGGGATTGCCGTTCTCCACATCGAACAGGATGACGAACTCGTAACGGTTCTTGATGGGTTCAGACATTTTCGTTTCCTCCTTTGTCCTTCTTCTCATAGAATTTCTGTACCTGATGGTAGTAGCCCAGGTGGAACGTTCCCTGGTCGGCCAGGGAGAGACGGACGGGCAGGGTCTCGTGGATGCGGTTTTCCAAATCGCCGATCAACTTCTCATAATAGGTTTTCAGCCCGCCCTCCAGCTTGCGCAGATGGCTCTGGGACAGCTTGGTCAGCAGGGGGAAGATGGTGGCGGGGGTGGCGCAGGCGCTGTTGAAATACTTGTCCTTGATGGTGGCGTTGAGGCCGGGATTGGCGGCGGACTGGACCCGCTCCAACACGGCGAACAGCCGCCCCAGCACATAGGGAAGATGGTTGCTCTGGTCGTTGAGTTCCACGCGTAATACCTCCTCTGGCACATTGAATTCTCTGTTTTTCAGAAAGACCGCTTTCAAAATGGCCGCCCGGCCATAGGTGACGTTTTGCTCCGCCCGGATGCGCAGCATGGTCTGTTCCAGCAGGGAGACGGGGTAGGGCCCGCCGGACAGGATGGCCCGGACCACCGCGCCCGCCATAGGTGGGGACGCCTTTTTGTCCCGGCTGTTGGGGTTGACCGTCTCCCCCAGCAGTCTCCACAGGGGCAGGGCCCCGTTTGTCTCATAGGCGGGCCTGACGATAGAGAGCCGGTCATAGTGGGCCTGCACATTGGCCAGCATCTGGCCGAATGTGTCCCGCAGGAAGAACCGCACGCTGAGCCGCGCGGCGTTGGGAGCCAGGCCCAGCACATAGAACCGGTTGTCTGGGTGGAGCGGAACGCCGTTCACGTCCACCGGGTCGCCGCGGGCCAGCTTTTTCACCGCGTCCTGCAGGTCCAGATCGGTGATGACCTCCGATGTGCCGCCGAGTGTGGCGCAGCTGAACACATCCTGATACAGCGGCTCGGCGTCCTCCGCCCAGTAGACCACGGCGGTGTCCCCGATGTACTGGAGGTGGGACCTGTCGGCGATGAGCCGGTTCAGCGCCGCGCCGTACCGGAAGGCGGCCTCCTCGGAGACGGGGGAGTTGAGCCCCTGTCCGGTCTCGTCAGCCATCTCGTGGCCGTAGGACTCAAAGGCTGAGGCGTTGAAGGACACCAGGGACGCACCGGTGGACTGGGCGTCCCGAACGCCCTTGATGGCGGGGTGGAGCCGGGCGATGGGGCCGAGTTCCCCCGTCACCAGGCACCGGCCGGATGCCGCGTCGGCGGACTGGGCGGCGCGGTGGTCCCGCCATGCGGCCTGGATGGCGGGGTCCTCCTGGGCGTACAGGCCGTTTACCGAGAAAACCAGGTTTGCGCCCTTCAGGATCTCGTCCAGACAGAGGCGAAGGGCCGGGTGCTCCGCCGCCTCCTCTGGCCGCCACCCGTCAAAAAAGGCGAGTATTGACCGGGCCGCGGGGCTGTCCACCGGAGCCAGGAGCGACTGGTGCAGCTCCTTGGCCGCCTCGAAGCATTGCAGCGTTCTGTCGGGCTTTCCCTTGTTGTCCACGCCCAAAAAGTAGGCGCTGTTCTCGCACAGGAAGTTTGCGGATACGCCGGAGGTCTTTTTGACCTGCTCCGGCACCTGGAGGGACTGGGGGACCTCCTTTTTGCTTCCCTCCGGTGTGATTTTCAGCGGGATGACCTCGCGAAGTTCCCCCTGCTCGTCGATGTTCAGGGCGAAAGACACCTTGGCCACGCTCCAGCCGGGAGGCGTGACCTGGCCCCGTCGGGCAAGGGCGTCATAATAGCCGCACAAAGCCTGTAAGATCATCGCAGCGCCTCCTTTCCCGCCACCTCCAGCACGCCGTTTGTCAATTCCGCCATGAAGAACATGGGCTGGATGTTCCGGGGGTCGGAGTAGTCCATGTCGTAGAGCATCAGCCCCAGGGAGCGGGTCTCCGGAATGGTGGGCACCGGCCCGCCGGGCCATGCCCGGAAGTGGGCGGGGAACTCCCGGCAGCCGAAGCAGGGCTGGTGATAACACTGTCCCCTCGCCAGCCGCCGCCGGGCGATGTCGATGAACTTGCCCTCGTTGTCCGTGGGCGCGGCCTTGTCGGTCATGGTGAAGTGCGCGTCGATCACATACCGCACATCGGTCAGCACCATGGAGGCCCGCTGTTGGATGCTCTCGCCGGTGTAGATGGCCAAAGGCCTGTCCCCGCCGGTCATCACAGAGCGCACGTTGGAGGCCAAAACCTTGTCTTTGACCTCGTTGCGCCGGATGTTGGTGAAGGCGATGGGGTTCATCACGTGGATGCGGTCGATGTGCCACCGCAGGCCGGGGTGCCAGTAGATTGCCTCGATCAGCCCCCGTGCGGCGGAGGGGGTCATCACATCGTAGCTGACCCGCTCCACTTTGAGCTCCGGACGCGTGATAAGCGCATAGTCCCCCCACACCTCCACTTGGATCCCTTGGCTCACAATTCGCTCACCTCTTTCAAATTTATGAGACATTGAAAGTATAACATATTCTTCGCTGCTTGTCAACAGGCTATGCCAAAATTTTCTTGATTTTTTGATGAGAAACAGATATAGTAACATCGTTACGGTCGTTCCCGTTGGGAATGTGGGTTGAAATTGAGAGATTGACAGTATGGCGAACTGGTCGCGGGGCAGATGCTGGGGCATCTGCCCCACGGCTGTTTACAGGAAGATTCCCACCCCGTCGTCGGCCAACAGTTCAAGGCCGGTGGTTTCGCTGTACAGAGACGGGTCGGTCAACACAGCCAGGTCCGGCTCCAGAATATCCAGGGCGCCTTTTGCATTGAGGGCATCGAAGTGGTCCTCGTACACGTTCACCGAGAACTGCCCGGCCTTGCGGAGCAGGGCCCGGCTGCGCTCGCCGCGCCGCAGGCGGGCGGCCAGCGCCCTGGCCTCCTCCGTGCGGGGAATGAGGACGGCGCGGGTGTTCCGATCGATGAGATGGAACGCCTGAGCTGCCTCGGCAAAGGGGAAAGAGGGATGGTACGGATCCTGCATCCCTGCCTCGAACAAGGAGACGATCTGTTTGCTGTCGAGTCCCTCTCCGGTAAACAGATGTAGACCGGTGAAATAGCGCTCGATGGCCTCCGGCGCGTCCAGGGCGGGGCAGTCCCGGATGACGGAGTGCATAACATCTATGGGCCGCAGGATAGAATAGGGCAGGGTGGCGATGTATTTGCTGTCGGGCTGGAAGATGTAGACGCGGCTCTCGTCCAGGGGACGCTTTCCCTCTCGGTTGCACCGTCCGGCGGCCTGGACGATGGAGTCCAGCCCCGCCTCAGCCCGGTAGACGGCGGGGAAGTCCACATCCACTCCGGCCTCGATGAGACTGGTGGACACCACTCGGCAGGGGCGGGGGTGTCTGGGGTCCAGCCTCCGCCGGATCTCCGCCAGGACTTCCCGCCGGTGCTCCGGCGTCATGAGGGTGGACAGGTGGAAGCTGTCCGCGGGATCCAGCAAGTCGTAGACCGCCTGGGCCTGTTTGCGGGTGGATACGATGCACAGGGCTTGTTCATGGCCGCCCAGCCGTTGGGCCAGGGCCTCGTCGGACAGCTGGCCCAGGTGCTCGTAGCGCACCCGCTGGAAAACCTGGGCGGGAATTTCCGGGGCGATCTCCCGGAGAGCCAGCTCCGGCGCAATGTCGGTGAACATGGGCCCCAGGGCGGGCTGGGTGGCGGTGCAGAGGACGCAGGACGCGCCGTAGTTCACGGTGAGCTCCGCGATGGCCCGGACGCAGGGCAGCAGGTAGGGCAGGGGGATGGTCTGGGCCTCGTCGAAGATGATGACGCTGTCCGCCAAATTGTGGAGCTTCCGGCACCGGGACGGCTTGTTCGCGAACAGGGACTCGAAGAACTGCACGGCGGTGGTCACCACCACCGGCAGGTCCCAGTTCTCGGCGGCCAGCTTCTTGCGCGTCTTTTCCGGGTCGGGCGAGCCGCTCTCATCGTCGCCGAAGTCCACGTTGGAATGATGCTCCAGCACCGCGTCATCTCCCAGGACCTTGCGGAAAGTGTCTGCCGTCTGCTCGATGATGCTGGTGTAGGGGATCACATAGACGACCCTTTTTAACCCGTGGGTCTTGGCATGGCGCAGGGCAAAAGCCAGAGATGCCGTTGTTTTTCCGCCGCCGGTGGGAACTGTCAATGTAAACAGCCCAGGAGGTTGCCGCTCTCCCTGGTCGGTACATCGTTCCAGGATAGTACAGCGGCGCTCATTCAGCGCTCCTTTGGGCGGAAACCACTTTTGTATCTTCTGCTGAAAACATTGGTCCAAAGCGGCCATGTCCAGTCCACCGCCCCGTTCCACCTTTCCCTGCATGAACCACTCCGTGTCCAGATGATCGGCATCCACCAGGCAGGAGTAGAGCATTCGTATGAAAAAGAAGTCATCCAGTGGGTCCGACGGCATCCGAGGCGGCGCTTCCGGCGGCGTGATTTCCCCTTGCCACGCGCCATAGGGCTCCAACCGTCCCTGCTTGGCCCGGTTCATCCGCCCGCACAAAGACGGCAGTTCCGGCCCGTCATCAGAGGTTCCCAACTCCGGTAACCGCCCGTGGTGTCCCGCTATGCAAAAAGCCGCCGCGGCCTGTCGCAGTTGAAAGCACTCCCAAGCCCCCGCCGTGGCGTGGTCCACCTGGATGTTCTCCCCGCGGATGCGCCGCTGGAAGGCGCCGGAATACTTCCCAATGTCGTGAAGCAGCCCCGCCAGCTCCGCCAGTTTTTCCGCTCCAAAGGGCGCGGCGAAGCCGGCGCAGAGTTTGGCTACGTTCCGGCCATGTTCCAGGATGCTCTGTTCCCGGCCATCCTCCGCGCGATGTGCAAGATACACGTTTCCCCCTCCTTCAACTTTGATGATGTGTAAAGTCTACCAGAACATCAGTCCCATAAACAGGACTGATTCCCGCGTTTCAGCGCCATCTTGCTCAATTCTTCCGTTATACGGGTTCTCATGCAAATCGCCCATACCTTGCTTTCATTATAGCCGATGCAATGAAAACAGCAAGCAAGATCTCAGCTCGATTTCTTTGACCGAGCGGGTCAAAGGGACAAAATGACCGACCGGCAAACGCGCGGTCTCGCGCCCCTGCATCGCCCGCTTGTATCAACAGCGAAGCGCGAAAAAAGAGCCATTGGCAGCAGACTTGCTGCCAATGGCTCTTGCTTTTTGCCGCTCAGCCGTAGAAGGCGTGGCTGCCGATGACGTACAACAGGCTCTTGTTCCGGCTGGCCCAGAAGGACTTGCCCACGCCGTTGAACCAGTACGCCCCAGGCACCACGTCCGCGCCGTCCAGGGCCAGCTTGGCGGCCAGAATGGCCTCCGCCTTGGGAGTGGCGTTGGTGGCGCCGTTGAACTGGTTCTTCTGGTAGATCACGCCGCTGACGCTGTCGGCAAAGCCCGCTCTGGAGCCCGCCTTGACCCGGTTCAGGATCACCTGGGCCACGGCGATCTTGCCCTCCAGCGGCTGGCTGCCGCTCTCGTGCTGGACCACGCGGGCCAGCAGGTCCAGCTCGCCGGCGTCATAGAACGTGTCGCCCGGCGCGATGGGCGTGCCGGAGGTGAGGTACACCCCCGCCCCGTCCCAATCCACCTGGGCGCCCAGGGCCTTGGCCAGCACCCGGACGGGCACCAGGAAGGTGTTGTCCTGGGGGTGGAGCCGCACGCCCTTTGAGTAGTAGAGATACCGGCCGTTGCAGATGAGATAGGGCCGCTGGAAGTTGTAGGACATCTCAAAGCCCGGCCCGGTGACCTCCACGTCGGCGTAGCCGCCGGCCCAGGCGCTCTCCATCTCCGGGAACAGGGCCCGGGTCACAGGCTCGATGGCCACATAGGTGACGCCCGCTTCCAGCAGGGAGTGGGCGCCAGGCACCGCCTGCCCGTTCACAAAGATCTCAAACTGGTTGGCCACAGCCGGCGCCTCCTCCGCGGGAGCTTCCTCCGCGGGGACCTCTTCCGCGGGGGCCTCCTCCGGGGCCACGGCCTCTGGGGGGACCTCCGCCGGGATCTGCCCGGCTTCCTCCGCGGCGGCGGGCTCAGCCGGATCGGGCTCCGCCGACCAAGCGCCCAGGGGCCAGACCGCCGCCAGAGCCAGGGCCAGACACAGCAAACGCTTCTTCACGGGTGTTCCTCCTTTGAAATTTGTTGTTACTAAATTGTAACTTATTTGGAGGAAAAATGCAACCCCAATTTTATTGCCAAAAATAACAAGACAAACCGGCGGGCAAGTGTTGATTTTTTCCATTTTGTCCGTTATAATGATATACGTTACAAAAATGGGGTCGCCCATAGAAAAAGAGGGATGGCAATGGCGCAGGACAGACGCGTGACCCGTACCAAAGCAGCCTTGACCCGTGCCCTGTTCGAGCTTTTGGGGGAGAAGGAGTTCCAGAAGATCTCCGTCACAGAACTTGCCCAGCGGGCCGACGTGGACCGCAAGACCTTCTACCTCCACTACCGCTCGGTGGAGGAGATCCTGGAGGAGTTCTACGAGAGCGCCATCCAGCGCTTCCAGGAGGAGCTGAAGCGGGAGGAGGCCCACGGGGAGGAAGTGGACATGGCCCGGTTTTTCCGGGCGCTGAACAGCATCATGGCCGAAAAGATGTCCCTCTACCGCCGTCTGGTCAAGGGCACGGGCTACATCTATTTCATGGAGCGTCTGCGGGCCATTCTGCGCGCCGAGGTGGAGGACGCCCTGCGGCGCCGGGGCGTCACCAACGAGACCCACATCCGCATGAGCAGCGAGGTCTACGCCGCCGGCATCATGCGGGCTTACCTGGTCTGGCTCCGGGGCGACCTGGACTTGGACCAGGAGCAGTTCGCCCAGCAGGTGGGCCGGATGCTGAACCAGGGCCTGGGGCTGTGACAGGCGGCAGACAGTTAGGGAGGTCTTAGCGTGAAAGTCCTTTATCTGCTCAACCACGCTGGAAAGGCGGGAACGGAGCGGTATGTGGAGACCCTGGTGAAGTATCTGGGCGGCACGAAGGTGGAGCCCTACTTCGCCTACAACGAAAGCGGCCTTTTGGTGGAGCGGTTGGAGGCCCTGGGGGTGCCGACCCGCCAGATCGACATGAAAAGCCGCTTTGACCGCAAGGCGGCCAAGGCCCTGGCGGAGTTCTGCCGGGAGTGGGACATCGACCTGATCCACTGCCACTATCTCCGGGAGCACTACATCGCCCTGCTGGCCAAGCGGTACAACAAGAAGATCCGTGTGGTCTACACCAACCACTTCATCCTCCCCAACGACCTCCCCACCCGCCTCACCAACCGTCTCCTGGACCGGCGGCAGGACCAGATGATCGCCGTGTGCAACCGGGGCCGGGAGCAGCTGATGAAAAACGGCTGGAGCGGGGAGCGCATCCAGGTGGTGTTCAACGGCGTGGACCTGGACGCCTGGGCGGGGGAGGGCTCCACCCTCCGCGCCGAGCTGGGCATCCCGGAGAGCCGCTTCGTCATGCTCTGCGCCTCCCGCTTCGCCCCTGACAAGGGCCACGCCTACCTCATGCGGGCCCTGGCCCAACTCAGCCAGATGACCGCGACCCCCTTCACCATGGTCCTGGCCGGGGACGGGGAACTGCTGGAGCCCACCCGTACCCTGGCGGCGGAGCTGGGCCTCACCGACGAGCAGGTGAAGTTCATCGGTTTCCGCAAGGACGTCAAAAATCTCTACAAGGGCGCCGATCTCTACGTCAACTCCTCCCAGCACGAGGCCCTCAGCTTTCTCATCATCGAGGCCCAGGCCGCGGGCCTGCCCTGCGTGATCACCGACATGGGCGGCAACCGGGACATCCTGCAGGGCCCGGAGCAGGGCGGTCTGCTGGCGGTGTACGACGACCCGGCGTCCATGGCCGGGTGCCTGAGGCGTTTCCTGGAGGAGCCGGAACTGCTGGCGCGGTGCCGGGAGAACGCCCGGAAAAACATCCGGGAGCGGTTCGAGATCCACAAGCTGGCCCAGGACACCTACCAAGTCTACGAAAAGGCGGTGGCGAGATGACGGCGGCAAACAGCGTTCTGTGCCGGTGGCTTTTCAGCCTCTGGCGCGGCTTTCAGGACCTCTGGGGCCGGAGCGCCCTGGGCGGCTGGTGCCATCGCCGCCGTCTGACCCTGGCGGCGGCGGGGCAAAACAGCCGTCTGCGCGCCCTGGCCGTCCGGGACGGCAGCCTCTGGCGCGGCTGGAGCGACAGCGTCTTTGGCCGGGCCGTGGCCTGGCTGTTCGACCTCCCCGTGGCGGTGGCCAAGGGGCTCTATCGGCTGGGCCGCCGCTTCTGGGACGGCAGCGTGTGCTTCCGCTGGGCCACGGCCCTGGGCCGGGCCAGCTGGCTGCTGCTGGGCCTCTTCGCGCTGGTGATGCTGGTGGCGCCCCACGAGCGGTGGGACAACCTGTACGCCTTCCTGGGGGCCGCGGCTTTGATGGCGGTGTACGCCGTGGGCTGCGCCAACCGCCAGAAGGCCATGGAGACGGCCCGCGTGGGCCCGTGGTTCGCCCTCTACGCGCTCTTTATCACCCTGGGCCTGATCACCTCTCTGAGCCCCTCCATGTCCCTGCGGTTCTACCTCTTCCACCTGACCGGCTTCTTCGTGGTGCTGGTGGCGGTCAGCGCCATCGACACCCGCCGCCAGCTGAACACCGTGCTGGTCTGCGCCGCTGTGGGGGTGGCCGTGGCCGCGCTCTACGGCTGTTACCAAGGCTACGTGGGGGTGGAGGTGGTGGCCTCCCAGCAGGACTTGACCTTGAACGAGGGGATGCCCGGCCGGATCTACGCCTTCTTCGACAACCCCAACAACTTCGCCGAGGTGCTGGTGATGCTCACGCCCCTGGTGGGCGCTCTGACCCTCAACGCCAAGGGCTGGCGGGGCCGTTTGTTGGGCCTTGGGACCCTGGCCCTCTGCCTGGCCGCCATGGGCATGACCTACTCCCGCTCCAGCTGGCTGGGCCTGGCGCTGGCGGCGGTGGTGTTCCTGTGCCTGATGGACTGGCGCTTCCTGCCCGCCATGGTGGTGCTGGGGCTGTGCGCCGTCCCCTTCCTGCCGGAGAGCATCTTGAACCGCATCCTCACCATCGGCAATATGCAGGACTCCTCCGCCCGCTACCGCATCGCCATTTACGAGGACACCGGGCGTCTGCTGAAAGACTACGGCGTCACCGGCGTGGGCCTGGGCAGCGACGTGATGGGCCGGGTCTTTCGCCACTACCCCACCCTCTACGACGGCAACTACCCCATCCACACCCACAACAACTACCTCCAGATGTGGGGCGAGGTGGGCTTCTTTGGCCTGTTGGCCTTTTTGGGCCTGCTCCTGAGCCAGATCAAAGAGGGCCTGCGGGCCTTTGCCCGGACCGACAAGGAGCTCCGCCGGATCCTCGCCGCCGCCCTTGGCGCCTTTGTGGGCATCCTGGCCATCGGCCTGGTGGAGTACACCTGGTTCTACCCCCGAAATATGTTCCTCTTCTGGTTCCTCTTTGGGGTCATCGCCGCCGCCGTCAAACTCTCCCGCCAGGAAAAGGCCTGAACCCCATCCGCCGGGGACTTTCCGTTTGTCAAAAAAGCCTCGCAGAGTTTCGCGCCGCCAGGCGCGAAAGACACATAAAAATTTTTTGCCAGGACACGCGCCTGGCAAAAAATACATCTCGGCCCGCAAACGCACGACCCGGCCACCTCGGTGGCCGGGTCGTGCGCTGCAGCGGGCCGCAAAAACTAAAAGGCCCGCCGTTTTTGGAACGGCGGGCCTTTTATTTACTTCAGCCTTGCTTCCAGCGCGGCTTTCTGGTCCTCGTAGCCGGGCTTGCCCAGCAGGGCGAACATATTCTTCTTATAGGCCTCCACGCCGGGCTGGTCAAAGGGGTTGACTCCCAGCAGATGACCCGACAGGCCACAGGCGTACTCAAAGAAGTAGATGAGCCGTCCGATGGAGTCCTCGTCCCGGCGGGGCAGGGTGATGACGATGTTGGGCACGCCGCCGTCCACATGGGCCAGCCGGGTGCCCCGGATGGCCTGCTCGTTGACGTAGGAGAGGGTCTTGCCCGTGAGGAAGTTCAGCCCGTCCACGTTGTCCGGGTCGTTGGGGATGGCCACCTCCGTCAGCGGCTTTTCAAAGCGCACCACCGTCTCCAGCATCAGCCGCTGGCCCTGCTGGATGTACTGGCCCATGGAGTGGAGGTCGGCGGTGAAGTCCACGCTGGCGGGGAACAGGCCCTTGCCCTCCTTGCCCTCGCTCTCGCCAAAGAGCTGTTTCCACCACTCGCCGAAGAACCGGAAGGAGGGCTCAAAGCCCGCCAGGATCTCCACGCTCTTGCCGCTCTCAAAGAGGGCGTGGCGGGCGGCGGCGTACTGGGCGGAGGCGGAGGCGTCGGGCTGGTCGATGCACTCTTGCCGCTGGGCGGCGGCCCCGGCCATGAGTGCTTCGATGTCGATGCCCGCCACGGCGATGGGCAGCAGCCCCACGGCGGTGAGCACGCTGAACCGCCCGCCCACGTCATCGGGCACCACGAACTCCTCGTAGCCCTCCTTGTCCGCCAGACCCTTCAGCGCGCCGCGGGCGGCGTCGGTGGTGGCGTAGATGCGCTCGCGGGCGCCGTCCTTGCCGTACTTCTTCTCCAGCATATCCTTAAAGACCCGGAAAGCCACGGCGGGCTCGGTGGTGGTGCCCGACTTGGAGATGATGTTCACCGAGAAATCCCGGTCGCCGATCATAGTGACGATCTCCTGCAGCGCGTCGGAGCTGAGGCCGTTTCCGGCGAAGTAGATGTCCGGCGTATCTTTGGGCAGGGCGTTGTAGTTGGGGCTCTTCAAAACCTCGATGACGGCCCTGGCGCCCAGATAGGACCCGCCGATGCCAATGACCACCAGGGCCTTGGACTGGGCCTGGATCTTCTTGGCCGCGGCCTGGATGCGGGCAAACTCCTCCTTGTCGTACTCCACCGGCAGATGGACCCAGCCCACGAAGTCGTTGCCGAGGCCGGTGGCCGTCTGGAGCCACTGGTGGGCCTGGGCCAGCTTGTCCTTGCACTGGTCGTGATAGCCGGGGGCCAGAAAACTCTGGGCAGGGGAGAGGTCGAGATGCAGCATAGCGCGTTCGCTCCTTTACCACAAAATTTGGTATCCACCATTTTACCATAGCGCGGCGCCATATGCAAGGAAAATTTGTACGACATACACAAAAAGCACCGCCGGCCCCTCCGCCGCATAGAGTAAAACAGAGTTTTGAATTGGAGGTGCGTTTATGGCGCGAATTTCCTACTTTCTGGGCGCGAACACGCCCAGCGGTTTTTACTCGCTGATGGATAAGCTCATGGACCCGGCCAAGGCCAGGGCCATTTACATCCTGAAAGGCGGCCCCGGCTGCGGCAAATCCACGCTGATGAAGCGCCTGGGCGCCTGGGCCGAGGAGCTGGGCCACACGCCGGAATACATCTGGTGTTCCGGCGACCCGGACTCCCTGGACGGCGTCATCTTTCCCGATTTGTCCGTGGCCATCGCCGACGGCACCGCACCCCACGTCATCGAGCCGAAATACCCCGCGGCGGTGGAGTGTTATGTCAACCTCGGCGAGTGCTATGACCGCCAGGCCATGGCCGGGCACCGGGACCAGGTGATGGAGCTGACGGCGGCTTACCAGGCCCAGTACCGCCGTGCCTACCGCTGCCTCAAGGGGGCGGGGCAGCTGTTGGAGGACAACCGCGACCTGCTGGAGACCCCGGAACTGCGGGAAAAACTCCGCCGGCGGACCCGCGGCATCGTGGCCCGCGAGCTCCCCAAGCGGGGACCCGGCGGCGAGGTCACGGAGCGGTTCCTGAGCGCCATCAGCTGCCAGGGCGCCGTGTGCCTGTTCGAGACGGCGGATGCATTATGTAAACGAATCTACGAGCTGTCCGACTCCTACGGTCTGGCCCACGGTATGCTGGAAGAACTGCTGGGGGCGGCGGTGGAGCGGGGGCACCGGGCGGTGGTGTGCGCCGACCCCATGGCCCCGCGGCGCATCCAGCACTTGCTGCTGCCCGACCTGGGGGTGGGCTTTGTCACCGGCTCGCCCCGCCTGCCCTACCCCGGCAGCCCCTACCGCCGCATCCGGCTGGACGCCATGGCTGACCAGGTCCTCCTGCGGCGCAACCGGGCGCGGGTCCGCTTCACCAAAAAGGTGGCCGGGGCCCTGCTGGACGAGGGCATGGAGACCTTGGCCCAGGCCAAGGCGCTCCACGACGAGCTGGAGGCGGTCTACAATCCCCACGTGGACTTCGACCGGGTGGAGCGCACCGCCCAAGCCCTGGCGGACGAGATCTTTCAGCCCTGAACGGCCCGCGCGCCGGGCGGCTCTCTTTCCCCGGTATGTTTTTCTTGAAAAACCGGGATAATTGGAGTACACTGAAAGAGAACAAGATCTGGTTGCGAGGTGCGTTGACCATGGAGGACATCCGACCCTATCTCAAGCCCGGCGTCCGGGCCCACCTCATGGGCATCGGCGGGGTGTCCATGGCGCCGCTGGCCCATGTCCTGCTTGGCCGGGGCCTGGCGGTGTCGGGCTCCGATGTGCGGCCCGGCCCCGCGGTGGAGGAGCTCCAGGCCCTTGGCGTGCCGGTCCACATCGGCCACGCCCCTGAGAATATCTCCGGCGCGGCGCTGGTCATCCGCACCGCCGCCGTCCACGACGATAACCCGGAGATCGTCGCCGCCAGAGCCGCGGGCGTCCCGGTGTTCGAGCGGGCCCAGGCGTGGGGGGCCCTGATGCGGGAGTATCAAAGCGCCCTGTGCGTGGCCGGTACCCACGGCAAGACCACCACCACCTCCATGTGTACCCACATCGCTCTGGCGGCCCAGGCCGACCCCACCGTTATGATCGGCGGCTCTCTGCCCGCCTTGGGCAAGGGCTGGCGGGTTGGGGCCGGGTCCGCCATGGTCGTGGAGGCCTGCGAATACTGCGACTCGTTTTTGTCCTTCTTCCCCACCGTGGCGGTGATCCTGAACATCGAGGCCGACCATCTGGACTACTTCACCGGCGGCCTGCCCCAGATCCAGCGCTCTTTCCGGGCTTTCGCGGAGCTGACGCCAGAGGACGGCGCGGTGGTGGCCAACGCCGAGGACCCCAACACCATGGCGGCGCTGGCGGGGCTGGACCGCCCCATGCTCACCTTCGGCCTGGCCGCCGGGGACGTCACCGCCGCCGGCCTCCGGTGGCGGAACGGACTTGCCGGCTTCGACGTGCGCTTCCGGGGCGAGACCTTTTGCCATGTGGACCTGGCCGTCCCCGGCCTCCATAACGTAAAAAACGCCCTGGCCGCCGCGGCCGCCGCCATCGCCATGCGCTGGGACGCCGCCGCCGTCAGCCAGGGCCTCGCCGCCTTCACCGGCGCGGGCCGGCGCTTTGAGCGGCTGGGCGAGGTCAACGGCGCCGCCGTCTACGATGACTACGCCCATCACCCCGGCGAGATCCAAGCCCTGCTCACCGCCGTCCGGCCCCTGGGCTACGAGCGGGTGATCTGCGCCTTCCAGCCCCACACCTACACCCGCACCAAGAGCCTCTTTGACGGCTTCGTGGAGGCCCTGAAGCTGGCCGACCTGGCGGTGCTCACCGACATCTACCCCGCCCGGGAGACCGACACCCTGGGCGTCAGTTCCGCCCAGCTCAGCGCCGCCGTTCCGGGCAGTCTCTACTGTCCCAGCCTGTCGGACCTGGCCGCCAAACTGCGGGAGCTGGCCCGGCCCGGCGACCTCATCCTGCTGGTGGGCGCCGGGGACGTCGTCACCGTGGGCAAGAGCCTGTGCGGATGAGGGAACTGTGGGAGCGGTACCGCGGCGTCGTCCTCTACGTGGTATTCGGCGTTGTCACCACGGCGGTGAACCAGATCGTCTACACGGTCTGCTACCAGTTCCTGGCGGTGCCCAACGTGCCCGCCACCGTCCTGGCCTGGGTCCTCTCCGTGGCGGTGGCCTACCTGACCAACAAGCTCTGGGTCTTTCGCTCCAGGAGCTTTCGCCCGGCGGTCCTCTGGCCGGAACTGGGCAAATTCGCCGCGGCCAGAGGGCTCACCGGGCTCCTGGACCTGGCGGTGATGTTCGTGTGCGTGGACGTGCTGGGGGGACCGGGCCCGGCGGTCAAGCTGGCCAGCAACGCCCTGGTCATCGTGCTGAACTACGTTTTCAGCAAGCGGTTGATTTTCAAAAAATATTGACAAACCCTGGCGCGTGTGGTATCATACCAAGGCTGACATCGTGTTGGGCAGCCTGACGCGGGTGTAGTTCAATGGTAGAATCCCAGCCTTCCAAGCTGGTCGCGTGGGTTCGATTCCCATCACCCGCTCCATATGCGCCTGTAGCTCAGGTGGATAGAGCAACTGCCTTCTAAGCAGTGGGCCGGGGGTTCGAGTCCCTTCAGGCGTACCACGTTTTCCAGACAGGTGTGCCCGGCGCAATGCCCCTGGGGGCGTAAAAACGGAATATGGTGGGTATAGTTCAACTGGCAGAGCACCGGATTGTGGTTCCGGGTGTTGTGGGTTCGAGTCCCATTACCCACCCCATAACGCGGATGGCCGGGGCGAGATTCCGCTCCGGCCTCCCGTTTTCCACCGCACGGGGGTGTAGCCAAGCGGTTAAGGCACGGGACTTTGACTCCCGCACCGGTGGTTCGATCCCACCCACTCCTGCCATATGACCCAGTAGCTCAGTTGGTAGAGCATCGCCCTTTTAAGGCGGGTGTCCAGGGTTCGAGTCCCTGCTGGGTCACCAAAAAAGCACGGCAACTCTCATGGTAGAGTTGCCGTGCTTTTTCATATCCGAAAGAGGATCAGTTGTTCCACGACCACTCCCAAAATTCATCGCTGTACCCCAGGTAGCCGTCGGGGTCGTGGACGCCGTCGTAGGAGTTGGATGAACACCCGGCCAGACACGCCAAAAGTGACAGAGAGAGCGCGATGGCGACGAGCCGCTTGAGCGTTGTTTTCATGTAAAATTTCCCCTTGTTTTTTGATTGAACGTTCGAACCAGAGCCCAGTAGGTCACACAGCCTAGGAGATACGCGGCGCAGTCCAGCCAGTCCCCGGTGGAGCGCGGAAATACCCGTGGGGCCAGACCTTCCCAGAACAGAGAGCAGAGCCCGCCGAGAGCCATGAGCGGCGGCAGCTTTACCAGCTTGGGCCGTCGGCATGACGCAAACAGGATGTTGACGTAGCACAGAAACACGATGGCCCCGAGATAGTCGTTGAAGTGAAAGCGGAAGACAGGGCCGACCCAAGCCAGAGAGGAAAAACAGGCGGTAAAGCGGTTTATGCCGTATAACGCCAGGGCGATGAGGGCGATGGGGAGGTCAGGACCAAATTTTCTCCCCATCAGCCAATGAAAGCAAACAGGACAAGGGCGAGAAAAACGCCGATGATGATGGTTCCAAGGCCGCCGCCACCGCTTTTGCCGTTCATCATGCTCACCACCTTTCAGCCGCTTTACAGGGATAAGGATAACACATTTGTGTTCTATTGTCAACATATGTATTCATATATTGGCAAAAGGTGCGCTACACTTTCCTGGGGGGTGCGGCATATGAGCGAGCAGCAGCTTGACCCCGTTTTGGTGGGACGTGTGATCGCGCAATTTCGACAGAGCAAGGGTCTTTCCCAGGAGGTCTTAAGCGGCCTGGCCGCCATTGGGCGCACCCATCTGAGCGCCATCGAGCGCGGCGAGCGCAAGCCCACGCTGGAGACCCTGTACCGGCTCAGCACCGCCATGGGGGTCCCGATGTCCGTTGTTGTTGAGGCGATGGAACGAGAACTCCGGGAACAGCGGCCGCGGCATTGACTTTTATTTTTACGCCACAAAAAGGAGCGCCTGGGGGGTGCTCCTTTTTTGTGATCCGCCCCCGCTTCCCTCGCCGCCCCGCGGCGAAGGTTTCTCTTGCCAAAGGAGAAAAAGTGTGATAAACTATAAAATTGAGGTAATATAGGGGAAAGGAGGAATGGCCCGTGTTCGCCTTTGACGACATCAACGCCCTGCGTACCGAGCAAAACGACCGCCGGCCCAACCGCTATGTGGCCGCCGCTCTGCAAATTGGCCTGGCGGGTATGTTCCTCTGCCTGGTCCTCAACGAGATCAACGTCTTTCACCTGGAAAAGAACGTCATGCGCTTCTGCGCGGTGATCAGCACCGTGTGCAGCGCCGTGCCCCAGGTGCTGGCGGGGAGCAGCAAGCTGTCGGGCGACCCCCGCAGCAAGTACGCCATCCTCTTCTGTGTCTGCGCCATGACTTTCATCATGTCCCTGTGCCTGTTTTTGTTCTCGGCGCCGCTGTGCGTGCTGCCCATGCTGTTGGCCGCGCAGTATAACTCCCGCCGCCTGTCCTGCCTGGCCATCGTGGGCTCGTGCCTGTGCGTGGCGGTGACGCCGCCGCTGGGCTGTGCCATGGGCCTCTGGGACAGCGAGTTCCTGCGCTTTCTGATCTCCAGCGCCTGGGGCCGGGAGATGCTGCTCGTCCCCGCCGTGGAAAACAGCCCCGGCGTGATGACCACAGGGGTCTTTGGGGTGATCATGTTCGTGTCCGTCCCGTGGCTGTTGATCACCGCGCTGTTGGGTCGGCTGATCCTCACCGTGACCCGCAAGGGCGAAGAGAACATCGACACCCAGGTCAAGGTCATGCAGATGAGCCAGATGGACGCTCTCACCAACCTCTACAACCAAAACATCTACAACCAGTACCTGAAAACCCCCGTCCAGGGCGATGAGACCGTGGGCGTGCTCTTCTTCGACGTGGACGGCCTGAAGCGGGTCAACGACGACGGCGGCCACGAGCAGGGGGATCTGCTGTTGCGCCGTTGCGCGGAGAGTCTCCATGGCCTGCTGGACGACAACTGCCACGGCTTCCGCATCGGCGGGGACGAATTTTTGCTGGTGGTGGACACCGATGACCCCGCCGTGCTGGACGTCAAGCTGGAACAGTGGCAAAAGGCCATCGAGCTCATCAACATCGAAAACCGCACCCGTCACAAGGGCCTGGTCTGCCATATGTCGGTGGGCAAGTCCTTTGGCAAGAAATACGACCTGCCTGAGCTGATCGTCCTGGCCGACGGCAGGATGTATACGGAAAAAGAGGCATACCACAAGGAGCGGGGCTGGGAAGTGCGATAAAAAGACGCGCCGGGGCGCGTCTTTTTGTCGCCGACAGGCCCCGGCGGACGGATCTGGAGGGTTGCGCGTGGACTACGAGATCATTGACTTTCACACCCATCCCTTTCTGCGGGACGGGGACAACATCTGCCGCTACAAGGACCACTGCGCCATGAGCGTGGACGGCGTGGTCTCCGATCTGGCCGGCGTGGGCATCGGCCGCTTTTGCGGCTCGGTCATCCGCACCCGCGAGTCCGTGGCGGAGGAGCAGGGGGTCAAGCCCCAGGACCTCTCCTGGTGGGACGTGATCCACGCCTGCAACCAGGATATGCTCGCCCTCCGGCAGCGCTACGGCGGGGCCTACATTCCCGGCATGATGGTCCACCCGGACTTTGTGCCCCAGTC
Organism: uncultured Oscillospiraceae bacterium; assembly: GCA_947599925.1. Lineage (GTDB taxonomy): Bacteria > Bacillota > Clostridia > Oscillospirales > Oscillospiraceae > MGBC124762. Next base: position 151,991 of record CANQFT010000002.1, on the reverse strand, counting down.
CCTGGCCGAGATGGAGCGCCTCCGGGCCCAGGGCGTGACCCTCATCGGGGAACTGGTGCCCTACTACCACGGCTGGGAGGACTACGCCTGCCCCGGCTTTGGCAAGTTGCTGGACGGGGCGGCGGAGCTGGGCATGGTGGTGAGCATCCACTCCATGGGGGAGGACGCCATGGACGCCATGGCCCAGGCCCACACGGGCGTCACCATCGTCTTTGCCCATCCGGGGGAGGCCCCGGAGGTGGCCCGGCACATCCGCCGCCTGAAGCGGAGCCCCCGCTTCTGCCTGGACCTGGCGGGCACCGGCCTCTTTCGCCACGGCGTCCTCCGGGCCCTGTTGGACGAGGTGGGGCCGGAGAAGATCCTCTTTGGCACCGACTACCCCGTCTGCAACCCCTATATGTATGTGGGCGGCGTGACCCTGGACCCGTTGCTCTCCCCGGCGGAAAAACGCCTGGTGCTGGGCGGCAACGCCCGGCGGCTCCTGGGACTGTGAGCCTTGTCAAAAAACCCCGCAGAGTTCCGCGCCGCGGCGGGCCACAAAAAATCGCCAAAGAAGCGGCCTCGCCGCCTCTTTGACAGATGCAAAAAGAGACTGGCCCAACGGCCAGTCTCTTTTTGCGCGTATTTCTTTGGCGGAGCGGTCAGTCCAGCACCAGGGAGGGGGCGGAGTAGACCCGCCCGGCCAGCTCGGAGTTGAGCATATAGAGGGCCTTGGCGTCGTCCCCGAAGAGCTCCATCTTGGTGATCATATCGCCGGAGTTCTTCTCCTCCTCGCCCTGTTCCTTGATGAACCAGTCCAGGAACTGGGTGGTGCGGTAGTCGTTGACGGCCATGGCGGCGGCGTAGATGGCGTTGATGAGGCTGGTGACATACTGCTCGTGCTCATGGGCGGCCTTCAGCGGGTCCATCAGCGTCTGGAACACCTTGTCGGGCTTCGCGATGGCGCCCAGGGTCACGTCCTGGCCGTTGTTGTGCAGATACTGATAGATCAGCAAGGCGTGGTCCTGTTCCTCCTTGGCCTGGATCTCATACCAGTTGGCAAAGCCGTCCAGACCCCGCTTGGAGTAGAAGTTGGCCATGTCCAGGTAGAGGTAGGCGGAGTAGAACTCCTTGTTGATCTGGTCGTTGAGCAGTTCAAATACCTTCTTTTCCATGATCACACACCCCTTTTTTGGTATTCGTTTCCACGATTCAAAGGAAGTATACCACGCCCAGGTCCAAAGTCAATAGAAAACTTGCACAAAAAGGCGGCGGGGCCTCTTGCCCCCGCCGCCTCTTTTCGCAGTGGGTCTCTTACTGGGCGGGGAAGGCCTGCTGGAAGAGCTCCACGGCCTGGTCGTTGCTCTCCCAGGTGGCCACCAGCATCAGGTGTACGCCGTCGCCGCCCTCCACCACTTGGGCCCGCTCAATGGCCTCGGCGGTGGCGGGGTAGAAGCCCAGGGTGGGCTTAACGGCGTCCAGATAGGCCTGCATATCCGCTTTGGCGGCGTCCATCTGCCCCTCCTTCACCGCGGCGATGATCACGGTGGTGGGCTGGGCGCTCATCATGGGCTGATAGGCGGCCAGGGCGTCATAGATGTCCATGTGGAAGCCGTAGTGGTCGGCCAGCGTGGCCTCGTCCAGCTGGAGCATGGCGCTGGCCTGGGCGGCCTCCAAGATGGCGTTGGCCACGCGCTCTTCGTCGGAAAAGACGTTGGAGTCGATGTCATAGTGGACGGAGGAGAGCTCGGGGAGAACGTCTACCCGGACGTGCTGGAAGGAGTCCAGGAAGGCGGCGGGCAGATAGGTGTAACCCGCCGGGTCAAAATAGGCCGTCGTATCCTCCACCGGCTCAAAGTCCAGCCGGACCGTCAGATCGGTCAGATCCACCTCGATGTCGTGCCCGTCCACCAGGAACACCGCGGTGCCGATCTCATTCTCCCAACTCACATAGGCGTCCATGGCCTCGCAGATGGCCCGCATGGGCAGATAGCCGCTGGGGGCGCCGGGGATGCCGGACAGGTCCAGGGCCGTGCCGTTCACCGTGACCTCCCCCACAAAGTGGTGCGGAATGGGGATGTACATGGCGTCCTCCGGCTGGGGCAGAGCGTCGATCAGGGCGATGCCGCTGTCGGTCTGAACGCCGTCGGGCCAGTCCGCCGGCGGGTTGGGCACCAGGACGAGGGGCGGGGCCTGGGTCTCCTCTGTGTCCGCCGCCAGCACAGGCGCGGTCAGACAGACCGCCAGGGCCAGGGCCAGGGTCAGCGCAAGGGCTTTTTTCATCGTCATCTCTCCTTTGGTATGGTTGTATCCTGCCGCGTCTTTTTAGACGTAGGCCGCGTGAAAAAAGTTCCGCCCCACGTTCCGGGCGGGGTCACTCCCTGGCCTCCACATCGGCGATCAGATCCACCCGCCTCTGGTGCCGTCCGCCCTCGAAGGACGTGTCCAAAAAGGCGTCCAGGATCTCCACGGCCAGACTGGGCCCCGTGACCTCCGCGCCCAGGGCCAGCATATTGGCGTCGTTGTGGCGGCGGGTCATCTTGGCGCTCCAGGGCTCGTGGCACAGGGCACAGCGGATCCCGCGGACCTTGTTGGCGGTGATGGAGATGCCGATGCCCGTGGTACACACCACCACACCGAACCGGCACTGCCCGGAGGCCACCGCTCTGGCGGCCTGTTCGCCAAAGATGGGGTAGTCGCAGCTGTCCGTGCTGTGGCAGCCGAAGTCCTGGCAGGGGATGCCCCGCTGGAGCAGATGGGCCTTCAGCCGCTCCTTCAAGGGGAAGCCCCCGTGGTCACAGCCCAGAGCCACGGTGACGTTGTTGTTTTCCATGTCAGATCGCCTCCATTTTGGGCTCTCGCCCCTCATAGACCGCGGTGTAGCGGTAGCCGCAGACCCGCAGCAGTTCATAGCTCTCCCGGACGCCGGCGCCGATGTGTTCCAGGTCGTGGGAGTCGGAGCCCACGGTGACGTACTCCCCGCCCACGGCCTTGAACAGCCGCAGGATCGGCTCCCACTCCGCCACCGTCCTGCCCCGCCAGGTGTTCACCTCCAGGGCCTTGCCCTGCTGGGCCACCGTCCGCAGTATCCCCTCCAGCCGCTGGGGATAGTCCCCGGTGAACAGGGAGACCCGGTGCCCGGCCCGCTCCATGTACCGCAGGGGATAGAGGATGTGGGCCAGGGTGTCGTAGCAGTCGGGCAGACCGGCCAGCGCCTCCAGCGAGCCCAGATAGTCCTCCAGCGCCCGGTGGCAGGCGTCCAGATCGCCGTAATCGGCGTTGTAGAAGTCCCGCTTGCCCATGATGACCCGGAAGTTGTGGACCGAGCCGATCACGAAGTCCAACTCCGGCTCGGCGGCCAGAATGGCTCTGGCGGCGGCGGGGTCCTCGTAGGCCTCGCCCAGCTCCACGCCCCTGTGGAGGGCGAGCCCCGGCGGAGCCCCGCGCCGCGCCTCCTCGTGATCTGCCCGGCAGGGCGCCCAGTCGTAGCGCGGGGTAAACACGCCGTTCAGGTCCAGCAGATCGCAGTGGTCGGTGAGCCAGAGATCGCTCACCCCGTTCTCCGCCGCCGCCCGCGCCATCTCCGCCATGGAGAAGCGCCCGTCCGGCGAACAGCGGGAGTGGGTGTGCGTATCGCCCAAAAACACAGCCTCATCGCTCCTTTCCGCGTCCCCGCTCAGACCCAGCTGGGCAAAAACCGCAGGAAGCTGGTAAAATACCACGTGGGCATGGGAAGCCCCGTGAGATAGGGGTAAAACATGGCGTACAGCCCCGCCGACGCCGCCGTCACGCCGTACACCGGCCACCGCCACCGGGCCCTGGGGCACTCCATCAGATCGTCAAAGAGCGCGCAGATGGCCAGGAGGGCGAACAGCATGGAGGGGAAGTAGTGGTAGGCGAACGTGACCCGCCCAATGAACACCCAGGGCAAAAACTGGGCCCCAAACCCCACGGACAGAAACACCGCCCGCGCCGAGGGCCTGGCGTCCGCCAGCAGCGCCACGGCGCTGGCCGCCGCCAGCCAGACCGCCAGACACAGCCCCATGACCAGCAGCCGGGTCCCCAGCTCTCCGGCGGAGAGGGCGGGGTCGAAGGGCCCGTTCTCCACGCGGCCCACCAAGAGGCACGCCCCGCAGCATCCGAACCCCACGCCCCAGACCAGCGCCAGCCTGGCCCAGCGCCGCTCCACGCACCGCGCCAGACATACCGTCACGGCAAAGAGCCCCAGCCAGGTGGTCAGCGGGTTGGTCAAAGCGGAGAACTTCTCCACCATGCCGCCGGCCAGCCCCTTGTTGTAGTAGAGGATGGGCCTGGCGTCCACCAACCACTGATACCAGCGCGAGGCGTAGGGGTGGTAGGAGTGGACGCCGCTGTGATAGGTGAGCATATGGACCTGGTTGCGCCACATCTCGTCCAGCACGCCTTGGAGGGTGGGATCCCCCGCGGCCTGGGCGTAGGGGAGGTAGGACAGGGTGTAGACCGCCGCGGGGACTGCCAGAAAGAACGCCGCGCTCACCCCCAGCGTGGCCCACAGCCAGCGCCCCAGCCCCGCCTTCCGGCCCCGCTGGTCCTTGGGCCAGGCGCGGATGCGCAGGACCATGTGGATGAGGTACAGCGCCGCCAGCCCCACACCGGCGTAGACCACCGTCCACTTGCACGCGCAGCCCACGCCCCAGAAGAGCCCGCTGAGGGCCAGCTGGCCGTAGCCCTGGTGGACCCTGCCCCTCCTGTCTGGGGTGGCGGGGGCGGTGAGCCAGCGGTAGAAGAACAGATAGGCCAGCAGGATGAAGAACACCCCGTAGGTGTCGATGGTGGCGATGCGGGTCTGGGTCAGGTGCATAAACTCCGTGGCCAGCAGGACCGTGCCGCACACCGCCACAGCCCGCTTGCCGAAGATGTTCTTCAAAAAGAGGTAGAACAGGGGCACCATGAGCACCCCAAAGAGGGTCCCCATGAACCGCCAGCCAAAGGGCGTCGCGCCAAACAGCCGGATGCCCAGGGCGATGATGAGCTTGCCCAGGGGCGGATGGGTGTTCTCAAAGGGATAGACCCCCTCGATGTGCTCCAGGGCGGTGCGGGGGTGGTAGATCTCGTCAAAGTACCCGCTGTTGCGCCAGGAGATGGCCTCTGGCACCGTGTCGTCCACCGTGAGGGCGTAGTCCAGCTCCTGGGGGAGCGGCCCGCCTCCGGCCAGGGTCCAGTGGGCCCGGATGGGCGCGCCGTTTTCGTCCAGCAATATCAGCTTGCCCAGCTGCAAAAGCCCCTTGTCCGCCCTGCCGGAGAGGCGCAGATACTTCACCCGCTGGGGGTTTGTGGGGACGGTCTCGTTCCACTTGAGGATGTGGTCGTTGCTCTGGGGCAGGGCGTAGCTGGGCCCAAGGTCCCCGGCCACCGCCCAGTAATACGACGTCTGGGCCCGGCCCTGCTGGTCGGTCTGGACGGTGGTCCACAGGGTGTAATAGTCCTCCCCGTTCTCGCTCACCGCCAGATCGTAGCCCCCGGTGCCCAGCAGGGCGTAGTGCCATATCTTGGCGACATACACCGCCTCGCCCTGGATCTCCAGGGTATAGCTCTGCCCGGCGAGGTCGGCGGCCCTTTGGTAGTCCGGGGCCACCGTGGACCCCAGGGAGAAAAAGGCGGTCGCGGCGTAGGCGGCGGTGATGACCAGCGCGGACAGGGCGTCGGCCCGGTCCATCCTGTGCCGTTTGACCGCGAAGGCAAAGGGCTGGCGCTCCTGCAGGGCGATCCAGTCCAGCGTCCCCCTCCGGGGCCGGAGGATGGAGATATAGTAGACCGCGAACCAGAGTACCCCGGCCAGCACAGCCACAGCCGGGAAATAGGCGAAGGCCATGGGCCATCCCTCCAGAAAGACAGGTGGCGGACCCGCAGTCGGGGCCCGTCACCTATTTTACTTTTTTTTCTTGCGTTTGTCAAAAAAACTCTTGCCCTCTGTGTCCACGTCCTCGCCCATGGCGGCGGCGTAGGCTTCCAGGGCCTCTCTCTGCCCGCTGGAGAGCTTTTTGGGCACCTCTACCCGCACGGTGATCAGCTGGTCGCCCCGCCCCCGTCCCCGCAGTTGGGGGATGCCCTTGTCCCGCAGGCGGAAGGTGGTGCCCGGCTGGGTCCCGGCGGGCAGGGTCCACTTCACCTTGCCGTCCAGGGTGTCGATCTCCAACTCCGCCCCCAGCGCCGCCTGGGTGAAGGAGACGCTCTGCTCCATGTAAACGGTGGTACCGTCCCGGCGGAACTTGGGATGGGGCTTGATGGAGACCGTCACCAGCAGATCCCCGCTGGGCCCGCCGTTTTTCCCCGCGTTGCCCTGGCCCCGCAGAGAGACCGTCTGGCCGTCGTCGATGCCCGCCGGGATGGACACGGTGAGGCGCTTGGACTTGCGGACCTGTCCCGTGCCGGAGCAGGCGGAGCAGGGGGAGTGGACGATCTTGCCCGTGCCGTGGCACTTCTGGCAGGGCGCCGTGGAGGAAAAGGCCATGCCGCCCATGCGCTGTTGGACGCGGACCTGGCCCGCGCCCTTGCAGTCGGGGCATATCTCGGCGGTGGTCCCCGGCGCGCAGCCGGAGCCCTTGCAGACCTCGCAGGGCTCGACGCGGTTCAGGGAGATCTCCCGCTCACAGCCAAAGGCCGCCTCCTCGAAGGTCAGCTCCAGCTGCAGCCGCAGGGACTCGCCGGGCTGGGGGCCGCTGGACCGCCGGGCGCTGCCGCCGCCGAAGCCCCCGCCGAAGAAGGAGCCGAACAGGTCGCCCAGGTCCTCAAAGCCGCCGAACCCGCCCCCAAAGCCGCCGAAGCCCCCGCCGCCGGGGTTGAAGTTGGGGTCCACGCCCGCGTGGCCGAACTGGTCATAGCGGGCCTTCTTTTCGCTGTCGGAGAGCACCTCGTAGGCCTCGTTGACCTCTTTGAAGTTGGCCTCGGCCTGCTTGTCGCCGGGGTGGAGGTCGGGGTGGAACTCCTTGGCCTTTTTGCGGTAGGCTTTTTTGATCTCGTCGTCGCTGGCCCCTTTGGACAGTCCCAGGACCTCATAATAATCACGTTTTTGTCCGGGCAAGTTGATTCACCTCGCTAGACAGGGAAAACGGGCGGGCGCAGAATGTGGCCCGCCCCTTCCCGTGGGGTCGATTTACTGCTGGTCGCCGTCTACCACCTCGTAGTCGGCGTCCACCACGCCGGAGTCCCCGGCGGGGGCGCCGCCCGCGTCGGGGCCGGGCTGACCGCCCTGGGGCGCCTGCTGGTAGAGCTTCTCGGCGATGGGGTAAAACGCCTTGTTCAGCTCCTCGGTGGCGGACTTGATGGCGGCGGCGTCGGTCCCTTTCAGCGCTTCCTTGGCCTTGTTCAGCGCGGCCTCCACGCTGGCCTTATCCTCGCCGGAGACCTTGTCGCCCAACTCCTCCAGGGTCTTTTCCGTCTGGTAGACCATCTGGTCGGCCTGGTTGCGGGCGTCGACTTCCTCCTTCTTCTTGGCGTCCTCGGCGGCGAACTGCTCCGCCTCCCGCACGGCCTTGTCGATGTCCTCTTTGGACATATTGGAAGAGGAGGTGATGGTGATGTGCTGTTCCTTGCCGGTGCCCAGGTCCTTGGCGGAGACGTTGACGATGCCGTTGGCGTCGATGTCGAAGGTCACCTCGATCTGGGGCACGCCCCGGCGGGCGGGGGCGATGCCGTCCAGGGAGAACAGCCCCAGGGTCTTGTTGTCCCTGGCCATCTCCCGCTCGCCCTGGAGGACGTGGACCTCCACGCTGGTCTGGTTGTCGGCGGCGGTGGTGAAGATCTGGCTCTTCTTGGCGGGGATGGTGGTGTTGCGCTCGATGAGCTTGGTCATCACCCCGCCCAGGGTCTCCACACCCAGAGACAGGGGCGTCACGTCCAGCAGCAGCAGCCCCTTCACGTCGCCCACCAGCACGCCGCCCTGGAGCGCCGCGCCCATGGCCACGCACTCGTCGGGGTTGATGCCCTTAAAGCCCTCCTTGCCCGTGAGCTTCTTCACCATCTCCTGCACCGCGGGGATGCGGCTGGAGCCGCCCACCATCAGCACCTTGGAGATGTCGTTCCCGCTGAGACCGGCGTCGCTCATGGCCTGGCGCACGGGCCCGGCGGTGGCCTCCACCAGATGGGCCGTCAGCTGGTCGAACTTGGCCCTGGTCAGGGTCAGGTCCAGGTGCTTGGGGCCGTTGGCGTCGGCGGTGATATAGGGCAGGTTGATGTTGCTGCTGGTGACGCCGGAGAGCTCGATCTTGGCCTTCTCGGCGGCCTCTTTCAGCCTCTGCATGGCCACCTTGTCGGTGGTCAGGTCGATGCCCTCGGCCTTTTTGAACTCCTCGGCCAGATAGTCCATCACGCACTTGTCGAAGTCGTCGCCGCCCAGGCGGTTATTGCCGGCGGTGGCCAGCACCTCGATGACCCCGTCGTCGATGTCCAGGATGGACACGTCGAAGGTGCCGCCGCCCAGGTCGTAGACCATCACCTTCTGGGAGGTCTCCTTGTCCACGCCGTAGGCCAGGGCCGCGGCGGTGGGCTCGTTGATGATGCGCTTCACGTCCAGCCCCGCGATCTTGCCCGCGTCCTTGGTGGCCTGGCGCTGGGCGTCGGTGAAGTAGGCGGGGACGGTGATCACCGCCTCGGTGACGCTCTGGCCCAGATAGGCTTCCGCGTCCGCCTTCAGCTTCTGCAGGATCATGGCGCTGATCTCCTGGGGCGTGTAAGCCTTGCCGTCGATGGTCACCTTGTAGCTGGAGCCCATCTCCCGCTTGATGGAGGAGATGGTCCTGTCGGGGTTGGTGATGGCCTGGCGCTTGGCCACCTGCCCCACCATCCGTTCCCCGTCTTTGGAAAAGGCCACCACAGACGGGGTGGTGCGGTTGCCCTCGGCGTTGGCGATGACCACGGCCTCGCCGCCCTCCATCACGGACACGCAGGAATTGGTGGTGCCCAGGTCGATACCGATGATTTTAGACATAATAGATTCCCTCCATAATGATTTTAGATTCAAACGCCTCAGTTGGCCACCGCGACCATGGCGTACCGTATGACCGTGTCGCCCAACTTGAAGCCGGTCTGGAACACTTCCTTGACTGTATTCTCTCCCAGTTCCGGGTCCTCTACGTGCATGACCGCGCAGTGGAGATTGGCGTCGAAGACCTGGCCCAAGGCGGGGATCTCCGCCACGCCCAGCTCCTCCAGCACCTTTTTGAGCTGCTGCATGGTCAGCTCCACGCCCTTGCGGTAGGCCTCGTCTCCGGTGTTCTGCCGCAAGGCCCGCTCCAGGTTGTCATACACCGGGAGAAAGGACTTCACCGTCTCGCCCTTGGCGGCGGACCAGGCCGCCTCCTTCTCCTTGGCGGTGCGCTTTCGGTAGTTATCATATTCCGCGCACAGCCTCAGATATTTCTCCTCCTGCCGGGCCAGCTCGGCCTGCTGGAGCTCCTCCTCCGCCGGGGCCCGCTCCTCCGGCGCGGACGCCTCCTGGACCGGCTCCTCCGGCGCGGCCGCCTCCTGGACCGGCTCTTCCTGGATGGGCTCCTTCCGGACCGGCTCCTCCGGGGCCTGTCCAGCCGGCGTCTGCCCGGCCTGGGCGGTCTTTTTGCTCTTTTTCTTGTCGCTCATAGGCGCCTATTCCTCCTTCTCTCCCGCGGTGGGCAGCCGCTGCTGTCCAAACAGCTGGCTCAGCCCCTTGGCCATGTACTCCAAATGGGCCAGCACCGTGGCGTAATCCATTCTGGTGGGTCCCACCACGCCGATGACCCCGCGGGTGTCGTCCCCCATATCATAGGTGGCCAGCACCACGCTGGAATCCTTCAGCGCCTCGTGGACGTTCTCCGGGCCGATGAGGATGTTGGTGGTCTGCCCCTCCGGGACGCTCAGAGCGCCCACGTTCTCCTCCTGGGACAGATACCGCATCAGCGGCTGGGCCCTGGACAGGTCCCGGTACTCCGGATGGGTGAAGATGCTCTCCAGCCCGGCGGTGTGGACCAGCTTGCTCTGCTGTTCCTCCAGCACCTCCATGGCGAAAGAGACCACCATGGACACCAGACTCCCGTCCCCCATGGCGTTGGAGGCCGAGCGGACCAGCTCCGGGGTAAACTCCTCCAGGGTCAGCCCGGTGAAGGAGCCGTTGAGCAGGGAGGCCAGCAGTTGCAGCCGGTCCCGGTCCATGTCCTGGGGCAGACGGAACAGCCGGTTGGAGAGGTGGTCGTTGTCCGTCATCACCACCACGATGAACGCCCGGCGCTCCACCTGCATCACGTCAAACCGCTTCACCGTCACCCTGGCCTTGCCGCTGGTGAGGGCAAAGGCGGGGTACTGGGTCAGCTTGGAGACCACCTTTCCCGCCTCGTCCATCACCCGGTCCAGCTCCCGCATTTTCAGGTGCAGGGCCTCGTTGAGCCGCTGGGTCTCCTGGAGAGACAGCCGGTGCTCGTCCATCAGGGCGTTGACGTAGAAGCGGTAGCCCTTGGGGGCCGGGACCCGCCCGGCGGAGGTGTGGGGCTGTTCCAGAAGTCCCATCTCCGTCAGCGCCGCCATCTCGTTGCGGATGGTGGCCGAGGAGACGTTCAGGTCGGAGTGGGCCAGGATGGACTTGGAACCCACCGGCTCGGCGGTCTCGATGTAGATCTCCACCACCGCCCGCAAAATGCTCTTCTGCCGCGCAGTCAGCTCCAAAGGCCCGTCCCCCTTTCCGTGGATTTAGCACTCATTCCTTCCGAGTGCTAATGCTACCACCTTCCGCCTGAAATGTCAACCACTTTCTTTGTAAATATTATTTGAACACCGCCGCCAAACCCGGCGAAAAAAATTTAGGTATACATTTCCAAAAAAGTGTGTTATACTAGTTCTATCTGATAGGATGGCTTTCCCGCCTCGCCACGGGGCGTTTATATGTAAGGGTATCCCTTCCAGGAAACGCGGAACATACCAAAACCCCATAGACATGGACACGGCGCACTAGCGTGGGCCCCGGCATACAGGACGGGGGCCGCGCCGGCCTGTTTTGTCGTGCCCGCGCGTGAAAAAAGGAGAAATTTTATGGCAGAAAAACTGAAGATCATCCCCTTGGGCGGCCTCAACGAGATCGGCAAGAACCTGACGGTCTACGAGTACGGAAGCGACATCATCGTGGTGGACGTGGGCATGGGCTTCCCGGACACGGATATGTACGGCGTGGACGTGGTGATCCCCGACTTCACCTACCTCATCCAGAACCAGGCCCGCATCCGGGGCATCTTTCTCACCCACGGCCACGAGGACCACATCGGCGCCCTGCCCTACCTGTTGCGGAGCCTCCAGGCCCCCATCTACGCCACGCGGCTCACCGCGGGCCTGGTGAAGCTCAAGCTGGAGGAGCACCGGCTGCTGGACAAGACCAAGCTCATCACCTGCGAGGCGGGCCAGACCGTTCGGGCCGGGCGTTTCAGCGTGGAGTTCATCCATGTGAACCACTCCATCGCCGACGCCGCCGCCTTCGCCATCCGCACCCCCGTGGGCGTGGTGGTCCACACCGGCGACTTCAAGATCGACGCCACCCCCATCTCCGGCGGCATGATCGACCTGGGCCGCCTGGGACAGCTGGGCCGGGAGGGGGTGCTGGCCCTGCTGTGCGACTCCACCAACGTGGAGCGCCCCGGCTTCACCAAGAGCGAGCGGAGCGTGGGCGCCAGCTTTGACGGCCTCTTCCGGGGCTGTGAACAGCGCATCATCGTCACCACCTTCGCCTCCAACATCGACCGCATCCAGCAGATCATCTCCGTGGCCGCCAAATACGGCCGCAAGGTGGCCATCTCCGGCCGGAGCATGGAAAACGGCATCCGGGTGGCCACCGAGCTGGGCTATATGAACGTGCCCGCCAACACCCTGGTGGACCTGGCCCACATCAAGAATCTGCCCAAGGAGAAGGTCTGCGTCATCACCACCGGCAGCCAGGGCGAGACCATGTCCGCCCTGACCCGCATGGCCTTCAACACCCACAAGCAGTTGGAGATCCAGGCCGGCGACCGGGTCATCATCTCCGCCTCCGCCATCCCCGGCAACGAAAACGACATCGGCAACGTCATCAACGAGCTCTACCGCAAGGACGCCGAGGTCATCAACGAGCGGGAGCGGGAGCTCCACGTCTCCGGCCACGCCTGCCAGGAGGAGCTGAAGATCATCCACGCCCTGGTGAAGCCCCGCTTCTTCATCCCCGTCCACGGGGAACAGCGGATGCTCAAGACCCACGCCAAGCTGGCCCGGGAGATGGGCATGGCGGCCAAGAACATCCTCATCGCCGACATCGGCAAGGTCATCGAGCTGACGCCGGGCTCGGCCCGGATCACCGGCTCTGTCCCCTCCGGCCGGGTCTTTGTGGACGGCTACGGCGTGGGCGATGTGGGCAGCGTGGTCCTCCGGGACCGCAAGCACTTGGCGGAGGACGGCGTGATCGTGGTGGCCCTGTCCATGTCCGCCGAGGACGGCGGGCTCATCTCCGGGCCGGACATCCTCACCCGCGGCTTTGTCTACGTCAAGGAGTCCGACGCCTTGATGGAGGAACTGCGCCGCGTCGCCCTGGAGGCCGTGGACCACACCGCGACGCGCTACGCCACCGACTGGGCCGCCATCAAGACCGCCATCAAGGACGAACTGTCCGACTACCTCTATAAAAAGACCAAGCGCGACCCCATGATCCTGCCCGTCATCCTGGAGGTCTGAGGCGGCGGCTGGGAGGGGCCGTGTTTCGCAACGGATGGGGGATAGGCCCCATTTAGCTGTGTTTCGTGGCGCTATGCCCGCCGCTCTGCCCGTGATCTTGGAGGTCTGAGGCGGCGGCGGAGAGGGGTCTTGTTTCGCCGCGAATGGGTGATATGTCCCGTTTCAGATGTGTTTTGTGGTGTTTCTCCGGCGAGATCTGGGGCAAAAAGGGGCGGCTAACGGCAATTAGCCAGAGAGGTTTACCCATAATTATTTTTTACAGGGTCGGGACACGGAGAACGCCGGGTCAGAAAAACCCTCCCCATTTTTTTGAGGTCCGATGGTTGAGGGGGTTTTTCCACATTTCCACAAAGTTTTCCACATCCGGGCAGGGGCCCGCGTGGAAAAAAGGTGGGGGATTTGGTTGACATAAAAGTTTGTCAACCCGGTTGGAAACAAAAAGTTACACAAAAAATACCAAGGGGGGAGGGGCCGTGTCAGAGGCCATCGCCGCCGTCGCCACCGGCGCCGCCCGGACGGCCATCGGCGTCATCCGGCTCACAGGAGAGGGCTGTATCGACTGTGCCGCGAGGGTTTTTCGCCCGGCGGACGGTTCCGGGTTCGGCGCCGGACAGCCCCGGCAGCTGGTGCTGGGGACCCTGCTGGACAGCCAGGGGAGGCCGCTGGACCAGGCCATGGCGGTGTTTTTCCGGGGGCCGCGCAGCTACACCGGGGAGGACGCCGCGGAGTTCCACTGCCACGGCTCGCCCACGGTGCTGGCCCTGGCGCTGGAGGCGCTGTTCGCCCAGGGCGTCCGCCAGGCGGAGCCGGGGGAGTTCACCAAGCGGGCTTTTTTGAACGGAAAGTTGGATCTGACAAGGGCGGAGGCGGTGGCCGATCTCATCGACGCCCAGACCCCCGCCGCCGCCCGCCAGGCGGCGGGACAGCTCGCCGGAGGGCTCCAGCGGCGGGTGGAGGGGGCCTACCAGACCCTGACCGGACTGCTGGCCCACTTCCACGCGGCGGTGGACTACCCCGACGAGGACCTGGCGCCCCTGGCCGACGGGGACATCCGCCGGGCCCTGGACGGGGCGGGGCGGGAGCTGGCCGGACTGCTGGAGAGCTACCGGCGGGGCCGCCTGGTCCGGGAGGGCTTGCGGGCCGCCATCGTGGGCCGCCCCAACGTGGGGAAATCCACCCTGTTGAACGCCCTTGTGGGCTACGACAGGGCCATCGTCACCGACGCGCCGGGCACCACCCGCGACACGGTGGAGGAGAGCTGTGTGCTGGGCGGGCTCCTGCTGCGTCTGGCGGACACCGCCGGACTGCGCCAGGCGGACGACCAGGCCGAACGGCTGGGGGTGGAGCGGGCCCGGCAGACCATGGAGGCGGCGGGGTTGATCCTGGTGGTCACAGACACCGCCGGGGAGCTGGAGGGGGAGGACAGAGACCTCTGGCGCCAGGCCCAGGCCATGGCCCCCGCCATTCTGGTCCGCGCCAAGGCGGATCTGGGGCCGCGCCCCATGGGAGAGGGGGTGGCCGTCAGCGCCAAGACCGACCCGGAGGGGGCGGCACGGGCCCTGGGGCGGGCGGTGGAGGCGCTGTTCCCCCAGGGCGCCCAGCCCGACGGGGAGGCCCTGACCAACGCCCGCCAGGCCGGGTGCGCCCGCCGGGCGCTGGAGGCCCTGGACCGGGCCGGACGGGCCTTTGAGGCCGGGACGCCGGCGGATCTGGTGTTGCTGGATGTGGAGGAGGCCATGGAGTCCCTGGCCTCCCTGACGGGGAGAAACGTCCGGGAGGACGTGGTGACAGAGATCTTTCAGCGCTTCTGCGTGGGCAAGTAGGGGCTATTTTTTCCGCGCCCCCCTTGACAAGAGGCGTGGAGGGGGCTATAATATCGCGTGGTGTTTGTTTAGCACCACAACGTGCTAAAGCGCACGGCATATCGTGTAAGGAGGAAACATAGAATGAAAAAGTATCTTGCTCTGCTGCTCGCTCTGGTCATGGTCTTCGCCCTGGCCGCCTGCGGCGGCGACACCGCCAGCGACGCCACCGAGCCCCCTGTCGCCGATGACACCCCCGCCAGCGACGCCCCGGAGGTCGAGGCGCCCGCCGAGACCTACAACGTCGGCATCTGCCAGCTGGTACAGCACGTGGCGCTGGACGCGGCTACCCAGGGCTTTATGGACGCCTTGGAGGAGGCTCTGCCCGGCCAGGTGACCTTTGACAACCAGAACGCTTCCAACGACATCCCCATGTGCTCCACCATCGTCAACCAGTTCGTGGCTGACAACGTGGACCTCATCATGTGCAACGCCACCCCCGCCCTCCAGGCTGCCGCCGCCGCCACCACCGAGATCCCCATCCTGGGCACCTCTGTGACCGAGTACGGCGTGGCTCTGGAGATCGACAACTTCTCCGGCACCGTGGGCGGCAACATCTCCGGCACCTCCGACCTGGCGCCCCTGGACGAGCAGGCCGCGATGATCCAGACCTGGTGCCCCGACGCCGAGACCGTGGGCCTGGTCTACTGCTCCGCCGAGCCCAACAGCCAGTATCAGGTAGACGTGGTGAAGGAGGAGCTGGAGAAGCTGGGCTACACCGCCGAGCTCTACTCCTTCTCTGACTCCAACGACCTGGCCGCCGTGGTGGAGAGCGCCGTGGCCGCTTGCGACGTGCTCTACATCCCCACCGACAACACCGCCGCCGCCAACACCGGCATCATCGACAACATCTGCCGCCCCGCCAAGAAGCCCGTCTTCTGCGGCGAGGAGGGCATTGCCCAGGGCTGCGGCGTGGCCACCCTGTCCATCAGCTACTATGATCTGGGCGTGGCCACCGGCGAGATGGCCGCCAAGGTCCTCACCGGCGAGGCCGACATCTCCGAGATGCCCATCGCCTACGCCCCCGCCACCCCCAAGTACAACGCGGAGATCTGCGCCGACCTGGGTCTGACCCCGCCTGAGGGCTACGAGGCCATCGAGCCCGCGGCGTAATTTCCCGGCGAAAAAATCCCAAAGCGAGAAAAAACAGAGGAAAAGGGGCTTCCCTTTTCCTCTGTTTTTTGATATAATAGCTTGGGGTATCGACTTTTATCCCAGCACTCTGTGAAGGAAGAAGGGGACGCGAATGAATCCCGTGGCGCTTTTGAACGCCATGCCCGGCGCCATCTCCCAGGGCCTGATCTGGGGCATTATGGCAATTGGGGTGTATATCACCTATAAGATCCTGGACGTGGCCGATCTGACGGTGGACGGCACCATGTGTCTGGGCGGAGCGGTGTTTATCATGGCCACCATGGCCGGTATGCCCGCGGCGGTGGCCCTGCTGCTGGCCTTTGTGTCCGGTCTGCTGGCGGGGCTGGCCACAGGGGTGTTCCACACCGTGTGCGGCATCCCGGCCATCCTGTCGGGCATTTTGACCCAGCTGGCGCTGTACTCGGTGAATCTGCGGGTCATGGGCAAGTCCAACCAGCCCATCAACGCCAGCAACTACGACCTGATGGTGTCCTCCAGGAACGTGAAGAACCTGGCGCTGAATAACCCCTTGTTCGTGGTGGGCGTGACGGTGATCCTGGTCATCGTGATCCTCTATTGGTTCTTTGGCACGGAGCTGGGCTCCTCCCTGCGGGCCACGGGCTCCAACAGCGCCATGGCAAGGGCCCAGGGCATCAACACCAACTTCACCACCGTGCTGGGGCTGATGCTCTCCAACGGCATGGTGGCCCTGAGCTCGGCCCTGCTGGCCCAGTATCAGGGCTTCGCGGACGTGTCCATGGGCCGCGGGGCCATCGTCATCGGTCTGGCGGCGGTGATCATCGGCGAGGTGCTGCTGGGCAGGGTGTTCCGCAACTTCGCGCTGAAACTGCTGAGCGTGGTCATCGGCTCGATCATCTACTATGTGGTCTATCAGCTGGTCATCGGCTCCAAGCTCCTCAGCGGCGACGACATGAAGCTGGTCACGGCGCTGATCGTGGCGCTCTTCCTGGCGGTGCCCTACTGGAAGGGCAAGTACTTCAACAAGCCCGGCAAGAAGGAGGTGGCCCGAAATGCTTGAGGTCAAGGGCGTTTGGAAAACCTTCAACGCGGGCACGGTGAACGAAAAGACCGCCTTGCGGGGCGTGGACCTGACCTTGAACGACGGGGACTTCGTCACCGTCATCGGCGGCAACGGCGCGGGCAAGTCCACGTTGCTCAACGCCGTGGCGGGCGTGTGGCCGGTGGACCAGGGCACCATCACCATCGACGGCACCGACGTGACGAAGCTCTCCGAGCACAAGCGGGCCAAGTACATCGGCCGGGTGTTTCAGGACCCCATGATGGGCACCGCCGCCTCCATGCAGATCGACGAGAATCTGGCTCTGGCCGCCCGGCGGGGCAAGGGCCGGGGCCTGCGGGCCGGGATCGCCGCCGCCGAGCGGAGGAGCTACCGGGAACTGCTGGCGACGCTGGATCTGGGGCTGGAGGAGCGGCTGACCAGCAAGGTGGGGCTGCTCTCCGGCGGGCAGCGCCAGGCGCTGACCCTGCTGATGGCTACCCTGCAAAAGCCCAAACTGCTCCTGCTGGACGAGCACACGGCGGCGCTGGACCCCAAGACGGCGGCGAAGGTGCTGGAGACCACGGAGAAGATCGTCAGCGCGGACCGCTTGACCACGCTGATGATCACCCACAATATGCGCGACGCCATCGCCCACGGCAACAGGCTGGTCATGATGTACGACGGGAGAGTGGTCATCGACGTCTCCGGCGAGGAGAAGCGCAAGCTCACCGTGGAGGAGCTGCTGGCGAAATTCAGCCAGGTCAGCGGCAGCGACGAGGCCGACGACAAGCTGCTGTTGGGGTAAAAAAAGACTTGATTCTTTGCTCCAGGCGTGCTATAATACCTCTTGCCGCCGAGGGATCGGCGGCAGGTACGCGTCCGTAGTTCAATTGGATAGAGCGTCAGATTCCGGTTCTGAATGTTGGGGGTTCGAGTCCCTTCGGGCGTACCAGGAAACCGCTGAAAGGTTCGATTTTATGGGCCTTTTGGCGGTTTTCGTTTTGCGCGGCAAAAAAGAGACCACGGGGGTGCGCCCTGTGGTCTCTTTTTATGGGGAAACATGGCGGCGGCTAGATCGGGCAGAGGGCGCGGGGGCGGAAGCCGGGGACGAGGGCCGCGAGAGCGGAAAGGGCTTCCTCCGGCGCGTCCTGGACGTAGAGCCAGCGGGCGCCGGAGCGCGCCAGGAAGTCGGCCAGGTTTTGGGCGGTGAAGGGTTGGAGCTGGGCGGCGGGGACGTTCTGGACGGAGACGGGGGAGGCGCAGTAGGAGATGATGGGGTTATAGTGGCTGTCGTCGATCAGGAGCAGTACCCGCTGGCCCTGGCCCTCCAAGGGGACGGTCCGGGCCACGTCGTCCAGGAAGCCGGACATGGCGCTCTGGTACTGGGCCCGCAGGGCCAGGCGCTGGGGGTCGAGGGGGTCCGCGCCGGGGATGAGGCAGTTGGCCGCGTCGCGGTAGCTGGCGGAGGAGAGGATCAACAGCAGGGGCAGCCAGGCGGCGAGGGAGGCCTTCAGGGGCCGGGCGCGGAGGGGCAGGTGATGGGCGGCGACGGCAAAGGCCAGCATGAGGAAGCCCGTGGCGGCGGGGCAGCCGTAGCGGGTCATGGTGGCGACCATGTTGAGGGGGTCGGTGTACTGGCTCTCGCCGTAGAAGATGGTGAGGTGGCCCCAGAGGAGGACGAGGCCGGTCACGGCGCAGAGGGCCAGGAAGAAGCCGGAGAGCCGGGCCGTCTGGCGCCCGGTGAGCCAGCCCACCCGCCAGAAGATCAGAAACAGCGCCAGGATGGACAGCAGTACCAGGCAGGGGCTCAGGTCCAGGGCCCAGGTGTGCTCCCGGTGGGCGGGCGCGGTCAAAAAGGCCCGGCCAAAGGAGCGGAGGATGGCCAGGTTGTCCCCGGAGGAGAGGAAGTCGCCCCGGAGAAGCTCCTCCAGCCGGGCGCCCACGGAGGGGCCTACCCGCTGGGTCAGGTAGGACCCGCGGGCCAGGAGCCGGCAGAAGACGGTCCAGGACCCCCAGCTGACCCCGCCCACGGCCAGCATGACGGCGGACCGCTTGAGGGTCCCGGCGTTCCAGCCCCGCCACACCAGCAGGAACAAGAGGGCGAAGGCCGCCCACAGAGGGCCGATGGTCTTGGTGAGGCAGAGGGAGGCGGTGAGGACGCAGAGGCGGTAGAGGGTGTAGCCCTGGGCGCGGTCTCGGCGGAAGAAGATCTCCACCAGCAGACAGCCGAAGAGGATGCCCATGATGGGGTCGGCGTACAGGGCGCGATACCAGGAGACGTCGGCCACGCTGGGGAGGAGAAAGAGCGCCCCGCCGCAGAGGACGCCGCCCGCCAGCTTTCGCGCGGGCCCGGAGAGGCGGAGGTGGGCGGTGAGGCTCAGGAGCAGGGCGGTCCCGAAGAGGTAGTAGCCGCCGAACATCAGCCCCTCGTGGCAACTGCCGAAGAGGTGCAAAAACCACCACACCGCCAGCTGGAGCATGGGCGGGTAGTCCCCGAACCCAGGGGCCACGTTGCTGTTTTTCTCCGCGAAGCCGCCGCGGTAGAAGAGGCTCTTGATGTCCGCGCCCCAGAAGCTGTAACCGTCCCACTCCAGGATCTGGCGGTGGTGGACCAGCAAAACGATGGCGACCAGGATCGCCAGGTTGATCCAGACCTGGGCATCCCGGAGCGGGGCCAGGGCGGTCCGGAGGCATTGGCGGAGACCCCGCCGCCGGGCCTGGCGGATGAAAAGGGCCAGAAGGACCGACAGGCAGAGGGCCGAAAGGCCGTCGATCCAGGCCATGGCGCGGAAGAAGGCGAGGACATAGAGCAGCAGAAAGGTGGAGCACAGGGTGATGGGGACGGTGCGGACCAGGCTGTCCCGAACGCGCAGGGAGAGGGCGAGAGACACCCCCAGCACCGCGCCGACATTCAAAACAAAAGACATGGATGGGACACCTCCAGACCGCGACGGGTCGCGTTGGTCAAGGCCGCGGGGACAGTTCCGGGCCAGGCGGTCTCACGCCGCCGGGCCGGGCGCATCGACCTGGGGAAAGGCGCGGCGCTCCCAGCGGGCGCTGTGCCAGCGCCAGGCGCACAGGAGACCCCGCAGGATAATGTCACAGCTCATGGCGATCCAGACGCCGGAGAGCCCCATGCCCAGGCCGTAGACCAGCGCGGGGGCCAGAGGGATGCGGAGGCCCCACATACAGATGAGGCTGATGAACATGGGGGCTTTCACGTCCCGGGCGCCCCGGAGGGCGCCGGTGTAGATGATGGAGAGGGCGAAGAAGGGCTCGGCCACCGAGACCACCCGGAGCACGCGGGCCGCCTCGGATACCACGGCGGGGTCGCTATTGAAGAGGGAGGCCAGAGGGCGGGCGAAGAGGAAGAGGGCGAGGGCGGTGCCCACGCACAGGAGAAAGCCCAGCTTGGCGCTGAGGGCGCCAAAGGCGCGGGCGCCCTCTTTGTCCTCGGCCCCCACGCTCTGGCCCACCATGGCGGTGGAGGCGGAGGCGATGCCGTAGGCGGGCAGGTAGCAAAGGCCCTCGGCGGTGGTGGCGATCTGGTTGGCGGCCAGGGCCACGCCGGTGTCGATGGAGGCCACGACGCCCGTCATGGCCACCTGGCCGATGTTCACCATGGCCCGCTCCGCCGCGGAGGGCAGGCCCAGGCGCACGGCCTGGGCGATGATGGTCCGGCTGGGCCGGAAGCTCTCGCCCCGGCGGATGGTGTACCGCGGGCCCTGGCGCAGCGCGGCCCAGGTGATGGTGAAGCCGGCGAAGGCCCAGGCCAGCACCGTCCCCAGGGCCGCCCCCGCCACCCCCATGCCGGCGCCGGGGACGGTGAAGCGCAGGCCCAGGATGGAGACCGGACGGGTGGGGTAGATGAAGAAGAAGTTGAAGACGACGTTGAGGAGGTTGGCGGCGGTGTTCAGCAGCAAGGGCGTTTTTGTGTTGCCCATACAGCGCAGAACGGCGGAGAAGATGGTGCTGCCGCCCTGGAAGAGAAGGGCGTAGGTGTAGACCCGGAGGTAGCGCCGGGCCTCGGTCAGCACCGGGCCCTCCGCGCCGAGCCAAAAGGGGATGTGCCAGGCCAGGCAGCGGTAGAGGGCGAAGGAGAACACGCCGCAGGCCAGGGCGGCCAGCACGCCCTGGCGGATGACGGCCTTGGCCTGGTCGTGGTCCCCGGCACCCACGGCGTGGGACACCTGCACGGCGTAGCCGGTGCCCACGCCGGCCAGGATGCCGCCGATGAGCCATATGGGGGCGGCGTTGACGCTGACGGCGGCGGAGGCGGTCATGCCCAGCGCGCCCACCATGGCCGTGTCCACATAGCTGACCATGGTGGCAAGGATCTGCTCGATGATGGCGGGCCAGGACAGGAGCCACACGGCCCGGAGGCGGCCCTGGGGCGAGAGAGTTGACATTGCGCTACACTCCAGTCAAATCGAAAGGGGGAATGAAGGTCTCGTCCGCGGAGGCGGCGTCCTGGGTAAAGCCGGGAAGGTCCAGAGCGGCCATATACTCCGCCGCGGCGCGCCGCTCGCTGGGGCGCGGGAAACGGTGGATCTCCGGAAAGTCCGAGGAGCGGGCGAGGGGTATGTATTGTCCCATCAGGGAAAAGAGCACGCTGCCGGCGGGGAAGGTCTCCGCCACCCAGTCCATGACCGCCTTGGCCTCCCCCACGCCGCCGGGCAGGAGAAGGTGGCGGATGAGAAGGCCCCGCCTCAGCAGACCGCCCTCCACCACGCAGGGGCCGGAGAGGGCGTACATCTCCCGGATGGCGGCGGTGGCCGCGGCGGGGTAGTCGGCGGCGCCGGAGTACCGCGCGGCGCGGTCCGGCGAGAGGTATTTCAGGTCGGGAAGCCACACCTGGATGTAGGGCGCCATGGCCCGGACGGTCTCCACCGTGTCGTAGCCGCCGGAGTTCCACACGAAGGGGATGGCCACGCCGCTTCGCTCGATGGCGGCGGGCAGGATGTGGGCGAAGGGGGTGGGGCTGACCAGGTCGATGCTGTGGGCGCCCTGGGCCTCCAGCTCCCGGAAGATCTCCGCGAGGCGGTCCACCGGGACGGTCTTGCCAAGTCCCTGGTGGCTGATGGGGTCGTTCTGGCAAAAGACGCAGTCCAGAGGGCAGCCGGAGAAGAACACCGCGCCCGTGCCGCGGCTGCCGGAAATGACGGGCTCCTCCCAGCGGTGCAGTCCCGCGCGGGCCACCACGGGCAGGCTGGGCTGGCGGCAGTGGCCGTCGCCGCGGGTCTGGGTGCGCAGGGCGTCACAGCGGCGGGGACAGAGGGTACACCTCACGGCGTTTTGGGGGTCGGGCCGGGCGTCCGGCGCCTGGGGCGTGGGACGGGGCAGGGGCCGCCGGCGGCCTTGGAGGGGCCTGTGGCGCTGTGGGGAAGGGAGAACTTTGCCATGGGGATGCCACCTTTTCGTGAGATGTGGGGCCCGAGAGGGGGCGGGCGGGGCCCGCCGGGGCTAGTTGAGCTGCCGGTATACCCCGTCCAGGAAAGGGGCAAAGGCGCTGGGCAGGGAGTATGTTCGCGTCAGGTCCGTCCTGCCGGCCCAGACCCAGCCCTGGGGCAGCCGCGCCTGGGGCAAGGCTCCGGCGTAGGCGCGCATATGCCACTCCAGATGGGTGAAGATGTGCCGGGCCGCGCCCACAAAGGTGAGGGGCGGCAGGGCCAGAGGGGGCGGCTCCCCCTCCAGGGCGTTGGGGAACTCCCAGAGCCCCGCCAGCAGGCCCTTGTCCGGGCGCTTGCGAAGGGCCACGCGCCCCTGGCGGAAGAGGAGGTAGACTTGCCGCTCCTCTACCCGGCGGGGGCGTTTGGCGGTCTTGACGGGGAGAAGGGCCGTCAGCCCCTCCCGCCGGGCCCGGCAGAAGTCCCCGGCGGGACAGGTCTGGCACAGGGGCGCGCCGTTTGGCAGACACACCGTGGCCCCCAATTCCATCAGGGCCTGGTTGAACTCCCCAGGGGCCTTGACCGGCATGATCTGCTCCAGCGCGGCGGCCACCTGGCGCCTCACCTGGGGCTGGGAGACGTCCCGACCGTCGGCGGTGAGGCGGGCCACCACCCGCAGGACGTTGCCGTCCACGGCGGCTCTGGGGAGGCCGAAGGCGATGGAGCAGATGGCGCCGGCGGTGTAGTCCCCCACGCCGGGCAGGGCCCGGACAGCGGCGTAGTCACGGGGAAAGACGCCGCCGTGGTCGGACAGGATGACCTGGGCGGCTCTTTGGAGGTTGCGGGCGCGGGAGTAGTACCCCAGGCCCTGCCAGCACTTCATCAGCGCGTCCTCCTCCGCCTGGGCCAAGGCCTGGACGGTGGGGAAGCGCTCCAGAAAGCGGATGTAGTGGTCCACCGCGGCGGCCACTCTGGTCTGCTGGAGCATGATCTCGCTGACCCAGATGTGGTAGGGGTCCCGGTCCCGGCGCCAGGGGAGGTCCCGCTTGGCGTCATTGTACCACGACAAAAGAGGAATGACCAGCTGTTTCAGCGGCTCCACCGACTTCCCCTCCCTCCGGGCACGCGTTTGTATATAGGAGTATACCACGGCCCTGTGCCGCCGTCAAACGGAGGGAGACCCTATATCTTGTAGTCAAACACAAATCTTTGCACAAAATATAGAAAAACCCCGGAAATGATGAAAAATATTTTCAAGAGCCGTGAAAAAAATTCCAAAAAGTCCTTGCAATTCCACTGGGGACAGGCTATACTAGGGATGGTAGTGGGACAAAGTGGGGGATAAGTATCCCCTTTTGGAGAAAAGTGGAGCAAAGGAGGGGGAGGCATGGGCAGCATCACCGGCACGTTCGAGCGCAGTCTGGACGCCAAGGACCGGCTCATGCTCCCCGCCAGGCTCCAGGACGATCTGGGCGCGGAGTGCTACCTCACCATGGGGGTGGACCGCTGTCTGGCCCTCTACCCGGAGGCGAGCTGGCAGGTGTTTACCGAGAAATTCGCCAGCCTGCCGGTGAGCCAGGGCCGAAAGATGCGGCCTCTGTTCGCCAACGCCGTCAAGTGCCGCCCGGACTCCCAGGGCCGCATCAGCATCCCGGCCCGGCTGAAGACCTACGCGGGCATCGGCAAGGACGTGGCCATCATCGGGGTCCACAACCGCGCCGAGATATGGGACCTGGCCAGCTGGCGGGCCAGCGACGAGGAGATGACCCCGGAGAAGATGGCCCAGCTGATGGAGGCCCTGGACTACTGATGGAGGGCAGAGGAGGCCCGGCGGGGAACTTTGGGCACGAGAGCGTGCTGCTCCACGAGGCTGTGGCCGCGCTGAACATCCGGCCCGACGGGGTATATGTAGACGGGACCCTGGGCCGGGCGGGGCACGCGCTGGAGATCGTCAAGGCCCTGACCACCGGGCGGCTCGTGGGCATCGACAGGGACGCCGCCGCCCTGGAGGCCGCGCCGGAGCGTCTGGCGGGGCACATGGACAAGGTGACGCTGGTCCGGGGCAACTTTGCCGACCTGGGGGATCTGCTGGACCGGGCCGGTGTGGACAAAGCGGATGGGATGCTCTTTGATCTGGGGGTGTCCTCCCCGCAGCTGGACGACCCCAGCCGGGGCTTTTCCTACACCCACGACGCGCCGCTGGATATGCGGATGGACACCAGCCAGGCGTTGACGGCCTGGCAGGTGGTGAACACCTGGTCCCAGGAGGCCCTGCGGGACATTTTGTACCGCTACGGCGAGGAGAGATACGCCCCCGCCATCGCCCGGCGGATCGTCAAGGCGCGGGAGAGCGGGCCCATCGAGACCACCCTGGAGCTGGTGGAGCTGATCCGCGCCGCGATGCCTCCGGCGGCCCTGCGGGAGAAACAGCACCCGGCCAAGCGGAGCTTTCAGGCCATCCGATGCGCCGTCAACGGCGAGCTGGAGGCCATTCCTGAGATGATCGACCAGGCGGTGGAGCGGCTGGCCCCCGGCGGACGGCTGGCGGTGATCAGCTTTCACTCTCTGGAGGACCGGCTTGTGAAAACGGGCTTTCAGAAACACTGCAAGGGCTGTACCTGTCCGCCGGAGTTCCCGGTGTGCGTCTGCGGCAAAAAGCCCAGTCTGACGCTGGTGGGCCGCAAGCCCATCGCGCCGGGGCCGGAGGAGTTGGCGCGCAACCCCAGGGCCCGCAGCGCCAAGCTGCGCGTGGCGGAAAAACGATGAAAACAGAGAACGGGCGGTTTTTTACGAAGGAGATGTGAGCGATATGGCGGCAAGTGCAAGCGCACGGCGCGCGATCCCCTATCCCAAGACCTATGGCAACGTGGCCTATGACCCGGCCTACGCCCCCGGCGGTCTGGAGCGGGAAGAGGACCAGCCCCGCATCCGCACCAGAGAGCGCCACGCGGCGCGGGAGCGGGCCAGGGTCCGGGCCGCGGGCTACGTGGCCCCCACGGCGGTCATCGGCTTCGTGCTGGTGGCGGTGATGGCGGTCCTGCTGCTGTCGGGCTATGCCCAGGTCGCCCAGGTCTCCGACCAGATTGTCCATCTGCGGGGCGAGGGGGAGACGCTCAGCGAGGAAAACGCCAAGCTCCGCACGGAGTACGAGCTGTGCTTCGATCTGAAGACCGTGGAGGAGCAGGTGGCGGCCTCCGGGCTGATGGTCCAGCCCCAGCCGGGGCAGATCGTGACCCTGAACCTCTCCGAGCCGGACAGCGCCAAGTTCTACGCCGATGTGGACCAGGGCGAGGACCTGTGGGGCGAGGTGGGACAGACGGTGGACAATCTGGTGGAATTTTTCCAGTGACCGGACCATATAGTTGGGACGAACCATACAGAGACGGGCGTAAGAAAATAACCTTTTCTTGCGCCCATTTTCCAGTTTTACAGCCGGAGAGAAAGGAGGGGGCTTTTCGTGGAGCGGGAGAGGGCGCGCAAGGAGCGGGTGGATGACCGGCACAACAAACAGCGGGTCTTTTGGCGCACGGTGGTGCTGATGGTGGTGTTCGGCGCGCTGGTGTTCGTGCCGCTGGCGGCGCGGCTTTGGGAGCTGCAGATCGACCAGCACGAGGAGCTCCAGCGCAGGGCGGTGGACCAGCAGACAAGGGACCTGGCCGTCAGCGCCGAGCGGGGCCGGATCTACGACGCCGAGGGCAACATCCTCTCCATCTCCGCCACGGTGCAGAATTTGGTCCTCTCCCCCAAGGATCTGGCCGCCGCCATCGCCGCCAACGACGAGAAGATCGCCCAGGGCAAGGACGCGGAACCAAACCTGAACAAGAATTACATCGCCCAGGGGTTGGCCGAACTCACCGGGCTGGACGCCGGCGACATTCTGGAGCGCATGGAGAAGACCAACTCCCAGTATGAGGTGCTGGCCCGGAAGCTGGAGAGCGAGCAGTCCGAGCCCATCCGGGCGTTTATCGCGGAAAACAAGCTGGGCAACGGGGTCTATCTGGAGCCCGACAGCAAGCGCTACTACCCCTATGGCTCGCTGGCGTCCCATGTGGTGGGCTTTGTGGGCACGGACAACCAGGGGCTGTATGGCACGGAGCTGATCTACGACCAGGCCCTCTCCGGCGCTTCGGGCCGCGTGGTCACGGCCAAAAACGCCAAGGGCACGGAGATGCTGTCCAAATACGAGAACTTCATCGACGCCCAGGACGGACGGGACCATCACCTGACCATCGACGCCACCATCCAGGGCTTCGCGGAGAAGGCGCTGAAAGAGGGCATTGAGAAGTACGATGTGCAAAACGGCGGCTTCTGCATCGTCATGGAGCCCAACACCGGGGCCATTTTAGCCATGGCCTCGGCGCCGGACTATGACCTGAACGATCCGTTCGCCATCAGCGACCCGGAGGCCGCGGCGGAGCTGCAGGCGGTGCGGGACAGCGGGGACGAGGCGGCCTATACCAAGGCACGGAACGAGGCGCTTTTGAAGCAGTGGACCAACCGCTGCGTCAACGACGGCTACGAGCCCGGGTCTACCTTCAAGTCCATCGTGGTGGCCTCGGCGCTGGAGGAGGGCGTGGTGGATCTGAACACCAGCTTCTACTGCAACGGGGCCAAACAGGTGGCCGACAGGACCATCCACTGCTCCAAGCGGGAGGGCCACGGGGCGCAAAACCTGGCCGACGCGGTGCGGAACTCCTGCAACCCGGCCTTCATCGAGATCGGCCAAAAGCTGGGGGCGGAGAAGTTTTACGACTACATGGAGGACTTTGGATTCCTCTCCACCACCAATGTGGATCTGAACGGCGAGAACAAGGGCTATATCTGGTCCCGGAAATTCTTTGAGAGCAAGGAGGGGCTCACCTCCCTGGCCAGCGCCTCCTTCGGCCAGACCTTCCGCATCACCCCCATCCAGCTCATCACCGCCGCCAGCGCCGTGGTCAACGGCGGGCATTTGATGGTGCCCCATGTGCTGGACTACACCACCGACGAGCAAGGGGACATCGTGGACACCTTCCCCGTCACCGAGGTCCGGCAGGTCATCAGCGAGGAGACCTCCGAGACGGTGCGGGAACTGCTGGAGGGCGTGGTGGCCGCCAAGCAGGGCACGGGGAAGAACGCCTACCAGGCGGGCTACCGCATCGGCGGCAAGACGGGGACGTCGGAGAAGATCGGCGCGGACCAGAACGAGGACGATTACATCGTGTCCTTCCTGGGCGTGGCCCCGGCCAACGACCCCAAGATCGTGGTGCTGTTGGCCTATGACACGCCCAAGCCCTCCTATCCCGGAAGCTCCTGGACCGCCGGCGGGACCTACATCTCCGGCGGCAACATGGCCGCGCCCATGGCGGGGCCGCTGATGGGGCAGATCCTGGAGTACATGGGCGTGGAGAAGCAGTACTCCGCCGAGGAGATCTCCGGCGCGGACACCACGGTGCCCCTGTGCGTGGGGTACACCGAGGCCCAGGCCGCGCCGGTGCTGGCCGCCAAGGGCTTTACCTACCGGCTCATCGGCTCCGGCGAGAAGGTGACGGGGCAGATCCCCACCTCCGGCTCGGTGATCCCCGGCGGCAGCGAGGTGTTGCTCTACATGGGCGAGGAGAAGCCCACTGAGGCGGTGGAGATGCCGGATCTGGCGGGCAAGGACCCAGATACGGTGAAGCAGGCGCTGGGCAATCTGAAGCTCTTTATGCGGGGCACGGGCTCGGCCCAGTTCTTCACCTCCTCCACCCTGTGCGCCTATCAGTCCATCGCCCCGGGCACGCTGGTGGAGCCGGGGACGGTGGTGGACGTGACCTTCGCCGAGAACGTCACCGATTTCACCCAGGATTGAATGAAACGACCGCGAGAGCGCGGAAGGAGGCTGTTTGTCCCATGAAGCTGACCCAACTTGTGCCCCAGGCCACCCAGGACGTGGAGATCACCTCCATCTGCTGGGACACCCGCAAGCTGGAGCCCGGCGCGCTGTTTTTCGCCATTCCGGGCTTTCAGACCGACGGCGGGCTCTACATCGACCAGGCCTTTGAGAAAGGCGCGGCGGCGGTGGTGTGCGCCAAGGGCGTGGACCGGGACGACTGCGTGCGGGTGGACGACCCCAGGCGGGCCCTGGCGCTGGCGTCCAAGGTGTGGTTCGACTGCCCTGGGGACAAGATGAAGCTCATCGCCGTCACCGGCACCAACGGCAAGACCACCACCACCTATCTGCTCAAGGAGGTCCTGGAGCGGGTGGCGGGGGCCAAGGTGGGGCTGATCGGCACCAATCAAAACCTCATCGGAGACCAGGCAGAGGAGGCCCACCGCACCACCCCGGAGTCCTACGAGCTCCAGGAGCTGCTGGCCCGGATGGAGGCCGCGGGCTGTGGCTACGTGGTGATGGAGGTGTCCTCCCACGCGCTGTGTCTGGGCCGCGTGGAGGGTCTGCGGTTCGCGGCGGGGGTGTTCACCAATCTCACCGAGGACCATCTGGACTTTCACAAGACCATGGAGGCATACCGGGACGCCAAGGCCCTGCTGTGGCCCATGTGCGAGGTGGCGGTGCTCAATCTGGACGACGAGGCGGGGCGGTACTACGCGGGGCTGGGGGCCGCGCCGGTGTTCACCTACTCGGAGAACCAGCCCCAGGCCGATCTGGTGGCGAAGAATCTGCGGCTCTATCCAAACCGCGTGGAGTTCGAGGCGCTGAGCCAGGACGCGCTGAGCCGCGTGGTGCTGCCCATCCCCGGCGGCTTTTCGGTCTACAACGCCCTGGGCGCCCTGGGGTGCTGCCTGGCCCTGGGGCTGGAGCTGGAGCCCTGCGCCCAGGCCCTGCGAAACGCCAAGGGCGTGAAGGGCAGGGTGGAGGTGGTGCCCACGGGCACAGACTACACCGTGCTCATCGACTACGCCCACACCCCCGACGCGCTGGAGAACGTGCTCCTCACCGTCCGGGGCTTTACCAAGGGACGGGTCATCTGCGTCTTTGGCTGTGGCGGCGACAGGGACCCCATCAAGCGGCCCATCATGGGCGCCATCGCCGCCAGGCTGGCCGACGTGAGCGTGGTGACATCGGACAATCCCCGCACGGAGGACCCCATGGCCATCATCCAGGACGTGCTGGGCGGCTTCGGGCCCGACGCCCCCAAGCCCGTGGTGGAGCCGGACCGGGCCAGGGCCATCCACAGGGCCCTGGGGCTTGCCAAGGCGGGGGATACGGTCCTGCTGGCGGGCAAGGGCCACGAGACCTATCAAGAGGTGGACCACCAGTTCCGCCATATGGACGAGAGAGAGATCGTGGCGGAGTATTTTCGCTGAGAGAAGTTTAAGACAAGAGGAGAGAGAACATGGACGACTGGGGTAAATTGCTGGTGTGTCTGGCCGCGGGGCTGGGGCTGACGGCGCTGTTGGGGCTGGTCATCGTGCCCGCGCTGAAGCGGGCCCATGTGGGCCAGGCCATCAAGGAGGACGGCCCGGTGTGGCATATGTCCAAGCAGGGCACGCCCACCATGGGCGGCGTGATGTTCATCGCGGCGGCGGCGGTGGTGAGCGCGGGCTGGGGCCTGTGGCAGAGGGACTGGCAGCCCATGGCCATCTTCGGCTTTGGGGCCGTGTTCGGGCTGATCGGCTTTCTGGACGACTTCGCCAAACTGCGCCACCATGAGAACACCGGCCTCTCCGCCCCCATGAAGTTCCTGTTGCAGTTGGCGGCGGCCATTTTATTCACCGTGCTGCTGCGCGGTCAGGAGCATCTGCGAGCGGAGCTGATCCTGCCCTTCTGCGGCGCGGTGTGGGCCATCCCCTGGCCGGTTTATATGGTGTTTGCCGCGCTGGTGATGGTGGGGACGGTAAACGCCGTCAACCTCACCGACGGGGTGGACGGCCTTTCCAGCTCGGTGAGCCTGCCGGTGATGCTGGTCTTCGCGGCCCTGGGGCTCAGGGCGGCGGATAAGCTGGGCTACGGGGCCTTCGCCGCGTGTATGCTGGGGTGTCTGCTGGGCTTTTTGGTGTATAACCACCACCCCGCCAGGGTCTTTATGGGGGATACGGGTTCCCTGTTTCTGGGCGGCGTGGTCTGCGGGCTGGCCTTTGCCTACAATGTGCCCTTGATCTTGCTGTTTGTGGGGATCGTCTATATCTGCGAGACCCTGTCGGACATTTTGCAGGTGTTCTACTTCAAGCTGACCAAGCGGCGCACGGGGACGGGCCGGCGCATTTTCCTCATGGCGCCGCTCCACCACCACTTTGAGAAGAAGGGCTGGAGCGAGGAGAAGGTGGCGTCCGTTTTCACCATCGTGTCCTGCATCGGCTGTGTGCTGGGCTTTGTGGGCTATGTGGGCCTGCTCTGAGCCCTGAGAAAAGACGAACGCGAGGAGGTGAACATCCATGGCCAGACGGAGAGAGCGGGACCTGACCCTGCGCCAGCAGTTGGCGGGCGGGCCGGTGGACTTGCCCTTTTTGATGCTGGTGCTGATCCTGACGGCCATGGGGCTGGTGGCGGTGTACTCCGCCTCCTTTGCCTCCGCCTATTATGAGAGCGGCGACCCGGCCACCTATTTCTGGAGCCAGCTGCGGATGGGCGCGGGCGGACTGGTGATCTTGTGGTGTACCTCGAAGATCGACTACCAGTGGTGGCGCAAGCTGGCAAAGTGGGTGATGTGGCTGGCCGTTGGACTGCTCTTGCTGGTGAAGGTGCCGGGCATCGGCGTCACCCGAAACGGCGCAAACCGGTGGATCCGCATCCTGGGCATCCAGTTCCAGCCCTCGGAGATCGCGAAGCTGGCGGTGATCCTGGTCTTTGCCGCCATGCTGGCCCGGAGACAGCCGGAGAAGCGGAGAAAGTGGAACAAGAAGATGGCGCTGGGAAGGGTGCTGGACTTCACCGAACGCATCGGGCTCAACGAGCTGATGCCCTATCTGGGGATCTTGCTGGGGGTGTCCGCCCTGCTGCTGTGGGAGCCCCATATGTCGGGCACCATCCTCATCCTGGCCGGAGGCGCGGCGGTGCTGTGGGCCGGAGGCATCCACTGGGGCTGGTTCGTGGCCGGAGGCGGCGTGGTGGGCGGCGGACTGTGGTTCATCATGAACCACACCAGCTACATGGCGAGCCGCCTGGCCACCTGGCGGGACCCGTGGTCCGACCCCAGAGGGGACGGGTTTCAGATCATCCAGTCCCTCTACGCCATCGGCTCCGGCGGACTGCTGGGGAAGGGGCTGGGGCAGAGTATGCAGAAGTTCCTCTATCTGCCGGAGGAGCACAACGACTATATCTTCTCCATCTGGTGCGAGGAGATGGGGCTGGTGGGGGCGCTGGTGGTGATCTTCCTCTTCGCCATGCTCATCATCCGGGGCTACTGGCTGGCCCTGCACGCCAGGGATAAGTTCGGCGCGCTGTTGATCGTGGGGATCACCACGCTGACGGCGGTGCAGGTGTTTTTGAACATCGCCGTGGTCATCAACCTGATCCCGCCCACGGGCATCTCCCTACCCTTTTTCAGCTTTGGAGGCACGGCGCTGATGATCCAGCTGTTTGAGATGGGGATCGTGCTCAGCGTGTCGCGCCAGATCGAGGCGCCGAGGGAGGGGTAGAAGCGCGGGCATAGGCGGGCCGGAGCCGGTGGAGGCCCGGCGGGTCCAAAGCCGTGAGCGTGGGCCGGGCGGGGCCCGGCAAGGGCCTCTTCCTGGGGGACCATTCTTTGATTCGGTCAAAGAATGGCCCCCCAGACCCCCCAAGAAACCCGCCAAAGGGGGCAATCCGAGAGCCCCCTTTGGAATCCCCTTCGGCCAAAGAGAGGGGCCGCGGCCCCTCTCTTTGGATTCTCACCCCTGGGGAGACGGGAAGCGTGAGCAGGGGCGAAGCGGGTCCGAGAAGGCCGCCCAATGCGAGCGTGACATCGAAGCGCGAGGGGTATTTGGGGTGAGAGATGGGAATGTGACGGAGAGGGGGGATCGGTATCAAGGTCATTTTTACCTGCGGCGGCACCGCCGGACACATCAGTCCCGCTCTGGCTCTGGCGCGGTGTTTTCAGGCCCACAGGCCGGATACCCAGGTCCTGTTCGTGGGGGCCGGCGGCGACACCATGGAGGCCAAGCTGGTGCCCAGGGCGGGCTATGAGCTGCGGCAAGTGGACATCAGCGCGTTCCGCCGGAGGCTCAGTCTGGACAATTTGGCCCACAACGCCAAGGCGGTGGCGGAGCTGGTCCGCTCCCGCCGCCAGGCCCAGGCCATTCTGGACGAGTTTCAGCCGGAGCTGGTGGTGGGCACGGGAGGCTTCGCCTCCTACCCGGTGACGCGGGAAGCGGCGCGGCGGGGGATCCCCACCGCCATCCACGAGTCCAACGCCGTCCCCGGCCTCACCACCCGGCGTCTGGCCGGGCACGTAGACCGGGTGATGCTGGGTCTGCCCGACCAGTCCGGGGCCTACCCCGACGGGGAGAAGGTAGTGGTGACCGGCACGCCGGTGCGGCCGGACTTTTTCACCCGGACCCACAAGGAGGCCAGAGGGGAACTGGGTCTTGCCGACGACGCGCCCATGGTGCTGTCGGTCTGGGGCTCCCTTGGGGCCAAGGTGATGAACGGGCAGATGGTGGACTTTCTGGCCCTGTGCGTGGAGCGGGGCTGTCCCTTCCACCACCTCCACGGCGCGGGCGAGCGGTACTATGACGACGTGATGGAGGGGCTGGAGCGGCAGGACATCCATCTGGACGCCCATCCGCGCCTCCAGGTCCGGCCCTATCTCCACGATATGGCCCTGGCCATGGCCGCGGCGGACGTGGTGATCTGCCGGGCCGGGGCCTCCACCATCAGCGAACTGGCGGCCCTGGGCAAGCCCGCCATTCTGATCCCCTCTCCCAACGTGGCCGGGGACCACCAGACCAAAAACGCCCAGGTGCTGGCCCAGGCCGGAGGCGCGGTACTGTTGCCGGAGAGGGAGTGCAACGCCAGGCGGCTTTTTGAGGAGGTCACGGCCCTGCTGGACGATCCGAAGCGGCGCGCCGACATGGGCCGGGCCGTGTCCGGCGTGGCGCCGGCGGACGCGGCGGAGCGCATTTACGATACCCTGATGGAATTGCTGTAAAGTAGCGCAAATCCCCGCCTTGTCATAGGATGGCCTATGAAAAGGGAGGGAGCGTCATGGAGGTACTGCGTATCCGGGGCGGCAGGCCCCTTTCCGGGCGGTTGCGGGTGCAAGGGGCGAAGAACAGCGTGCTGCCTCTGCTGGCCGCCGCCATTCTGGGCAAGGGTGTCAGCGTGATCCGCAACTGTCCCCGGCTGACCGATGTGGACGCCTCGGTCGCCATTCTGGAGCATCTGGGCTGCGGCGTGCGGCGGGACGGGGACGCCGTTTCCATAGACGCCACCGCACCGCTGGCCCTGGACGTGCCGGAGCCCCTGGCCAGGGCCATGCGCTCGTCGGTCATCTTTTTGGGGCCGATCCTGGCCAGGCTGGGGCGGGCGGAGCTGTGCTATCCCGGCGGCTGTGAACTGGGACCCAGGCCCATCGACCTCCACCTGTCCGCCCTCAGAACGCTGGGCGCGGAGATCTGGGAGGGCCCGGCGGGGTTGCGGTGCGCGGCAGGGGCCCTGCGGGGCGGGGAGATCGCCCTGGCCATCCCCAGCGTGGGGGCCACGGAGAACGCCATGCTCTGCGCCGTGGCCGCCCAGGGCACCACCACCATCCTCAACGCCGCCAGAGAGCCGGAGATCGCCCAGCTGCAGGACTTTTTGCGCTCCATGGGGGCCCAGGTCCAGGGCGCGGGCAGCTCGGTCATCACCGTGGAGGGCGGCGCGGCCCTCCACGGCGGCGAGGTCACGGTCATGGGGGACCGGATCGTGGCGGCCACATACCTGTGCGGCTGTGCCGCCGCCGGAGGCGAGGTGGAGCTGGAGGGCGTGGAGAGCCGCCATCTGTCCACGGTGACGGCCCTGCTGGCCGAGGCGGGCTGCGCGGTGGAGAGCGGGGAGGGGCGGGTCCGTCTGCGCCGGGACCCGGAGACGCCCCTGCGGGCTGTCCACGCCGTGCGTACCGCGCCCTATCCCGGCTTTCCCACCGACGCCCAGGCGCCCTTGATGGCGGCGCTGTGTACTGCCCAGGGGACCACACTCTTTGTGGAGAATATGTTCTCCAGCCGATACCGCCACATCGACCAACTGCGGCGCATGGGAGCCCGCATCCGCCGCGAGGGACGCGTGGCGGTGGTCACGGGGGTGGAGAGGCTCCACGGCGGGGAACTGGAGGCCCACGACCTGCGAGGGGGCGCGGCGCTGGCCGTGGCCGCGCTGGGCGCGGAGGGGGAGAGCGGGATCACCGGGCTCCACCATGTGTTTCGAGGCTACGCGGACATCGCCCGGGACCTGACGACCCTGGGCGCGGACGCGGAGATTTCAGAGAAAAAGTAGGGGACGCCAATGGCAGACAAACGCCGCCGGAAAAGAAAACAGCGCAGAAGGGGCCGCCACTCGCGGCTCTATCTGGTGCTGTCTACGGTGCTGATCCTGGCGGCGGTGGCGCTGGCCTGCGCGGTGTTTTTCCGCGTGGGCGACATCACCGTCCAGGGCAACAGCCGCTATACCGACCAGGAGATCATCGACGTCTCCGGCGTCAAGGACGGGGAAAATCTCTTCCTGCTGCGGACCTCGTCCATCGCCGGGGAACTGCGCCGCCGCCTGCCCTACATCCAGGATGTGTCCATCCGCCGTCTGCTGCCCGATACGGTGGCCATCAAGGTCACAGAGGGCCGGGCCGTGGCCGCCATCGCCCAGGACGGGCAGTGGTGGTTCATCGGAGAGGACTGCAAACTGCTGGAGCGGAGCGCCGCCAGAGGCGGACTGCCCACGGTGAAGGGCATCGAGGCGCTGGTGCCGGCGGAGGGGACCTATCTGGCCGCCGGAGAGGACCAGAGCCACAAGGTGGGCTGGCTCAAGGAACTGCTGGCCGCCCTGGGCGAGAACGGCCTTTTGGACAAGCTGGGGCCTGTGGATCTGTCGGAGGACTATCGGATCACCTTTGTCTACGACACCCGCTTTACCGTCCACATCCCGCCGGTGACTGAGGCGGGGATGAACTATTGGCTGAGGCGGTTCGCCGCCGCCGTCGCCGACCCCAGAGTGGACGCCAACCAGAGCTACACCGTGGAGATCATGGACGAGGAGAGCCTGCGCTTCATCCCGGACTGAAAAAAACGGCGCCGTGGCGAAAAAAAACAGCATTTTCTCTTGACCTGCCCTGGCAAAAAGGATACAATAGAAACGTATAATCGCAACATATAGCCGGGTAGGTCCGGCAGGGCATACCACAGCTTGTAGATTTCTTTATACTTAGGAGGGACGCGGGCATGGCGTTTCAGATGGACCCGGGCATGGGTGGAACAGACGTGATCAAGGTCGTCGGCGTCGGCGGCGCGGGCAACAATGTAGTCAACCGCATGGTGCGGAGCAACGTCCAGGGCGTGGATTTCATCGCGGTGAACACCGACAGGCAGGCGCTGGACATCTCCGCGGCCACATATAAGATCCAGATCGGGGAAAAGCTCACCGGCGGCAAGGGCGCGGGTTCCGACCCGGAGATGGGCCGCAAGTCCGCCGAGGAGAGCCGGGCCCAGGTAGCCGCGGCGCTGGAGGGGACGGACATGGTGTTCATCACCGCCGGTATGGGCGGCGGCACGGGCACCGGCGCGGCCCCCATCGTGGCCGACATCGCCAAGGAGATGGGCATCCTCACCGTGGCGGTGGTGACAAAGCCCTTCCACTTTGAGGGCACCCGCCGCATGAGCCAGGCCGAGACGGGCATCGCGGAACTGCGTACCAAGGTGGACAGCCTGGTGATCATCCCCAACGAGCATCTGCGGTTTGCCACCGACCAAAAGCTCACCTTCGCCAACGCCTTTGAGATCGCCGACGACGTGCTGCGCCAGGCGGTGCAGTCGGTCTCCGACCTCATCACCAACACCGGTTTTATCAATCTGGACTTCGCCGACGTCACCGCCGTGATGAAGGACGCGGGCATGGCCCACATGGGCGTGGGACGGGCCGCGGGCAAGAACAAGGCGGAGGAGGCCGCCCGCATGGCGGTGTCCAGCCCGCTGCTGGAGGTCCCCATCAACGGCGCCAAGGGCGTCATCGTCAACGTCACGGGCTCGCTGGATATGGATCTGGACGAGGTCACGGTGGCGGTGGATATGGTCCGGGAGATGGCCGATCCCGACGCCCGGTTCATCTTCGGCGCCGCCTTTGACGAGACCTTGGAGGACGAGCTGAAGATCACCGTCATCGCCACCGGCTTCACCGGCGCGGGCGCCGCCAACGCCCCCGCCGCCGGCACCCCCTATTCCCGCAGGGAGGAGGGTCAGGCGGACCAGGCCGAGGCCCGGCAGGAGACCGCCAAGGAGGACGACGGGGACGACTTTGAGAAGGTCCTGCGTATCTTCACCCACGGCGGCTGAGACGCCTCCGGGCCGCGCCCGGCGTGCAGACGCGAAAACAAACCCCCTGGAGCCATTTCGCTCCAGGGGGTTTTTGTCCGGTAGAGAGGTTTTGGGTTGGGCGCCCCAGGCCGGGGCTCACCCCGCCATCTGGAACAGCCAGATGAGCTCCGCGGTGTTGTCGCCGGAGCGGCTGGGGTGGCGGACCTTCAGGATGACCTCGGTGCCGTCGTTCTTGCGGAAGCGGCGCTCCTGGGGCCCCTCTTTTTGGAGGAGGGGGAGGATGTAGTCGTAGTCACAGCACTGCCGCAGGAGGGCCTGGTCGTCGGGGCGGACCTGCTGGGAGATGTAGAGCTCCATGGCGGCGTGGAAGCGGTACTGGGTCTCTTTCAGGGCCTGGTCAAAGTAGGGCGGGGCTATGATGGAGCGGCAGGCGTCCTTCTCCGGGTCCACGAAGTAGACCCCCAGCAGGTTGGGCGCCAGGTAGGACAGCAGGGTGTCCGCGTCCCGCTTGGCGGAGAGGGTCTGCTCCAGACGGGTGTTCAGGTTTCGCATCTGCCGCTCGCCGCCCTTGCTGGCGTAGAACTCGGCTTTGTTTTTCCGCATGGCGGCCTCGGCGGCGGCCACGATGGCGCTGACCTGGAACTCCCCGCGGCGCCACTCCACGCCGACGGAGACGGTGTAGCCGCACTTCTCCACCGCCTCGCCGACGGCTTTGGCTTTGCGGTCCAGGTCCTCCTGGGACATGGCGGTGACAAGCACGGCGAACTCGTCCCCGCCGAGGCGGAAGATGTCTTTTTTGTCGAAAGAGGCCAACAGCGCGTCCGCCACGGAGCGGAGCATCTCGTCCCCGGCGTCGTGGCCAAGGTGGTTGTTGATCTCGTGGAGGCCGTTGGCGTCGATGTACACGCAGCCCACGGTGCCGCCCTCCATGGCGGTGAGGGTGTCCAGCCGGGCGTGGTAGCTGTTGCGGTTCATCAGCCCCGTCAGCTCGTCTACCTGGCTGATGTAGGCAAGGGTCTGGTAGTTCTGCCGGTTCTCCACCGCCATGGTAAAGGTGAGGGATACCTGGTCCAAGGGCTCGGTGCTGTTCCAGAGCACGTCCGGGTTCACCGCGCACAGCATACCCAGCGGGTCCTTGCCGTCCAGGGAGTCGATGCGGACCAGCATCATGTTGCGGATGCCGATCTCCCTGGCCGAGCGCCAGTCCTCGTCTCCCCAGAGGAAGGGGCGGTTGCTGAAAAAGCGGCCGCTCGCCAGCAGGGACTTGGCGGTCTGGGGGAAGAAGGACTGGAAGTCGGCCTTTTTGGGCGGGACCTTGGTGGTCGAGCCGGCCACGTCCTGGAGCAGCAGCGAGCCGTCCGCGCTCAGGGTATAGTAGGCCACGGCGTCGGCGGTGAGGTAGTTGGCGATCTCCAACAGCGCCTGTTCAAAGGCCCCCGGGTCGATATGGGCGCGGAAGAGGGTCTGCTGGACCTCCAACATATAGGTGCCGCCCCGCAGTTGGAGCTCTGTCCGGGCCTGGCGGCGGCGGAGGTCCCGGAAGAACCAGAGCAGGAAGGCCATGGACAGCCCCGACACCAGGCCGATCATAATGATAAAGAGGACCATCACCGTCTCCGACTGGGCAAAGGCGATGTTCTCCTTGACCGAGAGCATCACCACCCAGTCCTGGAAGCCCACGGAGGAGTAGCAGAAGTAGTCGTTGTCGTTGGCGTTGGGGCTCCGCATGACGGTGAAGCCGCTCTCCCCGGTGCGGACCTCGCGGTAGAACTGCTCTTTGCTGTATCCGCTGGTGAAGAGGTAGTTTTCCACGTCCCGCAGGTTGCCGGGCCGGTCGTGGTCCGGGTCGATGAGGTAGTTGCCCGTCTCGCTCTCCATGAGGAAGAGCTTGGCTTGGTGGTCGTAGGCGGCCACGGTGAAGTGGGAGGAGAGGCGGTCCATGGGGATGACGCCGGAGATGATGGCCACGGTCCGCCCGCCTTTCAGCACAGGCGCGTAGAGCCGGATGATCTGCTGGTCCGGGGAGAGCTGGTCCAGGGCGCGCCGCGTGGCGCCGCCATCCTCAGACTCCAGGAGCTTCTTGTAGGAGAGGGTGGGGTCCTTGCGGATGCCGGAAGAGGTGTAGAGCGTGCCGTCGGGCAAGATGAGTTCCAGGCGGGAGATGAGGTCCATGTCCTCCAGGGATTCCAGAATGGACCGGCCGTCGGCCTCGGAGAGCATACAGCGGGCGTAGACGATGTTGGAGATCTTGTTCAGATAGGACCGGCTGCGGTCCACCGTCGCCATGATCTGGCTGCCGGCGGTCTGGGTGTGCTCCTCCAGGCGGGTGACGCAGCCTTGGCGCTCCAGCTGGTAGTACCGGACGAAAAAGGCGACAAGAATGACGGCCAGGATCCCGATCAGCAGGACCATGGAGAGCAGCTGTCTGTCTTTTTTTGTCTTGGCGGCCTTTTTCTGCATGAACGGTCCCACCGCCCTTTCGACGGCCACACGCCTAAATATAGGTATAGTATACCAAATCATGCGGGCGGTGGCAATAAAAAATTGAAAATTTTTCACAAAATCATCCCGGTGGGACGGAGGGCGCCCGCCCGGTCCGCCCGCCGGTAGGCCCCGGTCTGGGCGGAGGAGGAAAAATTTCCTCTGGCTATTGACAAAACATGGAGGCGGGGGTATAATCCCTATAACCTATCTAAAAGATAGGAAATACGAAGGGGCACTGGATCCAGCGCCGCCCCGCCGGCGGCCATCACCGCCGCGGCGGGCCGGGCAAAAATCTGACAGAAATTTTGGAGGGGACAACGATGGGCAAGATCTATACCTCTGCTGACCAGCTGGTGGGGCGCACGCCTCTGCTGGAGCTGACCCATGTGGAAAAGGAGCTGGGTCTGGAGGCCAGGGTGCTGGCCAAGCTGGAGTACTTCAACCCCGCAGGGTCGGTGAAGGACCGCATCGCCAAGGCCATGATCGACGACGCCGAGGCCAAGGGTCTGCTGAAGCCGGACAGCGTCATCATCGAGCCCACCTCCGGCAACACGGGCATCGGCCTTGCAAGCGTGGCCGCCGCCAGGGGCTACCGCATCGTCATCGTCATGCCGGAGACCATGAGCGTGGAGCGGCGGCAGCTGATGGCGGCCTACGGCGCGGAGTTGGTGCTCACTGAGGGCGCCAAGGGCATGAAGGGCGCCATCGCCAAGGCCGAGGAGCTGGCCAAGGAGACCCCCAACAGCTTTATCCCCGGCCAGTTCGTCAACCCCGCCAACCCCGCCGCCCACTACGCCGCGACGGGCCCGGAGATCTGGGAGGACACGGAGGGCAAGGTGGACTACTTCGTGGCCGGTGTGGGTACCGGCGGCACCGTCACCGGCGTGGGGAAGTTCCTCAAGGAGAAGGACCCCGGCGTGAAGGTGGTGGCCGTGGAGCCCAAGGACTCCCCGGTGCTCAGCGAGGGCAAGGCCGGGCCCCACAAGATCCAGGGCATTGGGGCGGGCTTTGTGCCCGACATCCTGGACACCGCCATCTACGACGAGGTCATCCCCGTCACCAGCGAGGACGCCTTTGCCCTGGGCAAGCTGGTGGGCAAGCGCGAGGGCGTGCTGGTGGGCATCTCCTCCGGCGCGGCGCTGTGGGCGGCGGTGCAGGTCGCCAAGCGGCCGGAGAACAAGGGCAAGACCATCGTGGTGCTGCTGCCCGACACCGGGGACCGCTATCTGTCCACGCCGCTGTTCGCGGAGTGAGGGAGGGCCGGGGCAGTTTCGGCACGATCCCAGAAAAGAGGCCACGGGGCGGCGCCCCGTGGCCTCTTCTTTTACATCACATCGCCGGGCACGGCCTGTTCGCCTTGCATCAGGTCGGCGATGGTGAAGCCGCTGAAGAATGTCCGCAACGTGGCGCCCAGCTCCTCCCACATGGGGAGGGTGCGGCACTCGCCGGCCCGGGGACACGGATTTTGCGGCTGTTCCAGGCAGGCGACGGGGGTCAGGGCCTCCTCTACGCCGCAGAGGATCTCCCACACCGTGTATTGCTCCGGCGCGCGGTTCAGACGGTAGCCGCCGCCCTTGCCCCGCAGACCCACCACCAGATGGGCCTTGACCAGCAGTTTCAGGATGATCTCCAGGTATTTTTCCGAGATCTCCTGGCGCTGGGCGATCTCCCGCAGGGGAACGAAGCCCTCGGCGGAGTGCTCGGCCAGGTCGATCATAGCGCGCAGGGCGTAGCGGCCCTTGGTGGAGACGACCATGCTATCCCTCCTCCACTTGATAAACCTATTATACAACATGGTTAATAGGATTTCAACAGAAAATTCGCGGGAAATTCTCGGAGGGGCGGTGGAATGGGGGTCCGGCGGGGGTTTTTATTCCTCGGATCTGCTTGGTCTGGCAGGGGAAATGTCCCGGAAGAACTCCTGATAGTCCACGTGAAAAATCTTTTGCAGGGCGACCAGATCGCTGACAAAGACATTCCCCCGGCCCATTTCAATGAGGGAAAAGGTACTGCGGCTCAAGGGAGACCCCAGCACTTGCAGCTTTGCCACCGTCTGTTCCTGCGTCAGTCCGCGCTCCAGCCGTATCCGCCGGATATTGCGGCCCAGTTCCTCAGCGCCCAACAGCTTCGTCATAAGTGAACTCCTGTTTTGCTTATAGTTATTTGCAATCACATTGATTTTAGCAGTTGCCAGGGGTATCATTGCTTATACCTATAAGCAAGGAGAGGTTTCAGTTGACAACGAATTTCTGCGTTCGCGGCGCGGTTTTTGTTGCGGATGGGCGGGGTGGTCTGGGGCGGGAAAATTTTTTCAAAAAAATGCGGATCGCATATTGACAATGTGTCAGAATAGGAGTATCATGCAGATATTGACACGGTGTCAGAATTGATCGCTGGGAGGGATGAAAATGCCGAAGGGATCGCGGTCACTGACCGAGGCCCGCAGAGAGGAGATCGTCAACGCCTGCGAAAAACTCTACCAGACCATGAGCTTCAAGGAGATCACCATCAAGGAGATCGGCAACGCCACCAGCTTCACCCGGACTTCCATCTACAACTACTTCCAGACGAAGGAGGAGATCTTCCTGGCCCTGCTGAAGCGGGAGTATGAGATGTGGATCGCCTCGCTGAAGCGGACTATGGAGCGGGCGGAGACCATGACCAGGGACGAGTTCGCGTCCATGCTGGCGCATTCTCTGGAGGAGCGGGCGCAGCTTCTCAAGATCCTGTCCATGAACCACTACGACATGGAGACCGGCAGCCGCCCGGAGCGCCTGGCGGCGTTCAAGGTGGCCTACGGCGAGGCCATCCGCACGGTGGAGGCCGGTCTGGACAAATACTTCCCGGCGATGACGGTGGCGGAAAAGCGGACGTTTGTCTACACCTTTTTCCCCTTCCTGTTCGGCATCTACCCCTACACCTACGTCACCGAGAAACAGCGCGCGGCCATGGAGGAAGCGGGGGTCAACTATGTGTTTCTGTCCATCTATGAGATCGTCTACAACTGCGTAAGGGGTTTGCTCAGAGATGAAGGAGGGCGCTTATGAAGTACACCAAGCTCGGAAAAGCTGATCTGACCGTCTCCCGCATTTGCCTGGGGTGCATGGGCTTTGGCGACGCGGCCAACGGCCAGCACAGCTGGACGGTGGACGAGGCGCAGACCCGCGAGATCATTCGACGGGCGCTGGAGCTGGGCGTCAACTTCTTTGACACCGCCATCGCCTATCAGAGCGGCACCAGCGAGCGGTATGTGGGCCGGGCGCTCCGGGATTTCGCCAGGCGAGAGGACGTGGTGGTGACCACCAAGTTCCTGCCCCGGACGCAAGAGGAGATCGACGTGGGAGTGACGGGCAGACAGCACATCGAAAATTATCTGAACCAGAGCCTCCGCAATCTCGGCATGGACTATGTGGACCTCTACATCTACCATATGTGGGACTACCAGACCCCCGTGGAGGAGATCATGGAGGGGCTGAACGATATGGTCAAGGCGGGCAAGGCCCGGTATATCGGCATCTCCAACTGCTTCGCCTGGCAGCTGGCCAAGGCCAACTTCTACGCCAGGGAACACGGCCTGGCGGAGTTCGTCTCCGTCCAGGGCCACTACAACCTGATCTTCCGGGAAGAGGAGCGGGAGATGGGCCCCTTCTGTCAGGATCAGAACATCGCCATGACCCCGTACAGCGCCCTGGCCGGCGGACGGCTGTCCAAGCGGCCCGGCGAGACCTCCAAGCGGCTGGCGGAGGACAGCTACGCCCGGCTCAAATATGACGCCACGGCGGAACAGGACGGCGAGATCATCCGCCGGGTAGCGGAGTTGGCGGACAAGCGGGGCGTGTCCATGACGGAGATCGCCCTGGCGTGGCTGCTCACAAAGGTGACCTCGCCCGTTGTGGGCGCGACCAAGCTCCATCACATCGAGGGCGCGGCAAGGGCGGTGGAGCTGGAGCTGACCCAGGACGAGATGGACTATCTGGAAGAACTGTATGTGCCCCACGCCCTGGTGGGCGTGATGGCGCAGAACACGGCGGCCTCGGCGAAAAAGCCCCATGTGTGGTCCGTCGGCGACCAGAAGATCCGGTAGAGGATCTGGAAGGAGGAGGTTTGGATGAAAAAGCAGATCGGAAACGTCCTGGCGCTCTATCCCACCCCTCTGGTGGTGGTGGGGGCCATGCTGCCCAAGGCGGACTATGTGGGCGGCGTCAGCGGGAGCAAGACGGACAAATCCCAGGTCTTTGCCCACCAGACCGGCCTCACCGGCGCGCCTTTGATCGACGCCGCCCCCGTCTCCATGGACTGCGCCGTGGTGGACGTCTACGAGACGCCGGGGTTCGAGAGCTTCATCTGCAAGATCGAGGCCACCTATGCGGAGGACGCCGTTTTGACCCCGGAGGGGAAGCTCGACTACCGCGCTTTGAAGCCGGTGCTGTTTGAGTTCCCCACCTACGAATATCTGAAGACCGGCGACGTGCTGGGCAAGTGCAGGCACATGGGCGGCGCTGACACCTGACAGTCCCCGCCGGGGCAGGAATTTTGCGTATTACTAAAATGAAAAATGGAGGCGACAGGTATGGTAAAACAGACAGCGGGACGGGAACAGTTGGGGGAGTTTGCCCCCAAGTTTGCCCAGTTGAACGACGACGTGCTCTTTGGCGAGGTGTGGAACAGGCCGGGGCTCTCTTTGAAGCTGCGCTCCATCCTCACCGTCACCGTGCTGGTGAGCAAGGGGCTGGTGGATAGCTCGTTCCAGTACCATCTGCTCACCGCGCGGAAAAACGGCGTGACCAAAAACGAGATGGCGGAGATCTTGACCCATGTGGCCTTTTACGCCGGATGGCCCAACGCCTGGGCCGCGTTCCGCATGGCGGTGGAGGTCTACAAGGACGACCCCGGCGTGGACGGCGGGATGTTCGGCCTGGGCCAGCCCAACGACGCCTATGCCCAGTATTTCACCGGCAACAGCTACTTGAACCCCCTCACAGACCCCAAGGAGACCATCTTCCTGGCCAACGTCACCTTTGAGCCGGGATGCCGCAACAACTGGCACATCCACAAGGCATCCAAGGGCGGCGGGCAGATCTTGCTCTGCACCGATGGCCGGGGCTGGTATCAGGAGTGGGGCAAGGAGGCCAGAGAGCTCCGGCCCGGCGACGTGGTCTATATCCCCGCCGGGGTCAAGCATTGGCACGGCGCGGCCCGGGACAGCTGGTTCTCCCACATCGCCTTTGAGGCACCCGGCGAGGAGACCTCCAACCAGTGGCTGGAGGCGGTGACAGATGAGGAGTATGGGCGGCTGGCGTGAGGGGAACTTTGTCGGCGGATCGCCGCGCTGGAAACCAGGCGGAAACTGCTGGAGGCGGCGAAAAAGCTGGTATGTGAAAAGGGTCTGGTCAACACATCCATCGAGGAGATCACAAAAGCCTGCGGCGTATCAAACGGCACGTTCTATACCTATTTCAAGCGCAAGGAAGACGTGATTTTCGCGCTGAGCCAGGAGATGTATCAGGGGATCTATGAGGAGGCCCAGGCCCATGACGGCCCCTTTATGGAACGGCTGGTATTTTACATGGTGAATTTCTCCGGGCGCATTGAACGGGACGGGCTGAAGCTCTGCCAGGAATGGGTGCGGAACACCGTGGATCCCGATCTCGTGGAGGCCCCGTACAACACGGACAAACTTCGCGTGGATATTGACTCCATGCAGGGTATGATCGAAAAGGGGATCGAGCGGGGCGAGCTGGCGGACGACACGCCCGTGGAGGCGCTGGCGGGC
Source organism: uncultured Oscillospiraceae bacterium (assembly GCA_947599925.1). Lineage (GTDB taxonomy): Bacteria > Bacillota > Clostridia > Oscillospirales > Oscillospiraceae > MGBC124762. The sequence goes on along the minus strand of CANQFT010000002.1, from coordinate 107,267 downwards.
GCCCTGGTGGATGTGATCTACGGGGAAATGCTCTGCTGGGATATGTCCGGCGGTGCGTACAGCTTTAAGGAGCGGACAAAGGAGTTTTGCGGACTGTTTTTGCCGGCTATGATACGGCCCTATCTCAGCGGATCAGACAAGATGGGAGGAACCGACAATGGGTGAGATCAAAAAATTGGGGTTTGGGCTGATGCGGCTGCCCAAGCGGGGAGGAGACATTGATATAGAACAGGTCAAAGAGATGGTGGATCTGTTCATGGAGGCGGGGCTGACGTATTTCGACACCGCCTATGTGTATGGCGACGGCGATTCCGAACGGGCCGCGAAGGAGGCGCTGGTAGACCGCTACCCCAGGGAGAGTTTTACGCTGGCGACCAAGCTGTGCGCGTGGATGGGCGCCCACGATGAGGAGAGCGCCAAGCGGCAGTTTTATACCAGTCTGGAGCGGACCGGCGCGGGGTATTTCGACTACTATCTGCTCCACGCGCTCCAGGCGGGGAACTACAAGACCTATGACAAATACCACATTTGGGATTTTGTAAAAGAGCAGAAGGCAAAGGGGCTGATCCGGCACTGGGGCTTTTCTTTCCACGCCACGCCGGACATTCTGGAGGAATTGCTCACCGCCCACCCGGACGCCGAGTTTGTCCAGCTTCAGCTCAACTACGCCGACTGGGAAAACCCCGATGTGACGGCCCGGGAGAATTACGAGGTCGCCAGGCGCCACGGCAAGTCCATCGTGGTGATGGAGCCGGTCAAAGGCGGCGCGTTGGCAAATCCGCCCGCGGCCGTGCAAGAGGTGTTCCGGGCAGCGGATCCGGACGCCTCCTTCGCCTCCTGGGCGATCCGCTACGCCGCATCTCTGGACGGGATCATCACGGTGCTGTCCGGCATGAGCAACATCGAGCAAATGCGGGACAATCTCTCCTACATGAGAGATTTCAGGCCCTTGGACAGTGCGGAGCAGGAGACCGTCCGCAAGGCGCAGGAGATCATGACCGGCGTAAAGTCCATTCCCTGCACCGCCTGCCATTACTGCACGGCAGGCTGTCCGAAAAAGATCGCGATCCCGGAGATCTTTGCCGCCCGGAACCAACAGCTCGTATGGGGACAGCTGGAGGAGGGCGGACGCCAGTACGCCCAGGCGGTGAAGAACGGGGGCCGCGCCTCGGATTGCATCGCCTGCGGCCAGTGCGAGCGGGCCTGTCCCCAGCAGATCGATGTGATCACAAGGCTGAAAGACTGCGCCCACCAGTTTGACCGCGCGTAGATCCTTTCGTTGAGCGTTGCCGATTTGAGGAGGGAAAACGATGATCTATAAAAACTTTCAGGATCTGAAATTGTCCGCCCTGGGTATGGGCGCTATGCGTCTGCCGGTCATAGACGGGGACGACTCCAAAATTGACGAGGCCGCCGCGAGAGAGATGGTCGCCTACGCCATGGAACAGGGCGTGAATTATTACGACACCGCCTGGGGCTACCACGACGGCAATTCCGAGTTGGTGCTGGGGAGGGCCTTAAAAGAGTACCCCAGGGACCGCTTCTACCTGGCCACCAAATTTCCGGGATATGACCTGTCCAACATGACGAAGGGAGCTTCCAGGACGCCAAGGCAAAGGTGGAGCTTCTGAAAAAGTACCACATCCCCGTTTGGGTGATGGAGCCGCTGCGGGGCGGCCGCCTGGCAAAGCTGACGGGAGAGGAAGAGGCCTGGTTAAAGGCCATGCGGCCCGATGAGGCGATCCCCGCCTGGGCGTTTCGCTTTCTCCAGTCCATCCCGGAGGTGACGGTGGTCCTCTCCGGTATGTCCAACATGGAGCAGATGAAAGAAAATATCCGGACCTTCCAGGAAGAAAAACCCCTTTCCGGGGAAGAAAAGAAGAATCTGCTGGCCATGGCGGATGAAATGGTGCGGAAGATCGTCCTGCCCTGTACCGCCTGCCATTACTGTGTGAGCCACTGCCCGCGGGGACTGGATATTCCGGCCTTGCTGGCTTTATACAATGAGCACTACTTCACAGGCGGCGGATTTATCGCGCCCATGGCCCTGTCCTCGTATCCCACAGACAAGCTGCCAAGCGCCTGTATCGGCTGCAGGAGCTGCGAGGCCGTCTGTCCGCAGCAGATCAAGGTCTCTGAGGCCATGGCTGATTTTACGGAAAAATTGAAGGTGTAAAATGACGATGGAAGATGCGGAGGCATCCCATGAAAACCAGGAAGTTGCGGCAAATCGAAGTCTCAGAAATTGGAATGGGGTGCATGGGCTTTTCCCACGGCTACGGCGATGCCCCGGAGCGGGCGTACAGCATCCGGGCCATCCAGGAGGCTTATGCGTATGGCTGCACGTTTTTTGACACAGCGGAAACCTATGGAACACAGCAGTTTTACCCCGGCCATAACGAAGAGCTTGTGGGAGAGGCAATCCGTCCTTTCCGGAAAAAGGTCGTGCTGGCGACCAAGTTCCATTTCCGCGATGAGATGCCCTCGGAGCGGGAAGAGATCGGCAAGGTGATCCGGCGGCATTTGGAGCGGTCCCTCAAAAATCTTCAAACGGACTATGTGGATCTGTATTACCTTCACCGTGTCAACGAGGCAGTGCCTTTGGAGGAAGTCGCCCATGTGATGGGAAATTTGATCCGGGAAGGCGTCATCCGCGGATGGGGTCTTTCCCAGGTGTCCGGGGAGATGCTGCGCCGGGCGGATGCCGTCACGCCGGTTTCGGCGGTGCAAAATATCTATTCCATGGTGGAGCGGGACTGCGAGCGGGACATCTTCCCGTACTGCCTGGAGCATGGGATCGGCGTCGTCCCGTTTTCCCCCATCGCCAGCGGTCTGCTCTCGGGAAAAGTGACCGGGAAAACACGCTTTGAGGGAGACGATGTGCGGAAATTTGTGCCGCAGCTCAGCGCGGAAAATCTGGCCGCAAATCGCCCCATTGTGGAGGTGGTATCCCGGTTTGCCACGGCCAAGAACGCCACGAACGCCCAGATCGCCCTGGCGTGGATGCTTCACAAATATCCCAATGCGGTACCCATTCCCGGCTCCAAAAACCGGGCGCGGATCTTGGAAAATCTGAAAGCCAGTGAAGTCTCCCTGACAGAAGAAGAGTTTTCCGCGCTGGGATCCGCGCTGGATGGGTGTGCCGTCTACGGGCACAGAGGGCACGTGGAAACAGAGCAAAATCCCACGTTCGCGTTCAGCAAGCAGGAGCGGTAAAGAGGAGGGTTTTCGTATAGTGGTGACCCCGGACCGCACACATCTTGTCCGCTTCCGGAAGGAGGGCGCGGCGGCGGCTGTCCAGGGGTCCTAAAGTCATAGCTGATTTCAGCACATGGAGCGGCATGGTCGCCGCTCCTTCTTTTTTTACCCTGTCTGCGAAAAAGGAGCTGGCCCGCCGCACGGAGCGGAAGGTCAGCTTATCCACTACTCCGCCCAGTTCCTCTACCGGGCCTGGAAGCGTTTTCGCAAGTACGCCGCCGGCGGCTTTACCGTCCTGGGCAGGCCGGGTATTTACACGGCATAGAAAAACGCGCCTCAATTTGAGGCGCGTTTTTTGTCGGAAACATACCTCAAATTGAGGCAGGTTTCCAGCAAGAATATACCTCAATTTGAGGTACATTTTTTATAAGAAGCGGGCCAGCGCTTCCATTGAGTGCTGGCCCGCTTTGTTATGGTAGAACTTAGAGATTCACATTTTGGCCGTAACGGTTCTGGTGGTTATGGTCCGACTGTCACTGTTGGAGCCGATGGTGGAGAATAGAGTGACTTCGGCATAATAAGACTTGCCGGCGATCCCTGTATAAGTATAAGTGCCCAAGTGAGACACACCTGAACCAACCAGGCCGTTCTTGGTAGTGCCGGTCACTGTATCCGTAGAGCCATCAGGTTTGTGGATCACGATGGTGGATACGCCTAACTTGTCAGCCAGCCCGGTAGCCATGATATTGTATTCAATGTCAATTTCGCCGGTATTGTCACCGGTGTAACTTACAGCACTGGTTTTGGTTATCGTAACACTGGCCAAAGGGGCAATGCCGTCGTCAGCAGCGGCAGCAACGCCAAGACAGCAGGCCAGAGTGAGGGACAATGCCAGGAGCATAGTGGTAAGACGTTTCATATTAGCCTCCCATAGAGTCTATAATAGATTTCATGTCGTCAGTGGACAGTTGCCCGCTAATGTCTATAGTGAGGAGGTTCCCATCAAACCATGTAGCTGTAGTGCTGGTGGAATTTTCGAGAATGTAGAAACATTGCGTCCTATTTGTGTAGGGGATTGCGTCCCCGCGGACTTTCTCATACTCGGTGGCGTTAATATCTTCCTGAGAGCGATAGCGAGTAACCGCAAATAAAAAACCACTGTTACCTTTTGTGAAATAGGTAGAGACCTGAGAGATTCGCTTGGAGTCAACGATTTGCGGTTCGGTGGCAATAAAACCATCCGGGACCCAGGTCGGAGCGTATTCAACGGGAAAACCTTGCTCTTCTAGTTTGGAGCGCAGTGCCACGACTTCATTGTTGGAGGAGGTGGTGGTGATGAAGTGAAAAGTGTCATCAGTCCAGCGGGCCATTGCGCCAAACACATCCAGGCCAGCGGCTTGGGCCACTACGAGCAGACCCATAATGACGCCTATGGTAGCGGCAACAAGCGCGACGGGCTTGATCCGGCGCTTGGGACTTGGCGTAGATGCGTGATGGGAGCTTTTCACGACACGATGCTTGCGAGTCAGTTCCTCAAACCGTGCGTCATCGCACGGCAAGCTGGAATCGTCCTCAGTAGGACTATAGTTCTTTTGAAAGTCTTCCCAACCGGCCGCCGGGTCGAAAGTTGGGGTGGAGGAGGCGCTTTCCTCTCTCTGAGCGATCACCTCCATTACTTTGGTGATGAACTCGTCATTTTCCGGTGTGCTTTCGTCTGAGGACTCGAAGTCTTCCCGCAAAAGACGGCGCAATTCCTCTGTGCTGATTTTTCCCAGGAACTGATAAGGGTCAGGCATCGTGTTGAGATCAGACATTGTAACCCCCCCTCCCATATGATTGGTGTCAAAAATGCTCGAAAAGCGGACAGTTATTTTTCGGCAGCATGGCGACGTAACTTTTCTTCTAAAAGTTTTTCGGCCCTTTTTGCTCTTTTGCGGCACGCTTCTACGGACGGAATGTTGAGTTCTTTCGCAGCATCGGCATATGTATAGCCGGAGGCAAGGAGGTTTAGCAGGCGTAATTGCTCTGGTTCCAAAAGTCCGTCATACTCAAGCTCGATATTGACCTCGTCCGTATGTGTGCCTAGGACCCCTTCGGGTAACGAGTCCAAGTCAATCAGCATAGCTTTCCATTTCTGTCGTTCGCGCTGCCAATTTAGCAATACAAAATGGGTTATTTTGCGCAGCCATGTTTTAGGCCGACGAATTGATTGCAAATCTTCGGTTTGGCAAACGACACGGAAGGTTTCCTGTACGATCTCTTCCGCAGAATGGTGGTCAATAAACTGGGCCGCATAACGATACAGATATTGGCTGTATGAATAGTACCACTCTTCAATTAGGCGGTCTCTGTCCTCTTTCTCCATGCGGCTCACTTCCTTTGCTCCAGGCAGTTCGTGCAGTTCTTTAAATAGAACGGCCCTTAAATAGCCTATAAGAAATTTTAATATCACCAATAGAAATAATCAAGAGCAAAAGAAAAAATGTGTCCGCTTTTTGGCTTTTAGAGACACTTAAATGAAAAGGGGCGATTTGAGATGTATTCCGACAGAACAAGATAAAGAGAAGGGCGGCGTGCATACTGAATGAAACACAACAAAATGACCCGAATGATCGCAAGCGCTCTTGTTCTGGCATTGGCAGTGGGGCTGATCCCTGCGTCTGCGGCGGAAGAGGGCAATGCCCAGGAGATATGGGAACAGGCCGGCGAGGCGATCTCCGCGACGAGCGACCCCATGCTGGGGGTCCAGAGCGGGGTGGAAGACATAACGGCTGACGTGTCGGCCCAGCCTCGCTCCAGGGAGGAGCTGTTAGCGTTAGATGGCGTAAAGCTCACGGAAGACGGCGAACTGGCCATGGTGGATGTCTCAAAGACCGGGCCGCTGACCAGCGAGGAACTGGATATTCTCTTTTTTGGAAATCGGCCCATGACCTATTCGAGCGATCCGAATGCCCCTGTGGATAAAAACAAAAATCTCCGAGAGCAATTTGGGCTGACCGATGCTCAAATTGAGCAAGGGACCCATCTGCATGGGAGCAGGCTGGCGTTTACAAATCAGCTAGGGAATTTGGTTGTTGATAAGGATGCCTTTGATCTTACAGATGTCCAGACCAAGGCGCTGGCTGACTTAATTGCCTCTGGCTATACCAACGCGGAAGCGCTGCGGGCCGTCGTGGCAAAAGATGTCTTCAACCTTAGCGTTGAGCAGATAAAGAGCGCCAAGGTTGCAGAAATTGAGGCCGCGCTCCAGGCGGGCGTTGACGAAGGCGATGAGAATGCACTGGCACAGAGTGGCGACGAGGCCCAATATCTGTCTGATAAATTGGGGCTGCCCAGAGAGCTTGTAGCCCAGGTCATGGAAGAAGGACCAAAAAATGGCTACGAAATGGAACAAGTCATGCGGCGGGCCATGGATGCCGCATATTCCTCCGATGGCGGTATTGCCCCTATATCGGTTGGCGCGGATCCTACGGGTACATTTTATGCCCCGGAGGAAATTCTGGGGCGTCCCTATTCGTATGACAAGCAGGGGAATTTCAATATCAATGTAAACAACGGCTCCTATTCTTACACAGAGACGGACCTGAGCATTCCCGGCAAAAACGGCCTGGATCTGGTGTTGACCCGGCAGTATAACTCGGATCAGGCCAGCACCATGCGCACAATGGGCTGGTATGATTCCGAGGATGACAGAGTTGCCTTTAAGGTTTATTACCGTTGGTATATCGTAGATGGCCGGGACCAATATGGGAATTATAACTTTGCCGAAGAAATCACCTTGCGTGATTCCTATATGATCCCTGTTGATGAGTGCCGAGAGCAGGCGGAGCGTTGCGCGTACTTTACTCTCGCTCAGTATGAAGACGCCCTTGCGTATAAAAATGCGCTGAGTTTTGACGGTATGTTCGTGGTATATGAGGGGAACTATGGACACATGATGACCATTGTGCCTGAGATCGCGACATATGGAAATGTTTTTCTCGGGGGCAGCGAGAATGTTGAATATGAGGACAGCTACTTAGTAGACGAGTTTGGCTTGGGGCACGGTTGGATGCTGGGCCTCTCTCATCTCCGCACGGTCAATGGCGGATACGGTAATATTGACCATCCGGGACAGCACTTGCAGCTCACGACATCAGACGGCACGCGCTATAATATTGAACCCTATGTTGGAACCTCTGGCAACTGGATCGAGAACTATTATGGCGACGACATTGAATTTCATAAGTGTGCCACCGGTGAATATCCCAACGCCGTGTATGGGTCATACTACAAAGACGGCAAGACAGAGTATTTTGATGGCGACGGCAGAAATATCGCCATCCAGGACCGCTTTAAAAATACGATCAAACTTGACTATACCATTGGGACGGATCATGCGGTGGAAAAAATCAAAATCACCGATACCCTGGGCAATGTGATCGTTTACGAAGAGGAAGAACTGGATGCATCGGAAACCTACAAAATCAATCGCAAGAAATATAATAAGTTGTGGCACCTGTCTCTCAATGGCGTTCCGATTCGAGACTACTACAGCTATCAGCAAACACAGACACTCTATTCCACCACAAGCTCTAATGGGACAAGGCATGACTATAACACGTATCCCACTACCCTGGTGGCGGTTGCAAATGAGGCCGGAGAACTAACCATGTATACCAGCGGAATTTCGGCTGTCCGCTTCAACAGTTTTCTACAGCCCGCGACCAGAGAGGCTCTGACGCCCAGCAAAACCATTTGCAGCAATGATGGGTACAATGTTTTGGTCCGCATGACCAGCGTTACTTATCCAAATGGCAGCACAGAAAATATAAGCTATGGAGCAAACTCCGTGCAGACCCTTGGAAATAACGGCTATCAGCATTTTATCCAAGCCGATCAAGTGGCTCGACTGAACAGCTCTGACGCCCCGTGCTCGTTCTATGATATTACATATACCTATGGCGATTTTGATAACCTGGAAGGTAGGGCCGCCTTTGAGGGGGCCTACCAAACTGTTGTCAAAAACGGCACGTATTATCGCTTTGTCGACGAAAATTGGGAACTTACAAACGGCTATGGGCCGTGGAAGGATCATGACATAGTTTACACATTCAGCTTGGATGGCCAGAACGCGCGTATTACCAAGTATTCCTATAATGCAATGGACCTGCGGCAAAACAGCAGCAACACAGAAGCTGCATTTAGACCGCTGATGCAGCAAACATTTTGGACCGCACAAACAACAAACTATACCTACGCCAACGAACTGTCGAGGTGGCCCACCGAAGTTCGTACCACGTATGGCGATCGAACCTCTGGAAAGCAAATGACCAGGGTGGAAGAGTATACCTATGACACCAAGGGGAATGTGCTGACCTACGAAAAGCCGAATGGGGGAACGGAGACCTACACGTATGACCCCAACTACAGCATTCCCTTGACCAGCACATTCAAACAAAACGCTGACACTACCATCAAAGTCACCAACACCTTGGCCGAAGGAGGAAAGGCCATTGCCGCCACAGTGACCACCAGCAATGATGTTCAGGTGGGCAAGAGCGAATTTCACTACAACGACGCGGGTCAGCTCACAGAGCAAAAAGACTACCGCTCTGCCGCGGCCAATGACTATGCGGCCACGACTTACAGCTATGGAAACGGTGCTCTGCCCATCCAGGTGGCTGTTAGCGGGGTCAAGACCGCCGGCAGTGCGCTTGCCGCCTCCTCTCCTGGTTGTGCCAAAGGAACGGTGGCCCGCAAGCAGACCTACAATGACCGCGGCTGGCTTATGAGCGAGACTGACGCAAACGGCAATACCACGACCTACACCTACGATGCGGTGGGCCGTCTTACCACGGCTACCCATCCTGACGGCACCAAACTCAGCTATGAATACAATGTGCCGCTCAGAGCCGTCACTTACACTGACGAGGCGGGGAGCAGCTGGTTGTGCAAATATGGCGGGTCTGGCAAGCTGCTGACGGTGCAGGATGTAGCTACCGGCCAACTGGTGCAAACCAATACCTATGACCGGCATGACCGACTCGTCAAGCAGGTGATCTACGGCAATACTACGCCCGACCAAACCACTTATTACCGCTACGACACCGATGGCCGCATGGTGGAGCTGGCGCGGGTGGACGCCGCCGGCAATACGATCTATCAAGAACTCTATCAGTATGAGGATGGCATCGGCAAGGTCACAAAGACCGTTACCGGCGACACAAACGCACCTTCCATCCAGACCACCAGCTACCAGGACAACATGGGGAATGTGGTCAAGACCGGCATCCTCCGCAACAATGTGGAGGAGCAGGACACCTTCGCCTATGACTTCCTGGGCAATCAGACCCAGGCCAAGACCGCTTTCTCCGCCTCGAAAAACTGTGCCTATACCACCAGCTCCACCTATGACCACGCTGGACGGGTCCTGTCCACCACGGACGCCGATGGCAACACCACCACCTACACCTACGACTGGTTGGGCAACCAACTCACCGTAACCTCTCCCAAGGGTCACCCCAGCAGTCCGACCAAGCCGCTCCAGCCCAACAAATACTTTTCCTATGACGCCCTGAACCGCCTTGTTCGGGTAAAAACTCCGCTTGCCGCTGGGCACGACGGGCAGACCGACTATACCTATGACGCCAACGGCAATGTGATCCAGGAGCGGACCTTGACCGGGGCCAAGGGCAATACCTCCAGCGCCCGGAACACCTACTATACCTACGACAATATGAACCGTCTGACCCAGGCCAAGGGCAACGCCAAGCAGGAGGGCCAGACCGGCTCTGACCAGTACCAGTACACCAACTATACCTACGATGCTCTGGGCAATATCAAGACCATGTCCGTGGGCGATGGGACCAATCAGAAAACCACCCAGTACACCTACGACCGCTACTCCCGCCTGACCCAGTATAGAGACGCGCTGGGCAAGGCCGAGAATTACACTTACGATCTGAATGGCAACCTCACCACCAAGACGGACCGCCGCGGCGTCACCACCACCAACGTCTATGATGCCATGGGCCGCTTGACCAGGAGCAAGGCGGGCCAAGACGGCCTGGCCTTTTCCTACACGAAGACCGGCCAGCGGCGGACTGCTGATTGCAATGGCAGGGCCTCCACCTACACTTATGATTCCATGGGCAACCTAGTCAAAGAGGTCACCCCCGTCGCCACCAAGACCATGACCTATGGGGTCGGCGGCGTTCGCAACAGTCTCACCGTTACGGCCAACGGCACGACCTATCTGAACAATCAGTACGACTACAACAAGCTGGGTTACTTGACCAAGGTGAACTCCGGCAACGTGGAGGCCCACTACAGCTACGACAGCAACGGCAACGTAACCAACGTCACCAACGGCAACGGCACCACGGCCAGCTATTCCTACAACAAGGCCAACCTTGTCACCGAGATCAAGAACAAGCAGGGCAAGACTGATCTGTCCAATTTCAAGTATACCTACAGCGCCGATGGCAACCAACTTACCAAGACCGACAAGCGAGGCACACAAAGCATCCAGACCAGCTATACCTATGACGGCTTGAACCGTCTGACCGGGGAGAGCCAAGCAAATGTGGTGGGGGCTTTCAGCGCCTACACCTACGACGCCTACGGCAACCGCCAGAGCAAGACCGACGGCACTGCGACCATCACCAACTACACTTACGACGCCGCCAACCGGCTCCTGTCCACCACGGGAGGCGACGCCGCCACCTACACCTACGACAACCAGGGGAACATGACCCAAATGGTGCTGACGGTGGGGGATACCACCCGCACGGTGAACTGCACCTACGACGGCTTCAACCGCTTGAAGAAATTTAGTGACAACAGCGGTGAAACGGTGTATACTTATGATGCGGATGGGCTTCGCAGCAGTAAAACGACGGACGCCGGGGAAGAGCGCTACGTCTACGACAACGGCCAGCTGGTAGCCCAAATTGCGGATCCAATCGAACCGGTCGAGCCGATTTTTGATGGCTCTATTCCCAATTCGGGTGAGAAAACCGCCTCGCTCTCTTTGGAAACTGGGCGGTGGTATTACGGTGAGATCAATGGCATTTTGTATCATGTTCAAGCAGAAGACTATGTAATTCAGGCCGAGCTTTTTGCCGTCCCCATAGGAGATGGGACAGAGCGGCCGGAGATCCCTGGTGGAACCGTCGTCTATACTCGCTTAGTGATGGGCGACGTGTGCTTTATGACTGATCCCGACACAAAGGAAACGACCATCACTGGCCCAGCTGACACAAGGGTCGTTCTTTATGATTCAAATCCCAACGTTGAACAGCTTGATGATGTCAGTTACATCCGTGGTCTGAACCTGATCGCCTCCAGGACGGACGAGGCCATTACCTACTACCACTACAACGCCCATGGGGACGTGGTGCAGCTCACCGACAGCACGGGCGCAGTGGTCAAGGACTACGCCTACGACGCCTTCGGCGTGGAGCAGAACGCTGCCGAGGGCGACGCCAACCCCTTCCGCTACTGCGGAGAGCAGTTCGATGCCGAGACAGGGAACTACTACCTCCGGGCCAGATACTACACGCCGGGGGCTGGGCGCTTTACCCAGGCGGACCCCATCCGGGATGGGCTGAACTGGTATGCGTACTGTGCGGGGAATCCGGTGGGGTATACCGATCCCAGCGGACATTTTGCTGCTGCTTTGGTCGAGGCTATACCAGCAGCAGAAGGCGCGCTTCAAGGAGTGGGGGAATGGTTATCGGCTGCATGGACGGCTGTTGCAGGGAGCTTGATTGTTGGTGCGTACGTTGATGCGGTAAGTACGCCAACTGTTCTGCCAACAACAAATACGAACGCCATTGATGCGGTGAGTGGTGCGGCTCCTTACCTGGCGACAGATAATCGCAAATCTTCGTCTAAGGGAAAGACATCGAGCGATACAAAAACAGCGCCTGAAGAGTCAACAGAAAAGGAAAAAAGCGAGGCACCGTCAGTCACACCAGAAACTGATACTTCAAGAGATAATTTCGTAAGGTTGAGGAATGGGCAAGGATACAGGGATAATGACGGAAATATTTGGAAAAAAGATAAGTTGCACAAAGACCATTGGGATGTTTCAAACTCAAAGGGCAAAAAGATAAAGGAAGTCGATTTTGACGGAAATCAAATTTGGCCAAACGGACCAAAAAATAAGAATAAGTAATAAAAATAAGCAAGGGAATAATTCTCATGAAGAGGCTTAATTATGCGGACACAAAATGTTTGAAAAGAAAGATCCCCTTTTACAATTTTAATAATTTAGCTATAGTGGGGGGGACAAGGTATGTCATAAAAACTTCAGCCGAGTATAGTTGCATGCGATATCGGGACATTGAATTTGGAAACTGCACTGCTTCAGACTACTGTAGATTAGAATGCGCTTTTTTACGTTTCCTTGCGGTGTTTTTTGATTCTGTTCCAGAAGAAGAATGCACAATCATAAAATATGAACCCAAATGGGTTGTGCGACAAAAGGATTCACCGGAGCTTTGCCTACGTTTACATGAGAATGGCATCGACAGAAGCGTGCATGGTATCACAGTCAGCAAGTGCGATGCGATAGTGAAGGAGTTTGTCATTTCCTCATTTCGGTATAATAGTTTTATCCAGATATTGTTTCCCCACACGAAGATTATTATTAGCCCGACAGATCACATGGATCTGTTTCTTGAGTTTCCCAAAGAGGGGCCGTTGATTAGCCGTGTTAACTTGACTTTGCGACAAGATGAGGACAATAGGCTGATTCTTGTGGGAGACGATGAGACCATTCTGTGGAAAGACACGAAAGAAGACACGGGGACGGTTCTTTTGTCTTGACAACTGACGAAAGAAAGGAGCCGGTGATGGACACGCCGGAGGTGCCGCCGGTCGATCTTGATCCTGATGAGCCGCCAGCACACTTTGACGATTTTATTTGCATTGCGGCAGGTGATGTCACTATTGTCGGGAGTGACTGCGGCGATACGGCGATCATAGAAAGCCACGCTGGATGGGGTGGATACCTCCTACGCCTACGACGCCGCCAACCGGCTCCTGTCCACCACCGGGGGCACTGCCGCCACCTATACCTACGACAACCAGGGCAACATGACCCAGATGGTGCTGACGGTGGGGGACGCCACTCAGACGGTGAACTGCACCTACGACGGCTTCAACCGCTTGAAAGAAGTGCGTGACAACAGCGGCGAAACGGTGTATACTTATGATGCAGATGGGCTTCGTTCCAGCAAGACTACCCGCGCCGGCACCGAGAAGTATGTCTATGATAACGGTCAGCTGGTAGCCCAAATTGCGGATCCAATCGAACCGGTCGAGCCGATTTTTGATGGCTCTATTCCCAATTCGGGTGAGAAAACCGCCTCGCTCTCTTTGGAAACTGGGCGGTGGTATTACGGTGAGATCAATGGCATTTTGTATCATGTTCAAGCAGAAGACTATGTAATTCAGGCCGAGCTTTTTGCCGTCCCCATAGGAGATGGGACAGAGCGGCCGGAGATCCCTGGTGGAACCGTCGTCTATACTCGCTTAGTGATGGGCGACGTGTGCTTTATGACTGATCCCGACACAAAGGAAACGACCATCACTGGCCCAGCTGACACAAGGGTCGTTCTTTATGATTCAAATCCCAACGTTGAACAGCTTGATGATGTCAGTTACATCCGTGGTCTGAACCTGATCGCCTCCAGGACGGACGAGGCCATTACCTACTACCACTACAACGCCCATGGGGATGTGGTTCAGCTTACCGATGCCACGGGTGCGCTCATCAAGGACTACACCTACGACGCCTTTGGTGTGGAACAAAATGTTGCCGAGGGCGATACCAACCCCTTCCGCTACTGCGGAGAGCAGTTCGATGCCGAGACAGGGAACTACTACCTACGAGCCAGATACTACACGCCGGGGACAGGGCGCTTTACCCAGGCGGATACCCACTGGAATCCTGGCAATATGATTTACGGGGACGATCCCCAAAAGTGGAACGAGTATCGGGGAGAAGACGATCCCCTGGGGCTGCATACCTATACCTATAAGCCAGATGTTACCGCAGTAACCCAGGCGGGGAATTTGTACGGGTATGGAAACAATAATCCAACTGCCTTTGCTGACCCGGATGGCGAAGTTGTACTCTCAGTGGCTGCTGTGAGCGGCATAACAATTACCGTTTGTGTTGTGGTCAGTGGGGCAGTGGCTATTGCCATTGTCAATTCGCCAAAAGTGAAGGAAGTAATGAGTGATATTGTTTCAGGTATTGCAGATCTATTTTCTCTACGTCAGGTTATAATTCAATATAGGGAGCATGATTCTAATCAAACTCCCAGCAATCGAGAAAAGCATGAAAATGGTCAAAAACGCAGGCAATTGGATCATGGAGGTGAAAAAGGTGATAAAAGGCGTACAGATCGTAGTAATAAAAGGCGCTGAAAAAGCGAGGGAAAAATCATGGATCTTGAAATGATACGGACTGCGCTTGCGACGCATATTGCGGAAAAAGACTATATTACGATACAGAAGCAGGGGGAGACATGGCGCAGTCAGTGTATTCCGCTGTGCATGGGAGAAACGCTTTTCATGGGTTTGAGTTTTCGAGACTTTTTCCCGGATGGATATGAGATCGCCGCGTTGGACCGGGTGACGGAAATGATCCATTCCGAAACAGATGTATATTTTGGTGAAATCGTTAAGAAAGAAGGAGCCAGCGGCCTCATTGATGACGCGCCAACAATCGACCTTACAGATTGGCCGTCTGTTTTCCGCTTCTTTATGAAAACGAAGGAAATTATCAGTGTAGAAGTAGAACATGAATGTATGGATCTTGGGAGAATCAAAGCGGTATTTGCTGATGGCATAGAAATTCGACGTTTTGACGCAACAGGAGTATGGGAGAGAGAAAACCGGTATGTTTCCTATGACTGCATCACAAAAGTGGGGGTCAAGAGCCACTATATCAAGACCTTTGAGAAGTATTTGCCGCCAGAAAACAGCGGGGAGACAAGGGGATAAAAACAAGGGAACGGTCCTTTTGTCTGGTAAAGAGTAGGACGAAGTGGAAAAAATGCACTGATGTTTCGGAAAAAATGAAGGCACTGAGAAGTACGTCTATGACAACGGTCAGCTGGTAGTGACCATCGTCCCGCCTGCGACTGCGCTGTTTGACGGCACAATCCCCGCCTCCGGCTCTGCCGACGTGAACTTTAGCCTGACCTATGACAGAACGTACTATGTGGAGGTAAATGGGACCCTGCACACCGCGACAGCGGCATTGTGGACACAAGAAGATATTAACCTGACTGCTGTGCCTGTGGGCGGTGGCGAAACGCCGGAGGTGCCGGTGGAGCCGCCTGATCCTGATGAGCCGCCGGCGTTCCTGGGAGTGATGACTGCTCTGACCGTAGAAGATGTGACCATCATAACTTCGGACAGCCAGAACGGGGTAATAGAGGCCCCTGCCGGGACGGTGGTGCGCGTCTACGCGAACGATCCCACCATGACCGATGTGGCCTACATCCGTGGTCTGAACCTGATCGCCTCCAGGACGGACGAGGCCATTACCTACTACCACTACAACGCCCATGGGGACGTGGTGCAGCTCACCGACGCAAACGGCAATATCATCCGGGACTACACCTACGACGCCTTTGGCGTGGAGCAGAACGCTGCCGGGGGCGACGCCAACCCCTTCCGCTACTGCGGAGAGCAGTTCGATGCCGAGACGGGGACTATTACCTCCGGGCCAGATACTACACGCCGGGGACAGGGCGGTTTACTCAGGCAGATACCCACTGGAACCCTGGCAACATGGTCTATGGGGATAATCCCCGGAAGTGGAATGAGTACCAGAGTTGGCTGGATGAAGCCGACCGGGATGATCCGCTAGGTCTCCACACCTATACCTATAAGCCTGATTTTACTGCGGTAGCCCAGGCGGGGAATTTGTATGGGTATGGATTGAATAATCCGTTACAATATAAAGATACTGATGGCCGTTTCGCAATTTCTCTCTCTGCTCTCTTTGGTATCTGCGCAGCCGCAATTGTGTCTGTGCATACTTGGAACTTCTTTGCAAACACGGCTGAGGGGAAGCAAATAATATCGGAGATTAGCGATCAACTGTCCGTGTCTTGGAATAGGGTAGTTAATGATATTCGTACTCAGATTTCGCAGGCAGGGCAAAAAGAGAAAAAAAGGAAGGTGCCATCGCAACTGGACAAAGGCGATGGGAAAATGAAAACACCGGATACAGATCCCAATGAGTGGAAGCAAAAGGGCGACACATACACCCATACGAAAACAGGCTGGACAGCGAAAAAGGATAAATCAGCGCATGGCGGAACGCATTGGGATATATCCCCTGGAAAGAAAAATGGATCTGGTCATTTGAATGTTGATTCGCAAGGAAATATATTTGGAGGCTCGGTAAAGTGGAAGTAAAGGTACGTTTAAAAGAAATAAACCAGATTTTGCGCAACCATGGGATTGGGTGTGATAGTGAAGAAATTGATGAAACGCCTCGCTTTGTGGTGCATCATATGCACAAATGGGACCATGGGTACTACGAATGGTGGGGCACCAAGGTTTATGAAAGCGGTATCTATGAAACAGGAGATTGGTTTTGGGGTACCCGGCGGGCATTTTATGCCGATTTTCGTGAGGTGGTAGACTTTTTCAGCGATTACTTCCAAAGGGTGGGCGTTCAGAGTTGTATTGCGGCTCCATGTTGGAAATATGAGCAATTTGACTGCGGAAAGTTTATTGAAGAAAATGATATATGCGAAGAAACCAATCTTCTTTTGCGTGAACATGGAATACGTAAAGGAGAACGGTCAGGCATCAGGCTGGACGTGGAGAAAGATTGGGACAGTATTGAATTGCTTCTGGAGGGCGGCTTCCGTGGTTATACTACCCTGTGCCTCCTACTTCCGGAACGCGGGATACTTTTGACACCGGACCATCATTTTGGAGTGAGTTTTTACACTCAGCACATGGCGCGAGAAAAAACCATCGTAAAAGAATTGCTGATGAACTATCCGACATTGCGGCTTTGGGAAAAGACAGAAGACAAGGGGACGGTTCTTCTGTCTTGACGAAACCGCAGAAAAGTGAAGAAAACAGCGAAACGAAGCGAAAAACTGTCCAGAAAAGGAAAGAAAGGAGCCGGTGATGGACACGCCGGAGAAAGAGTCTCACTGGGTCTACTGTCCGATCTGTCACAGTAAGACCCGGACGAAGGTCTACGCCGACACGTTCCTGCTACACTTCCCGCTTTACTGCCCGAAATGCAAGCAGGAAACCGAGATCGGCCTGGCCAAAGAAAACGTGGTCGTAATGACCGATAAGCCAGACGCTTGAAGCGCAGAGCATACACCCTTCGGGGTGTATGCTCTGTTTTTTTGACGCAGGGCTATTTCGCTTTTCTGGCCCGGAAGATGGGAAGCGCCGACTGGCATAGGGCCAGCAGGTCCTGGGCCTCGTCCTCCGAGCAATCGGCCAGCAGTGCCTGGAGCTGGCGCAGAGAGGGCTTGTTGTCCTGAAGCTCCGGGTAGAAGATCTCGCTGGGGTCGATTTTCAGCGTGCGGACCAGAGGGAACAGAAGTTCAAACTTCGGGTTCCCCTTGTGGTTTTCGATATTCAGGATAGTGCGCTGGTCGATCCCGATCAGCTCGGCCAGCTGCTCCTGGGTAAGCCCACGGGCCAGCCGGGCCTTTCTGACCACTTTCCCCAACGAATCATTCAATATAATTCACCTCAAGGACATTCTACATTACACTTTATCCCCAAAGAAGCCCGATATATTTCATATAGAAGTGAAACGAAGTTCGCAAATCGACGAGGATGGTAGGCACGATTGGAAGTTGGTTTTTGGGAATTGCCCCCAATTGATATGAATTTCAATACATAATAGAAGCGGAGTTTACCAATTTTGGTGAACTCCGTTTCATATTATGCAGGCCGCATTGCCGTGGCCCGCCGTTCGACCTTTCAAGTTTTCCCAAAACACTTGAAAGGTCGAACTTTTTATGAAGAAAATCAATCTTCGGGAGCAATACCCCGATTTTTATAGCGTTGACACCTATGTGGAGGTCCCAGATGAAGTGGCTGACTGCATCCTAGAGTGTGACCGCCGGGAGGCGGCCTATCGGCGGCGTACTTATTACCACAAAGCCTTTTACTCCCTGGACCGGGGCGATGGCATCGAGTGCGACGCCGTTTTTTCTTCGGTGACGCCCTGGGAGGTCTACGAGCGCAAGCTGACCCTGGCCCAGCTCCACGCCGCCATTTCCGCCCTGCCTGACAAACAGGCCAAACGGCTCACCGCCTATTACTTCCTGGGCATGAGTAAGACCGAGATCGCTAGAGCGGAGGGAGTGAACAAGAGCCAGGTGACCCGCTCCATTGACCGGGCGCTGGAAACGCTGAAAAAATATTTGAAAAATTTGTGATGGCAGGCGCAACTTTGGCCCCCTTTTTCTCACGGTCTATGAAGGGAGCTGGAAACATGGACGCACAGCAGCTTTTACGGAGCCTGGGCATTACCGGCAATTTGAAGGGCTTTCACTATGCCGCCTACATGATCGAGCGGATCGCCCAGGACCCTACTCAGGCGACCTTGGTCACAAAATGCCTCTATCCCGATACCGCCAAGCATTTTGGCACGACGGCGGGATCGGTGGAGCGCGGCCTTCGGACGGCGGTCCAGATTTTCTGGGAGCGGGGCGACCGGGAGCTGCTGGAGCGGCTGTCTGGAACCAAGCTCCAGTACCGGCCCAGCAACAGCGTTTTTCTGGACATGGCCGCCGCCTGTCTGAGACAGCAGGAGTAAAATCTATGGTCCCTGGCCTGACTGGGTATAACCCCAGCCGGGCCAGGGCATCAAAATGTACCTCAATTTGAGGTACATTTTTTGCCGCCATTCGGCACAGGCCCACCGATCCCGGCGGGTCTGTGCGGGCTGGCGACAGCCCCTTGAATTGCTTTCAGAGCCTTTTGCACCTTGTCAACTCCATGATCGTCCAAAGAGGATATGCCGCCCGGCTAAGTATCGCATTTGCGTACCAGGGGCGGCGATACGCCGCTGAGACCCAGGGGCAGGAACGGCTTTGGGGAGAACGACAACCATACCAGGGCCGTGCCCGCATGAGGGCGCGGCCCTGTCATTATGAAGGGAGTACACACCTGATGAAAAATACGACGATAAAGCCGTCTGAACAGAGTGAAGACAGGCGGTCGGCCCAGGCATTCTTTGTAGATGGGCACAAGGTCACCGTTCGATACAGCAGAGAGAAAAACCCCTCGGCGCTCCGGGCGATCAAGGAGACCTTGCTTGCAAACGCAGGGGCAAAAAAGGAATGATTTTTTGCGTATTATGGCGAAATGTGCGATAATAGTGGTGTAGAAAGGCACCTTGAAAAGTGAATACCAAAGAGGCCACACATACGCCGCTGAACGCACGAAAGCGAGGTATGTATGGCAGAACAAATCAAGCAGGGGATCATATCTCTGCAAAATCAAGCGACCCAACGGACAAAAAAGCGTGTGGTGTGCCTATACCGTGTCTCTACGGTGGGACAGGTGGAAAAAGACGATATACCCATGCAAAAGCAGAGCTGCCACGAGTATTGTTGGCGTCAACCAGACTGGGAGATCGTCAGAGAGTTTTCCGAGAAAGGCGTTTCCGGCTTTAAGGTGTCGGCCAAGGACAGGGACGCCATTCAGGAGATCCAGCGGATGGCCCTGCAAGGTGAGTTTGACATTTTGCTGGTGTTCATGTTTGACCGCCTGGGCCGAAAGGACGATGAGACCCCCTTTGTGGTCGAGTGGTTTGTCCAGAACGGGATCGAGGTCTGGAGCGCTATGGAGGGCCAACAGCGATTTGACACCCATGTTGACAAGCTATTGAACTACATCCGCTACTGGCAAGCCTCCGGGGAAAGTATTAAGACCTCTATCCGCACCAAAACCCGTATGGAGCAATTGACCCAAGAAGGGCACTTCACTGGTGGCGGCGTTCCCTATGGCTATCGACTGGAACAAAAGGGACGCACCAACAGGCGAAATAAAGCGGTAGGTGATCTTGCGGTAGAGCCAGACGAGGCAGAGATCGTTAAGTTGATTTTCCAGAAGTACGTCAATGAGGGCTACGGTGCCCAGCGCCTTTGCCGCTATCTGACCGAGCAGGGCATAAGGAACAAAAAGGGGCGCAACATCGCCACGACCAGCATCAACCGTATTATAAAGAACGCTATATACACCGGCGTGATACATAACGGCGATTCCCGCTCGGAGGTCATTCCAGAGCTTCAAATCATCGACCAGGAAACCTTTGACCGGGCGCAGGTCATTATGGCCCAGCGTGTTAGGCACCACAACGATGTGCCGCTTAACACTAAGGGCCGCTCCCTGCTGGTGGGAAAAGTCTACTGTGGGCATTGTGGTGGTAAGCTGACCCTCACCTCCTACGGAAGAAAGCGAGTGAGGGCCGATGGCACCGTCCACCGGGAGACAAGAGCCAGGTATCAATGCCATTACAACGTAAGGCATCCCGGCGAGTGTGATGGACAATCAGGCTACGGTTTAGATAAGCTGGATAGGCTAATTGACCAGATCATCCACATCCAGTTTGAACGGATACGCAAGGCCCCGCCCCAAGCCCTTATAAACCGAGAAGCGCAGCGGGAAACAGCACTTGCCAAGGCCCAGCTCAATATGCTGATGGAACAGCACAGCCAAAAAGAGCGGGAGTACCAAGACTTACGGGCCGAGACCATAAAGGTGGTGCAGGGAACCAGCCAACTTAACGCTGACCTGCTGAACAGCCTTGTGGAAGAAACCAAGGCCCAGATTGCGGAACTGGAACAGCAGATACAAAAGGGAAGGGAGGCATTGCAAGCCCTCTCCGCTGGCGCCGAAAAGGTGCGTCAAGAGTACGCTCAACTGGTGAGTTGGGCCGATATGTACGATAACTGTACTTTTGAGGCCAAAAAGATGATCGTGGCGCAATTTGTGAAGTCTGTCTCCGTGAGGCGGGACTACGAGATCGACATTACTTTTAATGTGTCCTTTACAGAGTTCCAAGAAATTTACCTTGAGCCGGAGACAGAGGAAGAAAAACGCTCCAAAGAGCCTTTATCTCTGGCCCTGACAGAAACAATGAGGCAGGCGGTATGACCCGTCTGCCTCATTGGTGGTGGACGATAGGGGGATCGAACCCCTGACCTCCAGATTGCGAACCTGGCGCTCTCCCAGCTGAGCTAATCGCCCGTATGAAGTTTTTTGGTGATGCGAACCGCTTGCCCTGCAAGAAATCAGTACAATTTTTCGACAAACCCGATGGGATATGCGAACCGAGCGGGAGCAAGTGTGTTACGGGCCGTGGCTTGGGGTTCTTAAACCGAACCGCGTGCTCTCCCAGCTGCGCTACGGGCCCGTGGGGGAAAACAGCTTATACATTATATCACACTTTTCAGAATTGTAAAGAGTTTTTCGAAAAATCCCGCAGTTGCGTTTTTGGGACGGGTTTGGTATACTAATAGAAACTATCCCACGGGGAGGAAACCGTATGTTGACCATCGAGCAACAGGCTATGACCTATCGCGGCGGCGCGCTGACGCCGGGGACGGGCGACCGGGGAAAGACCATGGCGGCCGGGATATTGGCCGCCCATGACAGCTCTGCCGACCCGGCGCGGCTCCAGGTGAAGTTCGACGCCATGGCGTCCCACGACATCACCTATGTGGGCATTATCCAGACGGCGAGGGCCTCCGGCATGGAGCGGTTCCCGCTTCCCTATGTGCTGACCAACTGCCACAATTCCCTGTGCGCCGTGGGCGGCACCATCAACGAGGACGACCACCGCTTTGGCCTCTCGGCGGCCCAGAAGTACGGCGGGGAGTTCGTGCCCGCCCACCAGGCCGTGATCCACTCCTATATGCGCGAGCGCTACGCCGCGCCGGGGAAGATGATCCTGGGCTCGGACAGCCACACCCGCTACGGCGCCTACGGCTGTCTGGCTGTGGGCGAGGGCGGGCCGGAGCTGGCCCGGCAACTGCTGGGCAAGACCTACGACCTGGCGAGGCCGCGGGTCATCGCGGTCTACCTCACCGGCGCGCCCAGGGCCGGCGTGGGGCCCCAGGACGTGGCCCTGGCCCTCATCGGCGCAACCTTTGAGACGGGCGCGGTGAAAAACGCGGCGCTGGAGTTTATCGGACCCGGCGTGGCCAACCTCTCTATGGACTACCGCTGCGGCATCGACGTGATGACCACCGAGACCGCCTGCTGGTCCAGCGTGTGGCAGACCGACGAGCTGACCCGCCAGGCGCTGGAGGCGCTGGGCCGGGGCGACAGCTACCGGGCCATGGCGCCGGAGGAGGGCGCGGAGTACGACGGCGCGGTGTTTGTGGAGCTGGACAAGATCGAGCCCATGATCGCCCTGCCCTTCCACCCCTCCCTGGCCTACCCCATCCGGGAGTTCAAGGCCAACGCCGCCGATCTGCTCCACGAGGTGGACCTTCGCACGGCGGAACAGCTGGGGGTGAAGAACGCCACCAGTCTGACCGAAAAACTGCGGGATGGCAAGTTCTACGTGGACCAAGGGGTCATCGCCGGGTGCTCCGGCGGTACATACCAGAATCTGAAGCGGGCGGCGGAGATCCTGCGGGGCTCGGCCACCGGCGACGGGCACTTCTGGCTCTCCTGCTACCCGGGCTCCATGCCCATCCACCTGGAGCTGACCCGGCAGGGCTATATGGCCCAGCTGATGGCGGCGGGGTGCTCCATCCGCTCCTGCTTCTGCGGGCCCTGTTTTGGGGCCGGAGATGTGCCCGCCAACGGCGCCTTCTCCATTCGCCACTCCACCCGCAACTTCCCCAGCCGCGAGGGGGCCAAGCCCGGCGAGGGGCAGATCAGCTATGTGGCGCTGATGGACGCCCGGAGCATCGCGGCCACGGCGAAAAACGGCGGCCTGCTCACCGCCGCGGACGAGATCGACTGCCCCGCCGACCGGCCCGACGAGACCTGGGCCTATGATGACAGCGCGTACAGGTCCAGGGTGTATTACGGCGTGGGCCGGCCGAAGCCGGACACGGAGCTGGTCTTTGGGCCAAACATCGCCGACTGGCCGGAGCAGATCCCTCTGCCGGAGGACCTTCTGCTCACCTGCTGCGCGGCCATCTACGACCCGGTGACCACCACCGACGAGCTGATCCCCTCCGGCGAGACCTCCTCTTACCGTTCCAACCCCATCCGCCTGTCCCAGTTCGCCCTGTCCCGCAAGGAGCCCCAGTACGTCCAGCGGGCCCAGACCGTTCAGGCAAAGGAGCTGGAGCGGCGGGCCGGAAAGGCCGGGACCCTGGGCGATTACGCCGCGCGGACGGGCCTTGGCTCCTTTATCATGGCCCTGAAGCCCGGAGACGGCTCGGCCAGGGAACAGGCGGCCTCCTGTCAGCGGGTGCTGGGCGGTGTGGCCAACGTGGCCGCGGAGTACGCCACCAAGCGCTACCGCTCCAACGTCATCAACTGGGGTATGCTGCCCTTCATCGCCGAGGACGTGGAACAGTGGGGGCTCCAGCCCGG
This sequence comes from uncultured Oscillospiraceae bacterium, assembly GCA_947599925.1. Classification (GTDB taxonomy): domain Bacteria; phylum Bacillota; class Clostridia; order Oscillospirales; family Oscillospiraceae; genus MGBC124762. The sequence goes on along the minus strand of CANQFT010000002.1, from coordinate 83,501 downwards.
CGACGACCTGTATATCCCCGGCATCCGCAAGCTGCTGGAGGGGGAGGAGGAGGAGATCGACGCCTTCCTGCTCCAAGGCGCGGAGAAGCAGACCCAGAGGCCGGTGAAGCTGAAACTGCCCGGTCTGAGCCGCGAGGAGCGGGACATCATTCTGGCCGGGTGCCTCATCAACTACTACAAGGTGTAACGGAAACACGACAATGCCCCGACAGGTCCGCGGACCTGCCGGGGCAATTTTTTTGCCGCCGGGCGCAACAATTTGGCGGGCTGAGACGTCATATAGACAGAAAAGAGAGGGGAGGGGATGGCGATGGCGGAGACCGGCCGGACGGATTGGGAGGCGCTGGTGACGACACACGAGCACAGGCTCTACCGCGCGGCGCTGGCCATCCTGGGCAGTCCGCAAGAGGCGGAGGACGCGGTGCAGGACGCCTTTTTGCGGTATTTGGAAAAGTCCCCTCAGGGGTTGGAAAACCCCGGCGCGTGGCTGATGCGGGTGACGGTGAACGGGGCCAAGTCCCGTCTGCGGCTCAAGTGGCGGCAGGTGGTGGCGCTGCCGGAGGAGCTGGAGGTCCAGGGCCCGGAGGAGCGGCAGGAGTTGGAGGAGCTGTGGCAGCTGCCCGCCAGGGACCGGGCCGTGATCCACCTGTTCTACTACGAGGGCTATCCCACCGCCGAGATCGCCAAACTGCTGGGCGTGGCGCCCGGAACGGTCCGCTCCCGGCTCACGCGGGCCAAGGAGAAGTTGAGGACCCTGCTTTTGGAAGGAGGAGACCCCACATGAACGGCTACCGGAAGTTTATGGACCGGCAGCGGTTGCCGGAGGAGGCCCACCGCCGTCTGCTGGCCCTGGGACTGGAAAAAAAGCACAGACAAAGGGGAGGGAGAGGAATGACCATTGGCGCGCTGGCCGCCTGCGCGGCCCTGATCGTCGGCCTGGGCGGGCCGGCCCTGCTGTTCCGCGGCGCCGGACCCACGGCGGATGTGGCCGGGCCGTCCCCGGCGGTCGGCATCTCCGCCGCCGATGACGCCAGGGGCTTCACCGCCGCCGGACCTGGGGAGGGGGACAAGTTCATGTTTCCCGCCATCTGGGGCGTGGACTACGCCGACCTCAGCGGGCAGGCGGAGGCGGACGCCTCCATCGCCCGGTCGCCCGGCTCCTTTGACGTGGAGCTGGAGCGGGATGATATTCTGAAGGTGTTCTGGGGCCCGGAGGGGAAGCCGGAGCCGGAACACTTCAAGATGGACACCGGGGACTTTCCCCTCTTTTTGATGGAGTGGGCGGGGTATACCATCCGGGGCGTGGCCCGCTACGACGAGACGGGGGCCCTGTGGCAGCTGGACATTTACGGCGAGAAAGGGGAGGACTCCTTCACCCTGCTGGCCGCGCCGGGGCACATCCCGCCCACCTGCATCGCCCAGCGGGACGCCCATGTCACCAAGGTGGTGGACACCGACGTGTCCGCGTGGTACAGAAGCTATGACCGGGACGGGGACGGGGAGGTGGAGCACGTGGTGACGTGCGAGCTCCTGGCCCACGGCGTGGGCGTGCGGTTTGAAAACGTGGGCTCCGGCGGGACGCGCGCCGGTGTGGAGGAGGCCGACGGGCTGGATGGCGCCAAGCACTTCAACGCCATGGTGGCCAACCACCTGTGCCGGAGGGACGGGGCGCTCTATCTGGACCACATCGCCCAGGCCCAACACATCCCGGCCTGGGCGGAGGAGAACTTTGACACGCTGGCCCAGGCCAGGGAAGAGGCGGCCTTCGCCCCCTATCTGCCCCAGGAGGCGCCCGGCGGCTTCGGCTCCTTCACGGGGCAGCGCAGTTACCAGGAGGGGAACTTCGACAGGCTCCGGGTCCGGTGGAGCCGGGGCTATGACGATGTGGCGGTGACGGTCTGGCTGGCGGAGGATCCGGCGGGCTATCCCCAGAGCGAGGGGACGGTGGACGCGGCCATTCCGGAGAGCTACGACTGGCGGCTCTACGACGGGCCCATCTGCGACACGGTGCCGGAGGCGTACCAGGCGAACTTCTATATGCCCACCTTCCGGGCCCAGGATATGTCGCCGGAGGTGGTCCGGGCCAGAGGGGCGGAGAAGGACACCGGGGGCATGGCGTACCGCTTCCGGGTGCGCCACGCGAACGGCACGGTGGTGGAGTACGACTGCGCGGGCGTGGAGGCGGAGGAGGTGTGGGCTCTGGTGGCGGATACGCTGTAAGGGCCCTGGAAAAGCGGGAGGAGGCCGGTTTCTTTCTGGCTCAGAGGCTGGGGATGGTCAGGCGCTGGCCGACGAAGATGGCGTTGGGGTCTTTGATCTGATCCCGGTTGGCCTCGTAGATGAGGGTGTATTTCGCGCCGTCGCCGTAGACCCGCTTGGCGATCTTCCAAAGGCTGTCCCCCTTTTGGACGAGGTATGTCCCGGCGGAGGGGTCCGGCGCTGCGGGCGCTGTGGGCACAGCCGGCGCCTCCGGCGCGGCGGGGGCGCTCTGGGCCAAGGTCTGGGCCTTGGCGGAAACGGCGTCAAACAGGGCCTGGCCCGTCTGGGTCCAGTAGTCGGCGGACTGGGTATAGTCCAGGAGCATATCGTAGGCCGAGAAGCGGCCCTGGGCGTTTACCAGGAAGGCGGTCTCCCCCTTGGGGGTCTCCCCCAGGACCTTGGCCGGGGCCTTCACCGCGCGGGAGATGTCCACGTTCAGGTCTTGGATCGCCCCGGCCATGAGAGCGGCCTCGATCATGCCGCCCAGCTTGTTGGAGTGGGTGGATTCGCCCACGGACATGACCTGCTGGCCAAAGCGGTCGCTGCCGCAGGCGCGGTAGGCGTCCACGAACATCTGCTGGGTGAGGTCAAAGGCGTCGATGAGCAAGACCCCCTCCTCCGCCGCGAGCTGGCGGACGGCGGCGCAGTAGGCGTTGCACTTTGTCTCCGATGTGGACTCGTCGTGGTGGGGCCGGATGGAGCCGTCGGGCTCGTAGTACATCCGGGCCACGGGGGTCACCAGCACCGGGGTGGCCCCGGCGTTCCGGGCCACGTCGATGTACTGCTTGAGATACCATTTGTAGGTGCCGCCGCAGTCCCAGGTGTAGCACGTCTCGCCCCAGGAGCTGGGGAGGCCCGTGGGGGTGGGCTGTTTCACACCGGGTGTGGTGGGGTAGACGCCGTTGGCATCCGGCGCGCCGAGGGGCGCGTGGCGCTCGGCGAGGTGGCTGGCGTCGGCGTTGGAGGCGTCGTTGTGGCCGAACTGGATGAAGAGGTAATCCCCGGCGCCGATCTTCTCGGCGATCCGGTCCAGGGACCCTTCGTTGATGAAGTTCCGGGTGGAGCGGCCGCCCTGGGCGTAGTTCACCACCGTGACCTGGCCGGGGTCGAAGAAGCTCTGGAGCCACTCGCCCCAGGAGCCCTCGGCCTGGTTTTTGCCGTCGTTATACATCCCCTGGGCGGAGTAGTCTTTCACGGTGGAGTCCCCGGCCAGGAAGAGGTTGATCCCGTCGCCCAGGGCCACATCCCCAGGGGCGGCGCCGGGGTCGTTCCAGCCGTCCTTCACGGTCTCGGCCAGGGTGTAGCTCCGGGGCTCGCCGGTGGCGCCGCTCAGAGTGGCGGGGACGACGGTGACCATCACGCGGCAGCCCACGTCGGCCCGGTCGATCTTGTAGCTCCGGCTCACGTTGGCGGTGGACGCCTTGACCTGGGTCTGGGAGCCGTCGGGGTCGATCCGGTACCAGTAGATGAGGGAGGCGTCGCTGGGGTCGTTGTCGCCCAGGGAGTAGCCCACGGTGAGGGTGTGGCCGGGGTAGGGGAGGTTGATGTCCCCGTTGTCGGTGAGGATGGGGTCGGTGGCGAAGGTGAGCACGGCGTTTTCCTCCATGTAGTAGTGGGGCGTCCAGTCCCCCAGGTAGTCGGCCACGGCGGCGGCGGAGGCGTTCAGGCCGGTGACCCGCTGGCTCAGGTCGTCCGGGGCCGGGCCGGGCAGGATGGTGCCCACCTCGCCAAAGCGGGCGTCCTGCGGCTGGTTGCCGCTCATCTCCGTCCAACCCCTGGCCGTGATGAGGCCGGCGCGCTCCAGGCGGGTATTCTGGAACAGCACCGCCGCGTCCTTACCCCAGGGACGGCCAAAGTCGCCGCCGGTGACGGTGAGGCCGGGGCCGGCGGTGACGGTGCAGGCGCGGAAGAGGTAGCCCTTCTCGCCGGGCTCGTGGCGGGCCGCGGTGATGTAGCCGCCCTGCTCCACGTCGCTGTACCCTTTCCAGCGCAGTTCGCAGCCGTCAAAGACCACGTTGCCGGAGCCGAAGATGTAGTCGGTGTTGCCCTCGATGAGACAGTTTTTGAAGTAGGCGTCGGCGGCGGTGTAAAGGGTGTCCTGGCTGGAGAGGAAGGCACAGCGGTAAAACTCCGCCTGGCCCGCTTCCACGCACACCGCGGCGGCCCGCTCGGTGGCCTCCTTGCCGGTCACGTCCAGGGCGTAGTTGCGCGGCGGCTTCACGTCCTCCGGCTCCACGCCGTCGGAGAGTTCCTCGTCGGTGAGGTAGCGGTCAAAGGAGTTTTCAAAGGTGATGTTCTCCGCCCGGAAGCCCACGGCGCCGGGCTGGATCCGCACCGCCGTGCCCCAGCGGTCGGCGGCGTGCTTTTCGTACTGGTCAAAGGCCAACTCCGGGTCGTAGTAGCCGTTGCCGTCGGGCCCGGCGGAGTAATACTTGTAGCCGATGCCGTAGTACCAGGTGAGGAGCACTTCCCGGCTGGGGTCGGCGTTGACGAAGGAGATGTAGGGGGTGTCCACCATGACCTGTTCCCGGTAAGTCCCCGGCGCGATGTGGACGGTGACACGCGCCGCCTCGCTGTCCACCCCCATGCGGGAGACGGCGTCCACGGCGTCGCCCACGGTGGCGAAGTTGGGGGCCTTGTCCGGGCAGCCCACGTAGACGTCGGAGGTCCAGGCCACGGAGGGCTTTTCCGCCGTGGAGACAAAGAGCAGGTCCTGGAGCACATCGCCGCCGTCCACCACCACATGGGTCTTGGTGGCAAAGCCCTCTGCCGCGGCGCGGGCCAGGTAGGATCCGTCCCGGAGATGGAGGCCGTAGCCGTCGCCGGTGAGGGTCTCGGCGGGGTAGACATAGCCGTCGGCCACGTTTTCAAAGGTGAGGGCGGTGACAACGGCGCCCTCCAGACCCAGGAAGTGGCCGCCGACGCTGTGGGTGGCCTTGGGGGTCACGGTGATGTCCTGGGTCAGAGCGACCCCCTCGGAGGACACCGCCTCCGGAGCGGACACCACGTAGTCGTTGGCCCCGGACAGGGTCACGGTGTAGGTCACCGAGGGGTCGAGGGTGGCGGAAAAGCTCATGTCCGCCGGGTCGATGGCAAGGGCCGCGGGCTCGGAGCCGGAGCCCTCCTCCGGGGTCATGGTGACGGCCAGGTTGGAGAGGTCATAGCCGGCGGCGAAGCCGGTGAGCTTGCCGGAGAAGGTGTAGGCGCTCTTGGGCTCCACGGTCAGCACCTGGTCCGGCCAGGTCTGGCCTCCGGCGGCGTCGGGGACGGTGAACTCCCTGGCGTCGGCGGGAAAGCCCCAGCCGGTGGCCCCGGTGAGGGCGGCGCGGTAGGTGTAGCCCGGAGCCAGGGTGACGGAGAAGCTGCCGTTTTCCAGGGTGGCGGCGGTCTCGCCGCGGGTCTCCTGGTTGATGAATTTCAGGCCGGGACTCTGGGCGTCAAATCCGGCGGGCAGGTCCAGTCTGCCGCTGAGGGTGACGCCGCGGCAGCGGAGCACCCGGTGCCACATGGCCTTGCCCGCCGCGTCGGTCCAGAGTTTGTAGTCCCCCTCCTGCTGGGCGGTGAAGGTGAAGCGGCCAAACTCCTTGGCGGGGATCTTGACCGTCTCGGCCTGGCCGCCGGAGAGGGCGTCCACATGGAGGGTGATGTCCCCGCTGGCCGAGCCCATGTAGACCGTCAGCTTGTCCCCGGCGTGGACGTTGGAGAGCAGGATGAAGCGCTTGGTCTCGCCGCCGGCGCCGTTGCAGTACCAGCCGCCGGTGGCCTCGTAGCCGTCGGGGTAGACGTTGCCGTATTTGTTCTGGGCGTTGCCACCCAGAACGCCGCCCCAGTCGGGGCTCTCCACGGCGGAGTAGACGCGGTCGTTGGCGTTGTGGGTCATGGACAGATCGCCAAAGGTGACCGTCTCCCCCACGGAGAGGGTGCCGTCCACCAGCGCGCCGGAGGCGGCCCAGAGAGCGGGGGTGACGCGGTCGTTGGCGTCCGGCGTGGCCGCGCCGGTGAAGTCCCAGACGTCCACGCCGGAGGCGTCCTGGGCGGCGAGGGCCGGGACCCACAGTCCGGCGGCCAGCGTCAGGGCGCAGAGGATGGAGAGGATGCGTTTCATCACAAAAGACCTCCTTTTTTAATCGCCACCGCCCTGCTGGTCGCGGACCAGCTTGACGATGCGGCTGGCGCCCAGGCGGTCGGCGCCAAGGGCGATCATGTCTTCGGCGTCTTGCAGCGAGGCGATGCCCCCGGCGGCCTTGACCTTGACGGCGGGGGATACGTGGGAGCGCAGCAGGGCCACGTCTTCGCGGGTGGCTCCACCGGCGGAAAAGCCGGTGGAGGTCTTGATGAAGTCGGCCCCGGACCGGCTCACCAGTTGGCAGAGATTGATCTTTTCTTCCCGGGTGAGCAGGCAGGTCTCGATGATGACCTTCAAGATCCGGCCCGGGCAGGCGGAGCGCACCGCCTGGAGCTCGGAGAGGATCAGGTCCCACTCCCCGTCCTTCACCCAGCCAAGGTTTACCACCATGTCGATCTCGTCGGCGCCGTTGGCCACGGCGTCCTGGGTCTCAAAGACCTTGGCGGCGGTGGTGGAGTAGCCGTTGGGAAAGCCGATGACGGTGCAGATGTTCAGCCGGCCGGCCACATACCCGGCGGCCCGCTTGACATAGGCGGGCGGGATGCACACGCTGGCACAGCGGAAGCGGATCCCCTCGTCGCACAGGGCCTTGATCTGCGGCCAGGTGCTCTCGCTTTTCAGCAACGTGTGGTCACAGCGGGCCAGGATCTCTTTATCGTCCATAAAACTCGCTCCTCTGCTGCCGTTTTTTTCTATTTTATATCAGGGACCAGGGGCGGTCAAGCCCAAAAAAGAGCCGCCGCCGGAAATTCCGGCGGCGGCTGAGGGCGTATGGGAGAAAAATTACTTCTTGGCGACGGCGTCCTTGAGGGCCTTGCCGGCCTTGAAAACGGGGACCTTGGAGGCGGGGATGGTGATGGGCTCCTTGGTCTTGGGGTTCCGGCCGGTGCGGGCGGCGCGGGACTTCACCTCGAAGCCGCCAAAGCCCACCAGCTGGACCTTATCGCCCTTCTTGAGAGCGGCGGTGATGACGTCGATGGCGGCGTTGATGGCCAGCTCGCTGTCCTTCTTGGACAGACCGGCTTTGTCGGCCACAGCGCTAATGAGTTCTGCTTTGTTCATTGGTGTATTCCTCCTAAATTTTTTGTACGGCCCTTGCCGCGAATATACTTAAAGACGGCCCGGTGGTCCATCCTTTAAGTCGTGCTTGGCCTCGTTCCAGAGGCGGTCCAGCTCCGCCAGGGGCAAGTCCGCCATGTCCCGGCCCAGGGCCTGGGCCTTTTGCTCCACCAGGGCGAAGCGGGCGATGAACTTGTCGGTGGCGGCGGTGAGGGCGTCTTCCGGCTCCACCCCCACGAAGCGGGAGACATTCACGCAGGCGAAGAGCAGGTCGCCAAGCTCCTCGGCCACGTCGCCGCTGCCGGTCATGGCGGCTTTGAGCTCGGCGGTCTCCTCGGTGAGCTTGTCCACCGCGCCTTGGGCGTCGGGCCAGTCGAAGCCCGCTTTCTTGGCCTTTTTCTGGACCTTCTGCGCCCGCCACAGGGCGGGGAGGGAGCGGGCCACGGCCTCCAGGGTGTCGGTGTAGGTGGTCTGGGATTTTTCCACGCGCTTCATGGCGTCCCAGGTGTTCAGCGCGGCGTCCACATTCTGGGCGCTCACGTCCCCAAAGACGTGGGGGTGGCGGAAGATGAGCTTTTTGCAGATGCCGTCGGCCACGTCGTCCAGGGTGAAAGAGCCCTGTTCCCGCTCCATCTGGGCGTGGAGGGCGACCTGCAGCAGCACGTCCCCCAGTTCTTCTTTCAGATGGGCGGCGTCGCGCTGGTCGATGGCCTCGCAGGTCTCGTATGCCTCCTCCAGCATATTCTGGCGGATGGACTGGTGGGTCTGCTCCCGGTCCCAGGGGCAGCCGCCCGGCGCACGGAGGATGGCGACGATCTTGACCAGGTCCTCAACGCCATAAGACGCCTTATACTCAAAATCTATCATATTTTCCCTCTTTCCGCAAGAGCCTTTTTGCATTTTTTTCAATTTCTACCGAAAAAAAGGGCGAATTTTCGGTTTGGTGGAGGGGAGTAAAGGGGGCCGCCCTTACCGGATCCGCAAAAGTTTGGCGATCTTGTCCCCTTTGGGCATGAGCTTCAGGTCCTCGGCGGAGAACACCCGCAGCAGAAGCACCAGGGCAAAGTAGACCACGACGCCCGCGGCGATGCCCACCAGACAGCCCAGCCGGGGTCCCACCACGCGCCCGGCCAGTCCGCACACCGCCCAGGCCGCCGCCCCCATCAGACCGGAGGCCGCCAGGGGCTTGGCGAAGGCCCGGAGAAAGCGGGGCGGCGAGGGCACCACCAGGCGGATGAAGAGGATGTCCAGCCCGGACACCACCGCGAAACAGCACAGGGTGCCCACCGGCGCGCCCAGGATGTTGACGTCGTAATTGCCCACCAGCAGGTAGTTGACGGCGATCTTCACCGCGCCGCCGGCCACCACGGCCAGAATGGGCAGGCCCACCCGTCCGTTGGCCTGGAGGATGGAGTTGCAAAGGGACATGACGCAGACAAAGATGGTGGCAAGGCCCAGGATGGACATGATGGGTCCCGCCACGGCGGAGTCCACGGCGGGGTAGAGCAGACGGACGATGGGCTCGCCCAGGGCGAACAGGCCGATGCCCATGGGGAAGGCCAGGACCGCGCCGATGCGGAGGGCGGATTCGCTGGTGGCGCTGGCCCCCTTGGCGTCCCGGTGGACCAGGCAGGCGGATACGGCGGGGATGATGGAGGCGGTGATGGCGACCATGAGCTGGCTGGGGAGGTTGTAGATGGTCATGCACTTGCCATAGATGCCCCGCAGACCCTGGGCCATGAAGAGTTCCGGGGATACCCCGCCCTTTTGGAACTGCTGGGCGATGGCCTCGGGCGTGACGAGTTCAGGCAGGTCGCGGTACATATCCTGCAACAAGTCCAGCACGATGGCGGTGTCGATCATCGTCACCACGGTGATGGCGGCGGAGCCCAGGGTGATGGGGATGGCCAGCCGCAAAAGCCGGCCCAGGATCGCCCTGCCGTCCTCCGGCGTGTCGGCGGAGGCCCGCTCTCTCCGGCGGCGGCGGTCCCGGAAATAGTGGGTGACGATGTAGCCCAGGGCGATGACGCTGCCCACGGACACGCCCAGAATGGCGCCGGCGGCGGCCACCCTCTGGCGGTAGGTCTCCGCCCCGGAGAGGAGCTCCAGGGCCATCCAGGCCAGGGCCAGGCCAAAGACCAGCTTGCCGAAGGATTCGATGATCTGGCTCACGGCGGTGGGGACCATGTTGGAGTGGCCCTGGTAATACCCCCGGAAGGCGGCCATGACGCACACGCACAGCACCGACGGGGCCAGGCACCGCACGCACCACACCGCGGAGGGGTTTTCCAGCAGGTCCGCCAAAGGCGCGGCGAAGACGCCCATGGCGACGAAGCTCACCAGGCCCATGAACAAAAAGGTCCGCCACGCCACAGAGAAGATGCGGGCCACCTGGTTTTCCCGGCCCAGGGTGTGGGCCTCGGAGACCATCTTGGACAGGGCCACCGGCAGTCCCGCCGTGGCGATGGTCAGAAAGAGGTTGTAGATGTTGTAGGCGGTGTCAAAGTCGGTGAAGGCCTCGTTGGGCAGGATGTTGCCCAGGGGTATTTTGTATACCGCGCCGATGACCTTCACCAGAATGGAGCCCACCATCAAAATGGCGGCGCCGCCGTAGAAGGTGCTCTTTTTTTCGCTTGCCACAAGATCACCTCTGTCAGCCGAAGAGTTTGGGCATGGCGTAGTCCGCCAGCTCCTTTTTTACCGCGTCCAGGTCCAGGGTCAGGAATTGCCCGTCCTTGTATATGACCTTGCCCCGGCACATATTCATGGTCACATTGGAGCCGTGGGCCGAGAATACCAGGCTCTCCGCCACGTCGTGGCAGGGGATGAGGTTGGGGGCGTCAAAGTCCACCAGGATGAGGTCGGCGTCGTACCCCGGCTGGAGGCGCCCGGTCTTGCGGCCCAGGGCCTTTCCGCCGTTGACCGTGGCCATCTCCAGGGCCTCCCAGGCCGTCACCGCCGTGGGATCGCGGCTGACGCCGTTATGCAGGATGGCGGCCAGCTTCATGTCGAAGAAGAAGTCGGTGGCGTTGTTGGAGCTGACCCCGTCGGTGCCCAGGGCGATGTTGACCCCGGCGCGTCTCATGGCGGGGATGGGGGCCACGCCGCTGCCCAGTTTCAGGTTGCTCGTGGGGGCGTGGACGGCGGTGACGCCGTGGCGGGCCAGGATGTCCCAGTCCGCCGGGGTGGTCCAGACGCAGTGGGCCGCGATGGACCGCACGTCCCAGAGGCCGCACCGCTCAAAGAGGGCCGCAGGGGTGAGGCCGTGGCGCTGGAGACAGTCCCGGTGCTCCCGCTCCGTCTCGGACAGATGGACGTGAAAGCCCAGGCCGTGGTCCTGGGCGTACCGGGCCATCCAGGTCCAAAGGGCGGGTTCTTGATAAGAGGTGTACTCGGCGTGGAGAGAGGCGTCGATGGCGATCTGGCCGCCGTTCCAGCCGTGCCAGCGCTCGGTCAGCCGGCGCTGGAGGAGGCACTCAGGGTGCGTGTCGGGGTCAAAGCCCGGCTTCAGGGCCAGGGCACCGGTGCAGATGTTGGCCGAGAGGCCCGCCTCCACCAGCACCTGGATGATGGCCTCGTTTTGCATATACATATCGGCGATGCAGGTGATCCCTGAGGCGATCATCTCCGCCGCGCCCAGAGCGGTGGCGGCCCGGATGGCCCGGTCGTCCCACCTGGCCTCGGCGGGGAAGATGTACCCCTCAAGCCAGTCCTGCAGACCGTGGCCCCCGCCGTAACCCCGCATGAGGGTCATGGGGATGTGGCTGTGGGCGTTGACAAAGCCGGGCAGGAGCACCTGGCCCCTGCCGTCCAGCTGGGAGCCGTCGAAGCCCTGGGGCCGGGTCTGGCCCACGGAGACGATCTTGCCCTCCGACACCTGGACGTAGGCGCGGTCCAGCACGGTGTGGGCCGGGTCCATCAAAAGGGCGGTGACGTTGGAGATCAGAAGATCGGTGGCCATTACATCTCCTCCAGACAGGCCAGCACCAGCCGCGAAAAGCGCGTCTGGGCCGCCGCCGCGGTCTCCAGCACTTCCGCTTCGCTGAGGGGCTGGTCCAGAATGCCCGCGGCCATGTTGGTGAGCAGGGTGAGGCCCAGCACTTCCATGCCGCAGTGACCGGCCACGATGACCTCTGGGACGGTGGACATCCCCACGGCGTCCGCGCCGGCCAGACGGGCGAAGCGGACCTCGGCAGGGGTCTCGTACTGGGGGCCGGGGAAGTACATATAAACGCCCTCTCGCAGCGCCGTGCCCAGGGCGGCGGCCTTCCGCCGGGCCAGGGTCTGGAGGGCGGGGGTGTAGAGGTGGGAGGCGTCGGGGAAGCGGGGGCCGAACTGGTCTACGTTGGGGCCCCGGAGAGGGGAGTCCATGAAGAGCTTGATGTGGTCGGTGATGAGCATCAGGTCCCCGGCTTGCCAGGCGGTGTTGACGCAGCCGGCGGCGTTGGTGACGACGAGCCGCTCCGCCCCCAGCAGCCGGGCCACCCGGACCCCGTAGGAGACGTCCTGGTAGGAGTAGCCCTCGTAGTGGTGCGTCCGGCCCTGCATCACCGCCACGTCCACGCCCTGGAGCCAGCCAAAGACCAGGCGGCCCTGGTGCCCCGGCGCGGTGGAGACCTTGAAGTTGGGGATGTCCCCATAGGGGACGGCCACGGCGTCTTCCACCAGATCGCCCAAAAAGCCAAGGCCGGAGCCCAGCACCATCAGCACCCTGGGCGCGAAGCCGTTCAGTCTGTGGCGCAGAAAGTCCGCGCTTTTCTGGTAGTCGGCAAAGGCGTAGCCCATCCTCGGCGTCCCTCCTTACTTTTTGAAGATCCGGGAAATTTATCTTATTATAACCTGCTTCGCGGGAAAAGGCAAGCCATCCCGCGCCCTGGGACAAAATTTGAAAAATGGCTTGACTTCATGGGAAAATCTGATATAATAACTTTCGCTGTCTGAAAAGACGGCCCATATGACCTGCAGTGGTATCGAAGAGGTCATAACGAGCACGACTGGAAATCGTGTGGCGGTCAAAAGCCGCCCGAGGGTTCGAATCCCTCCCACTGCGCCAGAAAATTGCAGGTCGAAGCCGCTGTTTGCAGCTAAGACCTGCGCCGCAAGGGATCAGGCCGTTCCAGGTCAAACTGGAACGGCCTAAAACTTTTTCTGGTCTCCTCGCGTCTCCCAAACTGGAGGGAGCTGGACCGGCGGCGGGATAGGGCTCTTATGCTTGGAAGGAGGAGTGGACCGTGAAGGCGCTGTTTGTAAACGCGTGTGCGCGGGAGGGCCCCTTTCCCGCTCTGCTGAAGCTCTATCTGGAGCAGATCCGCGTCAACGGGATCACCTTTTGCTACGGGGAGGACGGACGGCCCCAGAGACTTTGCGCCTGCGAAAACCCGTCTACATCACGACGGCCGGGGGCTTTTTGCCGGAAGACAGCCCGCTGGAGCGGTTCATCCATTGGACCGGGCGTCTTCCGCGCCGTGATGGACAGGAAAAACATATTTCGTGGAAAAAATAGTGAGGGCGAGGGGACGGGGCTCCGGCGGTTTAGACAAATTTCAACAGGGGAGCGAAAAAGTGGAGGGAGGCGTCTTGACGGCGCGAGGGCCGATACATTATAATGAGGGCGTGAAAGAATGTGGGTCGCGGCCAAGTCCGGGGAGAGGCCCCGGCGGAAAAGGAGGAACCCCCTATGAAACAACGTATGACATCTTTGCTGATGGCCCTGGCTCTGGCGCTGACCCTTCTGCCCGCGGCGGCGCTGGCGGCCTCCGGGGATGGAGGGTCCCTGACGTTTGCCAACTGGCGGCAGGTCTGGCTCTACGAGTGCCGGGCCGACCAGGACGCCGACAGGGTGGTGGACTCGGCAGGGGACAGAACGGAAAAGCCCGCCCCGCTGGGCTCCGAGGCCGGGGAGAACATCCGGGAGATCCCCGGCACGCTGGTCTATGACCTGGGCTCGATCTCCCCGGACGGCGCGGGCGGGGAGACCCTCACGCTGACCTTTGAGAACGTGGCGCAAAAGACCTCGGAGCTGGGGATGCACCAGACCCATCAGAGCACCTGGGGCCAGGTCTACCTCACCGCCAGCCAGGAGACCGCCCACTTCGATCTGGAGTGGAACAACAAAAACAGCCACAAGGGCGGCGAGCTGCCTGAGTACGGCGATACCTGCACCGTCACCATCACCCCCAAGAAGGGGCTGGGCGGCGGCACGTACACGGACTGGATCTTGTTCATGGAGCAGAACAGCCGCGTGGGTTGGACCATCCAGGCCACCGTCACCGTGGAGCGTGAGGAACAGACCGTCCGGCCCGCCGCCAAGGTGAGCAAGACCTACGGCAAGGTCCTCTCCGCCGCCGACATCCCCTATACGGTGGAGGGCGGGGACGAGACGGGCGTCATGTCCAAGCTGGGCGTGGTCCTGTCCGGGCAGGACGGCGTGGGCTCCAAGTCCCCGGCGGGGACATACAGCCTCAGCTATCCTGAGAAGGTGGAGACCGACCGCTATGTATACACCATCCTCGGCGGCACCGAGCTGACCGTGGAGCCGACGGCGCCGGAGATGTCCAGCGTCAGTGTGTACCACGTCGGCGATGGCGAGACGCTGGCGGACTACGCCATCGTGGGAAAGTACGTCAACCCGTACACCAGGGAGACTGTGGCCGGTGTGTGCGCCTGGGATCAGCCCGGGGACACCCCCGCGGAGGACGGCATGGTCTACCCCTACACCTTCACCCCCAATGACGGCAACCACCAGCCGGTGCGGGGCACGGCCAAGGCGCGGGCCGGGGTGGTCGCCTCCACCCCCACCACGCAGGACGTCACCATCGACGTGGTGGAGGACAGCCGCATCCAGGAGTACGCGGGCCGGGGCTCGGCCCGGAAGATCCAGTACACCACCAACCTCCCCGCCGACGTGGCCAAGCGCGTGGCCGTGTGGTACAACGACGGGTCGGGCTGGGTCCAGAGCGCACCCTCCGCCGTGGGCACCTACAAAGTGGACATCCGCTTTGGCGGCTACTATGACGGCACCACCAGGGTCAACTATTCCGCCGCCGCCGCCGAGACCACTCTGACCATCACGCCCAAGACCATCAGCCCCGTCTTCAGCGTGTACACCCACGCCTTTGACGGCACCACCAAGGCGCAGATCGAGAGCTTTGGCTTCAAGCAGGTGGGGCTGGCGCTGGCCGACGCCGACACCGGCGAGGCCATCACCCGGACCAATGTGGAGGAGTATTTCCAGGCCAATTTCGACACCCCTGAGGCGGGGAAGAACAAGCCCGTCACCGTCACCCTCCGGGAAGGCAAGCGGGTCAAGCTCACCGGCGAAAACGCCCAGAACTACCGTCTCTCCGACGATGTCATCGGGACCGCCGTGGGGGAGATCACGCCCCGCTCCATCGCCCTGACCCTGAATGACGGCGTCTCCAAGTATTACGGCCAGACGATGACCTTTGTGGCCTCTGACTTCACCGCCTCCGGCACCTTCTGCAACGGCGACGTGCTGGAGAGCATCGAGCTCACCGCCGACAGCGACGGCGCCAGTTCCGCCGCCGAGGTCGCCTCTTACGACGTCACCGCCAGCAGCGGCAACGCCAATTACATCGTCACCGGCGTGGCGGGCCGGATGTCCGTGGAGCGGGCCGTCCCCATCCCCGTGGAGGTCACCGCCGAGACCGGCACCATCGGCGAAGAGGCCGCCAGCATCGAAGCGTCGCTCCAGGGCGTCTTTGTCAACCCGTACAGCGGCATGACGGTGCCCGGCTCGGTGAAGCTGGCCGCCGGCGAGGCGGGGCGGACGCTGGCGGAGGAGACGGAGCTGACCTATGTGTTCACCCCCGCCGACAAGACCAACCACACCACCTACACCGGCGCGGTCACGGTGAGCAGCATCAAGGACACCCCCGCGCCCATCGAGATCCTGGGCGAGACCGCTTTCACCTATGACGGCCAGGCCCACGCCGTCGTCCCCGCGGAGGTGGAAGGCGTGCGGTACACCGTGACCTACGACGGCGGCGAGGAGGCCCCCAGCGACGTGGGCCGCTACACCGTCACCGTCACCGCCGACGCCTCTGAGAACGACAGGTATGTGGACAGCCAGCGGGAGTTCACCCTGAACATCGACCCCGCCACCCCCACTGTGACCGTGGAGACGCCGGAGGTGGAGGCGGGCACCAAGCTGGGAGAGATCGTCCCCGCCTACACCGCGTGGGGCGTGGACGGCGAGACGGTGCGGGGCACGCTGGAGTGGAGCTCCGTCGGCGGCGTCAGCGCCGGGGAGGTCCATGTGACCGACGGGGCCAGCTTCGGCTGGGTCTTTACCCCTGACAGCGAAAACTACGCCGTCGTCACCGGCAGCGTGCAGGTCGCCGTGGACGCGCCCGCCCAGGAACTGCCGGAGGAGCCCGCCCCTGGCGGCGAGGGCGACGACATTGACGACTCTGACCCCGCCAGCCTCTTTGGCACCTTGGGGAACAACGGCGATCTGGACTGGAAGGTGGACGGAACGGAGAACACCGTCACCGTGCAGGGCGAGATCCCGGCCGACGACCTGGTCTGGGCCGTCTGCTACGACGCCGAGGGGCGCTTCCTGGGGATCTATGAATTGAACGCCAAGGACCCGGAGGCCACGCTGGATCCCAACTGGGCCAGCTTCAAGCTGATTTGGCTGGGCGGCCAGCAGACGCCCCAGTGCTCCGCCGCCGGAGGGGAGAGGCAGTAAGCCCAAAACGGACAGCGCGGTTGGGCAAGGGTCCATCTGACAAACAAAACAGAGGTCCCCGGACAAGACGTCCGGGGACCTCTGAGTTTGTCAAAGGAGCGGCGAGGCCGCTCCTTTGACAATTGTTTGCGGCCCGCTGCAGCGCACGACCCGGCCAACAAGTGGCCGGGCCGCACGTTTGCGGGCCGAGAGGTATTTTTTCCGACGTACACGCCGCCGGAAAAAATGACAATGACTCTTTCGCGCTCTTCGGCGCGAAACTCTGCGAGGCTGTTTATAATTTACGCCGGGCACTGGCGGCCGGTGTGGTCGATGGTGTAGTCGCCGGTCAGGATCAGCTGGGAGATGGGCACCAGGGTGTAGCCCTGGCCGATCAGGGTCTCAAGGATGCCGGGCAGGGCCTCTGGGGTGTGCTTGGCGGCGTTGTGGAACAGGCAGATGGCCCCTGGGTCGATCTTGGAGGTCACCCGCTGGGTGATGTCCGCCGCCGAGAGGTCCTTCCAGTCCAGGCTGTCCACCGACCACTGGATGGGCTCGATGCCCATGGAGCGGACGGCCTGGATGACGTGGTCGTCGTACTCGCCGTAGGGCGGACGAAAGAGGGTGGGCCGCACGCCGGTCACCGCCTCGATCTTGTCGTTGCAGGCGTTGATGTCCGCCACGATCTGGTCGGTGGTGAGAGAGTTGAAGTGGTCGTGGTGGTCGGAGTGGGCCATCACCTCGTGGCCCGCGTCGTGGAGGGCTTTTACCGATTCTGGGTACTTTTCCACCCAGTCCCCCACCACGAAAAAGGTGGCCTTTACGTTGTACGTCCCCAGGATGTCGATGAGCTGTTGGGTGTCCTCGTTGCCCCAGGCGGCGTCGAAACTGAGGCTGGCCATTTTTTGGTCCCGCTGGACGCAGTAGATGGGAAGCTGCCGCTGGGCGGAGGACGCGCCCACCACCGCAGGGCTGGAGACGGCCCAGAACATGGCCCCGGCGACCACCGCGCAGGTCAGGGCGACCAGCCATCGGCGCTTCAGCACAAACACTTTCATACGATCCCTCCTCGCATCATGGTACAGGATATGCGGCGGAGGGGTGAAAACATTGTCAAAGAAGCGGCGGGCCACTTCTTTGACAATTGTTTGCGGACCGTTGCAGCGCGCGACCCGGCCACCGAGGTAGCCGGGTCGCGCGTTTGCAGGTCGAGATGTATTTTTTTCCAGGAGAGCGGGGCCGCTCAGTCGTCCACGGCGCCCTGGGGCCTGGCCTTGGAGAAGGGCACCAGTTTGGCCCGGTCCAGGGCCACCATGATGACGGGGATCAAAATGAGTTGGAGGACGATGCCGGGGATGGCGGTGAGCAGGGCGCCGGAGAGGAAAGCCTCCCAGCCGAAGGGGATATTGGCGGCCCCGACCATGATGACCCGCGCCACGCCCCACACCACGCGTCCGCCGATCATGGCGATGATGAGGGAGCGGTAGAGGGAAAAGACGCACTTCCACTTGGAGTGGCCGTAGAGATAGCCCACGATGGCGCCGTAGGCGCACAGCTCAAAGGCCATGCCGATGCCCAGGGGCATCGGGGGCATCCCGAAGAGGGAGAAGCGCAGCAGCGGGCAGACAAAGCCCACCAGCCCGCCGTACTGCCAGCCGCAGATCAGCCCGCACAGCAGGACGGGGATGTGCATGGGCAGGAGCATATTGCCAAACTCCCGGAGCTGGGCGGTGGCGAAGGGCAGTACCAGCCCAAGGGCCAGGAACATGGCCGCCAGAGCCAGGTCGCGGATGCGGTCACGGGT
The DNA here is from genome assembly GCA_947599925.1 of uncultured Oscillospiraceae bacterium. Classification (GTDB taxonomy): domain Bacteria; phylum Bacillota; class Clostridia; order Oscillospirales; family Oscillospiraceae; genus MGBC124762. The sequence continues at coordinate 65,561 of CANQFT010000002.1, read as the reverse complement.
GGTTTTCGTTTTCATCATGTTGGCCTCCTTTTGCGCGCAGGGTGGGTGGGTTTGGATGAAGTTCAGGACAGTGGCGGCATCGTTTCCGGCCGGGCGCAGATGCTGTAAGAATAGGCGCCCTCCGGCCCGTCCAGACGGCCCTGGGACCACCACAGGCCCTCCGGCGGCGGCTCCAGCCGCAGGCCCTGGCCGGAGAGTTTGCCCGCCGCCTCCTGCCCGGTCCACCAGCGGAAGAAGTCCGCCTCGCTCTGGCCGTCATAGCCCGCCTGGCGGGCCCGGCGGAGCAGGGCCCCGGAGACCGGCTTGTGCCGCTGCAGGTCCGCGCCCAGAGGGAAGGGCGCTCCGGCGCAGAGGACCAGGGAGCCGGAGTGGGAGAGGCTGAACTCCGCTTTCAGCCCTGGGGCGTAGGGCTTTCCGCCAGGGGCGCGGGCAAAGGCGACGGCGGCGGGGTCCGCGCCGGTGAGGGCGCACAGCGCGTGGCGGGCCAAGGCGTCGGCCAGGATACACAGGGCCTTGTCCCGGTCGCGGCGGAGGCGGCGGCAACGCACCTGGCGTTGGCGGTCCATTCGGGCGAACCACTCCGGCCAGATGTGGCCGGGCACGTCGTCCACAGAGCCCAGCCAGGCCCCGACGCCCGGCCCCGCCTGCCAATGCCGCCACTCCAACGCCCTCCACCACCTTTTGGATCGGTCTTTGGCTATTATACTGTTTCCCGGCCCGCGGCGCAATATATTTTTTCCAGCGGCGCATACTGACACCGAGAGGGGTGAAAGGGATGCGTTCTCTTTGGAGCGAGACCGCCGTCCTGCCGGAGTTTCCGCCGTTGGAGGGGGACGCCAGGACGGACATTCTGATCGTGGGCGGCGGCATCGCCGGCGTTTTGTGCGCCAGGGCGCTGGAAGAGGCGGGGGCGGACTATCTGTTGGTGGAGGCCAGGGCGCTGTGCGCCGGAGTGACGGCCAACACCACCGCCAAGATCACCGCGCAACACGGCGCGCTTTACCAAAAACTGCTGCCCAGTCTGGGTGTGGAGCGGACCCGGCTCTATTTTCAGGCCAACCAGCGGGCGGTGGAGCGATACAGGGCGCTGTGCCAGGGGTTGGACTGCGACTACCAGGAGCGGACGGCCTGCCTGTTCTCCCGCTCCGACGGCGGGGTCCTGGAGCGGGAGCGCGCGGCGTGGCGGACGATGGGGGTGGAGCTCTCCCCCCACGGCGCCGGGGACCTGCCCTTTCCCGTGGCCGGGTGCCTGGCCCTGGCGGGGCAGGGGCAGTTTCACCCGCTGAAATTTCTGGCGGAGCGGGCCAGGGGCCTGAACATCCGCACCCACACCAAGGTCCGGCAGCTGGCGCCGGGGCTGGCGGAGACCGACCACGGCGTCATCCGGGCCAACAAGATCATCCTCTGCACCCATTTTCCCATCCTGAACCGGCACGGGCTCTACGCCCTGAAAATGTACCAGCACCGCTCCTATGTGCTGGCCCTGGAAGGGGCGGGGGAGGTGGCGGATCTGTATGTGGCCGCCGAGGACGACGGCTTTTCCTTCCGCATGGCGGGGGATCTGCTGCTGTTGGGCGGCGGCGGACACCGGACAGGCAGGAGCGGCGGGGGCTGGCGGGAACTGGAGCTGGCGGCCCGGCGGTGGTATCCAGAGGCGAAGGTCGTGGGCCGCTGGGCCACCCAGGACTGCGTCACCCTGGACGGCGGGGCCTATGTGGGGCAGTATTCGCCCCGGACGCCGGGGCTGTATGTGGCAACGGGGTTCAACAAGTGGGGCATGACAACGGCCCTGGCCGGAGCGGAGATCCTGCGGGACTTGGTCCAGGGCCGGGCCAATGTGTACGCCCCCGCCTTTGACCCCAGCCGCCCTCTGGTCAAGGCCGCCGCCCTGGAAAACGCCCTCTTCGCCGCGGGGAGCGTCCTCACCCCCACGGCGCCGCGGTGTCCCCATCTGGGGTGCGCCCTGCGCTACAACAGGGCCGAGCGCAGCTGGGACTGCCCCTGCCACGGGTCGCGGTTCGACGCCCAGGGACAGCTTTTGGACGGCCCTGCCACCGATGACCTGCAAAAACGACCGCCGTCCCGGTAGAGGGACGGCGGCGCTCCGATTTTACTTGACAAACAGCTGAATGAGCTTGTCCTTCCAGGCTTTGTAGGGCTGGTAGCGGAAGGGGAGGTCGGGGAAGGGGTAGTGCTTGAGGTGGCTTTTGTAGTGGGTGAAGGCGTCGAACCCGGTCTTGCCGTGGTAGGCGCCCATGCCGCTGTTGCCCACGCCGCCAAAGGGCATGGTGCTGGTGGCCAGGTGGACCAGCGTGTCGTTGACGCAGCCGCCGCCGTAGGAGAGGCCGGAGGTGACGGCATTGACGGTCTTTTTGTCCCGGGTGAAGAGGTACAGGGCCAGGGGATGGGGCAGGTCCCGCAGTGTGTCCATCAGGGCGGGCAGGTCCCGGTAGGTGAGGATGGGCAAAATGGGGCCAAAGATCTCCTCCCCCATGACCTTGTCGTCCCAGGTCACATTGTCCAGCACCGTGGGCGCGATGCGGAGCCGGTCGGGTTGGGTCTGGCCTCCGATGACTACCTTCGCCGGGTCCAGCAGACCCATCAGGCGGTCAAAGTGCTTTTGGTTGACGATCTTGCCGTAGGACGGGTCAGCCAGCGGGTCGGGGCCGTACTGGGCGGCGAGTTCCTCTCTCAGCGCCGCCACAAAAGCGTCCTTCACGTCGGCGTGGCAGTAGATGTAGTCCGGGGCCACGCAGGTCTGGCCGCAGTTGATGAACTTGCCAAAGACCACGCGCCGGGCCGCCAGGGACACATCGGCGGTGGGGTCGATGATGCAGGGGCTCTTGCCGCCCAGTTCCAGCGTCACCGGCGTCAGGGTCCTGGCGGCCTGGGCCATGACCTCTCTGCCCACCGCCGGAGAGCCGGTGAAGAAGATGGCGTCCACGTCCAGTTCCAGCAGGCATTGGTTCTCCGCCCGGCCGCCGGTGACTACGCTGACGAACTCGCCGGGAAAGACGCTCTCCACCAGGTCCTTGAGGGCCGCCGAGACGTGGGGAGAGTAGGCGCTGGGCTTGACGATGGCGGTGTTGCCCGCGGCGATGGCGTCGGCCAGGGGCTCCAGGGTCAGCAGCACCGGGTAGTTCCAGGGGCTCATGATCAGGGCCGTGCCGTAAGGACAGGGCTTGATGTAGCTTTTGGAGAGGGCCAGGGCCAGAGGCGTGTGGACCCGCTTGTCCTTGGCGTAGCGCCCCACATGGCGGAGGAGGAAAGAGATCTCGCTCTTCACCAGCCCCAGCTCGCACATATAGCTCTCCGACCGGCTCTTGCCCAAGTCGGTCTGCAGGGCGTCGTAGAGGGCGTCGGCGTGGGCGTCCACGGCGTCCCGCAGGGCCCGCAGGGCCTCCTTGCGGGCCTTGACGGGCAGGGTGGCCCCGGTGGCGAAATAGGCCCGCTGGCGTTCCAGCAGGGCGTTGGCTTCCTTGGCGTCCATGTCATTCTCCCGCCTTTCGGTAGATCTCCTCCAGCTCCTTGGCGTCCCAGAGGACGGGGACGGGGTAGAGGGGGTTGCCCTCGTGGTCGGCGTATTTGGCCAGCTGGGGAATGTCGTCAGGGGCGATGTTGGGGATGTTTCTGGGGATGCCCAGGGCGTCGTTCAATTCCCGCACGGCCTGGATAAAGCGCCCGGCCAGGGCCGCGGGGTCTACCCCGGTGGCGCTGAGCCCGGCGGCCACCGCCAGCTGGGCCAGCTTCTTGTGGGCGGCGGGGCCGTACATCTCCAGCACGATGGGGAGCAGGGTGGCGTTGGTCTGGCCGTGGGGCAGGTCGTATTTGCCGCTGAGGGCGTGGCTGGCGGCGTGGACATAGCCCACATAGGAGCGGGTGAAGGCCCGGCCGGCCAGGTGCGCGGCCCGGAGCATGGCGGCCTCCGCCTCGGCGCTTTCGTGGTTGGCGGCGGCCTGGATGTTGCCAAAGACCAGCGCCGTGGCCTCCAGCGCGTCCTCGCGGGTGTGGCGGTTGGTGGAGCGGCCGATGTACGCCTCCACAGCGTGGGTCAGGGCGTCCATCCCCGTGGCGGCCATCAGATGATAGGGCAGGGTGTGGATCAGCTGGGGGTCCAGCACCGCCACGCGCGGGATCAGCGCGAAGTCGTTGATGACGTATTTGTGCCGGGTCTTGGCGTCCACGATGACGGCGGCCAGCGTGGTCTCGCTGCCGGTGCCGGCGGTGGTGGGCACGGCGATGAGGTAGGGCAGCTTGCGCCTTACCTTGAGAATACCCGCCATCTTGCCAAGGGGCTTGCGGGGCCTGGCCACGCAGGCGCCCACCGCCTTGGCGCAGTCCATGGGCGAGCCGCCGCCAAAGGCGATCAGGCTGTCGCAACCGCTCTGGCGGTAGACCTCCAGGGCCTTCTCCACCATGGCGGTGGTGGGGTTCGGCCTGGCGCCGTCAAAGACCACGAAGTCCAGGCCGCGGGCGGTCAGGGCCTCCTCCAAAGGCCTGGTGAGGCCCAGGGCGTTGATCTGGCTGTCGGTGACGATCAGGGGACACAGGCGCCCCTTGGCCGAGAGCTGAGCGGGGATCTGGTCCACCGAGGTCAGGATCTTGGGGTCGCGGTAGGGCAGGATGGGCAGGGCCACACGGAAGGCCCCTTGAAACACGCGGCAGTACGCTTTGCGAAACGGATCCATACGCGGAAAAACTCCTTTCCAAGCCGGTGCGCTTTGCCTGGTAGTCTATCACTTCGCGGGAAAACTGTCAACATTTGGACGGGAAAGTGTAGAGGAACGATTTGGGCAAAGCATACAAAATATTGTGGGGATTTTTTATGTAAATGTCATTGAAAAACAAGATGTAGTGTGCTAGAATATTTCCCGGTACAATATATCCGGCTTTTGCCGGATGGAATGACAGAGAGAGGGAACAGCCATGAAAGTCATCAAACGCAACGGTTCTGAGGTCGTCTTTGACATCGAAAAGATCGTCGCCGCCGTAGCCAAGGCCAACGACTCGGTGGAGGAAGGGCTGCGGCTGACGCCGTCGCAGATCAACCGCATCGCCCAATTTGTGGAGCTCTATTGCCAGTCCATGAACCGCTCTCCCAGCGTGGAGGAGATCCAGGACCAGGTAGAGATCCAGATCATGGCCCACGGCGCCTATGAGGTGGCCAAGCACTACATCACCTACCGCTATGTCCGCTCTCTGGTGCGCCGCAGCAACACCACCGACGAGAAGATCCTCTCTCTCATCGAGTGCTGCAACGAGGAGGCCAAGCAGGAGAACGCCAACAAGAACCCGGTGGTCAACTCCACCCAGCGCGACTACATGGCCGGAGAGGTCAGCCGGGACATCACCGAGCGCATCCTCCTGCCGGCGGACATCGTGGAGGCCCATCAGGACGGTCTGATCCACTTCCACGACAGCGACTACTTCGCCCAGCATATGCACAACTGCGATCTGGTCAATCTGGAGGATATGCTCCAAAACGGCACGGTCATCACCGGCACCATGATCGAGCGGCCCCACAGCTTCTCCACCGCCTGCAACATCGCCACCCAGATCATCGCCCAGGTGGCCTCCAACCAGTACGGCGGGCAGTCCATCTCCCTGACCCATCTGGCGCCCTTTGTGGACATCTCCCGGCAGAAGATCCGCAAGATCGTGGAAAAGGAGATGGCCGACATCGGCGCCACCCCCGACGAGGAAAAGCTGTCGGCGCTGGTGGAGACCCGGCTGCGCGAGGAGATCCGCCGGGGCGTGCAGACCATCCAGTACCAGGTCGTCACCCTGCTGACCACCAACGGCCAGGCGCCCTTTGTGACGGTGTTCATGTACCTGAACGAAGCCCGCAACGAGCAGGAGAAGCGGGACCTGGCCCTCATCATCGAGGAGACCCTGCTCCAGCGCATCCAGGGCGTGAAGAACGAGAAGGGCGTGTGGGTCACACCCGCCTTCCCCAAGCTCATCTACGTTCTGGAGCCCGACAACATCACCGAGGACGCCCCCTACTGGTACCTCACCAAGCTGGCGGCCAAGTGTACCGCCAAGCGCATGGTCCCCGACTACATCTCGGAGAAGATCATGTTCCGGGACAAGGGCGACTGCTACACCTGCATGGGCTGCCGCTCCTTCCTGACCCCCGACCGCTTCACCGAGGCGGGGGTGGGCAACATCGCCAACGCCGGCAACTACGAGCCGGGCAAGCACAAGTACTACGGCCGCTTCAACCAGGGCGTTGTCACCATCAACCTGGTGGACGTGGCCCTGTCCTCCGCGGGCAACCTCCAGAAGTTCTGGGAGATCTTTGACGAGCGGCTGGAGCTGTGCCACCGGGCGCTGCTGTGCCGCCACGAGCGGCTCAAGGGTACCCTCTCCGACGCCGCGCCCATCCTCTGGCAGTACGGCGCTCTGGCCCGGCTGGAGAAAGGCGAGACCATCGACAAGCTCCTCTACAACGGCTACTCCACCATCTCCCTGGGCTACGCCGGGCTCTACGAGTGCGTCAAGTTCATGACCGGCAAGAGCCACACCGACCCGGAGGCCACCCCCTTCGCCCTGGAAGTCATGCAGCACATGAACGACGCGTGCAAAAAGTGGAAGGCGGAGAGCAACATCGACTTCTCCCTCTACGGCACGCCCCTGGAGTCCACCACCTATAAATTCGCCAAGTGCCTCCAAAAGCGCTTTGGCATCATCCCCGGCATCACCGACAAGGGCTACATCACCAACTCCTACCACGTCCACGTCACCGAGGAGATCGACGCCTTTGAGAAGCTGAAGTTCGAGTCCCAGTTCCAGACCCTGTCGCCCGGCGGCGCCATCAGCTATGTGGAGGTCCCGGATATGCAGGACAATCTGGAGGCGGTCTTGCAGGTGATGAAGTTCATCTACGAGAACATCATGTACGCCGAGCTGAACACCAAGAGCGACTACTGCCAGTGCTGCGGCTGGGACGGGGAGATCGAGATCGTGGAGGAGGACGGCAAGCTGGTCTGGCGCTGTCCCCAGTGCGGCAACGAGGACCAGGACAAGATGAACGTGGCCCGCCGTACCTGCGGCTATATCGGCACCCAGTATTGGAACCAGGGCCGGACCCAGGAGATCAAGGACCGGGTCCTCCACCTGTAAGACATCTCAGGAACCGCCATAGAGCCGGGTCAAGGACCCGGCTCTTTTCGTAAGGAGGAGGACCGGATTGTATTACGGCCAGATCAAAAACTGCGACATTGCCGACGGCGAGGGGGTGCGGGTCACCCTGTTCGTCTCCGGCTGTACCAACCGCTGCCCTGGGTGCTTCCAGCCCCAGACCTGGGACTTTCACTACGGCCAGCCCTTCACCGCCCAGACCGAGGCGGAGCTTTTGGAGATGCTGGCGCCGGAGTATATCAACGGGCTGACCCTGCTGGGCGGCGAGCCCTTTGAGCCGGAGAACCAGGCTGCCCTGCTGCCCTTTGTGCGGCGGGTCAAGGAGACCTATCCCCAAAAGACCGTCTGGTGCTTCACCGGTTTCACCCTGGAGCGGCTGACCGACCCTGCCGACCCCAAGCACTGTGGCGCCACGGAGGAGCTCTTGTCCCTCATCGACGTGCTGGTGGACGGGCCCTTTGTCCAGGAGAAGAAGAACCTGGCCCTCCGCTTCCGGGGCAGCGAGAACCAGCGGCTCATCGACATGAACGCCACGCGGCGGCAGGGGCGTCTGGCCCTCCTGCCCGACAGGCGGAGGGGCACGCCATGACGGTTGACATCCAAGAGGCCCTTCGGTATCTGGGCGTTCGCGGCCAGGCGGACGAAGACCTGGTCCGCCAGGTGAGGACCGTGGCAGCGGAGCTGGAGGCGGAGGTCCGGCCCCGGTGGGTCTACCGGGTGATGGACCTGGTCTGGACAGACGGCGTGCCCGGTCTGGGCGGCGTGGCCCTGGCTGGGGAGATGGCGGCGAGGATGCTGGGAGAGTGCGTCCGAGGGGCTGTTTTGGTGTGCAGTCTGGGCGCGGAGTTTGACCGCCGGCTGCTGGCGGCCCAGGCCAGGGACATGGCCCGGGCCGTGGTGCTGGACGCCTGCGGCAGCGCGTGGGTGGAGGCCGGGTGCGACGCGGCCCAGGCCGAGCTTCTGGCCCTGGCCCCGGAGATGTTCCCCACCGACCGCTTTTCGCCGGGCTACGGCGACCTGCCCCTGGAGACCCAGGGGCCGCTGTGCGCCCTGGTGGACGCCCAGCGGCGGCTGGGGGTCTGCGTCACGCCCAGCCAGATGTTGAATCCGGTCAAAACTGTCACCGCTGTGATCGGTCTGGCCCATCGGCCCCAGCCGGCCCGGATCCGGGGCTGCGCGGTGTGCGCCATGGGGGAGACCTGCGGGCTGAGAAAGAGGGGAGAGAGCTGTGAGGGCTGATTTTTGGAAGGACGGCTTTGTTCTGCTGGACGGGGCCATGGGCACCATGCTGCAGGGGATCGACCTGCCCCACGGGACGTCGCCTGAGCTGATGGGGCTCAGTCACCCGGAGGTCCTGACGGACATCCACCGGGCCTATGTAGAGGCGGGGAGCCAGGTGGTGTGCGCCAACACCTTTGGCTGCAACGGCAGGAAGCTGGCCGGAACGGGCCAGGGCGTGGAGCGGGTGATCGCCGCCTCCATCGCCGCGGCCAGAGCCGCCGGGCCGATGGCGGTGGCGCTGGACGTGGGGCCGCTGGGGGAGCTGATGGAGCCCCTGGGCAGTCTGCGGTTTGAGGAGGCCTACGGGCTGTTTCGCCAGGTGATGGAGGCCGGGGCCGCCGCCGGCGCGGACCTGATCTTCATCGAGACCATGACCGACCTCTACGAGACAAAGGCCGCGCTTCTGGCCGCCAAGGAGGCCACGAAGCTGCCCGTTTTTGTCTCCATGAGCTTTGACCCGGCGGGGCGGACCTTTACCGGCTGTACCGTGGCGTCTATGGCGGCCACGCTGGAGGGCCTTGGGGCCGACGCCATCGGCTTCAACTGCTCTCAGGGACCGGACACGCTGGCGCCGCTGGTGGGCCAGTTGGCCCGGCACACCCGGCTGCCCATCATCGCCAAGCCCAACGCGGGCCTGCCCCATCCCGTGGACGGGCACTACGACATGGACGCCGCCGCCTTCCAGAAGGCCATGGCGGACTGCGTGGAGGCGGGGGCTACCCTGGTGGGCGGCTGCTGCGGCACCACGCCGGAATACATCCAAGGGGTCCGGGCGCTTTTGACCACCGCCAGCCCTGCCCGGCGGACCTATCAGCCGGTTTCGCGGGTGTGCAGTCCCACCAGGTGCCTGGACCTGACCGGCGTGCGGGTGATCGGCGAGCGGATCAACCCCACGGGGAAAAAGCGGCTGCAACAGGCCCTTTTGGATGGGGACCTGGACTATGTTCTGGACCTGGCCGTCCAGCAGGAGGACGCGGGCGCGGACATTCTGGACGTGAACGTGGGCTGTCCCGGCGTGGACGAGGCCGCCCTTTTGCCGCTGGTGGTGAAAAAGCTCCAGGCCGCGGTCTCCCTGCCGTTACAGCTGGATTCGGCCGACCCCGCCGCGCTGGAGGCCGCCCTGCGGGTGTATAACGGCAAGCCGGTCATCAACTCGGTCAACGGCGATCCGGCCTCCATGGAGGCGGTGTTGCCCCTGGCCAGGCGCTACGGCGCGGCGGTGGTGGGGCTGTGTCTGGACGAAAAGGGTCTGCCCAAGACCGCCCGGCAACGGCTGGACATCGCCCGGCGCATCCTGGACCGGGCGCTGGAGGTGGGCATCCCGCGGGAAGATGTGTGGGTGGACTGCCTGACCCTCACGGCCTCCGCCCAGCCCGACCAGGCGCGGGAGACGCTGGAGGCGGTGAGCGGGGCGCACCATGACCTGGGGCTGCAGACGGTGCTGGGCGTGTCCAACATCTCCTTTGGCCTGCCCCAGCGCGGGGTGGTCAACCGCACCTTTTTGGCCGCGGCGCTGGCCCGCGGGCTGACCCTGCCGATCCTGGACCCCAACAGGAGCGAGATGATGGATACGGTCCGGGCCTTCCGGCTCCTCAGCGGCGAGGACGCCCAGTGCGCCGACTATGTGGCGCACATGGCCGACCAGGTTCCGGCGGTCCAGAGCGCCGCCCCCGCCCAAACCCAGCTGGGCTTGCGCCAGGCCATTTTGCGGGGGCTCCGAGGGGAGGCGGGACGGCTGGCCAGGGAAGCGCTGTCCAGCCGCCAACCGCTGGAGCTGGTGGAGGAGGAGCTGATCCCGGCGCTGGACGCCGTGGGCGAGGAGTATGAGGCGGGGCGGCTCTATCTGCCCCAGCTTTTGAGCGCGGCCCAGGCCGCCCAGAGCGTGTTTGACGCCGTGGCCGACCACCTCTCCGCCGCGGGGCAGGCCCCGGTGCGGCGGGGCGAGGTGGTGGTGGCCACCGTCCGCGGGGACATCCACGACATCGGCAAAAACATCGCCAAGACCGTCATGGAAAACTACGGCTACGCCATCACCGACCTGGGCCGGGACGTGCCGCCGGAGACCGTGGCCCAGGAGACGGAGCGGCGGGGAGCGCGGCTGGTGGGCCTTTCGGCGCTGATGACCACCACGCTGCCCGCCATGGAGCGGACGGTGGCACTGCTCAAGGCCCTGCCCGACCCGCCAAAGGTCTTTGTGGCGGGAGCGGTGGTGACGGAGGACTACGCCCGCTCCATCGGCGCGGATTTCTACGCCAAGGACGCCAAGGCCTCGGCCCAGATCGCCAGGGAGGTGCTGGGATGAACGCGCTGTGGGAAAAGCTCCAGCGGGGCGAGGGCGTGGTGTGCGTGGAGCTGGACCCGCCCACCGACGACACCATCCAGCCCTTTTTGCAGGGCGTGGCCGCGTTTCAGGCCGCCGGAGCGGACGCGGTCACCATCGCCGACTCCCCCGTGGGCCGGCCCAGAGCGGACAGCAGTCTGCTCTCGTGCAAGATCAAGCGGGAGATGAACATGGAGGCCCTGCCCCACATGACCTGCCGGGACCGCAACGAGATCGCCGTGAAAGCCCTGCTGTTGGGCCTCTCCATCGAAGGGGTCCACAACGTGTTGCTGGTCACCGGCGACCCGGTGCCCGGCGACCACCGGGGCACGGTGAAGAGCGTGTTCAACTTTAACTCCCGGCGGCTGGCGCAATACGTCTCCGCCCTCAACGACCAGGTGCTGCGGACCCCCTTTCGCGTCTTTGGGGCGCTGAATGTGAACGCGGCGAACTTCTCCGCCGAACTGCGCCGGGCCAGAGAGAAGGAGGACTGCGGCGTGGTGGGCTTTTTGACCCAGCCGGTGCTGTCGGCCAGGGCGCTGGACAATCTGGCCAGGGCAAGGGCGGCGCTGAAGGGTAAAATACTGGGCGGGATCTTTCCCATCGTCAGCCAAAAAAACGCCCTGTTTTTGGACCGGGAAGTCTCCGGCGTGTCCGTGGACCCGGCCATCATCGCCCGCTACGAGGACCTGGACCGCCAGGCGGGTGAGGCGCTGGGGCGGGAGATCTCCCTGGATATTTTGCGGCGGATCGCGCCCTTGAGCGACGGGGTGTACCTGATGACGCCCTTTCACCGAATCGAGCTGATGACCGGGCTGATCCCGGCCGCAAAAAAAGCCTTGACAAATACCTAGTAAAGTAGTATGATTTGCCTACCAACAAGAGGGGCTGTGTCCGTCCGGCCCCGCGCCGTCAGGAGGCGCCTATGAAAAAGAAAACCAACATCCACGACTTGGTGACCGCGGCGGTGTTCGCCGCCGCCATCACCGCCACCACCGCCTACGTCCTCCACATTCCCCTGCCCACCGGCGGGTATGTCCACGTGGGGGACGCGCTGATCTACCTGGCCGCCTGTCTGCTGCCCATGCCCTGGGCCATGGCCGCCGGAGCGGTGGGAGGGGCGCTGGCCGACTTGCTCACCGCCCCCATATGGGCCCCGGCCACCTTCGTCATCAAGCTGCTCATCTGCCTGCCTTTCACCGCCCGGAGCGATCGGATCCTGACCGCCCGGAGCGCCGGGGCGGTGGTGGCCGCCGGGCTCCTCTCGCCCACCCTCTACGGGTTTGTGAACGTCTGGTTCGCCCGGAGCTGGGCGGCCTTTCCGCCCCAGTTTTTGGGCACCCTGGTCCAAGGGATCGGCAGCGGGGTGGTCTTTCTTGTCCTGGCCCTGGCCTGTGACCGAGCAGGGCTGAAACAGCGTCTGGCCCGTCTGTGAGGCCGCCGGTCCGCCCAAAGGGGCGGTGCGGAGGCGGGAAATTTTTGGGGAAAACGGCAAAACCCTGAAGCATACTTGACAAATAGGTTTTGGGGTGCTATGATAGGCGACAGTCAAAATTTCCGGCCCACGGGCCGAGAGGAGGGGAACCGCATGGCGGGACGTGATGGCATGATGATGATGGCCATGGGCATGGTGTGTATGCCCACGTTTTGTCGTGCTTGTTTCCCGGTGCGCGGTCGGTGAACCAACCGTGTTCAAATCTGTGGGAAGCGCACGCGCTTCCCACTTTTTTATGGAATGAGGGATGGGAATGATTCGGCTGGAACACGTCAGCAAGACCTTCTCCGGGCAAAATGAGGTACACGCGGTGCGGGATGTCTCGCTCCACATCGCGCCGGGCGAGATCTTCGGCATCATCGGCTTTTCCGGCGCGGGAAAGTCCACGCTGGTGCGGTGCATCAACCTGCTGGAGCGGCCCACCCAGGGAAAGGTGTTCGTGGACGGGCTGGAGCTCACCGCGCTGGGCGAAAAGGCCCTGCGGCAAGAGCGCAAGAAGATGGGCATGATCTTTCAGCAGTTCAATCTGCTGATGCAGAGGAACTGTCTGGACAACATCTGCTTCCCCATGGAGATCGCCGGGGTCAGCCGCGGGCGGGCCCGCAAGCAGGCCATGGAGCTTCTGGAGCTGGTGGACCTGCCGGACAAGGCGGGGGCCTATCCCGCCCAGCTCTCCGGCGGACAGAAGCAGAGGGTGGCCATCGCCCGGTCTCTGGCCAGCGACCCCAAGGTCCTGCTCTGCGACGAGGCCACCTCCGCCCTGGACCCCCAGTCCACCCGCGCCATCCTCCGGCTCATTCAAAAGATCAACCGGGAGACGGGCATCACCGTGGTGGTCATCACCCACGAGATGACGGTGGTGGAGGAGATCTGCCACAAGGTGGCCATTCTGGACCACGGGGAGATGGTGGAGACCGGCAGGGTGGAGGACATCTTCTCCAACCCCCAGACCGACGCCGGACGGCGGCTGGTCTACCCGGACGGCGTGGCGCTGGAGCAGCTTCCCACGGGCCGCGTGGTCCGCGTGGCCTTCAACGGCAACTCGTCCTATGAGCCGCTGGTGGCGTCCCTGGCGATGGACTGCGGCGTGAAGGTGAACATCCTGGGCGCGGACACCCGGAGCATCGACGGCAAGGCCTTTGGCACCATGCTGTTGGGACTGCCCCAGGACGGGACCGAGGCGGCCAGGGCCCTGGCCTATCTCAAGGGCCAGGCCAATGTGACAGTGGAGGAGGTACGGGACTACCATGGATAAGTTTTTGAGCCAGATGACAGAGATCTTTACCACCCCGAAATATCTGGAAGAATTTCTGGACGGCATCTGGGAGACCACCTATTCCACCGTGGTGTCCACCGCCGTGGCCTTTCTGCTGGGACTGGTACTGGCGGTGCTGTTGGTGGTGGGCGACAAGGACGGGGTGCGCCCGCTGCCCACCCCCATCATGAAGGCCCTGAACATCGTCATCAACATCCTGCGCTCGGTGCCCTTTTTGATCCTGATGCTCTTTGTGCTGGATCTGAGCCTCGTTCTGGTGGGCACCAAGATCGGCACCAAGGCCGCCATTCCGCCGCTGATCGTGGCCGCCGCGCCCTTTATCGCCCGGCTGGTGGAGACCTCTCTGCGGGAGACCGACCGCGGGGTCATCGAAGCGGCCCAGGCCATGGGCTGTTCGCCCTTTCAGATCGTGTGGAAGGTGATGCTGCCTGAGTGCAGGCCCGCCCTCATCTCCAGCTTCACCACCTCGTTCATCACCATCCTGAGTTACGGCGCCATGGCCGGCGCCATCGGCGGCGGCGGCCTGGGCAAGACGGCCATCAACTACGGCCTCTATAAGTTCAACGGCGCCGTCATGCTGGTGGCCACCACCCTCATCGTCATCCTGGTCCAGATCGCCCAGGCCATCGGCGGCCATCTGGCCCAGCGCAGCGACAAAAGGCTGCGGTAAAGGTCTGCAAGGGAACCTGTTCCCAAGCATATATCAAAAAACGAAAACAAAAAAAGGAGTGTATGAAAATGAAGAAGTTTCTGTCCGTGCTGGTGGTGTGCGTCACCATCCTGGCCCTGCTGACGGCCTGCGGCGGCCAGCAGTCGTCCACCGAACAACCCACCGTCAGCCCCGCCGACAACACCGCTGAGCCCGCCGCCAGCCCCGCCGACAACACCGGCGAGACCGTCACCCTCAAGGTGGGCGCCACCCCCGTTCCCCACGCCGAGATCCTGGAAGCGGTCAAGCCCGTTCTGGCCGCGCAGGGCATCGACCTGGAGATCGTGGAGTTCACCGACTACATCCTGCCCAACACCGCCGTGGAGGAGGGCGAGCTGGACGCCAACTACTTCCAGCACATCACCTATCTGAACAACTTCAACGCCGAGAACGGCACCCATCTGGTGAGCGTGGCCAACATCCACTATGAGCCCTTTGGCATCTACGCCGGCAAGACCGCCTCGCTGGAAGAGCTGGCCGACGGCGCCACCGTGGGCATCCCCAACGACCCCACCAACGGCGGCCGGGCGCTGCTGCTGCTCCAGGAGCAGGGATTGATCACTCTGCCGGAGGACGCCGGGCTGGAGCCCACCGTGCTGGACATCGTGGAGAACCCCAAGAACCTGGACATTGAGGAGCTGGAGGCCGCCCAGCTGCCCCGCTCCCTGGACAGCCTGGATCTGGCCGTCATCAACGGCAACTACGCCATGGAGGCCGGTCTGACCGTGGCCGACGCCCTGGCCATCGAGTCCGCCCAGGGTACGGCCGCCACCGCTTACGGCAACATCCTGGTGACCAAGGAGGGTCGGGAGAACGACCCCGCCATCCAGGCCCTGGCCGCCGCTTTGCAGTCTGATACGGTGAAGGATTACATCGCTACCAACTATTCCGACGGTTCCGTGGTCACTGTTTTCTAAGCCCCTCGTACCCGGTCGGCGGCGTGCCGACCGGGTACTTTTTTTGCCATTTGCGGCTTTTCTGTGAATTGGGTTGACGAATGGGAAATTTTGTGTTAAAATGACCCATCGAAAGTGCCGGATAAATATCGGCATCAAAAACAGAGAACAATATTTTTGGAGGTAATAGAAATGACCAAGTCCGAAGAGAAAAAGACCCCTGTGGCCGCCGAGGCTCCCGCTGTGAAGGCCGAGGCCCCCGCCAAGAAGCCCGCCACCAAGAGGGCCGCCGCCGCGAAGAAGGCCCCTGCCGCCAAGAAGACCGCCGCCGCGAAGAAGGCCCCCGCCGAAAAGAAGCCCGCCACCAGACGGGCCTCCGCAAAGGCGGCAGATGTGGTGGTGCTGCAGATGGGCGGCGCGGAGTGGAATATGGCCGACCTGAAGGCCAAGGCGCTGGCCGCCGCCGGCAAGAAGTCCGCCAAGAAGGTGGAGCTGTACGTCAAGCCCGAGGAGGGCAAGGTCTACTTTGTCGTGGACGGCCAGGACGGCGCGGTGGAGCTGTAAGCCAAACCCCGGAGCAAACGGCTGAACGGCCCCTGCCATTCTGAACAACTCCGGCAAAACAGACAGCAGACAAACACCCCCTGATGTTAGATCATCAGGGGGTGTTTTTTGGTTTCTTTTCCCGCGGGTTTTCTAAACTTGAGTCAGTTGTCAAGACATAGGGACCGTCCCCTGGTATTTCAAGAGCCGTCCTCTTGTCCAAATAATAATCCCCTTGCCCATCAAACGCAATTCTATATGTGACAGGTTTTTGTTCACTCCCTAAAACAACGACCATCGCTGCATGATTGTCCCAAGAAATCGCAAAGTTGCCTTCGTCAACAGTTGCCCCATCATTCCCTATCCTTGTGTAAATGGTATCTCCATACTCACCAACTTTGATCCCGATCCTCTGAGCGCCAAAAGAAACCGGATCGCCATATGCAACTATCTCTACCTGATATGCCCCATCAGCCGATGAGGAGCTGCAAATCACGCGTTCCTTCGGCGAAGAAGTTTCTTGACGCAAAGTCCAAAAAATGAGCGCGCACAAGATTAAAACCGCTACCGAGGCTACCATGATAATTTTTTGAACTAAACCTGTCTTCATGACAGCGCTCTTCACTCCTTTCCGGCTAATTCCCAAATAAGACCCACAAACGCATCTGCTACTCCTCTGGTTACATCACCGGGAATATCATCTAATTCGTCATACAGTGGCCATGCAACTGCGTGAAGGAATTTTAACTTTGTATATTGCCTGACATAGTCTTCTGCTACGTCCTTAGATTTACTATTAAGCAACAAACACGACAAATAACCATATGGCCAGAAAGATTATAAGTTCTTTCACATACGGCTTTCATCTTTTCCACCGCATAATAGCACCTTCTCAGTTATTTTGTGCCCTCCCGCTTGAGCCACTCGTTGTAGTCCATCTCGAAGATCCCGGCGCGAAGGTCCAGGATGCGCGAGGTCCCGTCCGAGAACAGGAGCTTGGTGTTGTTCTCGTTGAGTTGGAAGCCATCTTCTACCCAGCCGTCGAGCTCGATGCGCTTGAAGGTGCTGTTGGGGTAGATCAGGAAGATGGCGGGCGCCGGCGGGTGCATGACGCCGCCGTAGGTGACGTAGAGGATGGTGCAGATCTCCGTCTCCGCCTCGTACTGCACCAAGGACATCCAGTTGCTGTTCTTGGCGCGGATCTGCTCTACCAAGTCCGCGTAGGACAGCAGAGGCGCCAAGGTGCCGCTATACCGGCTGACGGGCATATTGTGGTAGAGCCGCATCAGGGTGGCGACGCCCTGTTCCCAGGTGTAGTGTCCGTGGGGGTCGAGGGCTCCGTTCTCGTCTCCCAGCAAAATGCCCCAGCCCTGCATGGCGGCCACACTCTCCTGGGCCCAGGGGTCGATCTCGGCGCTGTCGGAGAAGGGCTCGGCGGCGGTCTGCGGCGGGTCCAGTTGGGCGTAGACCTGATAGGTGCGCGCCAACAGCGCGGCGGCCTCCTGCCGGGTGATGATGCCGTCGGGGTCATAGCAGCCCTCGCCTTTGCCCTGCACGATCCCCAAAAGATAAGCAAAATTGATATACGCGGCCCCACCGTACGGCTCTACATCGTCAAAGAAATGCGCGTATTCACCGAGAAGATAGTCCCATCGTATAAATCGGTCGGGAGTTTGCGCCAGTTCCGGGTAGTAGTCCGCTTTGACAAAAGGCTGGCCGTCAGGGCGAGCGTGCAGGTTTAAGAAGTCCTCTTGCCAGAAATCCTCCATCTGAAAGCCGGTCCCCGCGCCGTAGCCGTACTGCACCGCCAGGAAGCGGACCACCAGCTCGGCGAATTCCCCACGGGTCAAGTCCTGCTGCCAGTTGCCTTGGAGCCGTTCCGGTGCGATGCCCAGCGAGATGGCCTCCTCCACGGTCTCGGCCGCCCACGATGAAGGCTGGCTCGGTGTCGGGTCAGCTTCCGCGGCGGCCAAAGGTACACTGGAGAGCGCCAGCGCCACAAGGAGCAGGAAACATAGCACTTTTTTCATGTTGGATACCTCCTGTTTTATTTCACATCCGGCGTGACATTCTTTGTCATCTGGTTTCCGCGCGGGTGAAGTATGGCTTGAGGTTTTCCCAGATCTCGGCTTCTAAAATATGCTCCTCTTTTCCGCCGTCAAGGATCAGGATGTTTTCCACGTCCTTCAGCTTTTCAAACGCCTCAAAGTATTTTTGCCGCACAGAGACCAGGCGCTCTCTGGTCTCGAACAATTCCCGCTGGAACCGCGCCTTCGAGATCCGCCCCAGCGCGTCGTCGGGATCAACATCGAGAAAGACTGTGACCGTTGGGCGCAGCAGCTCCGCGCTCTGGGAATTCGCGGCGATGACCCACTCCATGGGCATATCGACACTGTGATAGGCGTAGGAGGAGAAATAGTAGCGGTCTGAGATCACGGAGGTCCCATCCATGATCTTGGCGCAGATGCCGTCCGCGGGATTCAACAGATGGTCCAGGCGGTCCGCGACGAACAGAGCCGCCACCGCCTTGTTGTCGCTTTGGATCCGCCCGGTCATGATCTGGTGGATCAGAGAGCCGATGGGGGAATCCGTCGGCTCACGGGTGCAGTAGAATTTGATCCCCTCGCGCTCCAACCGGTTTTTCAACAGACGGATCTGGGTGCTTTTTCCGCTTCCGTCGATCCCCTCAAAGGCGATAAAACATCCCTTTTTGTCCCTTGCCTCTCTCATAGTCAGCAGACCTTTCTTCATTCTTTCTGTTTTTTGGGCTGGATCGGACAGTTTGCCCGCCAGTTCTTCAAAAAGCATACCATATCCATGGGGAAAAGACAATAGTCGGGCATTGAAAATAATTTTTCCATTTTTTTCATCTTTCCTCTTGACTTGTTCACGGGTGAACATGGTAGGATATATCTGTAAAGATAGGACCTGTCAAGGGCGTCGCCGAGGCGCTGGCCGGGCCAGGACCGTCCGGTCCGGCGGAGAGAAGCGGCGCCCGCGCCCCAGGGGAGGTGAGGATGGGATATGAAAAAGCGGATCGTCAGCGCGTGGCTGGCGCTGTGTTTGCTGCTGGGCCTGGCGCCCACGGCGGCCTGGGCCGCCGTGCCCATGGCGGACGGGCAGGACGGCTACCGGGAAACGGTAGAGACCCCGCCGGAGCGGTCGGGGGCCGAGACCCCGGCCGAGGCCGCGGGAGCGGCCGCCCCGAAGTCCCACACCTCGGCGGAGGCGGCCCCGGAAGGGGACGCGGCGGACCTGGGGCCCACTCTGAATTCTGAGGCGGGGGAGCCCCTGGGGGCGTTTCTGGACGCCTGGTTCCCCGGCGCTACGCCGGACCGCATCCCCGCCGCCGCTCTCGCCATGGACGAGGGCGAGCTTCTGGACATGATCGCGGACTACGAGGGGGTCCTGGCCGCCGCGGAGGCGGACGGGACGGACGATACCGACGCCGCCTTTCTGGCCGCCCTCCGGACGGGCATCGACCAGGCGCTGGCGGCCATCCCCATGGAGGCGCCTATCTGGCTGCGGGAGCCGGTCATGCTGATGTCGCTGGCGCCGGGGGCGGTGGATCTGGACTACCTGGACGGCGACGGCACGGCCTTCATCTACCACGGCTTTGAGGAGACCACCAGCTTTTCCCCGGACCAGAGCTACGCCTTTTTGAACAGCAAATTCGACGGAGGCGACGCCGTCAGCGCCCTGGGCTCCGGCGCGATCCTCACGGCGACCACCACGGAGAACAACTCCTTAAAATATATGCAGAAGAAATTCCCCGGCGCGGAGGTCGCGGTCTATGTGGACGTGGTCCAAAAGGGCCGGGACTTTGACAACTGCGTACACGGCGGCCTCTACAAAGTGCCGGGCACCTCGCCGGTGGAGTACCACTATTTCTGCTGGGCCGGCGGCGCCCAGGACTGCGGGCCCTACTACGCCTATACCTACCAGACCGCGACGATCCAGGCGCGGAACGTGAGCGCCAAGTTGAAAGACGTGACGAAGCAGGGTTCCAACCTCTCCGCCGACTACACCATCACCCTGACCTACGACATCGGCAAGACCGTCACCCTGGACCCCAGCGGCTACACCGTCTCCGCCGACGCCTCCACCGGCGTGGTCAAGTTCAAGATCACAGACAACGACGGGAACGTCATCAACGCCCGCTTCCAGGGGCCTTTGGCCATCCGCTATACAGACGGCGGGATCCCCGGCGTGGCGAGCCTGCCCGCGGCGCAGTATGAGCGGCTGGCGGACAGCGTCACCCTCACCGCCGACGTGCCCACCCGCGCCGGGTACGCCTTTACGGAGTGGAAGGACCAGAACGGCGGCACCTACAAGAGCGGGGCGGCCATCGCCTCTCTCAAGACCTCCCTGACCCTGACCGCCCAGTGGCGGGACACCCAGCCGCCGGATTTCACCTACGAGCCGGTGGAGGTGAAGCTGGGCGCCACCCAAGCGGAGGTGGCGGACAAGGTGAAGTCGGCGCTGAGCATCACCGACAACGAGCCGGCGGAGGAGTGTACCGCGACTGTGACCATGGACCCCGGCGCCACCAACATCGCCGGAGAGCGGCAGGTCACCGTCACGGTGACGGACAAGGCGGGGAACAAGACGGAGCGCAAGGTCACCGTGATCGTCACCGCCTCGGCCCTGGCGCTGACCACCCCCACCTTTGACAGCACGGCCAAAACCCTGACCGCCCAGCTGGCCAGCCCCGGCGAGGACCCCATCACCGAGACGGGCCTTGTCTGGGGCATCATGACCGCCCCCACCACCACGCTCAATAACGGCAAGTATAAGACCGCCACGCCGGTGACGGCGGCAGGCGGCGAGATCCGCACCACTCCGGCCATCACCGAGGGCGTGACCTACTACGCCCGCGCCTACGCGATCGCCGGGGGCGTGACCTATTACAGCGGGCAGATGACCTTCGGCATCGGCGCGGCCAGCTACGGGACGTTCAACATCGCCAACACCAGCGGCAGTACCTTCACCGTCACCAGGACCGGCGGCACCGACGGGGCGCAGACGGTGTACTTCCGCACGGTGAACGGCTCCGCCGTAGGCGGCACCCACTTTACCCACCAGGCCGGGACGCTGAACTTTGGGCCGGGGGAGACGAGCAAGACCATCACCGTCGTGGAGAACAGCGTGGCCACGGCGTACAACAGCCAGACCGCCACGGCCTACTCCAACGCCGACCGCACCTACTCGGTGGAGCTCTACCGGGTCATCGGCGGCGGCACGTTGGGAACCACCACCCGCGCCTCCCGGACCATGACCAAGGACGGGAGCCACACGATGGACAGGAATTGCTATGTGAAGAAGAAGGCCACCGTTTACAGTTCGAGCAGTAAAATCGACGATAGCCATAGTGGGTATAAGGATATTTTTACGATGCAGCGCAATTACACACAAACACAATATTTGACCTACCTGAAAGCGACCGCCGACTACTATGAAATGCATCTGCACGCGGATGTGCGCGAGGATCAGGACGGCTATGAGTGGATGCGTTTCACTTCGGGCAGCCAGCAGGCGATCATTGAGTTTGAGATAGACCCCAGCGGGAAATATACGTCCTGGACGAACGGCTGGTTCCCCAGGATGCAGGGCACCACGGAGAATGTCATATATACCAGGGCATTTGAGGGCATGAACCCCGTAGAGAGCAAGATGGGCCTTGGCCCTGTCTATCAACTTACCATCTCCGCCGACCCCATCGCGGTGGGGATCATGGCCAGCGGCAGTGGTGTCGATAAATGGGAATTGGGCACCTGCGAGCAGGAGAGCGTCTACTATGACAGCAAGGAACCCAAACTCCTGGCCATCGCCCCTATGCCGAACTCCACCTATAAGGTGGGGGACCAGTTCGTGGTCTCCCTGATCTTTGACGAGATCGTGGACAGCCAGAACACCGGGAGTTCAAATCTCAACAGCATCAAGGTACACACCAGCTGGGGCGACGCCACCTTCTCCGGCGGCGCGGACACCAACGTGCTCTACTTCACCGGCACGGTGAAGGCCGGGGCCAGCGGGAATCTGTCCATCACCAGCGTGGACAACATCGGCCTGGTGAAAGATATGTGCGGCGCCAACGGCACCGCCAGCAGCGCCACCTCCGGCATGAACACCGGCTCCAGTGTGGACGGCAACCAGCCCAATATCACCGTCACCTCCAAGGGCGTCACCGACGGCGTGGGCACGGCCACGGTGACGGTGAACGACAACAAGGCGCATACCACCTCCATGCGGTATGTGTGGTCCGACTCCGCCGCGATGCCCGCCACCGGCTGGGTGGACGCCACCGCCGAGCAGCTGACACAGGCCAAGAGCGGCGGCCTGACCCTTGGCATCCGGAAGGACCCCGGCAGCGGCGACAACGGCAAGTGGTATCTCCACGTGCTGGCCTCCTACGAGACCACCGGCGCCTCCGCCTATCGATCGGCCACGGTGGATTTTGGCACCAAGGAGAGCCCGAAGGCCCCCACCCCGCCCGCCCTCTCCCTCACCGCCACCGCAGACAATACAAACTGGGCCACCAGCCGGGACATCACCGTGACGGCGGCCAACGGCGCCACCCTGGACTACCACCGCGAGGGCGATGCCGGCTGGACGGCGATGGCCGCCTCCGGCGGCACGGCGCGGGTCACGGAAAACGGCTCCTACACCTTCCGCCTCCGGCGCGGGGACGACATGGCCACGGCGGTGGCGCTGGTGGAGCGCATCGACAGCAAGGCACCAACCGCCTCTGTGGGGGCGCTCTCGGAGGCGGGCTCTGACCTCACCCCCAAGGCGGGGGTCTATACGTGCCTCGCCCTGCCCGTGACCTTCGCCGACTCTGAGTCCGGCGTGGCCAAGGTGGAGTACGCCTGGACAAATTCCGCCGCCGACACGCCGGGGAGTTGGCAGACCCTCTCGGACACCGCCTCCGGCGCGGCCACCCTCACCTACACCGCCACCGAGAGTTCCGAGACGGTGAAATATCTGCACATCCAGGTGACGGACCAGGTGGGCCACACCGCCTCCGCTGTCTCGCCCGCGGGCTATACGGTGATCGCCCAGAGCGCCCTGGACGGCAACGCGCCGCGGGTCGCCCTGAGCGCCGTCCCCGCGCCGTGGATCAATGACAGCGTGACCCTGACCTGGACAGTCACCAACGTGGCCGGCCGGCACTTTAAGGTCATTTTGCCCGGCGGCGTGGAGCAGGAGGACACGGAGAGCGGCGCGGTCCGGGTCACGGAGAACGGCCCCGTCACCGTGCAGGTGGTGGACCTGGACTACGGCGGGAACAGCGCCGCCACCGCCAACGTGAACTGCATCGACGTCACGCCGCCCACGGTGGACGTGCCGGTGAGCTCCGACGCCTGGACCAACACTGAGCCCGCCGTCACCTTTGCCGTGAATGATACCCAGAGCGGCGTGGGCAAGGCATATTACAAGGTCGTCCAGGATGACAGCGCCGTCCCCGCGGACGGCCTTGCGGAGTTTGCCAGCACCGACTACACAGTGACCCTGGACGCGGCGGCCACGCCTGCGCCGGGGGTGTACTACGTCTATTACAAGTTCTGCGACAACTCCCCCAGCGACTGGGAGGCCACCGGGCAGGAGACGAACTTCACAGAGGGCTTCGCCGGTCCCTTTCAGATCGACCGCGCCGCGCCCGTGGTGACGGTGGGAGGCGTGGGGGCCGGTTGGACCGCCGCGGCGCAGTCTGTGGGCCTCGCCGCCTCCGACGACCCCGCGGGGATGGCGAGCCTCCAGTTCGCCGTCACCACCGCCAACGATTCCGCACCCGCCGAGCTGGCCACGCTGCCCTCCACCGGCGGGGGCGTGACCGTGGGCGGTATGGCGGACGGCGTTTTCTACCTCTATTATAAGGCCGTGGACAACGCCGGGAACGTGACCACCGGCTGGTCCGATCCCATCCGAGTGGACAAGCAGCCGCCCACCCTGACCGTCAGCGGCGGGGAGACCGGCGACCCGGCCAGGACCCAGCAGACCCTGCGGGTCGAAAGCGCCTTTGGCGTCTCCGATGGCACGGTGACGGTGGAAAAGCCGGACGGCTCCACCGAGACCGTCTCCGGCGGCGATCACACCGTGACGGAGGCGGGGAGGTACACCTTCACCGCCAGGTCAAATTCCGGGCTCACCCAGACGCGGACGGTGGAGATCTACGCCGTGAGCCTGGACGGCAACGGCGCTATCAGTCCCGCCACCCAGCTGGTGGCCGCCGGCGGCAAGGCCACTGAGCCCGCGGCGCCCACCCTCGCCGGGCACAGCTTCGTGACATGGGAAAACGGCAGCGGGGCATACAGCTTCGGCTCCGCTGTCACCGCCGATGTAGAATTGACCGCCCGGTGGACCCTGGACGCACCCACGGTGACCCTGACCGCCGACCGGGCGAGCGCGGCGTACAACAACGGCGAGACGGTCATCACCCTGACCGCCGAGACGGGCCACGCAGCCGGGGACGGCGTTTCCTACACCTACCAGTGGTTCAAGGACGGCGCGCCGCTGGCGGATGCTGACGACAGCACCTACGCCCTGGACGCGGTGGCCGACAGCGGGAGCTACACGGTGGCGGTCACGGCCCACTGCGGCCACGCCCTCACCTCGGAGACGGTGACTTCCGACCCCGTCTCCGCCACCGTCACCATCGCGCGGCCGGAGATCGCCGCCCCCACGGTGGACCCCCTCACCTACGGCGACCAACTGACTGACGACCACCTCGTGGGCGGCTCGGCCACCCTCAACGGGGAGCCGGTCCCGGGGACCTTCGCCTGGACCGAGCGGGAGCAGTACCCCGCCGCCACCGAGGGGACGAGGTACGGCGTGGTCTTTACCCCGGAGGACGGGGAGGACTACCTGCCGGTGACCTTTGAGGTCACGGTCGTCGTCAAAAAAGCCACGCTGACGCCCTCCGTGGCGGCGGAGCGGGTGCCCGGCGGCGTGTATGATGGGACCCTCTACCGCCACGCCAGCGCGGACGGGGAAATTCTCCTCACCGGCGCGGTGTCTGGCGAGGCACCCACCGCCCACGGGGTGGTGGAATTTGTGACCAAGGACGCGGGAACGGACAAGCCCGTGAACGTCACGGAGATCGCCCTGGACGGCGACTGGGGCGACAACTACGCCCTCGTAGCCACCGAGCTGACGGCGGCCCCCACCGCCGCCGACGTGACCCCCAAGGTGCTGACCTTTGATTGGCATATCGCCGAGGGCGGCGCGGAGGCCGAGGACTGGGACGCGCTCTATTATACAAAGGGTGAATACACCGTCACCGCCACGGCCACGAATCTGGTGGAGGGGGACGCGTGTGATCTCACCGTGGGCGAGAACGGCACCCAAATAAATGCCGGGACGTACACGGCGAAGGTTACGAGTATCAGCAATCCAAACTACGCGTTGCCCGATGATGTGACAATGGAATACACCATCCGCAAGGTGTCGCTAACGCCCAGCGTGGCGGCGGAGCGGGTGCCCGGCGGTGTGTATGACGGGACCCTCTACCGCCACGCCAGCGGGGACGGGGAGATC
This sequence comes from uncultured Oscillospiraceae bacterium, assembly GCA_947599925.1. Taxonomy (GTDB): domain Bacteria; phylum Bacillota; class Clostridia; order Oscillospirales; family Oscillospiraceae; genus MGBC124762. The sequence continues at coordinate 40,361 of CANQFT010000002.1, read as the reverse complement.
GTCCTCGCCGGCGCGGTGTTCGGCGAAGCCCCCACCGCCCATGGGGTGGTGGAATTCGTGACCAAGGACGCTGGGACGGATAAGCCCGTGAACGTCACGGAAATTACGCTGGATGGCGACTGGGGCAAAAACTACGCCCTCGTAGCCACCGAGCTTTTGGCGGCCCCCACCGCCGCCGACGTGACCCCCAAGGTGCTGACCTTTACCTGGCACATCTCCGAGGGCGGCGTAGAGGCCGAGGACTGGGACGCGCTCTACTATACAAAGGGTGAATACACCGTCACCGCCACGGCCACAAATCTGGTAGAGGGCGATGAATGCGCTCTCACCGTAGGGGAGAACGGCGTCCAGATAAACGCTGGGACGTATGTGGCGAAGATTACGAGTATCAGCAACCCCAACTACGCGCTGCCCAGCGATGTGACGATGGAGTATACCATCCGCAAGGCGCCGCTGACGCCCTCTGTGGCGGCGGACCGGGTGCCCGGCGGCGTGTATGACGGGACGCTCTACCGTCACGCCAGCGCGGACGGGGAAATTCTCCTCGCCGGCGCGGTGTTTGGCGAGGCGCCCACCGCCCATGGGTTGGTGGAGTTCGTGACCAAGGACGCGGGAACGGACAAGCCCGTGAACGTCACGGAGATCGCTCTGGACGGCGACTGGGGCGACAACTACGCCCTCGTAGCCACTGAACTTGCGGCGGCCCCCACCGCCGCCGACGTGACCCCCAAGGTGCTGACCTTCGATTGGCACATCGCCGAGGGCGGCGCGGAGGCCGAGGACTGGGACGCGCTCTACTACACGAGGGGCGCATACACCGTCACCGCCACGGCTACGAATCTGGTGGCGGGGGATGTGTGCGATCTTACCGTAGGGGAGAACGGCACCCAGACCAATGCCGGGACATATGTGGCAAAGATCACCGCGGTCAGCAATCCCAACTACGCGTTGCCTGAAACCGTGACGCGGGAATACACCATCCGCAAGGCCCCCGTCACCTTCACCATCGGCCCGGAGGTCAAGCCTGCCCACGACTGGGCGGCGGAGGTCAACGCCGACCCCAACCCCGGCGGCTATGCCCTGACCGGCGGCGACGGGGAGCGCTGGGACGACTTTGCCCTGACCATGACCTACGATAGTCTGGACCACCGGGCCAGCGTCCGGCAGGACGGCGGCCTGGCCCTGGACGGGCAGTTCGCCGTGCGCTACAAGCGGGTGGCGGACGCCGCCGGAAACGCCGTTACCGGGGACGAAACCGAGACCTTCCGGGACGCCGGGACCTATGAGATCTGGGTGAGGCTGACAGACGAGCCCCAGAACTTCCTGTTCGACGGGGAGGAGCCGGAGACGCGGGCGCTGTGCCTGGGCACGGTCACGGTGGCGCCCTATGGGGTGCGGGTCACCTGGCAAAACCTGACCTTCGTCTACCACGGCCACAGGATGCACCCCACCGTGCGGGTGGAGAACGCCTTCCTGGCCGACGAGCAGCCAGACGAGGCGGAGAAGCAGGGCTTCCTGGCCGACCCCTCCACCTTCCACGCGGATCTGATGGCCTACGCGGCCACCGACTCCGCCGACGCGGGGGACTACCTGGTGGCGGTGACTCTCTACGGCCGCGAGGCGGGGAACTACACCGTCTCCGACCCCACCGCGGCGGTGGTCATCCAGCCCGCGCCGGTGGTCTTTGCGGTGAGCAACAACGAATGGCTCCGCCTGGAGGGCGGGCAGGCCCGGAACGTGACCCTCGCCGCCGCCTGGGGCGAGGTGATCAACGCCCCGGACACCGCGCTGGGCGACAGCTATCCCGCCGTGGGCACCGCCATCCCTCTGGCGGACCTGGGCTTGACCGCCGGGGATGTCCAGTACCGTCTGGCGGACGGGACGGCGGTGGACGCCCCCGCCGAGATCGGCACCTATCAGGTGTGGGTGCGGATCCCCAACTCCAACTACCGCCACGCCGCCGGTGCCGACGGCGGCTTCCAGAACGTGGGCGTGCTCCGCATCGCCGAAAACGACCATCCGGCGACCTACGCTGTCACCTTCGACCCGGGCCGGGACGAGCAGGGGAAGCCCTTCGCCGGCGTCACGGTGCCGGAGCCTGTGGAGGGTCTGATCCCCACCCAGGAGATCACCCTGCCCCCGGCGCCGGAGAACGCCCCGGCGGGGTACGTCTTTGCCGGCTGGGGCCGGAACAGGGCGCTGTATCAGCCCAACGAGGCGTTTTATATGCCCTACGCCAACGTGACCTTCGAGGCCCAGTGGACGAGGGAGGTATTCAACATCGCCGGCGTGGTGCTGGACGACGCCGAGACGCCCATCCCCTACGTCAGCGTGGCGCTGATGATGGGGGAGTATCAGATGGGTCTGACCACCACCGACGAGAGCGGGACCTTCCGCTTCGACGGGCTCATCCCCAACACCTATAACCTGGTGTTCACCTGGAACGGGGTGGTCAAGACCTACATGGTGGAGATCACCGACCAGAACATGGAGGGCGGGACCTATACCCTCCCCGGCTACCGGCTGAACACGGTGGTGGAGGTGGCGCCGGGGTCCGGCTCGGTGGTGGTGGACCTTGACCCCATCATCACCGACGAGGAGGCCGCGGAGCTCTACGGCGACGACGAGCGGACGCTGGTGGAGGAGAACGGCGGCACGGTGGAGTTTTTGATGAAAGTGGAGGACTCCAGCGCGGCCGAGGGCATGGCGGAAAAGCTCAAGGAGGTGCCGGTGGCCGCGGATAACATCGGCATGGTGCTGGATATGAGCCTCACCAAGACGGTGACCAAGGCAAACGCCGACGGCACGGCGGCGGAGTCCACCGTCACGCCCATCGGGGACTCCAAGGTGCTCATCGCCAACCTGATCTATCTGCCCGCGGAGCTCCAGGGTAAGGGCGGTTACACCGTCTACCGCTTCCACGACGGGGACGGGGACGGGGTGGAGGAGGTGCAGACCATCGACACCCGCGCCAATGACGACGGCGAGCGGGTCGAGGTCGTGAAGGACGGCGCGGCCATATTGGTCTACGCCCGGTACTACTCCACCTATGTGCTGACCTGGTACTCCTCCGCCTCCGTCTCCACCCGCTATTCCATCGCCGCCACCGCCGGTCCGGGCGGCCAGCTCGACCCCAGCGGCCGGGTGCGCGTCCGGAGGCAAGGGGACCAGACCTTTGCCATCACCCCCAATCCGGGCTACGAGGTGGCGGATGTGCTGGTGGACGGCCAGAGCGTGGGCGCGGTGACGGCGTACACCTTCGAGAAAGTCACCAAGGACCACGCCATCGCCGTCACCTTCCGGGCGAGCGACGACGCCTCTCCCTGTCCCAAGGACGACACCTGCCCCATCGCCAGATTCGCCGACGCCACGCCTACGGCGTGGTACCACGACGGCGTCCACTACTGCGTGGAGCAGGGCTTGATGGTGGGCACCGCCCCGGCCATCTTCGCCCCCGGTCTGCCCACCAGCCGGGCCATGGTCGCTATGATCCTGTGGCGGGAAGCGGGCTGTCCTACGGTGGACGCCGCCCTGCCCTATGACGACGTGGAGCCGGAGGCGTGGTACGCCGAGGCGGTCCGCTGGGCCACGTCGGAGGGCGTGGCGCAGGGCTACGGCAACGGCAGCTTCGGCCCCGGCGACCCCATTACCAGAGAGCAGCTGGCCGCCGTTCTGTACCGCTGCGCCGCCCATCAGGGCGCGGACGTGAGCGGGCGGACTGACCTGACCGGCTACACCGACGCCTCCGCCATCAGCGGTTGGGCCGCCGACGCCATGGCCTGGGCGGTCCAGGCGGGTCTGCTCCAGGGCAGGAGCGCCACCGCCCTGGTCCCCGGCGGGACCAGCACCCGCGCCGAGCTGGCCGCCGTCCTTATGCGATACTGCGGGATGGCGGCGGCGAGAGGGACGAGCGAAGAAAAATGACAAACGATGAAACGCGGGGCCGGAAGGCCCCGCGTTTCAGTTTTGAGGGATGGAAATGGTATGGTCGCCAGGACCCCTTTGACGAGTGCGCGGAGGCGGCGGAGGGCAGACGTCAGGAGAGGGGGGCGTAGTGGCAGTGGTCCAGGAAGTCCGCCAGGATGTCCGGGGCGGCTGGGGTGAAATCCTCCTGACAGGCGATCTCCACGGAGACGGCGCAGCCGCCGTAGACGGTGAAAGCGGAGGCTCCTTGGGCGTAGGCGGAGCCGGAGGGGAAGGTGTAGGTCAGGGCGGTGAAGTCCTGGCCGTTGTGGGTCGCCTGGTCGGTGGCGGACAGGTCGTAGGCGTTCTCCGCCAGGGACAGCCACTCCTCCACGGCGGTCTGGGCCGCCTCATCCGAGCCCTCGTCGGAGAGGAGCACCACCACCTGGGCGTCGTACACCTGGACCTCCTCCCCCTCGCCGTCGGTGTGGGTCCGGGGCTCTCCGGCGGACCAGGCGGTGAAGTACAGGTTCTTGGAGCCTTTCACGTCCCGGAGGGTGAACGCCTCGCCGGGGCCCTCCACCCCCAGCTTCTGGCCCACCATGGTCCAGTCCTTGCTCCAGGGCGTGCCGTCCGCCGCCGCCGCGGGCAGCTTGGCGCCGCACCCGGCCAGAGCCAGCAAAAGGGCGCACAGCGCCGGGAGAGCTATCATCCGTTTCATGGTCCACGCCTCCTGTGTTATGGTTTCTCCGCCGGAGCGGAGGCCAGGTATGAAATGTATTGCGCCGCGGCCTCCGCCCTGGGGGTGTTGGCGATCACGCCCAGGTAGACCTTTTTGGGAAAGCCGGCCTGGGCGAACAGGGGAAGGGAGGTGAGTTCCAGGGCGTTGACGTCCTCACGGGTCTCCGCCTCGTACCGCTCCGCCTCGCCCAGCTGGTACTCCACGGCGTTGTCCTCCAGGACCACGGTGTTGGCGGTGAGGTAGGGGGACAGCCGCGCCTGGAGGTCAGGGTCGGCGGCCAGCAGGTCGGGCAGGGGGAGGAGGTAGCCGCTGCGGGAGAAGATGTCGTACCCCTTGCGGTCCATGAGGGCCACGTCCAGCTGCTTGGACTCGATGGCGGAGACCACTTTCAGCCGGGAGGCGTAGCTGTACTGGTGGTCCTCCTGGGAGGGATCGTCGGAGAGGTAGAGGGCCTGGTAGAGATACACCTCTGCCCGCCGGGGGTCTTTGCCCAGAGCGGCGACAAAGTCGTCGGTGAGGCGGCCCTCCAGCGTCTCTCCCACGGAGACGTTGACGTGGGCGGCGTACAGCACGGGCTCCTTGCGGGTGACGCGCTGGTACACCAGCGACCCCGTCACCACCAGGGCCACTGCCACAAGGAAGATGGGGAGGCGGAAATAGGTGAAGATGTACTCGATCTTTTGCGCCGGGCGCATCTGGCGAAAGGCGGACCACAGCGCCGCCCGGTCCTCTCGGGTCAGCTTCATGCGCCGTCACCGCCGTCGGCCTGGTCCGGCCCGGTCTGGTTGGGGTCGTAGGAGCAGGCCCGGATCACCCGGCCCAGAAGGTAGGAGCTGAGCAGGGCGCACAGGCCCTCTCCGAAGATGATCAGCGGGGTGAACAGGCTCACCACCGCGAAGAACATGGCGAAGTGGATGGCGAAGACCAGGATGGTGCAGAAGAGGTAGCGCGCGCCGATGAAAAAGGCGTTTTTGAGCATGGCCAGGTTGGTGTTGGAGACGCTGGCCACCAGGGGAAAGACGTAGATCAGGATGATGCAGTAAAACACCGCCACGGCGATGACCATGGCAAAGATCACCGTCCACAGCACCGCCGCCGGCCCGGTGGAGGCGGTGTGGAGGTGGTAGAGGATGTAGCCGTCACCCGCCAAAAACAGCCCCGCGGCCAGCAGGATCAGCCACAGGACGGTGGACTGGCGGAAGTTCTCACGAAAGGCCCGGAAGAAGGTCTGGACCAAGGGGCCCTCCTCGTCCCGGGTGATCTTGAAGGTGGTGTAGTAGAGGGCGGTGGTGGACGCGCCGATGGTGAAGACGGGGAGACAGCAGACGAACCAGAGCAGGTTGAGACAGCAACTGTAACTGAGCTTCAGCAGGACCTGGCTGAACGGGCTGTCGTAGGAAAAGATCTTCATCTTCCGCCCCTCTTTCCGCCCCGCCGCCCTGGGCGCGGGGTCTCTCTCTTCGGATGGTAGCACAGAAATGTGCAAATGTCAACACGCAGGGGACAAAAAGCCCGGACAACGGGGTTTGCCCGGCTCAAGCGTACAAAAATACCCCTCGAATTTGTGCAAATTGGAAAAAATATGTGCAAACGTAAAAATCAGTGTTGACATTTTGCGAAACCAAGCATACAATCATGGCGTCCCAGAGCACGGCACGGCGCGTCTTTGGGCGGCGGACCAGACCCCGGCGAAATTCAAGCAAAAGGAGGAGAATTATGTGAGTAACCCCCCGTTGGCACACTTGTCCCAAAGGGCGGAAGCACCAAGGTCCACAACACCCTGGTGTATATCCGGCAGCACTGGCAGCTGTATGTGTTTTTCATCCTGCCGGCCTTTCTGCTGACGGTCATCTTCCGCTACATCCCCATGGGCGGCATCGCCATCGCCTTCACAGACTATAACCCCATCCAGGGCATTCTGGGGAGCGAGTTCGTCGGCGTGTCGCACTTCACGCGATTCCTATCATCTCCCGACTTCCTGAGCTACCTGGCCAACACCCTGAAGCTGAGCGTGTTCGGACTGCTGTGGGGCTTCCCGGCCCCCATTCTGCTGGCCTTTCTGCTCAACCGCATCCTGAGCAAGAAGCGCAAGCAGAAGATCCAGCTGGTGCTGTATATGCCCAACTTCATCTCCGTGATCGTGTTGTGCGGCATTGTACGCATCCTGCTGTCCCCCACCGGTATGGTGAATATGCTCCTGGGGACCTCCATCAACTTCATGACCTTGCCCCAGGCGTTCCGCACCATCTACATCGCCAGCGGCATCTGGCAAGGGGCCGGCTGGTCTTCCATCATCTACACCGCCGCCCTCTCCAACGCCAGCAAGGACTTGAAGGAGGCCGCCGTCATCGACGGGGCCAACCTGATCCAGCAGATCCGGGCGGTGGAGTGGCCCGCCATCAAGGACACCGTGCTCATCCAGTTCATCATGTCCGTCGGCAACATCATGTCCATCGGCTTTGAGAAGGCCTACGCCCTCCAGACCGACTTGAACATGGCCTCTTCCGAGATCATCTCCACCTATGTGTATAAGCTGGGTCTGATCCAGGCCGACTTCGGCTTCTCCACGGCGGTGGGTCTGTTCAACACCGTCATCAACGTCATCCTCTTGATCTCCATGAACGCGATCGTGAAGAAGATGAACGATGGCAAGGGCATCTAAGGGAGGAGGAGAGACGCTATGAAAGCGAAAGCTGTGAAGAAAAAGGGCGAGTTCGCCAAGCTGCCCAAGGGAGATAAGGTCATCCTGACCGTCGCCTACATCATCCTGGGCCTGTTTTTGCTGGCGATCATCCTCCCGGTCATCTACATCATCCTGGCCTCCTTCATCGACCCTGTCACCCTCCAGAACCAGGGCCTGACCTTCGACTTCAGCAAGTGGACGCTGACGGCCTACGAGCGGGTGATGACCAACTCCCAGATCTGGGTGGGCTTCAAAAACGCCCTGATCTACTCGGTGGAGTTCACCGTTCTGTCCGTGGCGGTGACGCTGCTGGCGGCCTACCCCATGTCCCGGCCCGACTTTCGGGGCAGAGGGTTCTTTAACGTCATCTTCGTCATCACCATGTTCTTCGGCGGCGGGCTGATCCCCACCTACCTGCTCATCAACGACCTGGGGCTGTACGACAACCCGCTGGCCATCCTGCTCCCCGGCGCGTTCAGCGTGTGGAACATGATCATCGCCCGCACCTATTACCAGGGGATCCCCAGGGATCTCCAGGAAGCGGCGGACATCGACGGGGCCACCGAGATGCAGTACTTCTTCAAGATCTTGCTCCCGGTGTGTACTCCCATCATCGCCACCATCGCCATGTGGAACTTCGTGGGGATGTGGAACAGCTACTTTGACGCCATGATCTACCTCAACTCCGCCAGCAAACAGCCCCTGCAGCTGGTCCTGCGCTCCATCCTGATCCAGAGCCAGCCGGAGCCGGGCATGGTCTCCGACATCCAGAGCACCGCCCAGCGGGCCCAGTTGGCCGAGCTTCTGAAGTACGCCACGATCATCATCTCCAGCCTGCCGCTGATGATCATGTACCCCTTCTTCCAGAAGTATTTTGACAACGGCATCATGGCCGGCGCGGTGAAGGGCTGATCGCCCGGACGCACCGCAAGAGCGGCAAGGGAAAGGAGAAACGACGATGCGTAAATTTTCTCGCAAGGGGCTCGCCCTGGCCCTGGCTCTGGTCCTGACCGCCGGCCTGCTGGCCGGCTGCGGCAGCAGCAGGCAGCTGGGCGACAACAGCTTGGGCCTGACGGTGGATCCCGCCGAGGTCGCCATGCCCCTGGCGGAGCCCGCCACCCTCAAGGGCCTGACCAACTTCCCCGCCGGGACCGAGGCCGAGCCCAACAACCGCACCATCTTCAAGCGCCTGGAGGAGCAGACCAACGTCCACATCGACTGGCGCACCATCCAGAGCGACCAGTGGGGGGACAAGATCGCCCTGGAGATGGCCACGGTCGCCACCATGCCCGACTTCGTCTTCAACGCCGGGTTTGGGGAGTCCGACCTCCAGAAGTACGCCAAGTGGGGCGCCATCATCCCGCTGGAGGAGTACATCGACAAGTATATGCCCAACCTCTGCCGGGTCTTTGAGCAGTCCCCGGAGTACAAGGCCATGTGCATGGACGTGGACGGCCACATCTGGGCCCTGCCGTGGATCGAACAGCTGGGCTACCAGAAGACCGCCATCCAGCTGCTGGACAATATGCCCTTCATCAACACCGACTGGCTGGACTTCCTGGGTCTGGAGATGCCCACCACGGTGGACGACTTTGAGAACGTGCTGATCGCCTTCCGGGACAATGCCGCCGCGCTGAAGCAGGAGTTCGGCATCCAGGGCAGCGTCATCCCCATGTCTTTCATCATGAACGACGGCGGCCAGGACCCCTACATCCTCATCAACGGCTTCGGCGAGGGCTATGGCGACCCGGACACCTGGAAGCACCTGGTGGTCACCGACGAGGGCGAGGTCATCAGCGACGCCACCACCGAGGGCTTTAAGAAGGGCACCGCCTGGCTCCACCAGCTCTACACCGAGAACCTGATCGACCCGGAGGCCTTCACCCAGGACTGGGCCACCTATGTGGCCAAGGGCAAGAGCGGCCGCTACGGGGTGTGCTTCAGCTGGGACATCGGCAACATCGCCACCCTGGACGGTTGGGCGCCCCTGCCCATGCTGGAGGCGGACACGGTGAACATCACCCCCGACACCGCCTCTTACACCTCCGGCTTCCAGCGGGGCCGCTGCGTGGTCACCGCCAAGGCGGAGAACCCCGCCCTGGTCTGCTCCTGGCTGGACCAGATGTATGTGCCCATCCAGTCGCCCCAGAACAACTGGGGCACCTACGGCGAGGACGACGAGTTCGACATCTTTGAGATGAGCACCAACGACGCCGGCGAGCCCATGCTCCGCCACGCCCCCTTGGAGGGCGCCTCCCCCGTGGAGGTCCGTGAGGCGGAGAGCGTGAACGGCCCCTTGGCCGTGCTGGACAGCTACTACGGCGTGTACGTCACCCTGCCTGACGACGCCGCCTACCGGCTGGAGTGGATCAAGGACGTCTACACCCCCGTCTGCCACGCCAAGTACTGCCTGCCCAACTTCTTCATGACCCAGGAGGACACGGCGCGGGACTCCAACCTGTCCACCGACCTTGCCAAGCGGGTCAACGAGTTCAAGTCCCGCTCGGTGATGGAGGGCTTCTCCGACGCCGACTGGGATCAGTTCCAGGCGGACCTGAAGGCCTACGGGCTGGACGAGTACGTGGCCCTCTACCAGAAGTACTTTGACGACTATCTGGCCCAGCAGCAGTAAAACACCCCAGGGGAGACCAAGCCCCATGGGGCACGACAGGACCGACCGAGACCACGCCGATGGAGGTTGTTGCTATGATCAGCGATATTCTGAGAGAGGCGCGCAGACATGAGGAGCTGGCGGAACAGCAGATCCCCGCCCTCGGCCGACCCTCCTTCCACCTGTCCTCCAGGGCTGGGTGGATGAACGACCCCAACGGGTTTTCCTTCTACCGTGGGGAGTATCACCTCTTTTACCAGTACTACCCCTACGAGGCCAAGTGGAACTCCATGCACTGGGGCCACGCCGTCAGCCGTGACCTGCTCCACTGGCGCTACCTCCCCGCCGCCCTCGCCCCCGACACCCTGGCGGACAAGGACGGATGCTACTCCGGCAGCGCCGTGGAACTGCCCGACGGACGGCAGCTGCTGATGTATACCGGCGTGGTGGAGGGGCCCCGTCAGCCCGACGGCACCCGGACGGAGATCCAGACCCAGTGCCTGGCGGTGGGGGACGGGGTGAACTACGAAAAGTACGACCAGAACCCCGTCCTCACCCACGCCGACACCCCGGAGGGCAGCAGTCCCTACGACTTCCGGGACCCCAAGCTGTGGAGGGAGGCGGACGGGACCTACCGCTGTGTGGTGGGCAGCCGCCCCGCCGACGGCAGCGGGCAGATCCTGTACTACTCCAGCCCGGACGGTTTCCACTGGCGTTTTGAGAGCGTTCTGGTGGAGAACCGGGGAAAATACGGGCTGATGTGGGAGTGCCCCGACTTCTTCGAGCTGGACGGCGTCCACGTTTTGCTCACAAGCCCCCAGGATATGCTGCCCAGCGGCTTTGAGTACCACAACGGGAACGGGACCCTGGCCCTCATCGGCGACTTCGATCCCCAGCGCGGGACCTTCACCCCTCGGCACGACCAGGCGGTGGACTACGGCATCGACTTCTACGCCACCCAGACCCTGCTGGCCCCGGACGGGCGGCGGATCATGATCGCCTGGATGCAGAACTGGGACACCCTGTCCATCGCCTCGCTGAAGGCCCCTTGGTTCGGGCAGATGACCCTTCCAAGAGAGCTGTCCGTCCGGGATGGCCGGCTGTACCAGTGGCCGGTCCGGGAGCTGGACGCCCTGCGGAGCGGGCGGGTAGCCTACGAGAACGTGACCTTTGAAGGGGCCATCACCCTGGATGGGATCCGGGGCAGGCAAGTGGACGTCACCATCACCCTGCGGCCTGGGGACGGGGAGCGCCTCTACCAGAAGTTCGCCGTCTGGTTCTGCCAGAACGATGCCTACCATGTGGCCATCAGCTTCCGGCCCGGAGAGTCCATCCTCAAGATCGACCGGAAGTTCTCCGGGTCCCGGCGGGCCATCATCCACCAGCGCCGGTGCGCGGTGCCCAAGCGAAACGGGGAGATCACCTTCCGCATGATCCTGGACCGGTACAGCGTGGAGGTCTTCGTGAACCACGGCGAGCAGACCCTGTCCGCCACCATGTACACCGACCTGGCCGCCGACGGCTTCAAGTTCTTCGCCACCGGCAAGGTCACAATGGACATTGAAAAGTACGATCTGGATTTGGACCCGGCTGGCGAGCCGACGAAAGAGGAGGCGAGCGCGGATGGTAGAGATCTTTGACGTAGTGGCTCTGGGCGAACTGCTCATCGACTTCACGGAAAACGGCGTCAGTCCCCAGGGCAACCCCATGTTCGAGGCAAACCCCGGCGGCGCCCCCTGCAACGTGCTGGCCATGCTGTCCAAGCTGGGCAAGCACACCGCCTTCGTGGGCAAGGTGGGCGCGGATATGTTCGGCGCCCAACTCCGGACGGTGGTGGAGGAGGCGGGGATCCGCCTGGACGACCTGGCGGTGGATCCCAAGGTCCACACCACCCTGGCCTTTGTCAAGACCCTTCCTGGGGGCGACCGGGACTTCTCCTTCTACCGGGACCCCGGCGCCGACCAGATGCTCGCCCCGGAGGAGGTCACCCCGGAGCGGGTGGCCCACACCTGCGTCTTCCACTTCGGCTCTCTCTCCCTCACCCACGAACCGGCCCGCGCCGCCACGGTGAAGGCGGTGGCCATGGCCAAGGAGAGCGGCGCGCTCATCTCCTTTGACCCCAACCTCCGCCCGCCTCTGTGGGACGACATGGAGGAGGCCAGGGAGCAGATCGCCTGGGGCCTGGCGCGGTGCGACGTGCTGAAGATCGCCGACAACGAGCTGGAGTTCATGACCGGCGAGACGGACATCCGCCGGGGCGCGGCCATCCTGCGGGAGCGATACCCCAACATCCAACTGCTCAACGCCACCGCCGGCGCGGAGGGGAGCTACGCCTTCTACGGCCAGGCGGAGACCTTCCAGCCCGCCTTCCGGCTGGGCGGCACCATCGAGACCACCGGCGCGGGGGACACCTTCTGCGCCTGCGTGCTGAACTTCATTCTGGAAAACGGTCTGACCGGCCTGACCGTGTCCGACCTGGACCGGATGCTCCGCTTCGCCAACGCCGCGGCGTATCTGGTCACCACCAAGAAAGGGGCCATCCGCTCCATGCCGGAGCGGGAACAGGTGGAGGCGCTGTTGCTGTAACGGCGCGCGGCCCCACCACACTTTCATGGCGACCGGCCACTCCACACCATGGCCGGCGTACATTCAAAAAGGAGGTAATCATTTCCCGCGTGGCTCGCGGTGCGGCAGCGTGGAGACCTGTCGTAACGCGGCGCGCCCCTTGCGGGCGGCCGTGAGGCCGTCGGGCGGAGGCCCGGCTGCCAGAGCCGAGTGATATGGCTAGTGTTGTGCTGAAAAATCTGAAGAAGGTCTATGACAACGACGTGACCGCCGTGCAGAACGTCAACCTGGAGGTGGCCGACGGGGAGTTCATCGTGCTGGTGGGTCCCTCCGGCTGTGGCAAGTCCACCACCCTGCGGATGGTGGCCGGTCTGGAGGACATCACCGAGGGCGATCTGTTCATCGGCGACCGCCGGTGCAACGACGTGGCCCCCAAGGACCGGGACATCGCCATGGTCTTCCAGTCCTACGCTCTCTACCCCCACATGACCGTGCGGGACAACATCGCCTTCTCCCTGAAACTGCGGAAGGTCCCCAAGGACGAGATCAACCGCCGGGTAGATGAGGCCGCGGAGATCCTGGGCATCACCGAGTACCTGGACCGCAAGCCCAAGGCCCTCTCCGGCGGCCAGCGCCAGCGGGTCGCCATCGGCCGGGCCATCGTCCGGGAGCCCAAGGTCCTGCTCATGGACGAGCCGCTGTCCAACCTGGACGCCAAGCTCCGCAACCAGATGCGCGCGGAGATCATCAAGCTGCGTAAGCGCATCAACGCCACCTTCATGTACGTCACCCACGACCAGACCGAGGCCATGACCCTGGGCGACCGCATCGTCATCATGCAGAAGGGCGGCTTCGTCAACCAGATCGGCACCCCCCAGGAGCTCTACAACTGCCCGGTGAACCTGTTCGTGGCCGGCTTTATCGGAGCGCCCCAGATGAACTTCTTCAACGACGCCAAGCTGGTCATCCGGGACGGGCGGTACTACGCCTCCATCAAGGGCAAGGACTTCGAGCTGTCCGACCTGCACCAGAAGGCCCTCAAGGCCAAGGACCAGAAGCCCTGCGACATCGTGGCCGGCATCCGCCCGGACCACGTGGTGCTGGGAGAGGGCGGTCTGACCGGCACGGTGGAGGTCACTGAGATGATGGGCTCCTCCCTCCACCTGCACACCGACTGCCAAGGGGACGACATCGTGATGATCGTCTCCACCGTGGGCTTGGACCAGGGTCTCATCAACGGCACCACCAAGACCGTGAGCTTCAACTTCCCCGCCGAACTGCTCCAGATTTTCGACAAGGAGACGGGGAACAACCTGGTGTGGTACGACGAGGCCTCCGCCAAGGCCAACCACCCCGTCTGCGCCAAGTATTGATCCCGTTCGTCCGGCTGACCATCCGGCCACGCCGCGCATTTGACCGTCTGGCGAAATGGCCGTAGCGATACGGCCATTTCGTGTTTTTACCCACCTCTCTCCCGACGGCCCGACGGCCAAGGGAGCTCTCGCGCAAGGGGGCAGAAATCAATGTCACATCTCTATTATAAGGACGCGCAAAAGCTGGGCCTTCGGGAGTTCCGCGCCTGCGCCGCCCAGGGCCGGTATCCCTACCTCCTCTCCCTGGAGGAGCTGGTCCCCCAGGAGCGGATCGCCCAGGGCGTGGACCTGGGAGAGATCCAGATCCCCATGGAGTTCATCGTGGGTGGCCGGGGAAAGGTCTTTGCCCGGAATTTCATGCCGCTGGTGGAGGAGGACTCGGAGTTCGCCGACAAGTGGAAGAACTTGTGCCAGGCCCACTTGGACGAGGGCATCCGGGACCCCATCAAGGCCTACGAATACCTCAACCGCTTCTACGTGGAGGAGGGGAACAAGCGGGTCAGCGTGCTGAAGTACTTCGGCGCGCCCAAGGTCTACGCCAAGGTCATCCGCGTCCTCCCTGAGCGCAACGGCTCGGCGGAGGTGGAGCGGTACTACGCCTTCGTGGACTTCTACGCCGCCAGCAAGGTGAACTTTCTGGAGTTCTCCAGGCCGGAGGACTACGCCCGGTTCCAGAGTTTGATGGGCAAGGAGCCGGGGGAGGCGTGGAGCGACGAGGACCGGGCGGGGCTGAGCGCCGCCTACTACCGCTTCCGCCAGGCCTACGACGCCCTGGGCGGCAAGAAGCTGGCCTCCACCGCCGGGGACGCCATGCTGGTCTATCTCCAGATCTACGGCTACCAGGCCCTGCGGGGGAAACCGGAGGCGGAACTCCGCCAGGCCATGGCCAAGGTGTGGGAGGAGATCGCCTTACAGCAGGAGAGCCCCGCCATCGACGTGAAGCTGGACCCGGCGGAGGAGAAGAAGGAGGGCCTGCTGTCCAAACTGCTGCCCAAGGAGGAGGCCAAAAAGCCCATGAAGGTGGCCTTTCTCCACGACAAGACCCCGGAGGTCTCCGGCTGGACCTACGGCCACGAGCTGGGCCGCCGGCACCTGGAGCGGGTGTTCGACGGGGAGGTCGTCACCACCGCCTACTGCGACGCCATGGAGGGCGACCCGCGAAAGGCCATCGAGGACGCCATCGCCGACGGCAACAGCGTGGTCTTCACCACCTCCCCACGGCTCCTGCCCGCCAGCCTGCGGGCGGCGGTGGACCACCCGGAGGTCATCATCCTGAACTGCTCGCTGAACAAGTCCCACCGCTACATCCGCACCTACTACGCCCGGATGTACGAGGCCAAGTTCGTGGCCGGGGCCATCGCCGGGGCCCTGGTGGGGAGCGAGGGGGTGGGCTATATCTGCGACTACCCCATTTTCGGCCAGGTGGCCGGGATCAACGCCTTCGCCCTGGGGGTGCAGATGACCGCCCCCGCCGCCAGGGTCTATCTGGAGTGGTCCTCCGTGGGCGGGGCCAAGGCCGCCGCCCGGCGGCTCACCGACCGGGGCGTCCGGCTCATCTCCTCCCAGGACCTGGCCAAGCGGGAGAACTGGGACCGCAGTCCCTTTGGATTGTCCCTGGTCACCGGGGAGGACCAGGTCAACCTGGCCATGTCCGTGTGGAAGTGGGGGACCTATTACGAGGCCCTGGTGCGGGCCATCCAGAGCAAGACCCTCCAGAGCGAGTACCACGAGAGCGCCAAGGCCCTGAACTACTACTGGGGAATGTCCGCCGGGGTGGTGGACCTGGTCTGCTCGGACAACCTGCCCGACAGCGTCCGCCGGCTGGCCGCCCTGCTGAAAGACAGCATCCGCCGGGGCGTCTGCGACCCCTTCCGGGGGCCGCTGTACGCCCAAGGGGGACGGGTCGTGGCCCGGAGGGGGGAGACCCTGGAGCTGGGGGAGATCATCGACATGAGCTGGCTCAACGAGAACGTCCAGGGGTCCCTGCCCGCCTACGAGGAGCTGGACGACACGGGAAAGGACACCGTGGGCATCGTGGGCGTGGAGCCCACGGCGTAGGGGAACGATCGCCGGGGCGCGCTCCGGCGGGAGGTGAAAAAGATGGAGATCCTGGCCGTTTCAGACGTGGCCGCCCAGTACTATTACGACTACTACACGCCGGGGCGGTTGGACCGCTTCGACCTCATCCTGGCCTGCGGAGACCTGGACCCCGGCTACCTGGAATTCCTGGTCACCATGGCCCACTGTCCCCTGGTGTACGTCCGGGGCAACCACGACGACAGGCTCCTGGAGGAGCCGCCGGAGGGGTGCGTCTGCGCGGAGGACCGAGTGGTGGTGGTGGGCGGCGTGCGGATCCTGGGCCTGGGCGGTTCCTTCCGCTACAAGGTCGGGGAGAACCTGTTCACCGAGTGGCAGATGCGCGGGCGGATCCGGCGTCTGCGCCCCGCCCTGTGGCGGCGCGGGGGCTTCGACATCCTCCTCACCCACGCCCCCGCCCGGGGCGTCAACGACCTGGACGACCTCTCCCACCGGGGCTTTCAGTGCTTCTGGGACCTGCTGGACCAGTACCGCCCCAAGTACTTTGTCCACGGCCACGTCCACCGCAACTACGGCGTCAACATCCCCCAGAAGGTCCAGATCGGGGACACCACCGTCATCAACGCCTACGACCACTGCGAATTCACCTTTTGAGCGGCCAGGGAAAGTTTACATTTTGCACATCTTGCTTTTTCTTTTGCATTGTAGTATACTAAATTGTAAACAGGGCCCCGCGGCCCGGATGACTCCGCCTGGGGCGGAACGTGGATGGAGGTGACCACATGGCGAGGAAACGGATCACGATGCAGCAGTTGGCGGACGCCTGCGGCCTGTCCCGGAACACCGTGTCCAAGGTCTTCAACGACCGGGGCTCTGTGCCGGAGGCCACCCGGCAGACGGTGCTGCAAAAAGCGAGGGAGCTGGGGTACTACCAGCCCTTTGAGGAGGCCCCCGCCGCCGTGGAGCCGCCCCGGTTCCAGAACATCGCCCTGCTCACCCGCCACCCTCCCGCGGAGGCGCACTTCGGCATCTTCTTCCTCCCCGCCTTTATCGACCGGCTCAGCCGGGCGGGGTATATGCTGACCATGTACGAGGTCACGCCGGAGCAGATGGCCGCCCGCGTCCTGCCTCCCCACGTCCCTCTGGACCAGTTGGCGGGGCTGTCGGTGATCGAGATGTTCGACCAGAGCTATCTGGAGATGCTCTGCTCCCTGGGGCTGCCCTGCATCTCGGTGGACTGCAGCGCGGAGACCTACCTGGCCCCCATGCGGTGCGACGTGGTCTGCATGGAGAACACCGCCGGCACCGCCGCGGTGGTCCGGCACCTGCTGGACGCCGGGGCCCGGCGGCTGGGCTTCGTGGGCGACCCGGAGCACTGCAGCAGCTTCCGCCTGCGGCACCTGGCCTTCTCTATGGTGCTGAAACAGGCGGGGATCACCGTGGATCCGGCGCTGAGCATTCTGGACGAGGACGCCCCCGATTACAGCGACGTGGACTGGCTCTACGAAAAGCTCCGGCAGATGCCCGCCGTCCCCGACGCCCTGGTCTGCGCCAACGATTTTCTGGCCCTCAGCGTGATGCAGGCGCTGAAGCGCCTGGGCCTGTCCATCCCGGAGGACGTGATGGTGACCGGCTTTGACGGCACGCCCCAGTCCGCCGTGGTGGAGCCCTCCCTCACCACCGTGCAGATCCCCAACCCGGAGATCGGCTACGTGGCCGCGGACATCCTGCTGGCGCGCATCCGGGACCCTGGCCGCCCCTTCCGGGTGGTCTATGTGCAGACCACCCCGGTCTGGCGGGACTCCACCGCCCGGAAACCGACCTGACCCGCCTGTCCCACCGCCCCTTCCCCGCTGGGAAAGGGGCGGTTTTTCGCGCTTTGAGGCGAAAAAGGCAGGGAAAATTTACATAACGTAAAATTATGCGGGCCTTGCTGTTGTGTTTTGCACAAAGGCGGGCGCCATTTTTTTGCTATTCCGCTGAATCTCAGTTGCCGGCACGTTATTTTATTGACAAGATGTAAAAATCGTTATATATTTATGTCACAAAAAATTTACAAAATGCAAACTACGCACCCACGCCACCGCGATCCCAGCGCGCCTTGCCTGTCCGCCGAGGGGAAGGCGAACCAACAAGGAGGTTAGGACGGATGAAAACACTGAGGAAGCTGACCGCCGCTACATTGACGATGGCTCTGCTGCTGTCCCTGCTGGGCGGCGCCACCGCCTTCGCCGCCACTTTGACCACCCAGGAGGAGACGGCCTACGTCCCCTTGGGACAGACTGGCGCCGTGGTCTACGAGCGCCACGAGGCGGGCTACACGGTGGCCCTGAGCCCCGCCGGGGACGGCGTGAGCGTGGGGGTGTCCGCCGTGCCGGGGGACGAGGCCGCCCGGACCCCGGAGCAGGCGCGGGTGTATGTCCGCACCGGCGTCACCCCCAAGGCCGGGACCGCCTATGAGGTGAGCTTTGCCCTGACCGCCGCGGCGGCCCAGCCGGAGTACGCCGTCCGCTTTGACGGCGGCGAGACCCCGGGGGCCTACGGCGCGCTGGAGGGCCGGGCCATCCAGGCGGGGGAGACCGACCGGGTCCGGCAGACCGTCCGCCCCCAAGGGGAGAGCGGGGAGCTGGTGGTGTGCCTCCTGCTGGGCAAGACCGGCCCGGAGGGGAACACCCTGCGCCTGACCGACCTGACCGTGGTGGAGGCGGCCCCCGACGGGGCGGCGAAGACCACGGTGCTGGCGGATAAGCTGGACTACCGCGCTCCGGGCTTTATCCGCGCCTGGACCAACAGCGACAGCGCGGCTGAGCTGACCTCCACCGAGAACTCCGCCACCCTCACCGTCACCAAGGCGCCTGAGGCGGCGGAGGTGTGGAAGACCAAGCTGCTGGTGGCCACCGGCCTGAAACCCCAGGCGGGGAAGACCTACCGCGTCAGCTTTGACCTGAAGGGTTCGGCGGCCCGGCCCTTTGAGATCTGCTACAACGAAGGGGACACGGAGAAGGGCTACGACGTGCTCTACTCCCAGACCCTGACCACCGCCGTCCAGACCATCCAGCGGCGGATCTACATCCCCAGGGACAAGACCAACGCCGGGGAGATCATCGTCCAGCTCTCCCTGGGTATGCTGAAGGTGGGGGACTCCGCCACGGTGAGCAACGTGCGGGTGGAGGAGGAGATCCCCCAGTACACCGACATTCTGCCCAGCGACTTCACCATGGAGGAGTATGCGGTGAGCCCAGTCTACCGCTACACCACCAAGGTGCTGAGCGCCGAGGCTGTCCCGGTGGACATCAACTGGAACGGCGGGGCCAGCGTCACCGCCGAGGGCGGCGAGTTGACCACCCAGGACGACAGCGCCACCTTGAAGATCGCCAACGTGGGCACCGAGGGGTATGAGGCCAAGATGGTGGTGGACACGGGCATGACGCTGAGATCCGGCAAGACTTACAGCATCAGCTTCGACCTCCGCTCCACCGTGGCGTACACCGCCGAGGGCGGCTACACCCTCCTCTACGGCACCGCGCCGGGCTACCCCACCGACCGCGCGTACAGCGGCGCCTTCGGCGAGACCATCGACGCCGACACCACCCAGACGAAGACCATCCAGGTGACCCCGGCGGCGGACGGGCCGCTGGTGATCAGCCTGGAACTGGGCAAGACCCAGGTGGGCAACGAGGTCACGGTGAGCAACTTTGAGATCAAGGAGTTGATCCCCGGCCAGGCTGGGACCGAGGACCTGTCCAATGTCAAATACCCCGGCGACGAGACCGGCTCCGACCCCGGCGGCGAGCCCGTCTATGACCTCGGCTCTTTCAGTATGCGGGAGGATAGCGGGCACGGCGGCGTCATCACCGGCGACGGGACGTCCGCCACCGTGACCTGCACCGGCGGCGCCGGGGAACTGTGGCAGCGGGGCCTGGTCATCCAGGGCATCTGCGACGGCCTGGTTCCCGGCCAGTACACCGTCAGCCTCACCATCCGGGCCGACCAGGACATCAACAACTACCGGGTCTGCTACAACAACGGCGACCTCTTCGCCGACGGCGTGGAATCGGACGGCCACTACGGGACAGAGGAGAGCCAGGGTGAAAACGGCCTCAAGGCCAACGTGGAACAGACAGTGACCCACGACATCACCGTGGAGGCAGACAGCAAGCTGATCGTGCGAATCGACTTGGGCGAGGCCGCCGAGGGCACCCAGGTCACCGTCCGGGACGTCACGGTGGAGCCGAAGGACGGCGGCGCGTCCGGCGGGGACTCCGGCGAGCAGCTGGGGGACGACCTGGCCTCCGTGACCTACCCCACCGAGGGCGGCTCCACCCCTGTCACCGACCCCGGCTCCTTTGAGGTGCGGGACGCCGAGGAGACACACGCCACCCTCACCGGCGACGGCACATCCGTCACCATGATTCGCGGCGACGCGGGCGCAGACTACCAACAGGGCCTGTTTATCGGCCACGACGACGAGGGGATCTGCGAGTTGACCGCCGGAAAGAAGTACCAGGTCAGCTTCAAGATACAGACCAGCGGGGACGACTTTACCTATAAAGCCGTTTACAGCAAGGACGGCAAATATAGCGGCGAGGGCGCCTACGGTAAGCAGGAGTCCGGCCTGACCGCCACCTCCACGGAGACCGAGGTCACTTACACCATTGAGGCCACCGAGAGCGGCAAGCTGATCCTCTTCCTGGAGTTCGCCAACGCCAAGCCGGGTGACGAGATCACCGTGCGTGACATCGCAGTTACCGAGCTCTCTGGCGATGACGTCAACCTCGCCGATGTGAACTATTCCGACAACTCCTCTGGCGGCTCCTTTGAGGTGCGGGACGCCGATGCCACCAAAGGTACCGTCACCAACAACGACGACCAGTCAGCCACCATCACCTGGCCGCAGGGCTCCGCCGAGTTGTGGCAGTTGAACCTGTTTATCAACCAGATCTGCCAGCTCCAGGCCGGCACCGAGTATGAGGTCAGCTTCGACGTGGAGGGCGACCAAGGCTACAACGTCCTCTTCTACACCAGGGCAGATGGCGAAAACGATAATAAATACGATGATAACGGAAACTTTGCCAGCGGCGCCATCGCCGCCGGCGAGAGCTCTTTCTCCCAGACGGTCACACCTACGGCGGACGGCAAGCTCACCCTGCGGATCAAGCTCTCCCAGTTGCCCGGCCCTGACGGCAGCCAGTTGACCATCAGCAACATCCAGGTGCGGGAGGTCCCCTCCGGCGAGAGTTCCTTCGATGGGGCCAAGGTGGACTACCCCAGGACCACCACCGGCGGCAGCGAGTCTGATCCCGGATCCTTTGAGGTGCGGGACGCTGGGGCCACCCAGGGTACCGTCACCAGCAGCGGCGACCGGTCGGCCACCATCACCTGGCCGCAGGGCTCCGCCGAGTTGTGGCAGTTGAACCTGTTTATCAACGAGATCTGCCAGCTCCAGGCCGACACCAAGTATGAGGTCAGCTTCGACGTGGAGGGCGACCAGGACTACAACGTCCTTTTCTACACCGATGGAAATAAATACGAGGATGAGCAATCCTTTGCCAGCGGCACCATCGCCGCCGGCGAGAGCTCTTTCTCCCAGACGGTCACACCCACGGCGGACGGCAAGCTCACCCTGCGGATCAAGCTCACCGAGATACCCGGCAGTGGCGGCAGCAGCCTGACCATCAGCAACATCCAGGTGCGGGAATACACCCAGGGCGGCGCCTCCGGCGGCGTCACCAGCGCCACAGTCAACTACCCCGACCTGTCCACCTCCGGCGGTGGCGGCGGCGGGGCGGGCGGCCACTCCTTTGAGCTCCGGGAGACACTGGGCACCCTCGACGGCGGCGACAGCACGGTCGTCGTCACCTGGCCCGCGGAGGACCCCGCCGACCTGTGGCGGCTGGGCCTGTTCGTCAACGGGTTCTGCCCGCTGGAGGCCGGGGCCAATTACCAGGTCAGCTTCGACGTGGAGGCGGACCAAGACTACAATGTCTTCTTCTACACCGCCGATGATGGGAACAAATACGGCAATGGCTTCACCAACGGGGTCATCCCCGCCGGCGCGACCCCCTTCTCCCAGGTGGTGACCCCCGCGGAGGACGGCAACCTGACCCTCCGCATCGACCCCACCCAGATGCCCCACGGCAGCACGTTGACCATCCGCAACATCAAGGTGGTGCGGGCGGCGGAGTACACCGAGGGCGAGACCACCACCATCGACCGCTTCAACACCAGCGGGGTCTCCATAGAGGTCACCGAGACGGAGGGGTACACCGGCCAGCTGATCCGCCACGATGACAGCGTGGACTTCGTGGTCGACCGGGACGGCACCTTCGGCCCCGACACCTGGCGGGCCAAGCTGTGCATCGACACCGGCCTGACCTACCAGCCGGGGAAGGACTACCGCTTCAAGTTCGACATCTCCTCCACCGACGGCTGCTCGAACTTCTGCGTCATCACCACGGGCGCGAAGGACCCCGACGACGATATGCGCGGCACCTGGAGCCAGAGCGTGGGCGCCGGTCAGACCAAGACCATCACCACCCGTCCCATGACCGCCGGTCGCGCGGAGGGCGCTCTGGGCATCGACATCGAGCTGGGGAACTTCAGCGGCGAGAGCAACACCTACACCGTCAGCAACCTGGTGCTGGAGGAGGTGGTCACCCGCACCGATGCCGAGGTGGCCTGGCAGCGCACCTCCGGCGGAAACGGCGTCAACGTGGACACCCAGCGGGGCTACGCCGCCGATCTGACCCGCGCCAAGGACTCCGCCACCCTGACCGTCAACCAGACCCCCGCCTCCGGCGCCGAGGCGTGGAAGATGAAGCTGTTCGTCAACCCGGACATCTGGGTGGCCGGCGATCAGGCCGTCCGCGTCACTTTCGATGTGACGGCGGAAAACGACATGGACTTTGAGGTCTGCTACAACCGAGGCGGCGTGGAAAAAGGCTTTGACGCCATCTATGGCCTCCACCTCTCCGCGGGCCAGGTGAAGACGGTGGAGAAGGTCGTCACCGCCCAGTCCCTGGGCGGCAAGATGATCGTCCAGCTCTCCCTGGGCATGGTGAAGGCCCCCAACCGCATCACCGTGCAGAATCTCCAGGTGGAGAACATCAGTTACACCCCCTCCGGCGTCAGCGCCCTGCCCGCCCCGCCGGACTACCACCCCAGCACCGGGGACGTCACCTACTGGGCCCACGCCGACTACGCCATGGACCTCCTGGGCAGCCCCAGCGCCGTGACAGCGCAGATCAACTCCGCGCCCCAGCTGGGCGCGGAGCCCTGGAAGATCAAGCTGTTTGTGGACACCCACACGGCGCTCCAGCCGGGGAAGTTCTACCGGGTCACCGCCGACCTGTCCGCGGCCAAGGGCCAGACCATCGAGATCTGCTACAACAACGGCGACGTGGAGATGGGCTATGACTCCCTGACCGGGATCGGCCTGGCCTCCGGCCAGATCCAGACGGTGGAGCGGGTGATCTCCGTCCCGGCGGACAAGACCGACCTTCGGAACCTCATGCTCCAGTTCAACCTGGGCCAGACCACCGCGGCCAACGAGATCACCGTCAGCGGCGTCACCGTGGAGGAGGTCACGCCCGCCTACGCCGAGTTGATCGCCCCGAACTTTGCCTACACCCCCGGCGGCACCGTCCAGCTCTGGACCAACGCGGATTGTCAGGCCGACGTGGTGTGCGCCGACGGCTCGGTGACCACCCACGTCACCGACGTGCCCGCCGGCGGCGCGGAGGTCTGGAAGGTCCAGACCCGTGTGCGGACCGGCGCCATCCTCACGCCGGGGAAGACCTATCTGGTCCGGGCGGACCTGCTGGCGGACAAGGGCCAGAATTTCGAGGTCTGCTACAACAACGAGGAGACGGAGAAGGGCTATGACGCCCTCTACGGCCAGACCATCGCCGCCAACACCAAGACCACCGTGGAGCGGAAGATCTCCGTGCCCGCCACCATGACAGACGCCGGAGAGCTGGTGTTGCAGTTCTCCATCGGCGGGGCCACCCCCAACAACGTCACCGTCAGCAACATCTCCGTCCAGGAGCTGAGCTACGGCGCCGCCGCCGCGGCCATCGCGCCCCAAGCGGTGGTCACTCTGGACCAGGCCGACGGGGCGGGGACGCTGACCGTCACCCGTGAGGCGCTGACCTACCAGATGACGCAAGTGGCCCCGGAGGCGGAGCGCAACGCCATCCGCCTCCAGGGAGCGGACCTGCGGGGCAACGAGCGGTACACCGTCTCCTTCACCGCCCGCTCCCCTGAGGGGCTCTCCGGCACTCTGCTCCTGCGGAGCGCCGACGGCGTGACCACCGCCCTCTCCGGCGCGTTCCAGGCCACGGCGGAGGGCGCGCCCGTCCAGTTCACCACCGACCAGCCTCTGGCGGAGGGCGGGGCCTATGACCTCCTCTGGCAGTTTGGCGGGGCGGAGAACCAGGCCAGGGGCGGCGGCACGGTGGAGCTGTCCAACATCCTCTTGAGTGTGCCCGCCGAGACCCTGTCCATCGTCCGCAGCACCCAGAAGGTGACGGTGAACGGCCAGGAGGTGACGCCGGACGCCTACGCCATCAACGGCTACAACTACTTCAAGCTCCGGGACCTGGCCACCATCCTCAACGGCACCGACGCCCAATTCGTGGTCCGCTACAACGCCCAGAGCAACGCCGTCTCCCTCACCACCGGCAAGCCCTATACCCCCGTGGGCGGGGAGTTGACGGTGGGCGCGGACCTGTCCGACCAGTGCGTCCGCAGCGGCCAGAGCGTGGCGGTGGACGGCCAGGCGGTGAACCTGAAGGTCTACTCCATCGGCGGGTACAACTACTTCCGGGTCCGGGATCTGGACCGTCTGCTGGGCTACCAGGTGGAGTACGTGCCCCAGACCAACACGGTGGCCATCACCTCCGCCCCCACGCCGGAGGCCCAGGAGAAGAGCCACAGCTACGACATCTTCTTCCGCCCGGAGATCGACGGTGAGTCCCAGGGCTATGTGGGCGACACCATGCCCTTCTACGAGGACGGCACCTATTATATCTACTATCTGAAGGAGGGCGGGGACGCGTACAACCACTCCGTCTACCTGACCACCACCACCGACTTCGTCCACTACACCGAACTGGGCGAGCCCGTGCTCTCCGCCTCCAGAGAGGACGTGCAGGACAGCTGGATCGGCACCGGCTCCGTGGTCAAGGTGGAGGGCGCCTACTACTTCTTCTACACCGGCTTCAACTCCTCCGGTTCCCAGGAGTACCACGAGAAGATCATGGTGGCCAAGGGCTCCAGCCCCACCGCCTTCACCAAGGTCGCGGGCTGGGAGATCACGCCGCCCGCCGAGCTGGGCCAGAAGAACGACTTCCGTGACCCCCAGGCGTACTACGACCCCGCCACGGGCGCCATCTCCCTGACCATCACCGCCTCTCAGGGCGGCCGGGCCAGAGTGCTGAAGTACACCTTGGACAAGGACCTGAGGAACGCCCGCTATGACGGCATCATCTACACCGACCACACCGGCGCCTACTGGAATCTGGAGTGCAGCGACACCTTCCGCATGGGGAACAAGTGGTACCTGACCTTCTCCGGCCAGAACGACACCGTCTGGTACGCCATGGCCGACTCCCGCTTCGGCCCCTACACCGCCCCCGCCCGCCTGGACGGCAAGATCTTCTACGCCGCCAAGCATGTGGAGGACGGGACGAACACCTATATGGTGGGCTGGGCCCACCGCTCCGACCCCGTCACCTCCACCCAGAACGTGGACGGCTGGGCCGGCAACCTGGAGGTCCAGCAGGTGAAGCAGAACAGCGACGGCACCCTCACCCTCGTCCCGGTGGAGGCCATCCTGGGCCAGTTCACCGCCCCGGCGGCGCTCTCCGTCCCGGCGGAGACCACCGTGACCGCCGACGCCCAGCGCGTCTGCCAGCCCGCCTTCCTCTGCCCGGAGAGCTTCCTGCTCCGCGGCTCCTTCACCTGCACCGGCGGCGGCGCCTTCGGCCTGGCCTTCGACTTCAACGGCGCCGAGGACGGCCAGAAGCTCATCTCCCTGGATCCCACGGCGGGCAAGCTCGCCCTGAGCTTCCAGGGCGGCGACGTGCCCATCGCGGAGATCCCGGCGGCCCTCCAGTCCGGCCGGACCTACTCCTTCACCTACGTTCAGGACGGCTCGGTGGGCATCTTCTACCTGGACGGCCAGGCGCCTCTCACCGTCCGGCTGTACGGCACGGCCGGCAAGCCGGTCTCCCTGTTCGCCGAAAACAACGCCGTCACCTTCTCCGCCCTGGAGCTGTTCACCCGCTGAGCCTCCGCCGTCCTTATGCGATACTGCGGGATGGCGGCGGCGAAAGGGATAAGCGAAGAAAAATGACAAACTGTACCGGCCCTGCCATCGGCTGTTGTGAGCCCAGCGGACAGCGAAGCGGATCTGCATGAATACAGTATGGCGGGCATGAAAACACCCGGTCCCTCGAAGCGGAGGGACCGGGTTTTTTCCGTGGTGCCGGTGGTGGGACTCGAACCCACACGCCATCGCTGACAACGGATTTTGAGTCCGTCTCGTCTACCAATTCCAACACACCGGCAGGCGCGAGGTCATTATACCGCATTTTCCGGCGGCGCGCAAGGGGTTTGCGAAAAAATCAGAGCAGGATCACGCCGGCGGCCTGGCAGGTCTCGATGGTGTGCTGGTCCCAGATGCTGGCCTGGACCTCGCCGATGTGGGCCTTGCCCAGCAGGAACATGGACAGCCGGGACTGGCCGATGCCGCCGCCCATGGTCAGGGGCAGTTCCCCGGCCAGCAGGGCCTTGTGGAAGGGAAGGGCGCGGCGGTCGTCGCACCCGGCGAGGGTCAGCTGCCGGTCCAGGGACTCCGGGCTGACCCGGATGCCCATGCTGGAGAGTTCAAAGGCGCAGTTCAGAACGTGGTTCCAGACCATGATGTCGCCGTTGAGGGACCAGTCGTCATAGTCGGGGGCGCGGCCGTCGTGGGGCTTGCCCAATCTCAGGGCGCCGCCAATGCCCATGAGGAAGGTGGTGGGGTGGTCCTTGAGCCAGGCGTTCTCCCGCTCCCTGGGGGTCAGGTCCGGCCAGCGGTCCTCCAGCTCCTGGGCGGTGACAAAGCTCACCTCCGGGTCGATGGTGGGCAGGACGGTGAGCTGGGGATAGACCGCCCGCAGGGTGGATTGGGTGTTGGCGGCGGCCTTGACGATGGCCCGGACGGTCTCTTTCAGGTAGTCCAGGTTTCTGTCCCGCGGGGCGATGATCTTCTCCCAGTCCCACTGGTCCACGTAGATGGAGTGGAGGTTGTCGGGCTCCTCGTCCCGGCGGATGGCGTTCATGTCGGTGTAGAGCCCCTCGCCCACGGAGAACTGGTAGCGCTTGAGGGCCAGGCGCTTCCATTTGGCCAGGGAGTGGACCACCTGGGCGTCCCGTCCGGCGGCGGGCACGTCAAAGGACACGGGCCGCTCCACGCCGTTGAGGTCATCGTTGAGGCCGGTGGCGGCCTCGACGAAGAGGGGGGCGGACACCCGCCGCAGGCGGAGGGCCACGGCCAGATTGTCTTCAAACAGGCGCTTGAGCAGGGAGATGGCCCGCTGGGTGTCGTAGAGGTTCAGCAAAGGGGCGTACCCGGCGGGGATGAAGGACTGGGGCATGGTTCAGGACTTCCTTTCTGTGGGGGTATGGTGGCGCTTCACCGCCTCAAAGGCGCTTTCCAACTGCTGGGCCGTGAGCTTGACGCCGCCGCCGGCCAGATGGGCGCGGTAACAAAGCTGGGCCAAAAACTCCAACTGCTGGGCCACGTCCATGGTGAAGGGCAGGTCGGGCCCGGTACACACAAGACCGTGTCCCCCCAGCAGCACCGCCCGGCCCTGGCCCTTGGCCTGGTAAGCGGCCTGGGCCAGCTCCATGGTGCCAAAGGGGTAGTAGGGGATGCAGGGGACCTCCATGGCCCCGGCGTAGGCGATGAGGTAGTGGATGGGCTGCAGGGGAAGGCCCAGGCAGGCCATGAGGGTGGCGTAAGTGGAGTGGGTGTGGACCACGGCGCCCACCTCCGGGTCGCGCTGGTAAAACACCCGGTGCAGGTCCGCTTCGCCGGAGGGCTTGCGGGTGCCGTCCAGCACCACGCCGTCCATGGTGACAACGCTCACGTCCTGGGGACTGACCTGGTCGTATTCCAGTTCGGAGGGGGAGATGACCATGACCTTGGCCTCGGGGACGTACACGCTGAGGTTGCCAAAGGAGCCGGAGGCCAGCCCCCGGCGGAGCATTTCCCGGCCATAGTGGGACACCTGTTGGCGCGCTTCCAGCAATAACATATCGTGCCCTCCTTTCCATCCCGTCTCTGTCTTTCTATTTTGCGGGTTTTGGCCCAAAATGTCAAGGAGTTTTTGCGACAGGGCTCACGGGTCCAGGAGGGCGCGCAGGCTCTTGTGGCACAGCCACAGGGCCAGGACCAGCAGAGAGAGGGCGCCCAGGCGCAGAAAGACCCGGACCGCCGCGCCCAGGAGCAGTCCCGCCGCCGCGACGCCCAGCCATTTGGGGAGGCGCTGGGCCCAGGTAGGCGGCAGAAGCAGGGCGCATAAACTCTGAAGCGCCCGGCTGCCGTCCAGGGGATGGATGGGTAGCAGATTGAATAGGCCCAGGGCCATAGACAGCCCGGCAAAGAGGAAAAACCCCCACCGGGCCGCCAAAAACGCGCACAGCAGGCTGGCGCCGGGCCCCGCCAGGGCTGTGGGCAGTTCGGCGGCGTAGGAGAGGGGGCGCCGGGGCGTCAGCTCCGCCCCCACCGCCGACAGTTTCAGCCGCCCCACGCCGTTGCCGGCAAGGCGCAGGGCGGCGCAGTGGCCCAACTCGTGGCACAGGGCGGCCAGGGCTGTGGGCAGCAGCAGGGCGGGCTCCACCGCCCACACCAGGGCCAGCAGGACCCAGAAGCCCGGAGAGACCTTGACCCGCCTCACGTCGCGGGCAGGTAGTAGATGGGGTCGTGCCAGACCCCGTCCACCTTTACCTCAAAGTGGAGGTGGGGGCCGGTGGCCATGCCGGTGGAGCCCACCAGGGCGATGACGTCGCCTTTTTTCACCTGGGTGCCCTTGGGCAGCAGAAGTTCGCTGCAGTGGGCGTAGAGGGTGGTGACACGGTCGGAGTGGCGCAGTTGAACGTACTTTCCGTAGCTGTCTCCCTCGCCGACGAAGTCCACCACCCCGTCGGCAAAGGCCAGGATCTCCGTGCCCTCCGGCGCGCCCAGATCCAGACCGTGGTGGAAGTTGGCGTCGCCTGTGATGGGATGGGTCCGCCAGCCATAGACGTCGGTCTGGCGGCCGCCGTCGGCCAGAGGGGGCGCGGTGTCGGCCAGCTCCAGCGGGTCATAGGCCATGGTGGCGTTGGCGGGGGCGTCAGGGCCGTCGTAGGGATAGGAGGTGGGCTCCGGCGAGGGCTCCGGGGTAGGTTCCGGCGTGGGCTCTGGGGTAGGCTCTGGCGTAGGTTCTGGCGTAGGCTCCGGCGTGGGCTCCGGGGTAGGCGTGGGCGAGGGCTCCGGCGTGGGGACAGGGGCGGGCTCCGGGGAGGGGCCGGTCCAGAAGAGGCTGAGGGCCTGGGAGACATCGCCCTCCGGCTCCAGGGACTGGCCCAGCCGGGCAAAGGCCGCCTGGAAATCCGTGTCCGCGGCCATGACCTGGCGCAAGGCCGCCGCGCCCTGGGGCAGAAAGCCCCGCCCAAAAAACACCGCGCAAAAAACCCCCAGGGAGAGAAACAGCTGGGCGAGCCGCCGCCTCTCCCGCGGGGTCAAGAACTTCTCCGTCCGCCGGGACTGTCTGCGCTGGGACATAGTTCCGCCTCCTTGGTGTGATGGGACAGTGTATGCCGGTCTTGTCCCAAAGAGAACGGAAAAAATGGCCTTTACCTCCGGGGCGTTTCCGGGTATAATGAGAGAGGCAGCCAGGGAAGGGGGTCGGGGCCATGACAGGGTCCGAGTTTGTAAAGGCAAATGGTTTGACGGCCACCGAGCGGGAGTTTCGCCGGTGGGTGAGGGATTTTCAGGACGAGATGGCGGCGGGGTTGGCCGGGGAGAAGAGTTCCCTGCGGATGATTCCCACCTATCTCTCCGCCCAGGAGCTGCCCCAGAGCGGCCAGCCGGTGATCGTGCTGGACGCCGGCGGCACCAATCTGCGGATCGCGCTGATGGAGTTTGTCCCCGGCCAGGGGCCCAGGGAGAGCTATTTCCAGACCGTGCCCATGCTGGGGACCCAGGGACAGCTCACCGCCCAGGAATTTTACGACGCGCTGGCGGCGCTGGTGGCCCCCATCGCCCACCGCTCCGACCACATCGGCTTCTGTTTTTCCTTCCCCTGCGAGATATTGCCCCATCTGGACGGCCGGGTGCTCCACTTCGACAAGGAGGTGGATGTGACGGGCGCGGAGGGCACCGTGCTGGGGGAGGGACTGCGGGACGCCCTGGAGCGTCTGGGCAAGCCCCACAACCACCGCATGGTGGTCATCAACGACACAGTGGCCGCCATGCTGGGCGCCATGGCCCAGGGCGTTGGAGGAAAGGGCGGCTATATGGGCTTTATCCTGGGCACAGGCACCAACATCTGCGCGTCCTTCCCCAACACCGCCATCACCAAGATCCCCCGTCTGGCGGCCAAGGCGGGCTCCACCATCGTCAATCTGGAGTCCGGCGGCTTTGACAAGCTGGAGCGGTCCCTGGTGGACCTGCGCTTTGACGCCACCACCGCCAACCCCGGCGACCAGGTGTTGGAAAAGCTCATCTCCGGGGCCTACCAGGGCCCCATGGTGCTGGCCTATCTCCGCTCCGCGGCGGAGGCGGGGGTATTTTCCGCCCAGGCCGCCGTGCGCCTTGGGGCGCTCCAGAGTTTGGAGGCCAAGGACGTCAGCGAGTTTTTGGTCTACCCCAAGAACAACCCGTTGGACTTCCTGACCGGACAGGACAAGGACCAGGCCATGGTGATCCTGGACGCCTTCTTCCGCCGGGCCGCCCGGCTCACCGCCGCCACGCTGTGCGCCGTGCTGGACGCCACGGGGCAGGCCGCCGATCCGCGCAGGCCGGTGAACATCGCCGCCGAGGGCACCACCTTTTACCGCTGTCCGCTGTTGAACCGCTACCTCCTGGACGACATGGCGACCCTGGGGCCCAAGATGGGGGTTTACAGCCGCTTTGTCCAGGGGACGAATCCCAACCTGACCGGCTCCGCCCTGGCCGCTCTGGCCGGAGGCTGAGGAGAGGGGGCAAAGAGATGCACAACGAGCTGACCCAGAAAGATCTGGACATGATGCGCGCCGAGCTGGACCGGCGGCGGCTGGTGCTGATGCCCCAGCAGTTGGAGGCGGTGAAGGCGGCGCGGGCCTTTGGAGATCTGAGCGAGAATTTTGAGTACAAGGCCGCCAAGCAGGAGCTCAACCGCAACAAGAGCCGCATCCGCTACCTGGAGGGCATGATCAAGACCGCGCGGGTCATCGCTGAGACCGGCCCGGCCAACGGCGCCCAGCTCTACGACAAGATCACCGTCTACCTGCCCGACGACGACGTGGAGGAGACCTACCAAGTGGTCACCACCGTTCGCCAGGACGTCCTCCACGGCCGCGTCAGCAAGGAGTCCCCCGTGGGCGCGGCCCTGCTGGGCAAGACGGTGGGGGAGACGGTCCACATCCAGGTGAACGGCGGCGCAGGTTACGATATGGTCATCCGGGCCATCGAAAAGGGCGCCGACGACGGCTCCGCCCCGCTGAATCCCTACTGAAGCCGCCGTCCTGCCCGGAAAAAACCTCCCAGGTCCAGGGACCTGGGAGGTTTTTTCACGCCGGGGTCACGCGTCTGACCACTTGCTGTCGGAGACGGGGATGGGCTCGTCGTGCTCTTTGTTGAGCCGGGCGTCCCGGATCAGGTGACGGGGGCATTTGGCGGCGCAGAGGCCGCAGGAGACGCACTTGGAATAGTCGATGCGGGCCAGGTTGTCCTCCACATGGATGGCGTCATGCTCGCAGGTCTTCTCACAGATCTTACAGCCCAGACAGCCGATGTCGCAGTATTTCCGCAGGGCCGCGCCCTTCTCCTGGGAGTTGCAGGCCACGGTGATGTCGGCGGAGTAGGGGACCTTGACGATCAGGTTCCGCGGGCAGGCCGCGGCGCACTTCATACAGCCCACGCAGAGCTCGTGGTCCACGGTGGCCACGCCGTTTTTCACGCTCATGGCCCCAAAGGGGCAGGTCTTGACGCAGGTGCCAAAGCCCAGACAGCCGTGGGGGCACTCGTTGGGGCCGCCGCCGGGCAGACGGGAGGCGGCCAGACAGTCGGAGAGGCCGTCGTAGTCATACTTTTTCTGGGCATGGCCCTCGTAGCCGGAGCACTTGACCAGGGCCACACAGCGCTCCTGCTCCTCCACCACCACGCCCAGAATATCGCCCATGGCCTTGCCCACCTCGGCGCCGCCGACGGGACACATACCGGGCTTTGCCTTGCCCTTGAGGACCGCCTGGGCATAGGCCGCGCAGCCGGAGAAGCCGCAGCCGCCGCAGTTGGCGCCGGGCAGGGCCTCGGTGAGCGGCTCCAGCCGGGGGTCCTCCTCCACGGCGAAGACCTTGCCCGCCACGGCCAGCACCGCGCCAAATACCACGCCCAGTCCGGCCAGAACAGCCAGGGCATATACAATAACCATGTTCGGTTCACACTCCTTCCTTGCTATGTCAGCCGATGGACAGCCCGCTGAAGCCCATGAAAGCCATGGCGATGAGCCCCGCGGTGATCAGCGCCTGGGGAAAGCCCTCAAAGGCCTTGGGGAACTTGGCGAACTCCAGCCGCTCCCGGACGCTGGCGAACAGGACGATGGCCAGGGTGAAGCCCAGGCCGGAGAACACCCCAAAGGCGATGGACTGGATGAAGCTGTAATGATTCTGGACGTTGATGAGGGCCGCGCCCAGCACCGCGCAGTTGGTGGTGATCAGGGGCAGGTAGATGCCAAGGGCGGTATACAGCGCGGGGATGAACTTCTTGAGGAAGAGCTCTACGAACTGCACCAGGGCCGCGATGACCAGGATAAAGGCCACCGTCTGCATATAGGCAAGGTCCAGAGGCAAGAGCAGATACTTGTTGACCAGCCATGTGACCATGCTGGAAAGGCCCATGACAAAGACCACCGCCATGCCCATGCCGAGGGCGGTGTCCGTCTTTTTGGACACGCCCAGGAAGGGGCAGATGCCCAAAAACTTCACCAGCACGAAGTTCTCCGCCAGAATGGCGGTGAGGGCCAGGGAGACCAGACTGAAAAGGCTCATGCCTTGTCCCCTCCTTTCTTGTCAGCGGCGCGGTTTTTGATGTACTGGGTCAGAGCCACCAGGCACCCCAGCACCAAAAAGCCTCCGGCGG
Source organism: uncultured Oscillospiraceae bacterium (assembly GCA_947599925.1). GTDB lineage: Bacteria > Bacillota > Clostridia > Oscillospirales > Oscillospiraceae > MGBC124762. Next base: position 7,079 of record CANQFT010000002.1, on the reverse strand, counting down.
GGGCGGCGATCATGGCGAGGCCGGTGGGCAATACCTGGTGGCCCAGGATGGCGCCGCCGCCCAGCAGTTCGCGGATAAAGCCCATGGCGCACAGGGCCAGGGTGAAGCCCAGGCCCATGCCCACGCCGTCCACAGCGGCGTAGAGCGGGGTGTTCTTGCTGGCAAAGGCCTCGGCCCGGCCCAGGATGATGCAGTTGACCACGATCAACTGGATAAAGAGGCCCAGAGATTGGCTCAGGCTGGGCAAAAACGCCTGGAGCATCAGGTCCACGATGGTGACGAAGGCGGCGATGACCACCACATAGCACGCGATGCGGACCTCCTTGGGGATGACCTTCCGCAGCAGGGAGATGACCACGTTGGAGCAGATCAGCACCGCCGTGGTGGAGAGTCCCATGCCGATGGCGTTTGTCAGGCTGGTGGTGACGGCAAGCGTGGCGCACATACCCAAAAACAGCACCAGAATGGGGTTTTGGAAGATGAGGCCGTTCAACATGATCTCTTTGACGCGGCCGCTGTTTTGGGCCTTGACAGGCTCCGGCGCGGGCGTCTGGACACTGGTGTTTTCCGCCATTACTGCGCGCCTCCTTCCAGATAGAAGTTTGCGGCGGCCAGGGCGCTGTTGACGCCCTTTGTCACCGCGCGAGAGGTGATGGTGGCCCCGGAGATGGCGTTGATGCTGCCGCCGTCCTGGGTCAGAGCCACAGAGCCGGACTTGCCGGGGAAGTTGGCGATGAGCTCGCCGTGCTTGTTGGTGTACATGGTCTCCTTCTGGGAGAGGATGGAGACGCTGGTCACGGCGCCGCTCTGGTCGATGCCCACCATCAGCTCAATGGCGCCGTCGTTGCCGTTGGTGGAGGTCTGGACGCAGTAGCCCATGTCCTGGCCGCCCTTTTGGGCCAGCAGGACCTCCACCACGTCGTCCATCCCGTCGGGGGTGGCCAGGGTCTCAAAGCCGTCCGCGCCGGGCATGACCTGGGCGATGGCCTGGGCCTTGGTCTCCTCGGCGTGGCGGGCGATGGGGCCCTCGGTGAGAGCGTTGACCCCGGCCAGCAGGACCGCTACGATGGCCGTGATGGCAAAGAGAGTGCCGATGATGCGGATGTAGTAGGCGCTGGAAGAGGCTTTTTTCTCAGTCTTGGTCTCGGCCATCACTTGCTCGCCTCCTTTGCCTTTTTCTTGAACCAGGGTGTGCCGAAGCGGTGGGGCAGGAAGGCCTTGTCCAGCGACCACACCAGAATGTTCATCACCAGGATGGAGAAGGACACGCCCTCGGGATAGATGCCGAAGTACCGCAGGAACACCGTCAGCGCGCCACAGCCGATGGCGTACACCGTGCGGCCTGTGGGGGTGACGGGGCTGGTGACGTAGTCGGTGGCCATGAAGATGGCGCCCAGCATCAACCCGCCGGAGAAGAGGTTGTAGAGCATCCAGTCAAGCCGCCCCACCCCGCCCAAGGGGAACAGGAAGGTGAGAACGGCCACGGTGCCGATGTAGAAGAGGGGGATGCGCGGGGAGATGACCTTGCGGAGCACCAGATACACCCCGCCGGCCAGCAGCATCAGCGCCGCCACCTCGCCCAGACACCCGGCGTGCTCCCCCACCAGAAGCTGCTGCAGGGTCAGGTTCTGGGGAAGCTGGCCCGTGTGGAGGGCGGCCATGGGCGTGGCCTCGCTGACCACGTCCGCGCTGGACCACACGCTGGTCCAGAAGTCCCGGCCAGGGGCGGCGTAGCGGCTGATGAAGGAGGGCAGGGAGGCGAAGAGGAACACCCGGCCGCCCAGAGCGGGGTTGATGAAGTTCTTGCCCAGGCCGCCGAAGAGCTGCTTGACGATGACGATGGCAAAGACGCCGCCGATGGCCGCCACCCAATAGGGTGTGCTGGCGGGGAGACACATGGCCAGCAGTACGCCCGTCACCGCCGCGGAGAGGTCGCCGATGGTGGTGGGCTGTTTCATCAGCTTGCGGTAGAGCCACTCCGAGCCCACCGTGGCGCACACCGTCACCAGCGTCAGCACCAGAGCGCGGGGCCCAAAGAACCACACCGCGCTGACCAGGGCCGGAATGAGGGCGATGATCACGTCCAGCATGATGCCGGGGGTGGAGTCCGCCGTGCCAAGGTGCGGCGAGGAGGCCACAGACAAGGGGCGGGTCTGGACATTGGTTTCCTTTTCGCTCATTTTACACTCGCCTCCTTCTGGGCCTCTTCCTCGGCCTTGGCGGCCTCTGCGGCGGCCTTGGCCTCGGCCTGGAGCCTGCGGACCTCCACCTTGCCGGCCCGGATGGCCTGGACCAAGGGGATGTGGGCCGGGCAGGAGTACGCGCAGGAGCCGCACTCGATGCAGTCCAGGATCCGCAGTCCCTCCAGTTCCTCATACCGGCCCGCGCCGAAGCGCTGGTTGAAGAAGAGAGGGGTCAGCTTCATGGGACAGGCCCCCACGCACCGGCCGCAGTGGATGCAGGTCAGGACGCCCGCGGGGGTGGGGGTGAACTCCCGGTTCTGCAGACACAACAGGGCGTTGGTGCCCTTGATGACCGGGGCGGACAGGTCAAATTGGGCCACGCCCATCATGGGGCCGCCGGACAGGATGCGGCCCGGAGCGCCCTTGAAGCCGCCCGCGGCGTCCACCAGGGTCTGGAGGGGGATGCCCAGGGGCACCAGCACGTTGGTGGGCTTCATCACGGCTCTGCCGGAGACGGTGACCACACGGTGGGTGACGGGCTTGCCCGCATAGCAGGCGTCGTACACCGCCGCGGCGGTGGCCACGTTGAAGACCGCGCAGCCCACATGGGCGGGCAGGCCGCCGGGCGGGATCTGCCGGCCGGTGATGTTCTGGATCAGCTGTTTTTCCGAGCCCTGGGGATAGCGCACCCGCAGGGGCCGGACCTCCACGTCGGCCGGGGCCTTGGCCCTCAGGGCCTCCACCGCGTCCATCTTGTTGGCCTCCACGCCGATGATGAGCTTGGTGAGGCCCAGACAGCGCATGAGGATGCGCCCGCCCTGGATGACCTTTTCCGGGCTCTCCAGCATGAGGCGGTGGTCGGCGGTGATGTAGGGTTCGCACTCGGCGCCGTTCAGGATGACGGTGTCCACCTTGCCAAGACCGGAGGAGAGCTTGACGTGGGTGGGGAAGCCGGCGCCGCCCATGCCGGTGATGCCGGCCTGACGGACGATGTCGATGATCTGCTCCGGGGTCAGCTTCTCCACAGGGGCGGGCACAGGGATGGGGTCGGCGGCGGTGTTCAGGCCGTCGTTTTCGATGACCACGGCCATCACCGGGCTGCCGTTGGTGTGGGGCCGGGGCTCCACGGCAATGACCTTGCCCGAGACGCTGGCGTGGATGGGCGCGCCCAGACCTGTGGGTTCACCGACCACCTGGCCCACCTTCACCGCATCCCCCACCTGCACGGTGGGGCGGCACGGCGCGCCCACGTGCTGGGACATGGGCAGCACCACCTGGGGTACCGGCTCGGCCAGAGGTGCGATGGAGACGCGCTCGGTGGCTTCCTTGTTCCCGTGGGGGTGGACGCCGCCGAAGAAACGATGTACCATTGCTTTCACCTCTCCAGTTCGGAAGATATGGGGTTCCCAACGTACTTACCGTCTATCATACCTTTTTTTCCTGGATTTGTCCAGCGTTTTCACGGAAAAACCAGAAAATTTCATGGAAGATTTAGACGCATTGCCCACAGTGAGCCATCGGAAGCATTTTCAATTGACAAAAGTCGTTTGTAAGGAGTATGATAATAGACAAACTGCCCTTCTGGTGATGGGAAATTAGGAAAGGGGACACGACCATGAAGATGCGGGGCGCCCGAATTGTCATGGAGTGCCTGCTGGAACAAGGGGTAGACACGGTTTTTGGCTATCCCGGCGGCACCATCCTGAATGTCTACGACGAATTTGAACTCTCCGGCTACGGAGAGCGGATCACCCATATCCTCACCGCCCACGAGCAAGGGGCCTCCCACGCCGCCGACGGCTACGCCCGCTCCACGGGCAAGGTGGGGGTGTGCTTCGCCACCTCCGGCCCCGGCGCCACCAACCTGACCACCGGCATCGCCACGGCGTACTACGACTCCTCGCCCGTGGTGTTCATCACCTGCAACGTCAACGAAAACCTCATCGGCAAGGACTCCTTCCAGGAGGTGGACATCACCGGCATCACCATGCCCATCACCAAGTGCAACTACCTGGTCCGGGACGTGCGGGAGCTGGCCGACGTGATGCGGGAGGCCTTTGCCATCGCCCGCAGCGGGCGGCCCGGCCCGGTGCTCATCGATATTGTCAAGAACGTCACCTCCGACGAGTGCGACTTTGAGCCCTTGCCCCTGGACCAGCACGCCCAGCACGGCCGGCTGGCCAAACTGCTGGGCAAATCCATCCACGACCTGAAGGACCCGGAGCCGGACAAGGGAGACATCCAGAAGCTCCTGGACCTGATCGCCCAGAGCGAAAAGCCCCTGGTGCTGGTGGGCGGCGGCGTGGTCCGCTCCAAGGGCGCGGTGCCGGAGTTCCGCAAGTTTGTGGAGACCCTGGACGCCCCGGTGGCCTCCACCATCATGGGCGGCGGCGCCCTGCCCGGCGACCACCGCCTCTTCACCGGCATGATCGGGATGCACGGCTCCCACGCCAGCAATTACGCCGTCAGCGAGTGCGACCTGCTCATCGCCATCGGCTGCCGCTTCTCCGACCGGGTCGCCACCGACCCCGCCACCTTCGCCTCCAAGGCCAAGATCGTCCACATCGACATCGACAGGGCCGAGATCGACAAGAACGTCAAGACCGCCCACCACATCATCGGCGACGCGCGCGCGGTGCTGGCCCTGCTGAACCAGGGCATGGTGGAGCGGCACTTTGAGAGCTGGCGCAACTGGGTATTCTCCCACAAGGAGGTCCCGCTGAAAAAGGACGACATTCTCCACCCCCACGAGGTGCTGGAGGTCATCCAGGCCGTCACCGGCGGCTCGGCCATCATCGCCACCGACGTGGGCCAGCACCAGATGTGGTCCGCCCAGTATTACCACTTCTCCCGGCCCGGCCAGCTGATCACCTCCGGCGGCTTTGGCACCATGGGCTTTGGCGTAGGCGCGGCCATGGGCGCCCAGACCGGCAACCCCGGAGAGGTGGTGGTGGCCTGCGTGGGGGACGGCGGCTTCCGCATGAACTGCAACGAGCTCGCCACCTTGCAGCACTACAACATCCCCGTCATCGTGGTGGTGTTCAACAACCACACTCTGGGTATGGTCCGCCAGTGGCAGCACCTGATCTACGGCGAGCGGTACTCCCAGACCGATCTGGAGCGGGGCCCGGACTTTGTCAAGCTGGCGGAGGCCTACGGCATCCAGGGCGCCCGCTGCGCCCAGATGGATGAATTTGAGCTGGCCTTCCGCAAGGCGGTGGAGAGCCGCCAGCCCTGGGTCATCGAGTGCGCCATCGACAAGGACGCCATGGTCCATCCCATGGTCCCCGGCGGCGCGCCAGTCACCAATTTCCTGCTGGATTAAGGAGGGACGCGGATATGAGCGAACAGGTGAAGCGCAGGACCCTTTCTGTGTTGGTGTCCAACACCTCCGGCGTTTTGTCCCAGGTGTCCCGCCTCTTCTCCCGCAAGGGCTACAACATCGAGTCCCTGGCCGTGGGCACCACCGACGAGCCCGATATGTCCCGTATCACCATCGAGGTCGTGGGGGACGACGCCGCTACCCGCCAGATCATCTCCCAGCTGAGCAAGCTCTTTTGTGTCTACTCCGTCCAGGAGTTGGCCCCGGAGCGCTCCATCCGCCGGGAACTGGTGATGTTCAAGGTCAAGGCGGAGACCGCCGACGTGAGAAACGAGATCATCCAGGTGGCCAACATCTTCCGGGCCTCCATCATCGACGTGTCCATCAAGTCCCTCACCATCGCCCTCATCGGCGACGAGACCAAGGCCCAGGCCATGCAGGGCCTGCTGGAGACCTTTGGCATCCTGGAGCTGGTCCGCACCGGCATGGTCGCCCTGGAACGGGGCGCGTATACGATCGAGGATGCAAGTAAGGAGAAAACGGAGTTCAACCTGGGCAAGAGCGTGCTGTAAAAGGCCCTGTTCCAGCGGCCTTCTGGCCGCCGCCGCGCGTGCGGCGTAAAATTCGCCGCGGGCGGCGAATTTGCGCAGGGGCGGCTCCGCCGACCCCGAGCATCATAATGGAGGGGTCCCCGGCGGGCCACAGGCCCGTTGGGGCCACGGGGCGCCTACACCATCGAGGACGCCAGTAAGGAAAAGACCGAGTTCAACCTGGGCAAGAGCGTGCTGTAAGAGGCCCCATTCCAGCGGCCTTCTGGCCGCCGCCGCGGGTGCGTAAAACCATGTTTTATCCGGGCATACGTCCCATCGAGTAATCATTCTATGTAAGGAGAGGATCGACTATGGCAAAGATGTACTACGAAAAGGACTGCGACCTCAGCTACCTCAACGGCAAAAAGATCGCCATCATCGGCTACGGCTCCCAGGGCCATGCCCACGCCCTCAACCTGAAGGACTCCGGCTGTGATGTGTGCGTAGGTCTGCGGGAGGGCTCCCGGAACTGGGAGAACGTGAAGAAGGCGGGCCTGGAGGTCAAGACGGTGGAGGAGGCCGCCAAGTGGGGCGACATCGTGATGATCCTCATCAACGACGAGGTCCAGGCCGACGTCTACAAGAAGTCCATCGCCCCCTACATGACCGAGGGCAAGGCCCTGGCCTTCGCCCACGGCTTCAACATCCGCTACCAGCAGATCGTCCCGCCCAAGGGCGTGGACGTGTTCATGGCCGCCCCCAAGGGCCCCGGCCACACCGTCCGCTCCACCTATGTGGCGGGCAAGGGCGTGCCCTGCCTGGTGGCCGTGGAGCAGGACGCCACCGGCAAGGCCCGCCAGATCGCCCTGGCCTACATCGCCGGCATCGGCGGCGCCCGCGCCGGTGTGATGGAGACCACCTTCCACGACGAGACCGAGACCGACCTCTTCGGCGAGCAGGCCGTCCTGTGCGGCGGCGTGGTGGAGCTGATGAAGTGTGGCTTCGAGACCTTGGTGGAGGCGGGCTACGAGCCGGAGAACGCCT
>CANQFT010000001.1 GCA_947599925.1 uncultured Oscillospiraceae bacterium | reverse complement strand
CGGCCCTCCTGAATTGCCTCTTATGGGTTTGGGTCCGTGATGTCCACCCCCGCGCCGGTCCCGCCCAGGGGCCCGGTATCGGTGGCGTCGTCGTGGTAGCGCCAGCGCTGGTCGATCCAGCACTTGGACCACTTCTCCGGCAAGCTGGTCTTGCTCTCGTCATAGCTGTGGTCGTTGGCCGCCTCGATGATCTCGTAGTAGGCCCAGTGGTCCTTGGGCACGTCCGGCCAGGTCATATACTCGGTGGTGCCGTTTTCCGTCACGTTGCTGGCCACGCCGGAGTGGACATACTCCGTCAGTCCCTCCAGCCCCGCCGCGTCCACGCCTCTGTGGAGGTAGGCGTTGAAGATCTTCACCGCCTCGTCCCTGCGGATGTTGTTCCCCGGCAGGAACATCCCCTCATACTCGCCGCCGGTGTAGCCGCTCACCCATCCGGCGGCCTGGGCGGTCCGAATGTCGGCCACGGCCCACTCCATCGCGTCGTCAATGTCCAAAAAGTCCTCCACGGCGGTCTTGTCGCTCTCCGGCAGCCGGTCCGTGACCTGGGCCAGCCGGACCACCGCGGCCACATATTCCTCTCTGGTGATGGGCTGGTCGGGCATGAAGAGCCCGCCGCCGTACCCGTTGAACACGCCGTGCTTGGCGCAGTAGGAGATGGCGCTCTCCGCCCAGTGCCCGGCCACATCCACAAGCCCGGCGTCGTTGGCGTAGATCGTGCCCTCCTCAAAGCTCTCCGCGCCCGGCACGCCCTCAAAGCCCGCGCGGGCGATGATGGTGGCCACACTGCCGCGTGTGATCAGGTCGTCGGGCCCGAATTCGCCGTTGGGATAGCCGATGACGTAGTGCTTATGGAAGGGCTCATACACGGCGTAATACACCGTGTCCCCCGTCACCCGCACGTCCTCCGGCTTCACCATGGTGGCCTGGCCCTTCTCCGGGTCGGTGGAGGACCAGCCCACAAAGACCCAGCCGGACAGTCCCTGGACGTCGGGAATGGTGCTGGCGCCGGGCTTGGTGTCCGAGGCTACCGCGGCGGTGGTCTTATCGGCGGTGACGCCCTTGCCGCCCAGACGGTACTCGATGTTGCACGGGCAACCCGCGGCGGCGGCGGACAAGACCAGCCCCACCGCCAGCACCAGCGCCAGCAGGATGCTGAAACTGCGTTTCTTCATTGCCTTGGCACCTCCTTATCGGTTCCACGTCCGGAACCCCGCCGACAGCAGCCCCACCGTGGGGCCGCCGTCGGTCAGGTCGTCGTGATAACGCCACTTCTCGTCGATCCAGCACTTGTCCCAGGTCTCCGGCACGGTGTAGCCCATGCTCTGGGTCTCGTCCACGGCGTACTCGTGGTCGTTGGCCGCCTCGATGATCTCGTAGTAGGCCCAGTGGTCCTTGGGCACGTCCGGCCAGGTCATATACTCGGTGGTGCCGTTTTCCGTCACGTTGCTGGCCACGCCGGAGTGGACATACTCCGTCAGCTTCGCCAGCCCCGCCTCGTCCACACCTCTGTGGAGGTAGGCGTTGAAGATCTTCACCGTCTCGTCCCTGTGGATGGGATTCAGCGGACGGAAGGTGCCGTCGGGATAGCCGTTGACCCAGCCGTTGACATAGGCGGTGTAGATGCCGTCCACGGCCCAGTCGCCGGCGTCGCCCATGTCGGTAAAGGGCAGCTCCTTGGTGGCCTTGACGCCGCTGAGCCGGGCCACCACCAGGGCCAGCTCCTGCCGGGTGATGGACTGGTTGGGCCGGAAGGTGCCGTCCTCATAGCCCTGGAACACGCCGTACTTGGAGCAGTAGGCGATGGCGCTGGCGGCCCAGTGACCCTCCACATCGGAGTAGCCGCCGGGATTGCCGTAGTCCGCGCCCTCCACGAAGTTGGGCAGCACCGCTCTGGCGATGATGGTGGCCACGCTGGCCCGGTTGATGTCATCGGTCGGTCCGAACTCGCCGTTGGGGTAGCCGATGACGTAGTGCTCGTGGAAGGGACGCTCCGGCAGGGTGTAGACGGGCTCATAGACCGCGTAGAACACGGTGTCGCCGGTGATGGTCGCGCTCTTGGGATCCACCAGCTCCCGCTTGGCGTCAACGTCCGCGTCTCCGGTGGGCGACTTCAGGCTCCAGCCCAGGAACTTGTAGCCCTCCACGGCCTGGACGGTGGGCACGCTCTTGACCTTGCCCTTGTCGGCCACCATCTCCATCACCGGGTCATTGGTGGTGCCGTAGAGACCCAGCAGGAAGCTGACCTGGTTGGGGCAGACGGTCTCGTCGGTCCCGCCGCCGCCACCGCCGCCGCCACCGCCGCCACCGCCGCGGTTGGGCACGGTGAAGGGATAGCGCAGCACGTAGCGGCCATCTTCGGTCTTGTCCACCACGCCCTGGGTCTTGCCCGCCATGGCCTCCAGCGTGGCGTAGAACTCGCCGGGGGTCCCGTGCTTGTAGGTGTACTCGCTGAACGTGGCGCTCAACTTGTCAAAGTCGGCAAAGATATAGTTGTCGGTGTCGGGATCCAGGAAGATGGTGGCGATGTAGGTGGTGGCGTACTGCAGGATGGCGTCGTCGCTGTCCGGCTGGATGGGCGTGTCCGGCGTGGCCTCCATCGCCCAGTACCAGTCCACGCCGTAGGTGGGCGCGTCCTTATGGGTGATGGGATACTTCACGTCGTCCGTGGACTTCACCTGGAATTCCACATCGGTGATGTTCTTGCCCTGGTCTGCCCGCTCGAAGCCGTCAAACTTGGCGCCGATGCCCAGGCTCTGGGCCTTGGTGAAGGTCAGCACGCCGGTCGTCGGGTCCTGGGCGACGTCCACGCCGGGCTCGGTGCCGGGCTTGTCGTCGATGGTGTAGTCATCCTCCGGCTTCTCCGGGGTCTCCGGGTCCTCAAAGACGTAGTTGGGATTGGGTTTGACCTCCACGACCACCTTCTCCGGGTCCTTCGGGTCGGTGGTGACGGTCACATCCTCCACCGGGGGCTCCGGGTGCTTCGGGTTGTCCACGGGCTCGGTCAGGTCCACATCGGGCTTGGTGGGATCGGTGGGATCCTTGCCGGTCACGGTGGGATCCTTGTCCGGCTGGGTGGTCACGTGTACCTCCGGGATCGTCCTGGGCAGGACCTCGATCTCCAGCTCGTAGGTGGCCTCAATGGCGTCGCCGGCCTGGGTCTTACCCGCCACGGTGAAGCTGACGCTGTGGCGCCCGGCCCACACCCCCGCCTTGCCGTCGCTGGCAAGGTCTGTGAGTTCCAGCGTGACTGTGACGGTCTCCGAGCCGTCAATGGTGGTGCCGACGCTCTCCAGATCGCCCTCCGTCACCGCGAAGCCGTGGAGCTCCTGGGTCACGGTGATGTCGCTGATATTGCCCAGCCCCTCCAGGGTCACGGTGTAGACCGGCTCGGCGTCCAGATAGGTGATCTGCTCGCCGGTGCGGAACACCTCATCGGCGGGCCCGGCGGTCTTAAAGTTGGTCGGGTCGGTGTTGGCCGGGGTGATGACGGTGGCGCTGTCGTCCACGTCCTCGTCGTTGCTCCGCGCGTCCTGGAAAGTCAGGCTCACCGGGGGCGCCTTCACCGCCACCACGATCTTGGCCTCGGCGGCGGCGTAGTCATACTGGTCCGTGTGGTTCGCCGTGTCGGTTCCGGTGTAGGTGTAGGTAAAGGTGTAGGTGTCGTCCGCCGTGTTGTAGCGGAAGGTCTCAGGCGTCACGCTCCACTTGCCGTAGCTGGCGCTCTCGGCGGTGGTGATGCCGTTGTGGACCGTGTCGGCGGTGTTGTGCTGGTTGTGAATGTTCACATAGGCGAAGTACTTGCCCAGCACCTCGTCCCCGTGGTCCAGGGAGTGGTCGGCCACGCCTGTGGCCGGATCCTCATAGGCCGCCTTGTACGCCGCGCCGTCGGCCTCGGCGTCGTTGACGGTGTCGCTGGTCATGTTGGCCGTCTCGATCACCAGCGGGCTGGTCATCACGTCCACGGTGTAGGGCACGATCTTCGGCGGCTGGTTGATGTGGGTCTCCGTGACCTTCAGATAGACCACCAGCTCGTTGGTCACGTCGGCGCCCGCCGCCTTCTTCACGTGGACGCCCTTGGCGGACTTCCCGTCCACCATCTTCACCTGAACGGTGCCGTTGGCCCCCAGCGCTTCATACGCGCCGTTGGCGCCCGTGCCCGCCAGCTGGATCCACGCGCCGTCGCCCGTGGTGGCGGCCAGGAAGTTCGCCACCCGCTCCGGGTCGGTGATGCCCGCTTGGGTCAGATCGTCCTCGCTGGCCATCGCCACGTTGAACTTCTGCTGCGCGGCCACGCTCTCGTCCGCGTCGCCGCGGATGACCAGCGCCCCGCCGCTGGCGGAGGTCAACGCGTCATCGCCGTAGAAGGCGCTGGCCTGGGCCGTGGCCGTAGCGCTGAACCCATTGGTCTCTGTCGGATCGGGCAGGTCCTTGTCCTTACTCGGATCCTCCGGCGTATCCGGGTCGGGCTCCTTCACGTCGAAGCCCGCAACCTCGAACACCGCCTTCACCACCGCGTCCGGATCGCCGGGCTCGAAAGTGGTGCTGGCGCTGGTGGGATCGCCGATCGTGCTCTTCGTGTCGCCCTCGGCCAGCTGCCACTCCTTGAACTTGTAGCCGGGCTCCGCCTGGGCGTAGATGTTGCCCGTGCCGCCCACAGGCGCCATGCCCTCGGCCTCCGGTGCGGTATAGGTGGTGCCATCCGTGCTGACCTTGCCCCAGTAGGTGTGAACGTCGTCCTCGGCGTTCTCGTCGTGGTCGGCGGTCTGGACCTTGAAGGGCACGCCGTCCGCGGTGACCACCAGCGTGACCGTCTTGTCGTAGGCGGCGTTTCCGCCCGCCTTGCTGCCCTTGATGTTGTCGTAGAAGGTGATGTCGTAGCTGCCCGTGAGCAGGTTGGCGGTGATCCAATCGGCGCTCAGAGTGTAGCTGCCGTCCAGGTCCTCAGCGCCGCTCTTGACGAAGGTCAACTGGCCGTCTCCGCCCACCGTCAGGGTGATGCCCGCGTCGTTCTTGGTCGGATCGCGGAAGCTGGCGCCGGCCTGGGGCTTGATGACGATGGTCAGATCGCTCACCGCGTCCCCGTCGTTGTCGCCGCCGTCGTTGCTCACATAGTTCAGCACCGGCGCGGTCGAGGTGGGATCGTTATACAGCTTGAAGGGGCTGTTTTCGATCCCCAGCGTGGGCAGCAGATCGTAGTACGCCACGATGGTGTAGCTCTTCAGATCGTAGGTCACGCCGCTCGCGCTGTCATCGGCATCGAGCGTGGTATCCAGCGTGTGGGTCACTTCCAGATCGGTCTTGGACGGGGCGAAGCTTCCCCGCTCATTCCGGGTCGGCCCTTCTGTGCTTCCTCCCGCCTCTGTCTTGGTCTGGGCCAGAATGGCGTCCCAGTGGTTGAAGAAGTACCTCTCGCCCACCGTCTGGTTGGCCTTCAGTTTGGGAGCCCCAGCGGTGTTGAGGGCCAGCGAGCCGGGGGCCTGGGCGTTGGCGCTGCCAAAGCTGGCCGTGACGCCCGTCCCGGCCACAGTCTCCTCGGTGCCGGACCGCCAGGCCTGAATGTTCACCGACAATCCCACATACCGCGACTTGGCGCCGCTGCCCACATAGTAGACGTCGTCGCCCTGGATGGTGCAGTAGATCTGCTTGCCCAGGTCCGCCTTGGTGATGGTATAGTTCAGGGCGTCATTGCCGGTGTGGCCCGCGCCGGTCTTCTGGACCAAAACCACGCCGCTGCCCGGCGCCTCGGCCTGCGCCGCCAGCCACGCCACCTGCTCCGCCTCGGTCGTGCCGGAGACGGTCACACCGGCGTTCACCCGGTACCACCGCACCGCCACGTCGTAGGTCCCGTTCTCCCCCACGCCGTAGTCGTCCTGCAGGTTATGCGTGACATAGCCCGGCTGGGCGCTGGGTCCGCCGTCGTTGCGGTCCACACCCACTTGGGCTCTCAGCGTGCTGCCTACCCGTGCCATGCCGGTGAGCGTGGTGAGGCTCACGTCCGGCCTGGTGTCGTAGTAGGTCAGGTCCATATACTTGGTGCTGGCGTTGTTGTCGCTGTTGTAGAGGGTCAGGGAGAACCGCACCGTGTCGCCCCGCTGGGCGGTGATGGGATCGCCGCTGGCCGCGCCGCCGGTATAGGCGCTGCTGTAACCGTCCTTGGCGGCCAACTCGGCCAGTTTGTCCGCTTTGTAGTTGAAGTCCCGGTAACCCGGCTCAAGGGTTCTCTCTTCAAATACATAATCGCTCTGGGAGATTTCCCGCGCGGGATCCCAAACCAAACGCTCCGAGCCCCAGGCACTCAGGTTGCCGCTCACCATGCGGAACACCCGTTTGGCGTCCTCCTCATAGCCCGCGGGGTTGACCTTTTCCATCTTCCAGTCGGAGTTCTTCTGCAGTCCCAGTGCGCTCAGATCGCCGTCCAGAGTGCCGGTGGTCTTGTTGCCGTTGGCCCTGGGGTTCAGGTCCCATGTCTTGTCCATGGGTCGGCCGGACCAGCCCTCGTCCACCACCTCGATCTTGATATCCATCTTGTCGTAGGTGACATACCGGTTGCCCTCGCCATAGTTGCTGGCTCCGTCGTCATAGACCCAGATGGTGCCCAGATAGACGCCCACCGCCTCTATATAGTCCGCGGCCTCCGGGTTCCCAGAGCCCGGCTTGTACTGGACGTTGGGATCGTAGCCCGCCGCACCCTTCTTGGCCTCGTTGTCCTGGGCAAACTTGGCGCTCAGACGGTTGAAGTCAGCCTCGCCCGTGCCCTTGTTGGCGTCGCAGGGGGCCTCGCCGTCGGTACTCCAGGGCTTGACGGTGAATTCGCCGTAGCCCCCGGCGCCCAGCGTCCAGTTGTAATCCGTGGAGCTGCCTCCGCTGTCATAGGTTTGACCCTCTGTAATGTCGAAGAAGTTGCTCTTCTTCAAATCTTCCGCGGCCAGGTGCTTCCCCAGATCATAGGGGCTCCCGTCCTCCTCATAGCGCGGGGTGATGATCAGCTTACCCGTCCCCAGCAGGGCGCCCGATCCGGTGTTCGTGGCCCTGGCGCCGTCAGCGGGGTTGAGAATATCCAGGTTTTCCGCGTACTTCCTGTCGATTTGGTTGCCTCTGGCATTGCCGGCCAGCTGGAGCCCCGGCAGGGCGCCAAACTTGGCGGTCAGGGTGGCGTTGGCGCTGGGGGTAAAGTTCGACGTATAGGAGGTCTTTCCGCCGCCGGAGCTCCCCGTGGTGGGCGCCCCGCCGAATGTTCCGGCGCCATCCGGATCCACCGTCCAGCCGCCGAAGCTGAAGTCGTCATCGACCTGGATGACCACCTCCAGCGTGCCCGTCTTCACCGCGTTAGTCTCCACGTCGCCGCCGGCGCCGATGGACCTATCCGTGTCCGCCGCCTGGACGTAACCCACCGTCGCGCCGCCGTCCAGTTCGCTGTGATCCGGCGCGGTGATGTAGCTGTCATTCTCCGCCGCCTTATCATCAGGCAGCTTGGCCTCCACGCGGTAGGCGGTGGTAAAGCCGTCCTTGTCCGTTCCGGCGTTGGCGGCGGCAGCGGCAATAGCGTCCGCGTCACCCACCGGCGTCCCCGTCATCACCGCGGCGGCATAGACCATGTAGGCGGTGCCGTTCTCCAGCCCGTTCAGGACGATGGGCGCCTCCAGCCCCGTGGCCGGATCGATGTCAGGAACCACGTTTTTATCCACGAGGGTCGTCAGCTCAGCCACTGTCTCGCCTTTGGCGGCGGTGATGATGTCCTCGGCGCTGGGCTCAGCGGAGACCGTGTCCGCCTTCACCACCACGTAGTAGACGGCCACCTTCCCGTCCGCTTTCACGTTGAACCTGTCGATCTGTCCCTGCTTCACAGCCGAGGGGCTTGGGTAGATGCTGGTGGCCACCACCACCAGCTCCGGCGCGGTGGGGGCGAAGGTATAGCTCATGGTCAGGTTGCCGCCCTCGTCCACCTTCACCTCGGCGCCGTCCACACCATTCTGCTTGCCCTGGATGGTGTAGCCCGTGTTCTCGCTCGGATCGACAACACCCGGCCCCGGATCCTTCACATCCGTGGTGTACGCATCGTCAAACTGGTGGTTGTCGTCGGGGGTGTAGGTGACCGTGACGGTGTACTTCCGGCCCGGCTCGAATTTCTCGCCCGGCTTCATCGTCTTGACCTCCCCATCGGCGGGGTCGGTATAGCTCCACTCGACCTTGGGATTGCTGGCCGGGGGATCTTTCTTCAGGCTGTCGGTCGGCCAGAGGTCGGTGGTGTCCACGTTGCCGTCCGGCTCGTTGCCGTTCGCAGGCGCGTCAATGCCCGTGGCCTTGGCCCTGGTGATCACAGCCTTCCCGATCTCTGCTTTCGCCGTGTAGGGGTTGTCGGCCAGAGCCGTTCCGTCCTCGAAAGTCGCCGTGGGATTGCCAACGGCCTGCGACACGGTCAGCTTCTTCTCGTAGTTGCCCACATCCGTGGGTGTGGACGTCTCGTCCCAACTCACCTTGAAAGTGACGCTCTGGCCGGGGGCCAGGTCAAAGGATTCTGTCAAATTGTGCCTCCACGTCCCCGGCTGGTCGATTGCCCCGTCACCGGAGTGGTACGCGGCCGCCAGATCCACCGTGTAGGGGGCGTCGGACCCGCTGGGAGCGATGGTCAGGCCGCTCACCGTGGTGTTGCCCACGTTCTCCAGCCGGACGTAGTAGGTGCCCTTCGCCGTGGCGTCACCGTAGGCCCACTTCTCTTCAAAGCTCGCGTTGGGTGCATAAGTGGTACCAGGGACGAGAGTCATACCGCTGTCCTTTGCCCACGCGGTGTCGTCTGTCCACCGGATCTGATACCGCATCGTCTCGATCTGGATGGTGTTCTTCTCGTTCTTGTTCTTCGTCTCGTCAGCGGTGACCTCCACATTCTCGCCGGTGGCGTCCACCTCATCGCTGTTCCAGGTGTACCCCTTCACCACCGTGTCCGTGGCGGCGGTGGCGGCGATGGTATAGTTCGCCGCCGGCACGCCCGTGAAGGTCACCGTGTCGTCATTCTTGCCGTCGCCGCTCGGCGTTGCGGTCTTGGGGTCGAGGCTCACCGTCGGCTCGCCCCGCAGGGTCAGGGTGGCCCCGGTGATGGACGCCTCCGCCACCGGCGAAGTCACGTCCTTCACCTTGAACGTCACGTCAAACAGCTTCTGGGCCAGCGTGGCGGAGAAGGTCTGCGCCGCAGTCACCGTCACCGCATCGCCCTCGACCACGTTGCCGTCCGTGGGATAGCCGATGCCGCTGCTCTGACCTTCCACTTCCCAGCCCGTGGCCGTCAGGGTGTGATACCCCTGGAACTCATCCCAGCCCTTCGGCGAGGCATTGTTGTTCTTCGCGTTGGCCGCCACATTGACCTGCACCCGCATCCCGTCCAGCACCGGGGTGCCGGAGGCGGGCAGGTTGGTCTCGAAGCTCGTCTCAGCCTTGTCGCTGGACACCTTCACGCTCAGCGCGTCCTGGATCCGGTTAATGTCTTTGCCGGAACCTATGCTGCCGGGCAGGTAGGCCGCCAGCCCGTCATAGGTGTTGTTGACATCCACATTGGGCGTCCATTTCACCGTCCAATAGGGCACCGTGGCCTCCAACTTGGCGGGGCCATCCGCCTGCTTGCCCACCGTCAGCCTGGTGTTCACATACGTCGTGCTTCCCTTGTAGCTGGGCGCGAACACATAGTAGGTCTTGTTCTCATCCACGCCCACGCTGTACCGCTGATTCGCGCCTTCCCAGTTATCCTTCGTCACCTCAATGGCCCCGTCCCGACTGTTCGGATCGGTCGAGAGGTAGAAGGGGGCGTACCCCGGCTCCGTCTTGCCGTGGAGCGGCTGGATCTCACCGTCCAACGTCACCTGGATGGTGCAGACCTTCTGGGTCTCAAAGGGCGGCGACACCTCCCCCGTCTCATTGGTGCCGTACCAGGCCACGCCGCTGGCGTTCACATTGTCGTTGTCAGGCGCATAGGCCGCCAGGTAGAGGTACCCGGCCAGATCTTCCTTGGTCAGCGTATGGGTCTTGCCCACCGTCCGGGCCTCCAACCTCGCGCCCGCGCCCGCGTTCACGCTCAGACCATCGCTGCCCAACGTCACAGCGCCGTTCAGCTGCTCCTTCGACAACCACTCATTCGACCAGAACCACGCGAACTTCACGTCATCGTCGGTCAGCTCGTTCTCCTTGGCCGTGCCGGTATTGGGCTTCGTGCTGGTCTCGACCGTCACGCTCTCCAGCCCTTCGTCAGCCGCGCCGGTGGAATACCCCTTCACTTCCACCTTGTCGCCCACGCCGAGTATAGCGTCCTTCGACAGCACGGTGCCCTGGCTGTCCTCCGCCTGGCCCTCTACGCCCACGATGGGCAGCTGCTCCACCGTCAGATCCAGCACATAGTAGGCCACGCATTCCTCGCCGTCATCCGTCTCGCCCTCAAAGCGGAAGACGATGGCCCCGCCGTCCTTGTGCGCGGCGGTGTCCAAAAGTGTGATGGTCACCGCGTCGGTCTCCGAACTTCCCGCCGACAGCGCCTTGCCGCTGGGCGTGAGGGTTTCCACATAGTCCAGCGCCTGGATACTAGCGCTGTCAGTAGACGATTCCCAGTTGCTGGAGGTTCCGAAGTAGTCAGCAGTCTTCAGGTCGTCCGGATCCTCCACATAGAACGCCTTGACCTCGACCGTATTGAAGTCCACGTTGCCCGTGTTCTCCACCGTCAGCTTGTATTCCTTCTGCCCCTCGATACTGGCGTCCTCCGCGGTATTGCCGATGTGGTGGAAGTAGCGCGTCACCTCGTTTTCCACATGGGCGTTGCTCTTCCGGCCGGTGGGCTCGGCGACGACACTGTGGGTCTCCGTCTCGTCGTTATCCCTCACCGTCAACTGCGCGCTGGCGTCCACCAGCTCCACCGTAAATTCATACGTTTTCTTCCCCGTGGCGTCCGGCACCGTCTTGTCCGTGATCGTCTTGGAGTGTTGGTCCTCGCCCTCCCAGGTCATGGAGGCGATCACCGTACGGTCTCCCTCCGTCGCGGCGATGTTGTACGTCCCCGCCACCACGGTGAAGCTCACCGTCTGCCCGTTGGTGTACCCGTCGCTCTCCGTCTCAGTAAATTTTTTCGAGCCGCCCGTCGTCGTCCCCGTCACCTGGACCTGGCTCACCGTGCCATCGCCGCTCACCGTGCCGGTGATGGTATAGGTGTTCTGGTGAAGCTGCAGCCCCACCCAGGTATGCTTCGTGACCGCGCCCAGGCTCTTGCCCGTCCCCTTGGCTTTCTCGGCGGTCTGCTTATCCTCATCGTAGCTGGCGATGGTCCCGCTGTCAGACGTGCCCCAGTCGCCGTGGTAGTCCTGGGTCCAGGGCTCGCTGGAAACTGCCGCCGTCACGCTCTGGCCCCGCAATACCGTCTTGCCTTTCAAGTCGTGTTCCTTGCCGGTATCCGTATCCAGGTAGACCCCTACTTCGACATTCGTTTCCGTCAGGCTATCATCTGCGTAGGCGGGGTCAAAGTCCTTCTTCGTTGTCGTGGCCGCGTGGACCGTAAAGACCTCGACAGTGACCGGGGACGTGGGGCCAGTCATCGTGCCCACATTCTCGGTGGCGTCCGCCGCGCCCTGATAGGCCCCCACATACACGTCATACGTCTTGTTGGGATCCAGCGGGCTCTCGCTCTCGTAGGTATGCGTGGTCTCGTTCCAGTTGGCCTTCACCCTCTCCGCTCCGGAGCGGAACTCCACCGTATAGCCGGGGTCGGCGGTCGCTTCGTCTCCGTCTTTCTGGAACTTCACCTTGCCCGTATACCCCACCGTCACGCCATCGGAGATGGCCGCGTTGATGACCTTCTTGCTGTCGCTCTTGGCCATGACCACCAGATAGAGCCTCTGGCCCTCATAATTCTGCACCTGGTTGGCCGCCAGCTGTTCGCCGGTCTGGCCACCGATCGCCTCCACGCTGGTATCGCTCAGCGTCACCACGCCGCCACCCCAACTGACCGTGGGCGCGGGCCCCGTGACCGGCCCGTGATACCACTGATAGGTGTAGTCGGTGGTCTCGTCCAGATAATTGGCGTCACCGCTGCTCGAACTCTTGCCCCAGAGGTCATTCTCCTCCGTGGTCCATTTCTTCAGCTTCAGGCCCTCCGTCGGCTTCAACAGATCGGTGATTTCGCCGCCGTCCTTCTCCACCGTCACCGTCTTAAACTCCGTCGGCTTCACCGTCACCGTCAGCGTATAGGTCACCTTGGCCTGGGTGTCATCAACTCCATCCGTGCTGTTGAAGGAGAATACCAGCTCGGACACATAGTCGCCCACAGTCAACCCCTGGGCAATGGTCACAGTGGCCGTGGTGCTCGCCCCTTTATCCAGGTCAGAGTCTCCGTTCAGATTGGTCCCCACAGCGGTGATCTTCCCCTCCGCATCGGCGGCCAGCCCGTCGGTGTCCATCTTCACGTCGTGAAGCGTGTCCTCATCGGTGCTGATGTTACTGACCGTCAGGGTCAGCGTCTTCGTATCATACCCGTAGGGCAATGTGATCGTCTGATTTACCGTGCCATTGTTGGGGCTCGATTCATAAGACGCGATGCCCGACCCATTCTCCGCTGCGTCGTCCACCGTGTTGGCGTTGTCCTCCACCTGCATACTCTGGGCCGTGGAATGGACCACCACGTCCAGCGTGCTGTGCGTCCCCGCGGTGATACTCAGACTTGAATTATGGGTATCATAATTCTCATCCTGGTGGGGCTCGCGGTATCCGCTCACCGTTGTGCCGTCTACGCCTGTGGCCGCCACCGTATACGTCCCATCGGGAAGCCGGAAGACCACATTATTTCTCACGGCAATGGTCTCCGCGGAAGTCTGAATGCCCTTCACATAGCCACTCGAAGACGTCGCCTTGTTGGTAAAGGTGATGCCGTTGTCGCCCGTCAGCGTGACCTCGTCCACCGTGCCGCTCAATCCCACCACAAAGACTGTCACATTGTGGAGCTTCAGCGTCAGCGTGACCCCCACCTTGGTCTCATCGTTCACGGTATACGGCTCGGACGTGGCCCCCGTAGTGGAACTGCTGGTGCTACCATCGGTCACACCCGCGCTCCAGGCCATGGTATAGGCGTCCTTCCAGCCTTCATACTGGAACGTCACCGCCGTGCCGCTCTGGACCCACTTATTGATGTCGGTTGTGGCGATTTCCGTATCATTGACGTAAGCTGTGGCCTTGTCCGGCGCACCGGTCTCCGTGTTTCCGGTCCCCTTGGTGTAGAAGCTGTCGTTGGTCTCCTTTTTGATGTTGTCGTCATAGGGGCTGTTGCTCACCGTGACCTGGCTCAGCTCAACTCTGTGGTAGACCACCGTGGCCGTATCATCCACGCCCTCCAGCGTCTCGCCGCTATTCCGGAGATGGTCGGTGTTGGAATCGCCGCCCACCGCGTTGGTCCACACTTCATAGACCACGCCGGGCGTCAACCCCTGCTCAGCCTTGGTTTTCCACACACCGTCCTCGCCGCCGGAGTGTTCCAGGGTGAACATACTGGTGTTCTCAACAGCATCACTCGGCGTCTTGTCCGTCTCCACCAGCACCACGGTGTAATTCGTGGCCTTGTCGCTGGACACCGGCGTGGCGTTCTCCATCACCGTCACCTTGCCCTCATAGGGCACCGTGAAGTGCGGCGGCAAAACCTCGCCCGGAGCCGCGCTGTTGGTGGCCGCGCCGACCACGTTTCCATTCAATCCCGTGCCCCGCGCCACCAGATAGATGCTCTTGCCCGCGTGCTTCGCCTTGTCCACGGTGAAGGTCTTGCCGTCGGAACTCACCCCATCGCCGTCACTCACCGGCTCCTGATCCACTCCGTTCGCTTTCAGTTTGCCCGTGTCCGAATCCAGCGTGACCGTGGCGCCATAGTTCACGGCGTACCACTCGTACACCACGTCGTCACTCGTGCCGGTGGCTACCTTTACTTCGCTCGGAATGTCCTCCAGCGCCTTGTCCGTCGTCAGCGTGAACGGCTTCGTCTCCGGCACCTTATAGGTCGTCCCGTCATCCGTCACAGGCGCCCCCACCGCCGTCACCGTCAGCGGCTTCAACTCCAGATCCAGGTTGTACGTCACCTGTCTCTTGTTGGCCAATTCGCCTGTCGTAAAGGTGAAGACATAGTCCTTCACCTGGTTCACCTGGATATTCGCCGGGATCGTGACGGTAAAGGTCTTGGACTTGCTCTCCCCCGCCAGAGCGAAAGTCCCGCTCGCGGGCAAATCGGAGATGGTGACCCCGCCGGACCCGGTATAGGTGCCCTCGACAGGCTGGGTGGCGAGGGCAACACTGCTCCCGCCCTCTGTCAGAGTCATCGTCACGGGATCCATGTCCGTATTCCCCGTATTGGACACAGTGACATTGATGGTCTTCCCTCCGTGCTGGAGGTAATAATCGCTCCACCTGGCGTTGGCCGTCTGCGGGCTGTTGTTCACCGCCACAGCCGGGACGGTTTCAATGTTGTCGCCCACCTGCAGCTTCGGCTGGGCGGCATTCAGCACCACCGTAAACAGCGTGTGGTTTTCGGGCCCGCTTGCGTCTTCCTCGACCTTGATCTGGTGCCCAACTTTCTCAGGGGCACTCACGATCGAAGTGTCATCGTAGGAGGTGCTATAATCCACCGTCTTCTCCCACACCGTGCCGTCCACCGTCGTCACCTTCAGGGTATACGTCCCCGTGGGCACGCCGTCGTCGCCCGTCGTGGTAAAGAATTTGATCACGCCCTCGTTGCCGCCGTTCTTGGTGACAGACTTCGCCTTGAAGACGTACTCGCCGCTGGTCAGCGTAGGCACATTTTCGCCTTTGTCCACGATCCTCGCGCTGGTGGCAGAGCTGTAAGCAAAGATGTTGCCCATCACGGCATGGAGGTTCCGGTGCAGCTGGAAGCCCACATAGGTCTTCTGCGTCACCGGCACCGTGATTCCCGTCCCATGGGCCGTCTCGGCGTTCTGCCGTCCGTCCGAAGTCGTGTTGTAGTTGAGCGTCGCCGTATCCCCGTGGCCCCAGTCCGCGTGGTAGTCATCCACCCACGTCTTGGACGCCTTGGCGGTGACCCTCTGCCCCGTCAACACGCCATCGCCGTCGTCCACTGTGGTGGAGCCCAGTGTGAAGACAGTCTCCGCCATATCGGACAGATCTTCGCCGATTTTTGTGCCGTCGCTGTCCTCAGCTTTCTTCTGCTGCGTCGCCACCTCGTTGACCGAGAAGTATTCCACCGTCGCTTCGATGCCGCCCGGCTTGACCTGCTTACCCGCAGTCACGATGGCATCGGCGCCCGTCTCTCCCTCCACCGCGTTCACATACACGGTGTAGGTGGTCCCGCCTTTCAGCGTGGCCGTGAACTTGCCGTCGGCTCCGCTGTATGTGGCCGTCACGATGTCGGCCGCCGGGCCGCCAAAGTCCGGACTGCCAACGCCCTCCGGCACCAGATACACCTTGTATCCCGTGTCGTCCACGCCGTCAGTCTCGCCGTCCTTCTTCACCCTCACCGTGGCGTCATAGTCCACCGCGATGGAGTTGGTCACCACCGTGCCCGTGCCCGTCACGTCGGCGGTGACCACGGCGTAGAGATACTTGCCCTTGTACTCATCATGGCCGTTTATATCCAAGCTGTCACTGGTAGCGTCAACGATTTTGGTCCCACTATCAGAGCTAGTGGGGTCATAGCCGCCATCTACCCTCCCCTCATGGGGCGCTGTATCCCCGTAGTACCACTGCCAGGTCAGCTTATTCTCCTTCACGATCTCCTCCGGCTGGTGGCTCAGATACTCAACCCTGTCCCGATTCACATCTGTAACATTGGCGGTATCCCCGTTACCGTTCTCCACCCGGATCACGACTTGGGTCAGTTCCTTCAGCTCCTCCGCGGCGATGATCAGATCGGCCTCCAGCTCAGTCGGCGTCCCTTCGATGTCGGACTGCACCGTCAGTGTATATTTGCCCGGCTTCAGCTTCTTCAGATCCGCCTCATCGAAACTGAGGGTCTGGTTCTTGCCGTCCGCCGCCGCCTTGACGTTGACCCCCGTGGGCCCCTCCGTGCCGCTCAAAGCGGCGCTTTCGTAGCTGGCGTCGTTGGCCGTCCAGGTGTATTCTTTTTTGTTTTCAGTCCATTTCCCCGTAGTAATATCATAGGTCAAACTGCCCGGCGTCAACTTGGGCTTGACATAGTAGTTGGGATAAATGGTAGTATCCGCCTTCGGGGTGAACTTGGCGGTCTCATCCGTATCTTTTTCGCTCTCCAACTCGCTGAACGTAGGCTCGCCGTCAGCCGTCCACTTCGCGAAGATATACCCCGCCGGGTCAGCGGACAACTCACTGAGCACCACCGGCGTCCCCTCGTCCACCAGCACATACTGATTCGCGCTCTTGGGGCCGTCTTCGTTCATCTTCACCGTGATGGCCCCGCCGGGTGCGGGCAAACCGTCCGTTACCGCTTTCGCCGTCCCCAGCGTCACCTTATATTGCCTCTTATACTGGGGATCCAGCTTGATCGGCGCGTTCGACCCGGTGGCCTCTATTCCATCCTCGCCCACCGTATATGTCTGCTCAACCAATTTAGCCCCCGGCTCCGTCGAGCCAGCCTCCCCCACCGTGTGCATCCACTTATCAAAGCGGTAGTGGTCGGCTCCACTCTCGTTTTTCTGCGCCCCGTCCGTGAGGGTGATGGTCCCGCCGCCGGGCACCACAATGGCGTGGTAGGTGCTGCTGGTATCGTTTGTGGGCGTTACCTTCACCTGAGGCACCTTGGTCTTGCTCTCCGGGCTCGTGACAAAGCTGGGCGTCCCCTGAACGGCGTCCCCGTCCTTATATTCCGCCTTCTCGAAGGACACCGTATACAGGTCCTTCACCTCCCAGGCGTCCCCAGAGGCCACACGGCTATTGTTCACCGTTGTGTTGGTCTCGTAGCCGTTCACATAGACCTTATAGTCCTTGCTCCAATCCAAATCTTTCGCCGTCCACGCGCCGTCCTCCGATCCGGACTGCGCTTCCACTTTGCCCGTCCCGGCGCCATCGTCCGTGGCGATCAGCACCACAGAGTTGATATTCTCCCGGCTCGCCGTGCCATCCGGGAAAGTCACGATTTTCGCGTTGAATTCCGTGGGGTTCTCCACGATCACCTTGACCGGATACTGCACGCTCAAACCGTCCGCCTCTTTCACGGTAACGGTGGCCTCATACGTCCCCTCCGTCAACCCGGCGGGCGGGGCGATGGTATAGGTCTGGGAACCGCTCGCCGTCACCGCGTCGACAGAAGAAACAACGGTCATTGTCTTAGTGTTACCCCAAGCGTCTCCGTTGGGCGTATAGGTCACTTCCACCGTCAGTTCCCCGGTGGACTCCTCGCCGTTGTTGCTCAGCGTGATCTGCGTGCCCGTCTGAGCGGCGTACCCGACCTTCAACTTCCATTCATCCGGCGTGCTGGTCTCCAGCGCCTTGAACCTCGCGTGGACCGTGGCGTCCGCCTCAGGCCAGAACTTCGCCGTGCTGCTTTCGCTGGTCTCCGTTTCTCCGGCGCTCTCGCCGAATTTGCCGTTGGCAGGATCATTGACGCTCCACTTCACAAAAGCCGCGTCCTTGGTCTGATCGGACGTATAATCATTCGCCTCAGCGCTCACCTGCACACTCGTCCCGTGTTGCACCACGGCCGGGTTGCTGCTCGGTTCCGTCACCTTGCCGCCGTTGCCCGCCGTCACCGTCACCTGGTGTACGCTGACAAACTTCGCAACGACCAACACATCCTCGCCGCCGTTGTCTTTGCCCGCGTCTCCCAGACCACCGCTAAAGGTAATGGTCGGTCCGGCCTCAGAGCCGGAAATCACCTCGCCCTTGGTGCTGGTCTTTTTCCCGTACTTATAGGTCTCATAGGGCGTGCCGTCCACCAGCTTGTAGTCATCACTCTTGCTGGTGTTCAGCGTGATCTTAACGCTCTCGTTGGTCTCCGGGATATAGATGGGCCCCGTGCTCGCCCTCTGGTTGGGCGCCTTCTCGCCCCGGATGGTCAGGGAGTGGCTGTTGTTGTTATCGCTGCTCACGCCGTCCGCGCCGTCCACCACCACGCCGGCAGTCACCCCATACATGGTCACCGTCTGCGACGCGCCACTCTCCGAGATCGTCTCGCCCGTGTCATACCCGTTCACATAGATCTTATAGGTGTGCCCGCCCGTCAGCGTGTCACACGTCCAAGTGTTCCCGGTGCCGCGCGGCCGTGTCACCGTAGCTTCCAGACCGGCCTGAGTATAACCATCAATGCGGGCCGCGGTATTGTTCACATGGACAGTATTTCCCTCCACCTCTGCCAGCGCGACATAGACATTATTAGGCCCCTCCGTATACTCCGAGTTGTCGCTGTATACCAGCTTCACCTGACCCTGATAGACGTCCGCCTCCCAGCTGACCGTCACCGTCACGTCCCCGCTGGGCGTGATGGAGACAGTCGGCTGATTCTTAGTATCAACGGGATCAAAGGTAGCGTTATCGCCCGGTTCAGCCTTCCACTCACTCACCCGCACAGGCCCAACAGCCGTAGCGGTCACGCCCGTCAGCGTCTCGCCATCGTCCACAAAGGTATAAAAACCTTTATCCGTATTTTGGGAAACAACCCCTCCGGGCGCCTTCACCGTGCCGTCATTGATCTTTTCGCTCTCCACCGTCACCTTATACTGCTTCGTATAGTGCGCCGTCAGCGTGATGGGGTTCCCGGCGCTAATACCCGACCTCGTCAAAGCACTCTCGGCAGGCAGCGTAAAGCTGGTGCTGGCGCTGTCCGCATTGTTCAGCGTCACATCCCCCACGTTTGAAGTCCAGTTTTTAAACTTGTAATAGTTCCCCGAACCGGGATTACCATGGTTATCGATAGTCGCCGCGATGTTCTGCGCCGGAGACGCAACATCCTTGGCCAGCATGACCTTTTCCGCCGTCTCCGTGGCGCCATCACCCAAGCTGTCAAAGGCCACCCGCAGCATATTATCCTTGTTCAGTGGGTTCTCCACCACCAGCTTCACCGTATAATAATTCACCGTAACAGGGTCGCTGGAGATCGCCCCCACCGTCACCGTCTTAGTCGTATCCACCGGCGCGTCCGTTCCCGTAGCTTTGGCGTACACCTGGTAATCCCCCGCCGGGACATTACCCGTATAGGCATTGCTGCCCGCGTCCCACGTCAAGTCAGCCTTTTTCGTGCCGTCCTGCCACAGTTCTACCGTCGCGCCCGCAAGGGCCTCGTTATCCTTCTTCACCGTCACCGTCACCGGATACTCTTTCGTCTTGACGTAGGCAGTAACGGTACCTCCCTCCGCACTGGGCTTAAAGTAAACGGTTTCAGGAGTATCCGCTCCGACGTCTGTCTGGCCCTTATTCTGGCTGCCTTCTTCCTTATATATCTTTCCTCCCGAAACTTCCCATTTGTCCAGCGTTTCATCTCCTTGAGCAGCAAACTGGACCTTGATCAGCGAATTTTCGTCCGCCGTGGCCTCTTTGTTGCCATCCTTGATCTCCGCGCCATCACCCGTTCGCTCAACAAAGGTAGCTGCAGACCCCTTTGTTGAACCCACAGTCTCAACTTTGACCGTCCAGATTTTGACAAAGTGGGCTGTGACCGTAATATCCCCCTTATCACTGTTGTTGCACTCAGTGATCATGGGGTTAGAGTTTTGTGTGCTCTCCCCCGACGTTACAAGCCCGCCTTCTTTTATCGTCCACGACTTTTTATCATCACCCGCGTAGTCCGCATGACCGTCTAGCAGCATACGCCAGCCTGAGCCCACCGTGGCCTTGAAAGCGATATGAGGGCCACTTTCAATGTCTGCGGCATTGGGTATATAGAGCATCGTCTGGGTCCCGGTAACTTCATCGCCAAACTGAAGATAGGCGGTGTTTCCCGTCTCAGGAGCTGCCGCTTCAGTGGGCGCGATCTCCACCGTCACCTTACGCAAGCCAATTTCAACATCAGGCAAATCTTTCGTAACCGTCTTTTTGGTCTTAAACCCATTCACCCAAACCTCATATTCCGTGCCGGGATCCAATTCTTCTTCGCACTTGTCAAACACGCCAGGCTTTGTGCTGGGATCGCTCTCGGTCAGTTCGATCCTGCTCGCTTCACCCGACTTCCTCAACTCCACCTTCCCGCCCGGATTGGTCGGCCCCTCACCATGCTTCGTCGTCACCTTCGCCGTCCACCCCGTGCTCTTAAAGGTGGCCTCTACCTCCGTCTGCCCGTCCATCACAACGGTAGCGTTGGCGTCGGTTTCGCTGGAACCCAACTTATAGGTCGGCGCGTGAGCGCCCGCCACCCACCTATCAAACTCATAGTCGGACGAGGCCTTGGCGGTGATGTTCACCTCCGCGCCCTGGATAAAGTAATTCCCGCTCGCGCCATAAGCCTTGTTCAACGGGTCGGCGACTTCAAAATCGGCCGTGCCGCCGGTACCATTGGTCACCGTCAGCCCATACAGCACAATAGTCCCCGTGGCGGTATCGCCATTCACCTCCACCGTGCAACCTGTATCCTTACCGTCCAGATAGAGCTTGTACGTCCCATGTGCCACGTCAGTCATGGTCCCGTTGTCGCTTTCATGCAGCTCGACCGACGGCACGGAACCGCTGCTGCCCTCCTGCACCAGCGTCACAGTTCCCGTGATCGGCAGATTTGTGCCACCCTCGCTGTTGCCCTTCACATTCACCCTCACCGTGCCCTTATCCGGCTCCGGCGCACCTTTCGGAAGAACCGTGATCGTAACGGGGATTTGATAGTAATACGTAGCCGGTGTATTGTCGTCTGAGACATATACATCAACAGTACTGCGATAAACTGTCGGTCTACCGTCTTCCGCTGTAAGATTCGGGTTCATCGCAAACTTAATCGTGACCTTGTCACCACTGTTTACAGAAAGGGGATCACCCACTGCCGCATCCCAAGCCTCTTCTTCGACCATCACATCGTACAGCGGCTCGGCGGATTCATTACTCACCGTAGGATCCGTTATCTGAAAAGAGGTCGGATCCAATGTTAAACCGCTCGCCCCATTCCAGGTGAGGACAACTTCATCCGACCATTCCGGGATACTTCCCTCGGGAACAGTCATATTGATTTCCCCGTCAGACCATCCGCCATCAAAAATAAAATGGACAAGGACGTTCACAGGTTCTTGCTCGGAACCAACATAGTAATATGTAAAAGTCAGCGTGGTTGTTCCTGAATAATACCCAGAAGACGCGCCTTCTTCCCAAAGCACACTTATAGGAATATCAGCTTGGCCGCTGTCACTCCCAACAATATCCCCGATTTCAACATCACTTAATTCTACACTGAGTGCCTCCAGAGGACCGCCTTGCTTGTCAACTGTAATCAATGTAGCATCGGTAGCATTCGTATTCTCCAGCGTTATCTGCAAGTTTGTTCCATCTTCCGTTGCTGTGCCGCCTACCGGCTCCACGCTCACGATCCCACTGTCATTGTAGTGCACCGTCACCTCCGTGGGCGCTACCAGTTTCCCCCCCTCGCCCCTCATGGTCGCCTCGGCCTCGGCAATACCGGGATTGCTACTACCTTTGGTCACCAGATAGGCCACAAACTTGATGTTGGTCACGCCGTCCACGGCAGTTCCATCTACACGGCTTCCATCCGGCAAATAGTAGCCCCCGGTCAGTGCGTCCTTCAAATCTTGAAAACCCAACACGGTTCCCGAAATGGTGTATTTCCCATCAGCGCCAAAACTGCCAGTGCTATCGCTTCGAATATCATAACTGCTCTTCGGCAGATTAATGCGCTCAACAAGGCTTTCCATCTGTCCTTTCGTGGCTAGATCTGAGTTCAAAGTAGTTGCCTCATATAGCTTCGATGCAGTCGCCTCCGAGGTATTTTGGCTAATGTCCGGCGCCACCAAAAGCGCCCACGCCCCCAGAGACTGTCCCTTGCCTCTTTCAGAAGTCGCCACCACCGTATAGTTCCCCTTTGCGTCGATGGTGAACTCCAGCGTCACGTCATCCCAGTTCAAGTCGCCGCTCTCGTCGCCCCCGCCGGGGACCTCCGGACGCTCGTCGCCCCCGACCAGGGTGCGGCCGGAGGTGCGGGCCACGGCGTCGGACCCGTCCTGGATAGGCGTCTCCGCCCGTCCTGCCCCCTCCTCCGTGTCCATCACGGTGGCGGCCAGAACGTTCAGGGGGAGCAGGCTCATGGCCATGACAACGGCCAGGATCAAGCTCAGCGCGCGCTTCAGATACATCTTCATGGGGACGTCCTCCTTAAACCGGTAATGGGGCCTTCCAGGGAAGGTCAAATTCTCAATATCCCACAAAAGGGCATACGGATACAAGAAACATTATAGTGGAATGCGACAAAAAATGCAAGGGTTTCCAGGGATTTTTTCATGGTTTTTTCGCCACAGCCGATGAAAAAAGCCCCTGGCCGGACCCGCGGAGGGGTGGCCAGGGGCGTGTGGATGTTTGCTGTCTCCTCAGAACCGCTGCCAGAGGGCGGCCAGGGGGGACCAGCGGAGCAGAAGGACCTGCGGGGTCTGGGCGGAGGCGGCCTCCTCGCCCAAGGGGATCTCCGGCCGCAGGTCGTGGTCGTCGGAGGTCTGGTCGGGGTCGGGGTCGGGGTCAGAAGAGGGGGCGGAGCCCGCCGGGGCGGTTTGGGGGACTGCCTGGGCCTCCAGCCGCGCCAGCTCCTCCTCCGCTTGGACCAGGGCGCGCTCCATCTCCTCCGCCGCCTCCGGGGCCAGGAGCCGCAGGGCGGGCAGAGCCGCCCGGATCTGTTCCACGGCCTCCCTGGCCTGTTCCAGCTCCGTCTCCTCCCCCACCGGCGTCCCGCCGAACAGCGCCGCCCCAGCGGCGGGATCGTAGGTGATGCTTCCGTCCGCGTTCACCTTGCAGCGGATCGGAGGATCGTCGGCAAAGCTGGGCGGCGTGATCCCCTTGGGCGCCAAAGTGGATTCGAACCACTCCTTGGCCTCCGCCTTGGTCTTCAAGGTGGCTGTTGTAGCCGTTACGTTGTTCAATGCGTAGTACTGAATCACATACCAGTCCAGTACCTCATAAGCGTCAGTCTTCTTCTGCTTATCCACGAAATTCTTAATCAAATTGACATATCTGGTTTTAATCGTGTTTTTGGTCGTTGTGACCAAGCCATCATAGGCTTGAGGGGAAGATGCCGTGCCGCCGTATATACCATTTGCGCTTAAGTAGCTATCCAGCAGATTTTTGAACGCAGTGTCGCTTGCGGTCGTCTTATCACCGGCAACTCTTTTGGCCATTCTATCGTTGAACAGCGCCAGCAGTTCATCCAGTTTGCTGGGGATGGGCTCGCTGGCGGCGTCCGGGTTGGCGTCCCCGGTCTTCCACCAATAGGCCCCCTTCTCCGTGGGACCGTCGGAGGGCAGATCCGGCGACGCGGCGTCCAGCCAGTTCCCGGTGAGCAGGTAGTGCTGGATCTGCCGCCAGGACACGCTCTGATAGGTCTCGGCGCTCAGGCTTCCCGCGGCCCACATCGCCCGCAGCTTCCCTTTCAGCGCCGCCGCGGTGTTCCCGCCGGTGCCGTCATACTTGGTGAGGGCGTCCCAGTCCGCCTCCGACCCCGCGTAGGTGGGGATCAGGCGGTAGCGCTCCGCCGCCGCCTCGGTCAGACCGTCCAGCGCCATGGTGTTGCCGTTGACCACATCCCGGTAGAGGGCTTCCATCAGCGCCTTGATGTTGGCGTCGGTCACGCCGGGGGTAAGGGTGTAGGCCTCCCCCTCTTTGCCATCTCGC
This sequence comes from uncultured Oscillospiraceae bacterium, assembly GCA_947599925.1. Classification (GTDB taxonomy): domain Bacteria; phylum Bacillota; class Clostridia; order Oscillospirales; family Oscillospiraceae; genus MGBC124762. The sequence goes on along the minus strand of CANQFT010000001.1, from coordinate 177,619 downwards.
CACCAGTAGTATTCTTTCTCCGCGTTCAGTGCGATTAGCGCATCGCGGCTGCTATAATCCCGGTTGGGATCAGGGTGGATCAGGTAATGCTGAATCTGATTCCAAGCCGTGGTTATGTCCGTCGTCTTCGTAGCGTCAGTGGGCAGCACAGCGCCCTCCAGGTCCACAAACGCCTCCAGCGCCGTGCGGAACCCGACGATGGTCCCTTCGTCGTACTTATCCCCGTGGAAGTTGGTGCGGAAGTGCAGTCCCTCATAGCGGTAGAGGTCCTCCGGCGAGAGAGCGTCCAGCAGCGCGCGGGCGCCCTCCTCTCCCGCCTTGGCCCGCTGGACCGCTTCCAGCAGGGAGACCAGGTCCTTGATTTTCAGATAATTCTTTCCGTCCTTCCACCAGTAGCCGGTGCTCTCCTCCGGCTTGCTCCCCGGCCAGTCCTGCTCCGGGTTGAGGAAGAGATACTGGATCTTTTCCCAGAGGTCCGGGTCCGCCCCCGGATCGGCTCCGGCGGTCTGTGCTTTTCTCAGAGCTTCCAGGAAAGCGTCCCGGAACTCTTGGAAACTGTCAAATTTCTCCGTGCGCTCCCCCTCGTCCTCCACCACTCGCTTCTTCACCAAATTCTCCGTCATCCGGTTCCATGCCGGGGCCACGGCGTCCCCGGCGGCGTTGGCGTCAAAGGCGCTCTGGGCGGCGTTGAGCTTGGCGTTCATGGTGGAGGTGGTCCCGTCGGGCAGATCGGCGGGGGTCAGGGCGTCCTGGGCCGCCGTCACCAGGGCGGACAGGGAGCCGGGGACGGTGTTGCCCGTCGCCCCATCGTACCACCAGTAGTTCTCCTGGGCGGTGGTGTCCTCCGGTCCGGGCACGCTGCCCTTGAGGATGTGGTACTGAATGCTCTTCCAGTCGCTGGCCCCGGCCTTCACCGCCGCTACCAGGGCGTCCCGGAAGGCCGCGCTGCTGGAGAAGAGGGCGCCGGCCTCGCTCTGGCGCAGATGGGTCAGCCGCTCGATCTCCCCGGTGGTCAGCTTCTCGATGACCTCCGGCTCCTGGCCCTGGGCCGCCGCCAGCAGCTCCGCCCAGGACTTGGGCGTCCCCGACATGGTGGCGGCGCAGTCGGCGTGGAGGTGGCACCAGTTGACGGTTATGGCGTCCGCCGCCGTCCGGGAGTACAGCGTCCCGGTGGTGATATACAGCTGCAGCTGGTGGTAGGAGAGCTCCGCGCAGTCCTTGTCGCTGTTCCAGTAGTCCGGGTCCCCCCGCTGCGCCTCGCAAGCCTGGGCCGCCGCCAGGATAGAAGTCCGGGCCGCCGTCAGAGTGCGGTCAGTAAAATCATTTCCGTCACTATTCTTCAGGTTGGCATCAGCCAGAACAGGCATATCGGTGTACCGGTTGAACTCCCCCTGGTCGATCTCCCCGTGGTTGTACTGGGTGGCCTTCTCCATGATGCTGTTCAGGGTGCCGTAGAGGACAAAGCCCCGGCTCCCCGCCCGCTGGTCAAAGCCGGGCACATCGTAGTAGTCGTCCCCCTCGTCCGACTCCCCGTTCACATAGTAGTTGTAGTTGTCCACAGCAAAAGCAGTAGGGGACAGTCTCCCCTGTCCCCTGTTGTTCTCCGCCCGCTGGCCGCCGGACACATAGTTGTTGTTGTAGGTCTCGGTCAGGATATAGTCCACCTTGTTCTGCCGGGCGGTGAGGGTGAGGGTGACGCTGAGTTCCTCCCCGTTGTCCACCGTCACGTTGGTATAGGTCACCTTGGTCTTGCCGGTCAAGGCGTCGTCGCTGGAGGCGTTGGTCAGCGGGACCCCCGCCTCCGCCTCCTCCCAGTGGAGGTCGGGGGTGGTATCCTGCCGGATGGCGGGGGCACGCATCCGTTTCACTCCCTGGAGGTATCCGCTCAGGGAATAGACGTTAGCCCGCTCGAAAGCCAACTCCACCGAGTAGGCGCCGCCCGAAGCCGCGTCCAGCCGGTTCAGCTTGTTGTAATAGGGCTCCTGGCTCATGCGGTAAGAGCCTTCCGTCAAGCTGGTCCCCGGCTCGTACACCGCCTTGACGATCAGCGTGTTCTGCCCCGGCCGTGCAAACGCCCCGCCAATGTCCGAAAAATCGGCAAAGCGCAGGTAGTCGGCGTCCTCCTCGGAGGAGAGCAGATAGCTGTAATTCGTCGGGGCCGTGGCCGTCGCCGGGTCCACGAACGCCGGATAGGTGGTGCCGCTGGTCCCGCTGACCGGCGGCAGGGGAATGGCCTGGCCGCCGGCGGTCAGGTCAGCAGAGGGGTCCAGATCCTCCAGTTCCCCCGTGCCGAAGGTGGTCCACACGTCCTCTTTTCGCAGGGCGTCCCGCCGCACCTGCCAGTCGGTCTGGTTCAGCACCCCATTGTCCTCCACCACCGTCCAGCCGTAGACCCAGGGATACCGGGCGGCGTCCTGGTTGGCGGAGAGCTTGTCGGCGGTGATGTACCGCTCCGTGACCGTCTCGCTGTTGGCCCCGGCATATTCCTGGGTGGTGACTGTGTTCACATGGCGGTAGAAGGCGTAGTCCAGCTTGTTGGTCAGCGGGTACTCCGCCCCCGGCAGGGCGCTTTCATCGTCCTGGATCTTGCTCCCGCCCAGTTCATACGGGTATTTGCCGCGGTAGGTGTATTCCCTGTCCAGGGAGTCCAGAACGCCCAGATACTTCTCCTCCGAGCTGTCCGGCCCCGCCACCGTCAGCGTGGCCTGATCGGGCACCGTTCCTCCAAAGTCGTTTTTCAGAATGTTCCCCACCCGCAGGTCCGGGTGGACCAGGTTGTTTTCCAGATAGTCGTTGACCTCCTGGCGGACGTCGCCGTCGCCCACGATCAGGGAGCCGATGAGGGTGTCGTCCCAGTCGTAGAAGAGGATCTGGTTGCCGCCGGTGCCGGTCCCGGTCTTGGGCCGGAAGGTGGGGGCGTTCACCAGCTCCAGCCGCAGGCCGTCGTTGAGCTTGATGATGTTGCTGTAATAGCTGTACTGCGCCTGGGTCCAGCCGTCCCCAGGGCCCGGCTGGGGGTTCGCCGCGGTGCCGCGCACCAGGACCTTGACCTGGCTGGCCGTTTTGGGCACCCACACGTGGTCCACCGTGGTGGGGGCGTCGGCGCCGGGCAAAGCAACAGGCACCGAGCCCTCCGCGCCGGTTCCGGCCGGGTTCTCCGCGCCAAGATAGTAGTAGTATTCCGTGCTGTCCCAGTCGGCGACGGGGGCGCCGTCTGTGTCCCGGCTGCTGATCTTGGTCCAGACCACCTGACCCGCCCCGGTGGAGGCGGCCCTGGCGTCGGAGTAGTCGTAGTTGCTGCCGCCGGATCCCAGGGCCGTGTTGGCCAGCCAGGTCAGGGGCGTCTTGCCGTTGGTGACGGTGTTGTTGTGGCCCCGGTCCAGGCCCAGCCAGAAGCCCTGGTCGCTGGCCGTGCCGGTGACGCCGGAGGCGCTCACCATGACGGTGTTCTTGGGGAAGCGCTGGAGGTCATAGCTGAAGCGGACCACCGCCACGGGGGTGGACTGGGTGTAGATCACCGGCTTGTTGTCCGGCGCGTAGGCCGAGAGGGTCACAAGGGCGGTCTTGGTGTTGGCGCCCTGAAGATAGTCGTCCACCTGGGCGGTCGCGGTAAAGGTGCTGCGGTCCCCCTCGACGTCCAGCGCCACGGGCTCCCGGTGCAGACCGCTGAGGGTGGCGGTGGTGATGTCGGGGAAGGGCGCGGGGCCGGTGGTGGGCCACAGGTCGGGATCTGTATTGGCGTCCCTGTCGATGCCCCGTGGGTAGGCGTTATCCAGGAGCGGTTTCGCATAGGCGTTGGTCCCGGCGTCCCAGGCGTCGTAGGTGACTTGCTCCACGTCCCAGTCCACCGCCGTCAGCACGTCGGCGTTGACCTCCACCACCGCGCTGGCGGCGGCAAAGGGGTAGTATGTGACGGTAAAATCGCCCTCCGCCCCGGAGTGGGCCGCCAGGTAAGCGTTGTAGGCGGTCTCGGTGATCTCAGTGCCCTCTGCCACGTTCTTGCCCGGGTCGGCCGGGTCCGGCGTCTGGCCCTTGAGGTCCACGATGCGCTTGGGAGAGCGGACGCACAGGGCCAGCTCGTAGAAGCCCGTGGGGGCGCCGCTGTCGTCCACCACCAGGTTGCCCTGGATGGTGATCTCCGGCTTGTTGGCCAGGGACGCCTGGGGGACCACGCCGCTCTCTCCGGCGGCCAGGCCGGGGGTGGCCAGGGGGAACACAGCCAGCAACAGCGCCAGCAGGACCCCCAGCGTCAGGGGCTTCCGGCGCGCCGCGCGGCCTATGCAGTTGGGTTTCTCGTTTCGCATAGCTCTCACCTACTTCAGTGGACCGCCGAGGTTCCAAGGTCAGGCGTGGATGTTCATGGGCCGACCGGCGGGGCCCCTCCCCAAAGGTCAGCTAACGGGGATTAGCCAAAACGGGCTTTTCGCGGGGGAAATTTCCAGATTTTCCCAGTTCCCGGCCATACCCCAGAAATGGAGACATAAGTACATTGTTGATTATAAACCAATAGATGGCAAAATGCAACAGTTTTTTCAGAGTATGCGGCGCAAAATTTAGTGAAAAAAGCGAGCCTCGCCCTTTGTCCGGCGGATGGCTCGCTATTTTTTGTAAAATTGAGGAAAATTTTTACTTTTCTGCCCAGTTCCCGGTGGCCTCGCAGGTGAGGTAGGCGTTGATGAAGCCGTCCAGGTCGCCGTCCATGACGGCGTTGATGTTGGCGGTCTCGAAGGCGGTGCGGGTGTCCTTGACCAGCTGGTAGGGCATAAAGACGTAACTGCGGATCTGACTGCCCCACTCGATCTTCATCTGCACGCCCTTGAGGTCGGAGATCTTCTCGGCGTGGGCCTGCATCTGGAGCTCCACCAGCTTGGAGCGGAGCATCCGCATACAGGTGTCCCGGTTCTGGAACTGGCTGCGCTCCTGCTGGCTGCTGACCACGATGCCGGTGGGCTTGTGGATGAGGCGGACGGCGGAGGAGGTCTTGTTGATGTGCTGGCCGCCGGCGCCGGAGGAGCGAAAGACCTGCATCTCGATGTCCTCTGGGCGGATGTCCACCTCCACGTCGTCGGGGATCTCCGGCATGACCTCCAGGGCGGCGAAAGAGGTCTGCCGCCGGGCGTTGGCGTCAAAGGGGCTGATGCGTACCAGGCGGTGGACGCCGTGCTCCCCGCGGAGGTAGCCGTAGGCGTTCTCCCCGGAGATGACCACGGTGGCCGATTTCAGCCCCGCCTCGTCCCCGTCCAGGTAGTCCACCACCTCGTAGCTGTACCCGTGGCGCTCGGCCCAGCGGGTATACATCCGAAAGAGCATCTGGGCCCAGTCCTGGGCCTCGGTGCCGCCGGCGCCGGCGTGGAAGGTCAAAATGGCGTTGGAGGCGTCGTATTCCCCGGTGAGGAGGGTGGTCAGCCGCGCCTTTTCCATGTCCTCCTCCAGCTGGGCAAAGCCCTGGGTGAGCTCCGGGATGAGGGAGGGGTCCTCCTCCTCGTTGCCCATCTCGCACAGGGTCATGAGATCGGACCACTGGCCCTCCCGCCGGGTCTGGCTGTCCATCTTGTCCTGGAGGGTCTTGATCCGCTGTTGGGTCTTTTGGGCCCGGTCCAGGTCGTCCCAGAAGCCCGCGGCGGCGGACTGGGCCTGCAATAAGTCCAGCTCCCGCTCGGCGGCGTCCAGGTCCAGGGCCGCCTTGAGTTTGTCCAGCTCAGGCTTGAGGTTGTTGAGCTTTACCTTGTATTCATCAAATTCCAGCATACTCTCACGCAACTCTCGTCAATAAAATAGTGTGGATATTATATCCAAAAGTGTCCCGGTTGTAAAGGGTCTTACTCCTTGGGCCGCAGAGGACGGCGGGTGCCGTCGGGCTCCAGGATGACGGTGCGGTCCAGCTGGGCGGTGAGGTTTTCCCGTACCGCCGCCACATACCGCCGCCGCAGTTCCCTCTGCTCGTCCCGCTCCGCCGGGGTCAGCCCCTCCGGGGTCCGGGACTTCCGGGCCAGGGCGTTGATGCGTTGGATGTCGGCCTGGGTGATCATTGAAATCGCTCCATTTCCACCAGAATTCTCCCCTTGCGGCTCTCCCCCAGCACCTGGGTCAGAACGCACTTGCCATAGCCTCTGGCGGTGAGGTCGTCCCCCTCTTTCAAGAGCCGGTCGGGTTTTTGGCAGGGCAGGTGGTTCACCAGCACCCGGCCCCCGGCGATCAGGGCGGCGGCCTTGGCGCGGGAGAGGCCGAAGCCCGCGGCGGCCACCGCGTCCAGGCGAAGGGACTGGAAGGTCAGGCGGCGGATCCGGCCCCGCTCCACCACCGGCTGGAGGTCCGAGAGAGGGATCTCCCGGACGCGGACGGCGTGCCGCCCCACCTCCGTCCACTGGCTCAACAGCGCGGGCAGCACCGAGGGGAGGCACACCACCTGGGCGCCCTGGGGCGTGAGCAAAATGTCCCCAAGGCACTCCCTGGCCAGGCCCAGGCCCATCAGCGACCCCAGGTAGTCCCGGTGGGACAGCGCCGCGCCCGGCGCCGTGGGCACGGCCTCCACCGCGGCCAGGGCGCCCTCCGTGACCTGGCCGGGCTCCTCCGCCCAGCGGGGCAGGAAGACGCACACCGCGCGCTGGGCCCCCTCGTGACCGCCCCAGAAGAGGCGGCGGGGATCGCCAAAGGCCCGCAGGGCCTGGTCCGCCAACTCCCGCTCCCCGTTGGTCAAAAACTGGGTGCAGGCGGGGACGTCCCGGCTCTGGGCCAGTTGCGCCCGGTCCAGCACACGGGCCAGGGAGAGGCGGCTGGCCTCGTCCACCGAGAAGCGGGTCAGAAGCTCTGTCTTGGTCACGGCGCTTTCACCAGGTCGGCGAACTGTCCCCGGACCAGCCGGCACAGGGTCTCCGGCTCCACCTCCACCTGGCTGCCGATCCGCCCGGCGGAGACCAGGATGGCGGGCCGCCCCTGGGCCGAGCGGTGGAAGAAGGTGGGAAACGCCTTCTTCATCCCCACGGGCGAGCACCCGCCCCGGACGTAGCCGGTCAGCGGGGTCAGCTCTTTCAAAGGCAGCATGGCCACTGACTTCTCCCCCGCCGCCCGCGCAGCCTTTTTCAAATCTAATTCCGCCTCCACCGGGATGACGAACACATAGTGCCCCTTGGAGGCCCCCACCGCCACCAGGGTCTTGAACACGTCCTCCGGGTCCCGGCCGATCAAGGCGGCCACGGTGACCCCGTCCACCGCGGAGCCGTCCCCGTGGGGGTAGCTGTGGGGGATGTAGGCCACCTTTTTCTGCTCCAGGAGCCGCATGACGTTGGTCTTGTCGTCCTTGCTCATGCTTTCACCGCCTGTTGAGCGTGATAGAGGGCGGCGTACTCCCCGCCCAGGGCCAGAAGTTCTTCGTGGGTGCCCTCCTCCAGAATGTGGTTTTCGTCCACCACCACGATCCGCCCGGCGGAGCGGATGGTGGACAGCCGGTGGGCGATGATCAGGGTGGTGCGCCCCTGGGCAAGCTGGTCAAAGGCCGCCTGGATGTGGTACTCCGTCACCGAGTCCAGGGCGGAGGTGGCCTCGTCCAGAATGAGGATGGGCGGGTCCTTGAGGAAGATGCGGGCGATGGAGATGCGCTGTTTCTGCCCGCCGGAGAGCATGACGCCGCGCTCCCCCACATAGGTGTCAAAGCCGTGGGGCATGGCCAGGATCTCCGGCAGGATCTCCGCGCGGCGCGCGGCCTCGGTGACCTCTTCCAGCGTGGCGCCGGGCTTGCCGTAGGCGATGTTGTCAAACACCGTCCCGGCGAACAAAAACACATCCTGCTGGACGATGCCCACCGCCTGGCGCAGAGATTTTTGGGTCAGGGTCCGCACGTCCTTGCCGTCGATGAGCACCGCCCCGTCGGTCACGTCGTAGAACCGCGGGATCAGCTGGCAGATGGTGGACTTTCCGCCCCCGGAGGGGCCCACCACCGCCACCGTCTGGCCGTGGGGGACTTTCAGGGAGATGTGCCGCAGGACCTCCTCCCCCGCCGGATGGTAGCGGAAGGACACGTCCCGCAGCTCGACGTCCCCGGTGACGGGGCCCAGGTCCTGGGCGTCCGGGGCGTCCACGATCTCCGGCTGCGTGGTCATCAGCTCCACAAAGCGGGAAAAGCCCGCCATGCCGTTCAAAAACTGCTCCACAAAGGCGGAGAGCTTCCGCAGAGGGGTGATGAAGGTGGTGACGTAGAGGGAGAAGGTCACAAGGTCGATGTAGTCCAGCCGCCCGCCCATCAAAAGCGCGCCCCCGGCGGTGATGACCAGCACGGGGAGAATGCCCATGGTGAACTCCAGCCCGCCCATGTAAAAGCCCATGTTGCGGTAGTGCCCACGCTTGGCCTGGCGGAATTTCTCGTTGGAGGCGGCGAACTTGCCGATCTCTGCGGGCTCGTTGGCAAAGGCCTTGGCCGTCCGCATCCCGGAGAGGGAGGATTCCAGCTCCGCGTTGATCCCCGCCATGGTCTGCTTCACCTGCTTGGAGGACTTGACCATGCGGGCGCGCATGATGGTGGTGTAGACGGCGAAGAGCGGCACCGCCGAGAAGACGATCAGGGCCAGCTCCCAGCGGATCGAGAGCATCACGCAAAAGGCCCCGATCAGGGTCACGCAGGAGATGAACAGGTCCTCCGGGCCGTGGTGGGCCAGTTCTGAGATCTCAAAGAGGTCGCTGGTCACACGGCTCATGAGCTGGCCGGTGCGGTTCTGGTCGTAGAAGGAGAAAGACAGCTCCTGGAGGTGGGCGAACAGGTCCTCCCGGATGTCCGCTTCGATCCGCACGCCCATCATGTGGCCCCAGTAGGTGACGGTGAAGTACATCACGCCCTTGCCGACGTAGGCCGCCGCCACGATGGCCATGACGGTGAAGAAGGCGGCGAACAATCCCTGGGGAAGAAGGTTTTGCAGGGACAGGCGGGAGGCGTAGGGGAAGGCCAGGTCGATGGCCGACACCCCCAGGGCGCAGACCATGTCCAGGGCAAAGAGCTTCCAGTGGGGCTTGTAGTAAGAGGCGAAGATCCGCAGCTGCCCCTTTCCTTGCATCTCCTGGGCGGTCATATCCTCCCCTCCTCTCGTTGAGCAATTTTACAGATGCCGCGTCACACAGACAGGTCCAGCGGCAGATCTGAAATGTCTTTGAGCCGCTTTCCCTCGATCAGATTTTCCAGGCTTTCCACAATATCATCTCTGCCATATTCCGCGCCAAACTGCCGCACCGCCTCCTGCAGTTCGTACAAGGCGCAGTGGTAGAGGCAATCGATGTCCCCCGTCCCCAGCGCGAGAGAGGCCAGCCTGGACGGCAGCGGTTCATTGGTCACGACCATGATGTGGGGAAGATTCCCTTTGCGGTTTCGGATCAGGTTCAAGGCCTCTGTTCTGCTGTTTTGGGCCCGGTCGCTTCGCATGGTCCACTTTGCGGAAACAGAGGCGTGTAAAATTGGCTTTCCGCCGTTTTTTCTTCTCAACGCCGCCATTTTACATATCTCGTCACTGATGTACTGCCGATCTGCGTTGATCTCTTCATCCTCGTATAATCCACGGTAAACGACAATATCCGGCGCGACTACATAGTCGTTCCCCAGGACCGTCATCAGCTTTCCATTTGTGCTCACCAACTCCATCAGATACTCCAAGTGTTCATATTGCGCGAAGCTGGACGCCTTGGTCGCGTTTTGGTTGCCCAGGCTGAGCACCGTCCACGCGCCCGGGCGCAAATGCTGCAGATGGGGAAAAGTATCCCGGATGAACTGGGCGATCAGGTCCTCAAATTTTACTCCGGCGCTGGTCCCCATCTTCTTGGCCTCCGTCGTTTGCGGGACCCCCGCGAGAACCGCCATTTTCTGGGCGATCAATGTAGAGACGTTGTATTTCCCCTCTTTCGCCCTTGCCCTTTCGCCAACGTCCGCGTTGGACGGCACACCGATGCTGTCCACCACCCACATACCAGTTTCGATCAGGCTCTGGTGAAATTTCTTTCTCGCCTCTAAAATCAAAGCATCACTCATTTTCCAGGCACCTCCGTATCTCCTGCCCAACCGCCATGGCGACCGGCGGAGGGAACGCGTTCCCGATCATGCGGCACGCGGTGGTTTTTTTCTTCCCGAACGTCCAGGTATCGGGAAAACCCTGTAACCGGGCCATCATACGGTACGTCAGCTTGGGCATCCCTTTGAAATTTTCCGCGGGGGCCTGGTCCGCGACCCCCCGCCCATCTACTCCGAGTTCCGCCCATGCGTTTCTCGCTCTGACCGGACCAAGGTCAGGGCCCCCATGCTTCTTGGAGCCGCCGACCAGGGTCGGCGCGATCCTGGTCGCTTGCGCCGCCCATTCCCGTGCGCCTTGCCAATGGTTCTCCGCCATAAGATCGTACAGGGTTTCCCCCACCGATTTCGAGCTGCCAGGTCGCTCTTGCGGATATGTGAAAATATTTTTTTGGTCTGTGCGGATCCCCACGATCACGACCCGTGGCCTCAGCTGAGAAACGCCAAAGTCTGAAGCGTTCAGGAGCTTGATGTGCGTTACATATCCAAGTTCTCTCATCGACTTGAATATCTCATCGCGATAATCGTCAAACTCCGCGTCCAGAAAACCCCGCACATTTTCCAGCATGACCGCTTTGGGACGGATCTCTTTTATCAGGCGGATCGCCTCCGGAAAGAGATCGCGGTCGTCGTCTTTCCCCAGCTGCTTTCCCGCCACCGAAAACGGCGGGCACGGCACTCCTCCGGCCAGCAGATCCACGCCTCGATATGGCCGCCCGTCAAAGTTGTGTACGTCCGCGCATATCACGTTCCACTCCGGGCGGTTTTCCTTAAGTACCTTGCAGTAGTCCGGCTCATATTCCACCAGCGCCACATGGGAGAAGCCGCTCATGGCCAGTCCGAGGGCCTGCCCGCCAGCGCCGGCGCATATTTCAACACAGGTCAGTGGTCGCCGCATGATCTTCTCCCTCCCCTTTTTTAAATTATTATACCCTGTCCGGGCCGTTCTGGCAAGCGGCGGACCCTGATTTTTCTGTTCGGGGGTTGCCAAGGGCGGGGTTTGGGCCTATAATGGTGTTTTGACAGAACATCCAAGGAGGCCACGCCCATGAAACTGGACACCAAATGCGTACACGCCGGGTACACCCCCGGCAACGGAGAGCCCCGGAACATCCCCATCGTGCAGTCCACCACCTTCCGCTACGAGAGCGGCGAGGCCATGGGCGCCCTCTTCGATCTGGAGGCGGAGGGGTACTTCTACACCCGACTCCAGAACCCCACCAACGACCGCGTGGCCGCCAAGATCTGCGCCCTGGAGGGCGGCACGGCGGCCATGCTCACCAGCTCCGGCCAGGCGGCCAACTTCTACGCCATCTTCAACATCGCCTCCTGCGGCGACCACGTGATCGCCTCCTTCGACATCTACGGCGGGACCTTCAACCTCTTCGCCGTGACCATGAAGCGCATGGGCATCGACTTCACCTTTGTGGACCCGGACTGCTCCGCCCAGGAGCTGGAGGCCGCTTTCCGGCCCAACACCAAGGCGGTCTTTGGGGAGAGCATCGCCAACCCCGCCCTGACGGTGCTGGACTTTGAGAAGTTCGCCGCCGCCGCCCATGGCCACGGGGTGCCCCTCATCGTGGACAACACCTTCCCCACCCCGGTGAACTGCCGGCCCTTTGAGCACGGGGCCGACATCGTGACCCACTCCACCACCAAGTACATGGACGGCCACGCCAACGCCGTGGGCGGGGCCATCGTGGACAGCGGCAAGTTCGACTGGACAAAGTACCCCGACAAGTTCCCCGGCCTCTGCACCCCCGACGAGAGCTACCACGGGGTCACCTACACCCAGCGCTTCGGCCTGGGCGGGGCCTACATCACCAAGGCCACGGCCCAGCTGATGCGGGATCTGGGCTCCATCCCCTCCCCGCAGAACGCCTATTACCTGAACATCGGCCTGGAGACCCTGTCTCTGCGGATGGCGAGGCACTGCGCCAACGCCCTGGCGGTGGCGCGGTATCTGAAGGGCCACCCCAAGGTGGCCTGGGTCCGGCATCCGGGGCTGGAGGAGGACCCCTACCACGCCCTGGCGGAGAAGTATATGCCCAGCGGCACCTGCGGCGTGGTCTCCTTTGGCGTGAAAGGCGGACGGGCCGCCGCCCAGACCTTCATGGCCGGGCTGGAACTGGCCAGCATCGCCACCCATGTGGCCGACGCCAAGACCTGCGTGCTCCACCCCGCCTCCACCACCCACCGGCAGATGAGCGACGCGCAGCTGGAGGCGGCGGGAGTGAAGCCCGACCTCATCCGCCTCAGCGTGGGCATCGAGGACCCGGAGGACCTGATCGCCGACGTGGAGCGGGCGCTGGGGAAAGTGTGAAAAAAGCCTCGCAGAGTTTCGCGCCGCCAGGCGCGAAAATATCATAAATCATTTTTTGCCAGGACACGCGCCTGGCAAAAAATACTTCTCGGCCCGCAAACGTGCGACCCGGCTACCTCGGTGGCCGGGTCGTGCGCTGCGGCGGGCCGCAAAAAATGTCAGAGAAACGGCAAAGCCGCTTCTCTGACATTTTTTAGCTATTCTCTTCAAAGGTGGCGCCGCAGGAGCGGCAGGTGACTTTGATGCGCCCCGCCCCCTTGGGGACCCGGAGCTGCTGGCCGCAGCTGGGGCACTTGAAATACTTGTGGGTCTTGTCGGCCCGGCGGGTCCTGGCGGTGCGGAAACGGGTGCGGATGGGGGCGGTGGCCCGGAGGAAGCGCTGGTTTTCCCCGCGGCGCTTTTCCAGGTTGTGGGAGAGCATACGGTAGAGGGTCACCACCGCCAGCAGGGTACACAAAAGGCTCAGCGGCCACCAGCCGGTGAACAGCTCCAACAGCCAGACCAGAAGATACAGCGCCAGGGTGAACACGCCCAGGGCGTCCGCCCCGTAGCGTCCGTACATGAACCTCTGGAGAAACCCCATGCTCCATGCTCCCTTTCCGCAAGTTGGTAAAGCCCAGGCCGGCCCCAGGCCGACAAAGCTTATGATAGCACCGCGGAACGGGCAAAACGTAAACAAAATGTAAATTCCTCTTGCGTCCGGGGACAAAAATCCGTATAATTGACCTATCAAACTCTATCTGAGGAGGACCGGCGTCATGCAGAGACTGGACAAGGTGAACTACTATCTGGACATCGCCATGACTGTGGCCGAGCGGTCCACGTGCCTACGCAAGTGCTACGGCGCGATCCTGGTCAAAAGCGACGAGATCATCTCCACCGGCTACAACGGCGCCCCAAGGGGCCGGAAGAACTGCGTCGATCTGGGGATGTGCACCAGGGAACAGCTGAACATCCCCTCCGGCGAGCGGTATGAGCTGTGCCGCAGCGTCCACGCCGAGGCCAACTGCATCATCTCCGCCGCCAGGCGGGACACCCTGGGCGCCACGCTGTATCTGGCCTGCCGGGACCCCAGGTCCGGGGAAATCGTCCCAGGCACCACCTCCTGCATGATGTGCCGCAAGCTCATCATCAACGCGGGCATCCAGCAAGTGGTCATCCGGGACAGCGCCACGGACTACCGCGTGGTCCACGTGGAGGACTGGATCCGCGAGGACGACTCCCTGCCCGCCCAAGGCTGAGAAAAAGCGGCCCCGCCGGGCCGCTTTTTTCGCCCCGTCTCCGATTTGTCCTTGACAGGAGGACCCATACTGCTTTACAATAATATTGGTTCATTATCGGCCCCTGTGGGCCGCGGGACTGTTCAAAACAGAACGGAACAAAAAATCAAAGGAAAGAAGAGGTGTGATCAGACAAAATGGTACCCATTCTCGTCGCCGTGCTCATCGGCGTCGTGGCCCTTCTGCTGGGCGCCGCCATCGGCGTGCCTCTGGGCATCGCCCGGCGCAAGTCCGCCGCGGAGCGGGAGATCGGCTCGGCTGAAGAAGAGGCCAAGCGAATCATCAACGACGCCATCAAGTCCGCTGAGAGCAAGAAGCGGGAAGCTCTGGTCGAGGCCAAAGAGGAGATCCTCAAGGCCCGCAACGAGCATGAGGCGGAGGTCAAGGAGCGCCGCTCCGAGCTCTCCAAGCAGGAGAACCGCCTGCAGCAAAAGGAAGAACATCTGGACAAAAAGCTGGAAAACGTGGAGAAAAAAGAGGAGGCCATCGCCGCCAGGACCGAGGCGCTGGAGGCCCAGAGGGTGGAGCTGGAAGAGCTGAAGGCCCAGGAGTTGACGGAGTTGGAGCGCATCTCCGGCTACACCGTGGAGGAGGCCAAGAAGTTCCTCTTAGACCAGCTGGCCCAGGAAGTGACCCACGAGGCCGCCCTCAAGGTCAAGGAGATCGAGACCAGGGCCAAGGAGGAGGCGGACAACACCGCAAAGGAGATCATCTCCCTGGCCATCCAGCGCTGCGCCGCCGACCATGTGGCCGAGGCCACGGTGTCGGTGGTCCCCCTGCCCAACGACGATCTGAAAGGGCGCATCATCGGCCGCGAGGGACGGAACATCCGCACCCTGGAGACCATGACGGGGGTGGACCTCATCATCGACGACACCCCGGAGGCCATCACCGTCAGCTGCTTTGACCCGGTCCGCCGGGAGATCGCCCGCATCGCCCTGGAGAAGCTCATCCAGGACGGGCGCATCCACCCCGCCCGCATCGAGGAGATGGTGGAGAAGGCCAAGCGCGAGGTGGACGCCACCATCAAGGCCGAGGGCGAGCGGGCCGTCTTTGAGACCAACGTCCACGGCCTGCACCCGGAACTCATCAAACTGCTGGGCCGGATGAAGTACCGCACCAGCTACGGCCAGAACGTGCTGAGCCACTCCATCGAGGTCTGCCATGTGGCGGGGCTGCTGGCCGCCGAGATCGGCGCGGACGTGACCATGGCCAAGCGGGCCGGTCTGCTCCACGACCTGGGCAAGTCCATCGACCACGAGGTGGAGGGCTCCCACGTGCAGATCGGCGTGGAGCTGGCCAGAAAGTACCACGAGAGCGACGGGGTGATCCACGCCATCGAGGCCCACCACAACGACGTGGAGCCCAAGACCATCGTGGCCTGTCTGGTCCAGGCGGCCGACGCCATCTCCGCCGCCCGGCCCGGCGCCCGCCGCGAGAACGTGGAGAACTACATCAAGCGGCTGGAAAAGCTGGAGGAGGTGTGCGCCTCCTTCCCCGGCGTGGACAAGTCCTTCGCCATCCAGGCCGGGCGCGAGGTCCGCATCATGGTGGCCCCGGAGAAGGTCAACGAGGACCAGATGGTCCTGCTGGCCAGGGACATCGCCAAGAAGATCGAGGAGGAGCTGGAGTACCCCGGACAGATCAAGGTCAACGTCCTGCGGGAGACCAGGGTCATCGAGTACGCCAAGTAAAGACTTTAGACTATCAAGGAAGCGGCAAAGCCGCTTCCTTGATAGTTTTTTTGCGGCCCGCGGCAGCGCACGACCCGGCCACCGAGGTGGCCGGGGCGCACGTTTGCGGGCCCTTCGGCGCGAAACTCTGCGAGGCTTTTTTGACAAAGAAAACCCCCGTCTGCTGTGGCAGGCGGGGGTTTTCTGTGCAGAGGGGGTCTGGGGGTTTTACTTGCCCTCCAGCTCCAACAGCACGCCGTTTTCGTATTTCAGCGGGATGACGGTGTTGCGGGTGCCTTTTTGAATGTCGTCCATGCGGAGGGCCTCGGTGACGGAGGCCACCAGGGTATAGGCCACGCCGTGGCGCTTGGCCCGGCCGGTGCGCCCGATGCGGTGGATGTAATACTCGTTCTCGTCGGGCACGTCGTAGTTGAACACCACGTCCACGTCGTCGATGTCCAGGCCGCGGGCGGCCACGTCGGTGGCCACCAGGACGCGGAGCTTGCCGTCCCGGAACTGGGTGAGGACTTTCTCCCGGACCCGCTGCTGGATGTCGCCGTGGATGGCGTCGGCCTGGACCCCGCGGAGGCGGAGCATGGAGGCCAGGCGGTCGGTCATGCTCTTGGTGTTGCAAAAGGCGATGGCCCGCTCGTAGCCGCCGGCGTTGAGGAGTTTTTCGGTCAACTCCGCCTTGTCGCCCCGGTCCACCTCGATGCGGTACTGCTGGATGTCGGGCTTGTTTTCCGCCACGGCCTGGACGGTGATCTCCACAGGGTCCCGCTGGTAGACCCAGGAGATGTCCAGCACCTCGCGGGAGATGGTGGCGGAGAACATCCCCAGGTTCCGGCGGTGGGGCACGGCGTCCAGGATCCGGGTCACGTCCCGGATGAAGCCCATGTCCAGCATCCGGTCCGCCTCATCCAGCACCACCGTCTCCACCTTGTCCAGCCGGACGGTGCGGCGCTTCATGTGGTCCATGAGGCGGCCTGGGGTGGCCACCACGATCTGGGGGTTCTTTTTCAGGGCCTGGATCTGTCTTTCGATGGGGGCGCCGCCGTAGAGACAGACGGCGCGGACCCCCTCTTTGAAGGCGCACAGGTCCCGCAGCTCGTCCTGGATCTGGAGGGCCAGCTCACGGGTGGGGGCCAGGACCAGGCCGGTGACGTCCTGGCCGGCGGGGTCGGTGTGCTCCACCATGGGGATGCCAAAGGCGAAGGTCTTGCCCGTGCCGGTGGGGGCCTTGGCGATCACGTCTTTCCAGGCCATGAAGGGCGGGATGGCCCCCACCTGGATGGGGGTGGCCGCCACATAGCCCTTTTGGTCGATGGCCCGCAGGATGGGTCCGGACAGGGCCATGTCCTTGTAGTCCTGCTTGTCGTTTACCTTCTCGCCGTTGATTTCCATAAAAAACTTCCTTTGTATAAAAAATGTTTCCATGGCATTGTAGCATATCGCGCGGAGAAATGCAAATCGTAAGGGGTAGGCGCGGAATTTTCGTTGACAATTCCGCCAGGTTGTGCTAAACTATCTCAGTTCTGTGGATACAGACGCTGGTTTTGCTACCCTTTGCTGTGACCCGCGGCTCACACCGGCCCCGGTCTCGGCTCTGGGCAAATCTCTATGAAAGGTGGAATTTTCCATGATCCGCAAAGACCAGAAAACAGAAGTCATCGAGGCCAACCGCACCCATCCCACCGACACGGGCTCCCCGGAGGTCCAGATCGCCATCCTCACCGCCCGCATCGCCCAGCTCACCGAGCACTTGCAGGTCCACATCCACGACAACCACTCCCGCCGGGGCCTCTACAAGATGATCGGCCAGCGCCGGAAGCTGCTGGACTACCTGATGAAGAAGGACATCGAGCGCTACCGCGCCATCATCGCCAAGCTGGGCATCCGCAAGTAAACACGAGATCGTCAACTGCAAAGGGTGGTGTGGCTTGCCACGCCACCCTTTGACAAAATTCTCCCCCTTGTCTCCTTTGTTAGCAGTTGAAGGTAGGCCGAGCCATTCGACCCAGCTTCAAGTGCTAAGAGAGGGGCGGGGGAACAACACAAAGGAGGAAACCCCATGTCAACCGTTATCACCCACAAGCAGTTCAACACCAAGACCTGGTCCATGGACCTGCTGGGCCGCAAGCTCACCATCGAGATGGGCCGCGTGGCCGAGTTGGCTAACGCCAGCGCGCTGGTCACCTACGGCGACACCACGGTGCTGGTGGCCATCACCGCCGCGCCCCGTCCCCGCGACGGCGTGGACTTCTTCCCGCTGAGCGTGGACTTTGAGGAAAAGCTCTACGCCGTGGGGCGTATCCCCGGCTCCTTCCTGCGCCGGGAAGGGCAGCCCAGTCTGCCCGCGGTGCTGGCCAGCCGGGTCATCGACCGCTCCATCCGGCCCCTGTTCCCCTACGACTTCCGCAACGACGTGGTGGTCACTTGCACCGTCATGAGCCTGGACCGGGACTGCTCCCCGGAGATGACCGCCATGTTCGGCGTGAGCGCCTGTCTGGCCGTCAGCGACATTCCCTGGGCCGGGCCCATCGGCTGCGTGGAGGCGGGCTATGTGGACGGGCGGATCGTGCTCAACCCCACCCAGGCCCAGCGCCACGCCTCCAAGCTGGATCTGACCGTGGCCGCCAGCCGGGAAAAGGTGATCATGATCGAGGCCGGGGCCAAGGAGCTGCCCGATGACATTATGTATGACGCCATCTGCCAGGCCCACGAGGAGGCCAAGCGGCAGATCGACCTGATCGACCAGATGGTGGCCGAGATCGGCAAGGAGAAGATGACCTACGACCACGCCGCCTTCGACCAGGAGCTCTTTGACGACATCGTGGCCAACTTCATGGACGAGGCCAAGGCCGCCATGGACACCGACGACAAGAACGTCCGGGAGACCCGCTGGAACGCCATGATCGAGAAGTGGCACGAGAAGTATCTGGACGCCCATCCGGACATGGACCAGTATCTGGAAGAGATCACCTACAAGTTCCAGAAGAAGATCGTCAAGGCGTGGCTGCTGGAGGGGCACAGGGTCGACGGCCGGGCCAGGAACGAGATCCGGCCCCTGGCCGCCCAAGTGGGCGTGCTGCCCAGGGTCCACGGCTCGGGCCTCTTCACCCGCGGCCAGACCCAGGTCCTCTCCGTCTGCACCCTGAACACCCTCTCCGCCGCCCAGAAGATGGACACCATCTGGGAAGAGGAGGAGGTGCGCTATATGCACCACTACAACTTCCCCGCCTACTCCACCGGCGAGGCCAGGGCCAGCCGGTCCACCAACCGCCGGGAAAAGGGCCACGGCGCCCTGGCCCAGCGGGCGCTGGAGCCCGTTCTCCCCGACGTGGACACCTTCCCCTACGCCATCCGCGTGGTCAGCGAGGTGCTCAGCTCCAACGGCTCCACCTCCCAGGGCTCCATCTGCGGCTCCACCCTGGCTTTGATGGACGCGGGCGTGCCCATCTCCGCGCCGGTGGCGGGCATCTCCTGCGGGCTCATTCAGGACGACGACGGCGGCTTCACCACCTTTATCGACATCCAGGGCGTGGAGGACTTCCACGGGGAGATGGACTTCAAGGTGGCGGGCACCAAGGCCGGCATCACCGCCATCCAGATGGACATTAAAAACGACGGTCTGACCCACGCCATCATCAAAGAGGCGCTGGACATCACCAGGGACGCCCGGTTCGCCATTCTGGACGAGATCATGCTCCCCTGCATCGCCCAGCCGCGGCCTGAGGTCAGCCCCTACGCCCCCAAGATGCTCACCATGAAGATCGACCCGGAGAACATCCGCGACGTCATCGGCAAGGGCGGCAGCGTCATCCAGAAGATCACCGCCGAGTCCGGCGCCCAGATCGACATTGAGGAGGACGGCACCATCCACATCGCCTCCCCCGACGCCGCCAGCTGCGAGAAGGCCAAGAAGATGATCGATACCATCGTGTTCGTCCCGGAGGTGGGGCAGCTGTACTACGGCAAGGTGGTGTCCATCATGCCCTTTGGCGCCTTTGTGGAGCTGGCCCCCGGCAAGGACGGGCTGGTCCACATCTCCAAACTGGCCAACCACAGGGTGGAGAAGGTGGAGGACGTGGTGAACATCGGCGACATGATCTGGGTCAAGTTCATGGAGATCGACGAGAAGGGCCGGTGGAACCTCTCCTACAAAGACGCTCTGCGGGAACTGGAAAACCGCGGCGCCAAGGGCGCGAAAGAATCATAATAAATTTTTTGCCAGGACACGCGCCTGGCAAAAAATACAGGGAAGCGCCGAGCCGTCGTGAGCAGCCCGGATGGAGCGGAGGGAGGGAAAAAACAGGCTGGGCAAAGCCCAGCGGATTTTTCCCGAACGCAGTGAAGCCGGGCGTCGCGAACAGGCGAGGCGCGACATCTCGGCCCGCAAACGTGCGACCCGGCTACCTCGGTGGCCGGGTCGTGCGCTGCGGCGGGCCGCAAAAAATAATCAAAGAAGTGGCTTTGCCACTTCTTTGACAGTTTTTCGCGCCTGGCGGCGCGAAACTCTGCGAGGCTTTTTTGATAAATAAAGCGGACCGCTTCAGCGGTCCGCTTTGTTTATGTGGGGCGGAGTTCTAGGGGTAAACCTTGGAGGTGGCGGCGGAGGAGGTCGAAGGCGTGGTGGGCGGCGCAGACGCGGACCCGGTCACGGCCAAGGCCCAGCTGGGTCTGCCGGCAGAAGGATCCGCCGTCCCAGGCCAGGGCCACATAGACAAGGCCCACCGGGTTGCCCCGGTCGTCGCTGTCGGGCCCGGCCACGCCGGTGGTGGCCACGGCCAGGTCACAGCCCAGGGCGGTCCGGGCGCCCTGGGCCATGGCGAGGGCGACTTCCCGGCTCACCGCGCCGTGGCGGTCCAGCAGGGCTCTGGGCACGGCCAGCAGGGACTCCTTGGCCTGGTCACAGTAGGTGACAAGGCCGCCTTTGAACACAGAGGAGACGCCGGGCAGGTCGGTGACGCGCTTGGCGATGAGGCCGCCGGTACAGCTCTCGGCACAGCCCAGGGTCAGGCCCCGGTCCTGGAGCAGCGCCACGGCCACCTGCTCGATGCTGTCCACGTCGGCGCCGTAGATCAGGTCCCCCAACAGCGCCCGCAGTTCCTCCTCCGCAGGGGCGATGAGGGCGCGGGCGGCCGCCGGGCTCTCCGCCCTGGCCGTCAGGCGCAGCTCCACCTCGCCGGTCTTGGCGTAAGGGGCCAAGGTGGGGTTTTCCATGGCGTTCATCCGCCGGCGCAGACGCTCCTCCACGGCGGATTCCCCCATGCCAAACACCCGGAGGGAGCGGGAGAGGATGGTCTGGCCGGAGAGGGCGCGCAGGTAGGGGGCCACCCGCTCCAGGAACATGGGGCAGCACTCCCTGGGCGGGCCGGGCAGCATGATGACGTGGCACCCCTGGGCCTGGAAGATACAGCCGGGGGCCGTGCCCCAGTCATTTTGGAGAATGACGCAGTCCTCCGGCAGCATGGCCTGCTGGAGATTGTTCTCCGGCATCCCGCCGCTGTGGAGCCGCGAGGCAAAGTAGTCCCGGATGCGGCGCTCGCTCTGGGCGTCCCGGACCAGCTTTTTGCCAAAGCACCGGGCCAGGGTCTGCTTGGTCAGGTCGTCGCAGGTGGGGCCCAGGCCGCCGGTGGTGATGATGACGTCCGCTCTGGCGCGGGCCAGCTCCACCGCCCGGGCCAGACGGCCGGGGTTGTCCCCCACCACCGTCTGGTAGTAGACGTTGACGCCCAGGGCCGACAGCTGTTGGCAGAGAAACTGGGCGTTGGTGTTCAGGATCTCCCCCAGCAGGAGCTCGGTCCCCACGCAGAGGATCTCGGCGGTGTGGGTCATGGTATCGCCCCTTTCTCAATGATTCGTGGCGCGGGGATGGCTGTGTTCTTTCACTTCTCCGGCGAGAAGTAGACCCGCTCGATGGCGGATGTGGCCTCGGCCACCAGGGCGTCCACGTCCAGGTCCTTTTCCGCCTCCTCCACCTCCTCCAGCTTGGGGTGGGTCCGGGGATGGCGGGGCGTGAAAACGGTACAGCAGTCCTCGTAGGGCAAAATCGAGGTATCAAAGGTGTCGATCTTCCGGGCGATGCGGATGATCTCCTCCTTGTCCATGCCGATCAGGGGCCGGAAAACGGGCAGGGTACACACGGCGCCGGTGCAGGCCATGGCCTGGGTGGTCTGGCTGGCCACCTGGCCCAGACTCTCCCCGGTGATGAGGCACTCGCAGCCCGTGCGCCGGGCCACCTGCTCCGCGATACGCATCATAAAACGCCGCATGACAAGGGTGAAGTACGCCTCCGGCACCACCCGGCGCATCTCCTCCTGGATCTTGGTGAAGGGGACCACATGGACCGTCAGCCGTCCACACCAGGGCACCAGCTTGCGGGTCAGGTCAAAGACCTTCTCCTTGGCGGCCTCGGAGGTGTAGGGGTAGGAGAAGAAGTGGACCATCTCCAGCCCCAGGCCACGCTTGGTCATCATCCAGGCGGCCACGGGGGAGTCGATGCCGCCGGAGAGGAGGCACACCGCCCGGCCGCCCATGCCCACGGGCAGACCGCCCGCGCCGGGGTCCGGGTCGGCGTGGACAAAGGCGGCGTAGTCCCGGACCTCCACATGGACGGTCAGCTCCGGGCGCTTCATCTCCACCTTGAGGTGGGGGAAGGCGTCCTGGAGCTCGCCGCCCACATACTGGCTGATCTGGATGGAGGTCATGGGGAAGGTCTTGTCCGAGCGCTTGGACTCCACCTTGAAACTGCCCGCGGCGGTGAGCTTCGGGGCCAGGTACTCCCGCGCCCCGGCCACGATCGCATCCAGGTCCTTGGGGCAGGCGTAGGCGCGGGCGATGCCCACCACGCCAAAGAGCCGCTCCATGGCCAGGTAAGCCCCGTCCATGTCACAGCTCTCGTCCTGGGGCTCAACGTAGGCGGTGGACTGCCGGGTGTAGACCTGGAACTTTCCATAGGGTTTGAGCCGCCGCCGGGCGTTATGCATCAGCTTTTCCTCAAAGCTCCGCCGGTTGCCCCCTTTCAGGACCAGCTCTCCCAGCTTCAGCAAGATGATCTCTCTCATGGCCGTTGTCTCCTCTGTCCTCAAACTCGCCCGCCGGATTCAGCCCTTCATCCATGTGGCGGGCCGGCGGTATTGCAGCGCCTCCGCCAAGTGCTCCGGGCCGATGGAGGCCGCGCCGTCCAGGTCGGCGATGGTGCGGGCCACGCGGAGGATGCGGTCGTAGCTCCTGGCCGTCAGGCCCAGGCGCTCGTAGGCGCCTTTCATCATGGCCTGGCAGGTCTCGTCCAGGCCACAGCAGGTCTTGAGCTCGTCGGGGCCCAGCTGGGCGTTGCAGGCGGGGCCGTCGGCGCCAAAGCGCTCCACCTGGCGCTTGCGGGCGGCGTTTACTCTTTGGCGAATTTCGTCGGATGATTCCTCTTTGTATTCCTTGACCACCAGTTCGTCGAACTCCAAGGCGGGGACTTCGATGAAGATGTCGATGCGGTCCAACAGCGGGCCGGAGAGCTTTTCGGTGTATTTTTTCACCGCGGCCTCCGAGCAGCGGCACCGGCCGGAGGGGTGGCCGTACCAGCCGCATTTGCAGGGGTTCATGGCGCACACCAGCATGAAGCGGCTGGGGAACACCTCCGTGGCCGTGGCCCGGCTGATCTGGACCTTGCCCTCCTCCAAGGGCTGGCGCAGGACCTCGATGACGTCCTTGTGGAACTCAGGCAGTTCGTCCAGAAACAGCACGCCGTTGTGGGCCAGGCTGATCTCCCCGGGCCGGGGCACGGGGTTGCCGCCGCCGGCCATGCCCATGTTGGAGATGGTGTGGTGGGGGTTGCGGAAGGGACGGGTCGTTATGAGGGGCTGGTCGCTGGTGGTGAGGCCCAGGACAGAGTAGATCTCCGTGGTGGCCAGGCTCTCGGCCAGGGTCATGTCCGGCAGGATGGAGGGCAGGCGCCGGGCCAGCATACTCTTGCCGCTGCCCGGCGGACCGCTCATCAGCAGGTTGTGGCCCCCGGCGGCGGCGATCTCCAGGGCGCGCTTGGCGGCGCGCTGGCCCTTGACCTGGGCGAAGTCCGGCGCGTCGTGGCCGGTGGGGGCGGGCTGCCAGGGCTGAGCGGGCTGGATGGGCGCCTCGCCGCGGAGGTGGCGGGCCAACTGGGGCAGGTCCTCCACCGGGTAGACCGTCAGGCCCGCGGCCAGGGTAGCCTCGGCGGCGGAGGCGGCGGGGACGTAGAGCTTCTTCACCCCGCCCCGCAGGGCCGCCATCGCCATGGGCAGCATCCCCGGAATGGGCCGCAAGCAGCCGGTGAGGGAGAGCTCCCCCACCAGGGCCGCGTCCTCCTCCGGCAAGGGAAGCTGGCCGCCGTCGGCCAGGATGCCCACCAGGATGGGCAGGTCGTAGACCGTGCCGGCCTTGCGGCGGTCGGCGGGGGCCAGGTTGACGGTGATGCGGGAGACGGGGAAGGAAAAGCCGCAGTTTTTGATGGCGGCCCGGACCCGGTCCCTGGCCTCCTTCACCGCCGTGTCCGGCAGACCCACGATGTCAAAGTTGGGCAGGCCGCCCGACAGGTCTACTTCCGTTGTGACCAAGTAACCAGAAACGCCCTGGAGCCCCAGGGACATCACCCGGCACGCCATCTCTCCACCTCCCAAGGCCGTTTTTTTCCATTATACGGGATACCGCGGGGAATTGCAAGAGACCCGCCGCGGCGGACCCGCGGGGGCAAAAAAACCGGGACGGGTCTGCCGTCCCGGTTTTGGGCGGGTCATTCCTCCTCCGGAGGGTCGGGCTCCGTCACCGTCACGTTGATCTCCAGCACGCGGCGGTGCTCCACGCCGGTGACGGTGACGTGGAGGTTTTCGTAGTCGAAGCTGTCCCCCACGTCGGGGATGCGGCCAAACTGCTCCAGCACCCAGCCGGAGACGGTGGCGCTGTCACACTCGCCCTTGAGGGAGAAGAGGTCGTAGAGGTCGGTGAGGTCGGCGGAACAGGCGATGGTGTAGCTGCCGTCGGGGTTTTTGCGGAAGGTCTCGATGACCTCGTCGTGCTCGTCCCAGATCTCCCCCACCAGCTCCTCCAGAATGTCCTCCAGGGTGACGATGCCCTCGGTGCCGCCGTATTCGTCCACGATGACGGCCATGTGGTTCTTGTTGGCCTGGAGGACCCGCATGAGGTCGGAGATCTTGGTGTTGGAGGTGGTGCAGATGACCTCTTTCACAAGCCCGGAGAGGTCGGTCATGCCGCGGGAACGGGCGGCGTAAAAATCCTTTTCGTGGATGACGCCCACGATGGAATCGATGGTCTCGTGGTAGACGGGGAGACGGGAGTAGCCCGTCTCGGCGAAGCGGGCGGCCACCTGGTCGGCATCGGCGGTGTCCTCCACCCCCTCCACGTCCACACGCGGGGTCAGGATCTCCCCCACCTCCAGATCGTCAAACTCGATGGCGGCGCGGATGAGCTGGCTCTCGTGGGAGTCCAGGCCGCCCTCGTCCTCGGCCTGGGCCACCATGGCGGTGAGCTCCTGGTCGGTGATGCCCTCGTCGGCGGGGGCTTTGAAGAGGCGGGTCATCCAGTTTTTCAGCGCGCCGAAGAGGACGGCCAGAGGCGCGAAGATCCGGACCAGGAACCGCATGGTAGGCGTGGCGAATATGGCGAACCCCTCGGCGCGCTCTTTGGCGATGGATTTGGGCGTCACCTCGCCAAAGATCAGGACCAGCAGGGTCATGACCACCGTGGAGGCCAGCGGGCCGGCCTCTCCCAAAAGGCCGGTGAAGAACACCGTGGCCACGGCGGTGGAGGTGATGTTGACGATGTTGTTGCCGATGAGGATGGTGGTGAGCAATTTATCGTAGTCCTCGGCCAAGGCGAGACAGCGTCCCGCCCGGCGGCCCCGCTTGCCCTGGTCGTTGTCCGCCCAGCTCTTGAGGCGGATCTTATTGGCGCAGGAGAAGGCGGTCTCCGTGGCGGAGAAGAAGGCCGAGAGGATGAGCAGGACCACGAGGGCGCCCACCATCATGATACTGGGTATGTCCATCTGGACAAATCAACTCCTATGTTTCAAATTTCGGGTATGCCGGCTGAATTATAGCATATCCCTCCCGCCATTGCAAGAGGCGGGCAAAAGGCTATTGCGTATTTTTTATAATAGTGGTACAATAGCCGCAGAATACCATCGTACCGATCGGATGCCGCGGCCCGCCGCAGGGCGGGCAGGTTTTTTCTCTCCGGCAGGTCGAACCCCCTCTTGGCGCAAAAAGGAGGTCATTTTCATGTCTCAAGGTCCATACAGCTCTTACCGCGGCCGCAGAGGGCATGGCCGCAGTGTGCTGATCGGCGTGGTGGCCGCCCTGGTCATCCTGCTGGCGGCGGTTTTGGCGGGGTATTATCTGGGGCTGTTCAACATCCCCGGCCTCCCCGCCAACGACGCCGGCGCCACCCCCCTGCCCAGCGACGAGGCCGTGCCCAGCCAGGAACCGGCCCTGATCATCGAGACCCCCGCGCCCAGCCCCAGCCCCTCTCCCGCGGCGGCGGACCTCTCGGCCTACCAGGTCCGGGACATCCCGCTGGGTCTGGTGGAAGTGGCGGGGGCGGGCCCCAGAGCGGGGCAGGGCGGCATCTTTGACATGACCGGCGGGCTGACCACCCCTGGCCAGCTTCCCCAAGGGGATCGCCAGGCCAGCCGGGAAGTCTGCGCCCAGCTCCCCTACGCCGTGGCCTGGCTCGCCCCCGACTGGGAGGAGCTTTTGGCCCGCGATGGGGGCGGGGACGATCTGACCGAATGGTGTCTGGCCCTGGCCGACAGCGGCTATGACGAGATCCTCTTCTCCGAGGCGGTCCCCGCCGACGACGGCGCCGCCCTGGCCCGGCTCTACACCGCTCTGAAAGCGGCGCTGGCGGAGGCGAAGTGGCAGGGCAGGCTGGGGCTGGTGCTGGACCAGGCCCTGCTGGGCGAGGGGTACGACAGCGCCCTGGCCCCCGCCATCGCCCAGAGCTTTGACCGGCTTTACTTCCGCGAGACCCTGACCCCGGGCAACAAGGACCTGCTCACCGGCAACGGCTTTGAGGCCAACGGGTACACCCTGGTCACCGCCGTCAGCGCCCCCGCTGACCTGCCCTACGCATGGGCGGTGCTGCCCCAGTGAGCCCCGCCGGACCAACAACGTAGAGAGGTCGCCGCCCTATGCTCTTTTCCAGTCCCATCTTTCTCTTTGTCTTTTTGCCGGCGGTCCTGCTGGTCTACTACGGCCCGCTGCGGGGATCCCGCGGCGGGCAAAATCTGTTTCTGCTGTTGGCCTCGCTGTTCTTTTACGGCTGGGGCGAGCCGGTGCTGGCGGCGGTGCTGGCGGGCAGTATTCTGGGCAACTACGCCCTGGGGCTGTGGGCGGAGCGGCGGCGGCGCGGCAGCGAGAGCGTCCGGGGCCCTGTGGCGGTGGCCGTGGCGGGCAATCTGGCGGTGCTGCTGGTGTTCAAGTATACGGGCTTTGTCCTGGCCAACCTCCGCTCCCTGGGGCTGGGGCTCCCCTACTGGGACCTGGCCATGCCCATCGGCATCTCCTTTTTTACCTTTCAGGCCCTGAGTTATGTGCTGGACGTGGCCCGCGGGGACGCCCAGGCCCAGAGGAACCCGCTGAACGTGGGGCTCTACATCGCCTTTTTCCCCCAACTGGTGGCGGGGCCCATTGTGAAGTACCGCACCGTGGCGGAGCAGATCCAGCGCCGCCAGGAGAGCTGGGAGAGCTTTTCACGGGGCTGTTGGCGGTTCTTGATGGGCCTTGGGAAAAAGGTCATCCTGGCAAACCAGCTGGCGGTGATCGCCGACGCCGCCTTTGACGGCGGGCCGGACAGCGTGGCCATGGCCTGGCTGGGGTCGGTGTGCTACTCCATGCAGCTCTACTTTGACTTCGGCGGCTATTCGGACATGGCCATCGGGCTTGGGATGATGTTCGGGTTTCGGTTTCTGGAGAACTTCCGCTACCCCTATCTGGCCTCCTCCTGCCGGGATTTTTGGAAGCGGTGGCACATCAGCCTGACCACCTGGTTCCGGGACTACCTCTACATCCCGCTGGGCGGCAGCAGGACGGGCAAGGTCAGGGCCCTACGCAACCTGTTTCTGGTGTGGCTGTGTACCGGCGTGTGGCACGGGGCCAACTGGACCTTCATCCTCTGGGGCCTGGTGTGGTTCTGTCTGCTGGCCGCCGAGCGGCGGTGGGCGCCGCTGGAGGGGCGCCCCCTGTGGCTGAGGCGGGGCGTCACGTTCCTCATCGTCAACTTCACCTGGGTCCTCTTTCGCGCCGACAGCGTCCAGAGCGCCCTGGGCTATCTGGGCACGATGCTCATGGCGGACGCGCCGGCGCTGTGGAGCCCGCGGGCGGGCTATTATTTCCAGCAAAACGCCTTCCTGCTGGCCCTGGCGGTGCTGGCCTGCGGGCCCAGCGCCACCTGGCTTCGGGGCAGGGTGTGCCGTCTGGGCGAGCGGACGGGGCGCTCCCTCGTCCCGGTGTGGGACGCGGCCTGCGCCCTCTGTCTGGGCGGGGCGTTCCTGGTCTCCGCCGCCTTTTTGGTCAAGGGGAGTTATGACCCGTTTATCTACTTCAACTTCTAAAGAGGGGAGGGCCGGCCGGTGATGTGGAAGGTCTGGCTCAGGCGGCGCTTTGGGAACCGGTACGCCTGGACCGCGGCGCTGTTTCTGGCCGTAACGGTCTGGGGCGGCGCGGTGGTGCTCCGCGGTCTGGTCCAGGGCCCCACGGCCAAGGGCTTCGTCACCGCCTTTGACGGCGGGAAGGCCGACCCCACCAGGCCCCACCGGGCCCTCTCCGCCGTCGGCGCGCGGCTGGACATCCCCGGCGACGCGCCCGGCTACGCCCAGGCCGCCGCCGCCAAGACCGCCGCGGCGGAACAGGCGGTGGGCAAGGCTCTGGAAGATGACCGGAGCCTCATCCAGCTCTACGGCCTCTACCAAGGTCTCACGGGCCGCACGGTGGTGGAGGACCCGGCGGACCCCCAGCACGCCGTGGTCAAGCTGCCCGACGGCAACCTGGTCTTTGTCCAGCAGGACGAGCCGGACCCCATGGCCCAGGCCGCCGAGCTCAAGCGGCTCCAGCTGGCGCTGGAACAGCGGGACTGCCAGTTCCTCTACCTCCAGGCCCCCGCCGAGTTAGACCCGGAGGACGAGGCGCTGCCGGTGGGGGTGCGGGACACGTCCAACCGCTGTGCCGACAGACTGCTGGTCCAGCTGGACGCCCTGGACGTGGACGCCATGGACTTCCGCCAGACCCTCAAGGACGCCGGTGGAGCGTGGGGCCGCTGGTTTTACACCACGGACCACCACTGGACCCAGGAGGCGGCCTTCCTGTGCTTTCAGGCGCTGTGCCAGAGGCTGGAAGAGTCGTATACCCAGACCGTGCCCGTCGGCGAGGGCGGGGAGGAGACCGTGCCCATCGCCATCCCGGAGCGGTACACCGACCCCGACTCCTACGCCTCCGCCACCCTCTCCGGCTTCTTTCTGGGCAGCCAGGGCAAGCGGGTGGGCTCCCTCTACGGCGGCGTGGACGACTTTGTGCTCCACACGCCAAAATTCCCCACGCGGATGCGCTATGTCTCCACCTACGGCGGCCAGCGCGACGGCGACATCACCCAGACCGTCCTCTTCCCCGACCGCGTGGCGGAGCGGCGGTGGTTCGAGGGCACGCCCTATGAGTTCTACGCCGGAGGGGACAACGCCATGGCCCTGCTCACCAACTACTATAACCCCCGCGGGCCCCGGCTGCTGGTGATACGGGACTCCTACGCCTGCGCCATGACCCCGTATCTGGGGCTGGTTTGCAGTCAGCTCACCACCATCGACCCCAGGGCCTTCTCCGGCGATCTGCTGACCTATGTGGACTGGCTGGATCCGGACGTGGTGCTGGTGCTCTACTCCTCCACCATGGTCCACAGCGAGGACGCCTACCGCCTGCTGTCCCAGAGCGTCCCCTCCAAGGGGGACAGCCTGCGCTGGGAGACGGAAAAGTAAAAAGTTTGTAAACCCCCTTGCATTTTGCCACGATTTGGGGTATCATACGGGTTAGCACTCGATGCGAACGAGTGCTAACCCCTCTTGTTTTTACGAAAAATGAAGATATAGGAGCGAGGAAGTATGGCGAAAAAGCAGTTCAAGACCGAGTCCAAGCGGCTGTTGGATCTGATGGTGAACTCCATCTACACCCACAAGGACATCTTTTTGCGGGAGTTGATCTCCAACGCCAGCGACGCCATTGACAAGCTGGCCTACAAGGCCCTCACCGACGACAAGGTGGGGCTGGACCGGAGCGATTTTCAGATCACCATCGTCCCGGACAAGGCCGGGCGCACCCTGACCATCTCGGACAACGGCATCGGCATGACCGCCGAGGAGTTGGAGAAGAACCTGGGCACCATCGCCCGCAGCGGCTCGCTGCAGTTCAAGAAGGACATGGACCAGCAGAGGGAAGATGTGGACATCATCGGCCAGTTCGGTGTGGGCTTTTACTCGGCCTTTATGGTGGCCGACCAGGTCACCGTCCTCTCCCGCGCCTACGGCGAGGACGCGGCGCACCGCTGGTCCAGCAGGGGCGCCGACGGCTACACCGTGGAGGAGGCCCAGCGGGAGGGTCCGGGGACCGACGTGATCCTGCACATCAAGCCCCAGGCCGAGGGAGAGGACTTTGACAGCTATCTGGAGCCCCACTATCTGGAATCGCTGGTGAAGAAGCACTCGGACTACATCCACTATCCCATCCGCATGGAGATGGAGCACAGCCACCTCAAGCCCGCCCCGGACCCCAAGCCGGAGGACTATCAGCCGGAGTATGAGACCCACCGGGCGTGGGAGACGCTGAACTCCATGGTGCCGCTGTGGAACCGGCCCAAGAAGGACGTGACCAAGGAGGAGTATGACCAGTTCTACAAAGAGAAGTTTGGCGACTGGCAGGACCCGCTGAGTTACACCCATGTGTCCGCCGAGGGCGCGGTGAACTATAAGGCCCTGCTCTACATCCCCGGCCAGGCCCCCTACGACTACTTCACCAGGGATTTTCAGCGGGGACTGCAGCTCTACTCCTCCGGCGTGCTGATCATGGACAAGTGCGCCGACGTACTGCCTGAGCACTTCCGCTTTGTGCGGGGCGTGGTGGACTCCCCGGACTTCTCGCTGAACATCTCCCGCGAAATTTTACAGCAGGACCGGCAGTTGAAGGTCATCGCCGCCAATCTGGAAAAGAAGATCAAGGGAGAGCTGGAGCGGCTGTTGAAGGAGGAGCGGGAGAAGTACCTGACCTTCTGGCGCGCCTTTGGGCCGCAGTTGAAGTACGGCGTGGCCTCCGACTTCGGCCAGCACAAGGAACTGCTGCGGGACCTGCTGCTCTTCTGGTCGTCCAAGGAGGACGGGCCCGTCACCCTGGCCGAGTACGCCGACAGGATGCCGGAGAGCCAGAAGTATGTGTATTACGTCCGAGGGGAGTCCAGGGAAAAGGCCGCCGCCCTGCCCCAGACCGAGCGGATCCTGGACGCGGGCTTCGAGGTGCTCTATCTCACCGAGGACATCGACGAGTTCGCCATCCAGGTGTTGGAAAAGCAGGGCGACAAGCCCTTCAAGAGCGTGGCCGACCCGGACGCCCTGCCGGAGACCGACGCCCAGAAGGAGGAGCACGAGCGCAAGAGCGAGGAGAGCAAGCCCCTGCTGGACTTCTGCAAGGAGGTGCTGGGCGACCGGGTCAAGGAGGTCCGGCTGTCCCAGATCTTGAAGTCCGCCCCGGTGTGCATGACCACCGACGGGCCCATGTCCTTTGAGATGGAGCGGTATTTTGAGAAGGTGGAGGGCCAGGCCCCCATGCGGGCCGAGCGGGTGCTGGAGCTGAACCCGGACCACCCGGCTTTCGCCGCCCTCCAACGGGCCAGAGACGAGGACGGAGACAGGGCCAGGGACTATGTGGAACTGCTCTACGCCCAGGCCTGCCTCAACGCAAATCTGCCGCTGGAAGATGTGGCCGCTTATACCAAGTTGGTGTGCGGGTTGATGCGGTAAGGGACCGGTCCGTCCCCTTTGGTCGCGGGTTGCCTTTTGGGGCGGGACGTGGTATGATGGAAGCAAGAAGTTTGGCCTTGTGATTGGAGGGGAGCGGCGTGAGGAAAAAAGTAGTCATCGGACTGTGCGTCTGCGGGCTCCTACTGGTGGGGCTGGGGGGCGCTTGGGGGTATCTGTACTGGCACCCCCGGCAGTACGTGGGAAGCTGGGACGGAGGAAACGTCCGCTACCCGGTGGTCACCTTCCAGCCGTACAACGGCCTGGGCATCCACACGCCGGCGACCCTGGCGGAACAGAGCGCGGCCTTCAACGACGGCGTGGGGGCCTTTGCCCATGAGATGGTGGCGACCTACCAGGACGGCCTGACCCTGGACTACACCCTGGAGCGCGATGGTCAGGGGACAGACGTTCTGTTCACCGGCCAGGGCACGGCGGCGGACGGGACGGTGGAGGACATCTCCCAGCGGCTCCACTTTGACCTGGTCATCCGGGGCGACGCCAAGTGGCACTAGAGCCCGGACGACCCGGCCCCGCCGATCCGATTGCAACTGCACCCCTTTTGTGGTATAATGTCCGCAAAGCGGACATTATACGGCTGGATGCCGCCTTTGCTCCCCGGCCTTGCCGGGAACCGCAAAGGATGGCGCAGGATACCACACCGCTGGCGCGGATGTGGTATCCTAGCCGCAAGGTAGCTATTGTGCCGCGAGAGGGGTGTTTTTGATGAGTTACGCCGATGAGGTATTTCTTCGGAATTGCCGGGATATTTTAGACCATGGGGTGTGGGACACCGACCTGCCCGTCCGGCCCCGGTGGGAGGATGGGACGCCGGCCCATACGGTGAAGCTCTTTGGCGTGGTCAACCGCTACGACCTGCGGCGGGAGTTTCCCATGCTCACCGTGCGGCGGCAGTATTTCAAGTCCGCTGTGGACGAGCTGCTGTGGATCTGGCAGAAGAAGTCCAACAACATCAAGGACCTGGGGTCCCACGTCTGGGACGCCTGGGCCGACGAGACGGGCTCCATCGGCAAAGCCTACGGCTACCAGCTGGGGGTGGAGTACGACTTCCCGGAGGGGCGGATGGACCAGGTGGACTGGATCCTCAAGACCCTGCGGGAAAATCCCGCTTCCCGGCGGATGGTGACCAGTATCTTCAACCACCACGACCTGAAAGAGATGGGCCTGCAGCCCTGCGCCTGGTCCATGACCTTTAACGTCAGCGGCCGCACCCTCAACGGCATTTTGAACCAGAGGAGCCAGGATATGCTGACGGCCAACGGCTGGAACGTGATGCAGTACGCCGCCCTGCTGATGATGCTGGCCCAGGCGTCCGGGCTGGAGGCGGGAGAGCTGGTCCACGTCATCGCCGACTGCCACATCTACGACCGCCATGTGCCCATGGTGGAGGAGCTTTTGCGGCGGGAGCCCTACCCCGCCCCCAGGGTCACGCTGGATCCCGCCGTCACGGATTTTTACGCCTTTACCAAGCAGAGCTTCACCGTGGAGGGATACCAATATCACGAGCTGGCAGAGGCCATCCCGGTGGCGGTGTAGGCGCCCCTCTTGTAAACGGTTCCCAGGTGTGATATACTATCTCTCGATTTTTGAAAAGCGAGGTGTTTTTCCATGCCGGAACATTTCTATCCTGAACAGCCCCAGTCCTTTGGCGTCCAGCGGCAGGAATCTCTGAGCCGCTACACCGCCAAGACCTTTGGCATCATGTTCCTGGGGTTGCTGGTGACCTTTGGCGTCGCCTGGGGCCTGGCCTGGACCGCGCCGGGGCAGTCGATCCTGTTCAACGCCCTGAACGCCATACCCTGGATCCAGTTGGTCATCCTGATCGCCGAGCTGGTGGTGGTGGTCGTTATGTCCGCCCGGATCCAGAAGATCTCCCCGGCCGGGGCCACGGCCTGCTTCTTTCTCTACTCCGTCCTCACCGGCCTGACCTTCTCCTTGATCCTCTTGTCCTTTGAGTTGACCACCCTGGTGCTGGTGTTCGGCTTCACCGCCCTCTACTTCGGCGGCATGGCCCTCTTCGGCTATCTGACCAAGATCGACCTGAGCCGGCTGCGGACCGTCCTGCTGGGCGGCCTCATCGCCATCGTCATCTTCAACCTGCTCATGCTCTTTATCCCCGCTCTGGAGGTGGCCGACAGGGTGATGTGTACCTTGGGCGTGATCCTCTTCCTGGGCTTTACCGCCTATGACACCCAGAAGATCAAGAGCTTTTACTACGGCTTTCAGGGCGACGACGCCATGCTGAAAAAGGCCAGCATCATCTCGGCCCTGGAGCTCTATCTGGACTTTATCAACCTCTTTCTCTATCTGCTGCGGATCTTCGGCAGGAACCAGGACTGAGAAGACGCAAAAGGCCCCTGAAACCACGCGGTTTCAGGGGCTTTCAGTTTGTCAAAGAAACGAAAACTCCGGCGGACAAGTCGTTCGCCGGAGTTTTTTTATGTCCGTTTCATTCTCCGTCTGACCAGCCGGTGGAGGAGGACTTGGACGCCCACGGTCCAGAGGCCCAGCCCGGCCAGCAGGGCCCACAGCCGTCCCTCCATAGGCAGGGCCAGGGAAAAAAGGCCCGGAAACCGCCAGACCGCCAGGCAGAAACACACCGCCATCGTCCCCAGCAGCAGTCCCCGCAACGGGTCCAGCGGCGCGCTGATCAGGCAGAGGTTCACCAGGCCCCCAAAGCCCGTCAACAGCACGCACAGGGTGGACAGTTCCCCGGCGCCCAGGTCCAGCCAGCCCGCCCAGGCCACGCACCAGAGGACGCCGGTGGCCATGGCGAGACCGCCGGGCAGGGCCCGGGCGAACACGTTGTCCCGGAAGCGCCCCTGGACGCGCTGGCGGTTGGGCTCCAGCGCCAGCAGGAAAGAGGGGGCGCCGATGGTGAGGGCGCTGATGAGGGTGAGCTGGATGGGCTGGAAGGGGTAGCCCGCGGAGAGAAAGAGGAAACACACCGCCAGGATCACGCTGAAGCAGGTCTTGGTCAAAAACAGGGACGCCGAGCGCTGGAGGTTGTTGATGGCCCGGCGGCCCTCGGCCACCACAGCGGGCATGGCGGAAAAGTCCGAGTTCATCAGCACCAGCTGGCTCACGTTCCGGGCCGCCTCGCTCCCCGCGGCCATGGCCACGGCGCAGTCGCTCTCCCGCAGGGCCAGCACGTCGTTGACCCCGTCGCCGGTCATGGCGACGGTGTGGCCCGCGCTCCGCAGCGCCTGGACCAGCCAGAGCTTCTGCTGGGGCGTCACCCGGCCAAAGATGGCGTATTCCTCCGCCGCCGCTCTGGTGGCGGCCTCGCCGGAGAGCGTGCCGGCGTCGATCCAGCGGTCCCCCGCGTCAAAGCCCGCCTGACGGGCCAGGTCGGCCACGGTTCTGGGGTCGTCGCCGGAGATGATCTTCAGCGCCACGCCTTGGGCCCGGAAATAGGCCAGGGTCTCCGCCGCCGAGGGGCGGAGGGTGTCCGACAGGGCCACAAGGCCCGCCGGGACAAGGCCTGCGGGCAGGCTCCCGTCAGGGCCCAAGGGCTCTGGCGCCCAGCCCAGGACCACCACCCGCAGTCCCCGCCCGGCCAGGGACAGGCGCTGGGGCTCCAGGTCCCCCAGGCCATCGGGGAAGAGCTTCTCCGCCGCCCCCATGACCCAGGTCTCGCCATGGGCAAAGCTGCCGCCGCTCCACTTCCGGTCCGAGCGGAAGGGGGCGGCGCGGTCCACCTCCCACGCCGGAGGAGGGCCCGCATAGGCGCTCAGGGCCCGGCCGGTGGGGTTTTCGTCCCCGGTGGCCGCCAGCAGAGCGGCAAGGCCGGCCTTGAGCCGGACCGGGTCAAAGCCCGCCGCCGGGGCCAGAGCGTCCACGGTGAACTCCCCGGTGGTCAGCGTGCCCGTCTTGTCAAGGCACAGGGTGTCCACGCGGGCCAGCATCTCCACGGAGTGGAGGTCCTGGGCCAGCGCGCCGCGGCGGGAGAGGCGCACCACGCTGACGGCCAGCACCACGCTGGTGAGCAGCACCAGGCCCTCCGGGATCATGCCCACCATGGCGGCCACGGTGGACACCACCGCCTGGCGCCAGGTGAAGTTGGCGAAAAAGCACTGCTTGACAAAGAGGGCCAGCCCCACCGGGCCCAGAATATAGCTCACGCACCGGATGACGCGGTTGACGCAGTCCATGATCTCCGAGCGGGGGCGCTTGATGTACTTGGCCTCGGCGGTGATCTGGGCGGCGTAGTTCTCCGCGCCCACATGGACCACCTGGGCCAGACAGTGGCCGGAGACGAGGTAGCTGCCCGACAGAAGGGTCTCCCCCACGGTCCGCTCCACCGGGTCCGATTCCCCGGTGAGCAGGCTCTCGTCCATGCGGCAGACGCCCCGGAGGATCACGCAGTCCGCTCCCACCTGGTCCCCTGGGCCCAGCTTGACCACGTCGCCCCGGACCAACTCCTCCAGCGCCAAAAAGCGCTCCTGCCCGTCCCGGAGGACCTTGGCGTGGGGCGCGGCGATGAGGGAGAGTTTGTCGATGACGGCCTTGGCCCGGAGTTCCTGGACCGTGCCGATGACGGTGTTCCAAAAGATAACGCCCAGAAAGAGGGCGTTTTTCCACGAGCCCGCCAGCACCACCAGCGCGGCCAGGGCCAGGTTGAGAAGGTTGAAGGGCGTGATCAGGTTGTCGCGGAGGATGGCGGGGACGGACTTGGTGGGCGGCAGGGTGTCCACATTGGCGTCGCCGGCGGCCATCCGCGCCGCCGCCTCCTGGCTGGTGAGCCCCAGCATCGCCTCCTCCACGGCCGATCCCTCCTCTTTGGTATATCGGGGCAATTCCCGGCGAGGCCGGGGAACAAAGGCGGCATAGTGACGCCATGTCCGCGAAGCGGCATGGTATCACGTGCCATCCTTTGCGGTTCCCGGCGGAGCCGGGGAGCAAAGGCGGCATTTCGATCTATAATAGCCGCCCAGCGGCAGTGACGCCATGTCCGCGAAGCGGCATGGTATCACGCGCCATCCTTTGCGGTTCCCGGCGGAGCCGGGGAACAAAGGCGGCAACGAAATCTATAATAGCCGCCCAGCGGCTATTATAGCACGTTTTTTTCCGCCTGTCCCCTCTTTATGAAAAATTTACATTTGCCCGCCCCGCGGGACCTTCTTCGGCCTTTTTCGCCGGGGGCGGCGGCGTATACTGCCCTTGGGACAAGCTGAGGCACAGGGAAAAGGAGGCTGGGACCATGGGCATTGGACTGGTCCAAGAGGGCGGCGCCCTGACGGTGTATCTGAAAGGCGACATCGACCACCACAGCGCCCGGAGCATCATGCTGGGCCTGGACAGGGAACTGGTGGCCCGGAGTCCGCGGCGGCTGGCGGTGGACATGGGCGAGGTGAGCTTTATGGACTCCTCCGGCCTTGCCGTGGTGCTGCGGGGTCTGCGGCGGATGGAGGAGGTCGGCGGGGAGATCGCCCTGTGCCGCGTGCCGGACCAGGCGAAAAAGGTCTTTGCGGCGGCGGGGCTGGACAAGCTCATTTCCATAACGTAAGGAGGCGGGTACATATGATCCCCATTTTGAACCAGGCCACGCTGCTCTTTCCCTCCAAAAGCAGCAACGAGGCCTTCGCCCGGACCACGGCGGCCTGCTTCGCCGCCCAGCTGGACCCCACGCTGGACGAGATCGGCGACATCAAGACCGCCGTCAGCGAGGCGGTGACAAACGTCATTGTCCACGCCTACCCCACAGACCTGGGCGTGGTGACTCTGCGGCTTCGCATTCTGGAGGGGCGGCTCTTTGAGGTGATGGTGCGGGACAAGGGGGTGGGCATCGCCGACGTACACCGGGCCCGCGAACCCCTCTACACCACCGGCGACGACTCCCGCTCCGGCATGGGCTTTACCATCATGGAGAGCTTTATGGACTATCTGCGGGTGCGCTCCGCCCCCGGCAAGGGCACCACCGTCACCATGCGAAAGCGCATCGCGCCCAGGCCGGGCGCGGGGAAATGAGCCCTGCCGGTGCCCCTGCCGCCGAGCTGCTGGCCCAGGCCAAGGCCGGCGACCAAGACGCCTGCCAGCAGGCCATCACGGAAAACGCGGGGCTCATCTGGTCCATCGTCCGGCGGTACTACGGCAGAGGCGTGGAGGCCGAGGACCTCTACCAGCTGGGCTGTCTGGGATTTTTGAAGGCCATTCAGGGCTTTGACAGCGCCTACGGCACCCAGTTTTCCACCTACGCCGTGCCCAAGATCGCCGGGGAGATCCGGCGGTTTTTGCGGGACGACGGCGCGGTGAAGGTGAGCCGCTCCCTGAAAGAGCGCCACGCCACCGTCCGCGCCGCCGCCGCCCTGCTGGGGGCCAACCTGGGCCGGGAACCCACCCTCTCCGAACTCTCGGCCCACACCGGCCTCAGTCCGGAGGACATCGCCGCCGCGCAGATGGCCGGGCAGAGCGTGGCCTCGCTCCAGGCCGAGACCGCCGACGGCCTGACGCTGGAGTCGGCCCTGGGGACGCCGGGGCCGGAGGAGGAGCTGATCGAGCGGGTGGCCCTGCAAGGGGCGATCCAGGCTTTGGAGGGGCGGGAGCGCAAGGTGATCTTGCTTCGCTACTACCGCTCCATGACCCAGGACAGGTGCGCCCAACTGCTGGGGGTGAGCCAGGTGCAGGTGAGCCGCATCGAAAAGCGGGCTCTGGAGCACCTGCGGCAACTTCTGAGGTAAGGGAACACTTGCCTTTTTTCATCATGTGTGCTATGATTTAACATAGCATTTTGGCGCCCGCAGCCTTGTGCCGCGGGCGCTTTTATCAACAAAGGAGAGAAAACGCATGGTCGTTGTCATGAAACCGGGCACGAAAAAGGAAGAAGTGGAGGCGCTGGCCCAGTCCTTTGAACAGCAGGGGCTGAGCGTGGGCATCACCAACGGCGTGGGCTGTACCATTTTGGGGCTGGTGGGGGACACCACCGCTGTGGACATCGACAAGCTGTCCATCCTCCCCAATGTGGAGCGCATCATGCGGGTCAGCGAGCCCTACAAGAAGGCCAACCGCAAGTTCCACCCCCAGGACAGCGTCATCCAGGTGGGCCAGGCCAAGATCGGCGGGGGCAGCTTCGGCGTCATCGCCGGGCCCTGCTCGGTGGAGAGCGAGGCCCAGATGATCGAGGTGGCCAGGGACGTGCAGCTCTCAGGCGCCTGTATGCTCCGGGGCGGGGCCTTCAAGCCCCGCACAAGCCCCTATTCCTTCCAGGGCATGGGGGCGCCGGGGCTGGACCTGCTGCTGGAGGCCAAGGCGGAGACCGGCCTGCCCATCGTCACAGAGATCATGGCCCCGCGGTACTGCGAGCTGTTTGAGGAGAAGGTAGACGTGGTCCAGGTGGGCGCCCGGAATATGCAGAACTTCGACCTACTCAAAGAGGTGGGCAAGATGAGCAAGCCCGTCCTCCTGAAGCGGGGGCTTTCCAGCTCCTACGAGGAGTGGATCATGAGCGCGGAGTATATCATGAGCGAGGGCAACGAGAACGTCATCCTCTGCGAGCGGGGCGTGCGGACCTTTGAGACCTACACCCGCAACACCCTGGACGTGTCCGCCATCCCCGCCATCCACCGCATGAGCCATCTGCCCGTCATCGTGGACCCCTCCCACGCCGCGGGGATGAGCTGGATGGTGGAGCCCCTGGCCCTGGCCGCCGTGGCCGCCGGGGCGGACGGGCTGATCATCGAGGTCCACAACGACCCGCCCCACGCCAAGTGCGACGGCCAGCAGTCCCTGACCCCGGAGAACTTCCAGGCCCTGATGGGCAAGGTCAGGACGCTGGTCCCCATGATGGGGAAGGTCCTGGTGTGAGTACCCTCACGGTCGATCTGCCCGGCAGGGCGTATGACATCATCATCCAGCCCGGTATTCTGGACCAGGCCGGAGAGCGGGTCCGGGCCCTGTGCCCCAGGGCCCGGCTGGTCGCCGTGGTCACCGACGACACCGTGGGCGCCCTCTACGGCCAGCGCCTCACCCGGTCCCTGCAGGCGGTGGGGCTGACGGCCCAGGTCTTTTCCGTGGCCCCCGGCGAGCCCAGCAAGTGCCCGGAGAATCTGGTGAAGCTGTGGCTGGAACTGGCCCAGATGGGTCTGACCCGTACCGACGTGGTCATCGCCCTGGGCGGCGGCGTGGTGGGGGACCTGGCGGGCTTTGCCGCCGCCACCATGCTCCGGGGCGTGGACTTGATCCAGGTGCCCACCACCCTGCTGGCCCAGGTGGACTCCTCCGTGGGCGGAAAAGTGGCCATCGACCTGCCCAGCGGCAAGAATCTGGCGGGGTGCTTCTACCAGCCCCGCGGGGTCCTGATGGACCCGGAGACCCTGGCGACCCTGCCCGACGCCGCCTTTGCCGACGGCATGGCGGAGGTCATCAAATACGGCGCCATCTTCGACGCGGCCTTTTTCCACTTTCTGGCCCAGCGGCCCAACCGCGCCGCCGTCATGTCGGACATCGGGCAGGTGCTGTACACCTGCTGTGACTGGAAGCGCAAGGTGGTGCTGGCCGACGAGCGGGACAGGGGCGAGCGGATGCTGCTGAACTTTGGCCACACCCTGGGCCACGCCTACGAGAAGGCGGGCGGCTACCAGCGCTGGACCCACGGCCAGGCGGTGAGCGCGGGCATGGTGGCCGCCACACGGATCGGCATGGAACTGGACATCACGCCCCCGGACACGCTCTGGGAGATTGCCCGGCTCTGCGCCGCCTTCGGCCTGCCCACGGCCATCGAATGCTCCAACGAGGACTACGCCGCCGCCATCGGCCTGGACAAGAAATCCGCCGGCGGAGACATTTCTCTGATCGTGCTGGAAGCTCTGGGCCACGCGGTGGCCAGGAAAATGTCCAAGGAGGAACTGCTGGCGCTGGTGGACCGGCTTTTCGTCTTTTGAACCGACACGGAAAGGGAGGGGAGCCATGACTGTCACCATCACGCCCAGCGCCCTGGCCGGGACCGTCCGGGTCCCGCCGTCCAAGTCCCAGGCCCACCGTCTGCTCATCGCCGCGGCCCTGGCCCACGGCGCCAGTCTCATCCGGGGCCTGGCCCCCTCCAAGGACATGGAGGCCACAAGGCGGTGTCTGGAAGAGCTGGGTGCGGAATTTCAGGAGACCGACCGGGGCCTTGTGGTCCAGGGCATGGCCGCCGGGCACACCTCTCCCCTGCGGCGGCTGGCCTATCCCCGGCTGGACTGCGGCGAGTCGGGCTCTACCCTCCGCTTTCTCATCCCCGTGGCCCTGGCCGTTCGCGGCGGCGGGGTCTTCACCGGGCAGGGGCGGCTGATGGAGCGGCCCCTGGAGCCGTATTTTCAACTGTTTCGACAAAAAAACATCTCTTTCGAGCAACGAGATGGGGTCCTCACGGTGCGGGGACTTCTGGAGCCGGGGCAATACGCCCTCCCCGGCGACGTCTCCAGCCAGTTTTTCACCGGGCTCCTCTTCGCCCTGCCGCTGCTGGACGGGCCCTCGGCCATCGTGCCCACCACGGCCCTGGAGAGCGCGGACTACATCGCCATGACCTGCCAGGCGCTGGAGCGCTTTGGGGTGCGGACCGCCGCCACCCTGTCCCTGCCGCCCCAATACCATGTGTCCGGCCCCCAGTGCTACGCCGCCCAAGAGGTGACGGTGGAGGGGGATTGGTCCCAGGCCGGGTTCTGGTACGCCGCCGGCGCCCTGGGCTGTCCGGTGACGGCCACGGGGCTGGACCCGGCGTCCCTGCAAGGGGACAAGGTCATCGCCCGGCAGGTGGAGGCTCTGGCCGCGGCGGGGACGGTGGAGCTGGACGTGAGCCAGTGCCCGGACCTGGTGCCGCCGCTGGCCGCCATCGCCGCCCTGCGGCCGGGCAGGACGGCCCTTGTGAACGCGGGGCGGCTGCGGATCAAGGAATCCGACAGGCTCCAGGCCGTGGCCCGGACCCTGAACGCCCTGGGCGCCAAGGTCACGGAGGGGCCGGACCATCTGGTCTTTGAGGGAGTGGAGGCCCTCCGAGGCGGGCAGGTGGACAGTTTCAACGACCACCGCATCGCCATGATGACGGCCATCGCCGCCACCAGGAGCCGCGGGACAGTGACCATCCACGGCGCCCAGGCGGTGGAGAAATCCTACCCCACTTTCTGGCAGGAGTACGCGCGGTTAGGAGGGAAACTCACATGGAATACGTGATCTTTGGCGAGAG
Organism: uncultured Oscillospiraceae bacterium; assembly: GCA_947599925.1. Classification (GTDB taxonomy): domain Bacteria; phylum Bacillota; class Clostridia; order Oscillospirales; family Oscillospiraceae; genus MGBC124762. The sequence continues at coordinate 136,091 of CANQFT010000001.1, read as the reverse complement.
CCACGGCCCAGCCATCGGCGTCACCCTCACCGGGGTCCCCGCCGGGCTGGAACTGGACATGGACTTTATCCAGCGCCAGATGGACCGCCGGGCCCCGGGCAGGGACGCCCTCTCCACCGCCCGGCGGGAGACCGACGTGCCCACCGTCCTCTCCGGCGTCTTTCACGGCAGGACCACGGGCACGCCTCTGGCCGCCGTCATCCCCAACGCCGACCAGCACTCCCAGGACTACCGGGACCTGGCCCATCTGCCCCGGCCCGGACACAGCGACTACGCGGCCTTTGTCCGCTACGGCGGCGCCAACGACTACCGCGGCGGCGGGCACTTTTCCGGCCGTCTCACCGCGCCCCTGGTCTTTGCCGGGGCCGTGGCCCAGCTGGTCCTGGCCCAGCGGGGCGTGAAGATCGGCGCCCACATCAGCGAGATCTACGGCGTGTCCGACGCGGTGTGCCACGATCCGGCCCAACTCCTGGACCTGCGGGATAAGCCCTTTCCCGTGCTGGACGACGAAAAGGGCGAGGCCATGCGGCAGGCCATTCTGGACGCCAAGGCCGAGGGGGACAGCGTGGGGGGCGCCATCGAGTGCGCCGTGATCGGCCTGCCCGCCGGTCTGGGAGACCCGGACGCGGGCAGGAACGTGGAGGGCATTTTCTCCCACCATCTCTTTGCCGTCCCCGCCGTCAAAGCGGTGGGCTTTGGCGCGGGCGTGGCCTTTTCCTATATGCGGGGCAGCGAGGCCAACGACCCCTTCGCCGTGGAGGACGGGGCCGTCGTCACCCGCACCAACCACGCCGGAGGCGTCAACGGCGGTATCACCAACGGGATGCCCGTGGTCTTTGAGGTCACTCTGCGGCCCACCCCCTCCATCGCCCTGCCCCAGCAGACGGTGGATCTGGACGATCTGAGCGAGACCGAGTACGCCGTAAAGGGGCGCCACGACCCCTGCGTGGTCCAGCGGGCCGTCCCCGCCATTGAAGCCGCCGCCGCCCTGGCCGCCTGCCAGGTGTTGGGGCTCTGAGAGAGAAAAGGAGGCTGTGCCATGTCCCGTTTTGAGCCTGTGACGCCCCCCAAGTCCGCCCTTGTGCTCCCCGGCGCGGTGGTGGTGGGGGATGTGACGCTGGGAGAGGAGTGCTCAGTGTGGTATAACGCCGTCCTCCGGGCCGACGAGGCCCCCATCGTCGTCGGCTGGGGAAGCAACGTGCAAGATAGCGCCGTCCTCCACACCACCACCGGCCACCCCCTCGTCCTGGGCCGGGACGTGACGGTGGGCCACGGGGCCATTTTGCACAGCTGTACCGTGGGGGACAACACCCTCATCGGCATGGGCGCCATCGTCCTGGACGACGCGGTGATCGGCAAAAACTGTATCGTGGCCGCGGGCGCGCTGGTCACGGGGCGAACCGTCATCCCCGACGGGTCCATGGTCATGGGCGCTCCGGCCAAGGTGCGCCGGGCGCTGACGGAGGAGGAGATCGCCGCCACGGCGGAGAACGCCCGGGTCTACCGGGAACTGAAGGAGGGATACCGCTGATGGAGGAGCTGACGGACCTGCGCGGTCAGATCGACCGCATCGACAAGGAGCTGGTGGACCTCTTTGCCCGGCGCATGGAGGTGACACAGAAGGTAGGGGAGTACAAGGTCCGCAACCACGTCCAGGTGCTGGACCCCCAGCGGGAACGGCAGGTGTTGGACACCAAGGCCGCCTTAGCCCCCCAGTCCATTCAGAGCGAGTGCCGCACGCTGTTTGAGACCATCATGGCCCTGTCCCGCCGCCAACAGCGGCGGCTGGTGGCCGCCCAGGAGCCGGACTACCTGGCCTACCTCTCCCAGAAGTCCCAGGCGGCCCAGCCGGTGGAGGACCCCAGGGTGCTCTATCAGGGCGTGCCCGGCGCCTACGCCGAGGAAGCCGCCGCCGTCTACTTCGGCGAGGGGTGCCGGAGGCGGGGTCTGGCCAGCTGGGAAGATGTGTTCGCCGCCGTGGAGCGGGGCGAGGCCGACTACGGCGTGGTCCCCATCGAAAACTCCTCCACCGGCTCCATCAACCAGGTCTACGACCTGCTGGCCAAGTATGAGCACTTCATCGTGGGCGAGGTCAAGCTGCGGGTGGACCACTGTCTCATGGCGCCGGCGGGCGTGGGACTGGAGGACATTCAGACCGTCTATTCCCACGAGCAGGGGCTGTTTCAGTGCGAGCCCTATCTGAAGGAGCACCCCGGCTGGCGGCGGACCGCCCTGTCCAACACCGCGGCGGCGGCGAAATTCGTGGCCGAGAGCGGCCAGCCCTATGCCGCCATCGGCTCTGAGCGCTGCGCCAAGCTCTACGGGCTCAACGTCCTGGCCAGGAGCATCGCCCAGGCCCAGGCCAACTACACCCGCTTTGTGGTGGTGGCGCCCCGGATGGAGCTGGACCCCCAGCGCAACAAGGTCAGCGCCCTGTTCACCCTGCCCCACCAGGTGGGGACCCTGCACCAGATCATGGCGGTCTTTGCCGTCAGCGGGCTGAACATGATGAAGCTGGAGAGCCGCCCCATTTTGGAGAAGAGCTGGGAGTACCGCTTTTTCGTGGACTTCTCCGGCAACCTGCTGGCCCCGGAGATGGACCTGGTACTGCGGGAGATGGTGGAGTGCTCCACCGCCTTCCGGGTGCTGGGCAACTACCGCTCCGGAGAGGAGGAACCATGAAAAATCTGGTGCTCATCGGTATGCCCGGCTCAGGCAAGACCAAGATGGGCCAACTGCTGGCCCGGCGCTTCGCCCTGCCCCTGCTGGACACCGACGCCATGGTGGAGGCGGCGGCGGGGATGCCCATCCCCCAGATCTTTGAGCGCTTTGGGGAGGGACGCTTCCGGGACATGGAGAGCCAGGCCGCCCTGCAAGCCGCCCAGGTCCGCGGCGCCGTTGTCGCCACCGGAGGCGGCATGGTACTGCGGCAGGCGAATATGGACGCCCTGGCCAGGACCGGCGTGATCTTCTTCCGGGACCGGCCGCCCCAGGCCATTCTGGGCGAGGACCACAAGGGCCGTCCCCTGCTGGCCCAGGACGCCCAGAGGGTCTTTCAGCTCTATGAGGAGCGGCTGGGGCTCTACAAGCGCTACGCCCACCACTACATCGCCCCCACAGAGACCTATCAGGAAGCGGCGGAACAGATCGCCGCCATCTTTGAAAAGGAGGCACAAGAGCCATGAAATTTCTCATTCTCAACGGACCCAACCTGAATCTGCTGGGCCAGCGGGAGCCCGGAATTTACGGCGAGGACAGCTACGAGGCCCTGTGCCGCCGCCTCCAGGACTTCGCCGCCGGGCGCGGCGCCACGGCGGAGTGCTTCCAGTCCAACCACGAGGGTGCGCTGGTGGACGCCATCCACGGCGCCCAGGGCGTCTATGACGCCATCGTCATCAACCCCGGCGCCTTCACCCACTACTCCTACGCCATTCTGGACGCCCTGAAGTCCGTCGGCGTCCCCGCCGTGGAGGTCCACATCTCCAACATCCACCAGCGGGAGGAGTTCCGGCACAAGAGCGTCACCGCCGCCGCCTGCGTGGGCCAGATCTGCGGGCTGGGGCTCTTTGGGTACGAGGCGGCTATGTCGTACTTTTTGGAGGGGAAAGCCCATGTTTGTTGAGCTTTCAAACACGGCCAGGAAGCTGTGCATCATCGGAGACCCGGTGACCCACTCCAAGTCGCCGCTGCTGCAAAACGCCATGTGCCAGACCCTGGGGCTGGACTATATCTACCTCTGCCAGCCTGTGAAGCCGGAGGGTCTGGCCGACTTTCTCAGCGCCGCCAAGGTCCTGGACTACGCGGGCTTCAACGCCACCATGCCCTTTAAGGAGCTGCTGATCCCCTATCTGGACGAGCTGGACCCACTGGCCAAAAAGCTTGGAGCTGTGAACACCGTCTGTATTCGAGAGAGCAAATTATACGGCTACAACACCGACTGCCCCGGCTTTGTCCAGGCCCTGCTGGACCGCGGCTTTGACGCCAAGGGCAAGCGGGTGCTCCTGCTGGGCGCCGGCGGCGCGGCCAAGGCGGTGGCGGTGGGTCTGGCCGACGCGGGGGCGGCGGCCATCACCGTGGCCAACCGCACCCAGGCCAAGGCGGAGGCCGTGGCGGAGTTGATACAGGGGCAGGGATCCGTGACGGCGTGGAGCGTTCCGGCCTTGACGAAGGCCGCGGCGGAGTGCGATCTGCTGGTGAACGCCACAAGCCTGGGCATGGCGGGACAAGGGGCCTTCGAGGACCTGTCCTTCCTCCGGGCCCTGCCTCCGGCGGCCATGGCAGCCGATCTGATCTATCACCCGGTGGAGACCACGCTGCTCAAGGAGGCCCGCGCTCTGGGCCACAAGACCATGAACGGCGGGCCGCTGCTGATCCACCAGGCCATTTTCGCCCTGGAATACTTCGCGGGCGTCCACATCTCGCCCAAGTCCGTGGTGCTCCCCCTCATCGAACTGCTGGGGCGGTCCTGACACACATATAAAAAGGAGGTCGTATCCCATGAAGTACACCTACACGCCCCACGGCGTCTGCTCCAGGAAGATCGACATCGAACTGGAGGACGGCGTGGTGAAGTCCATCGCCTTTTTGGGCGGCTGCAACGGCAACCTCCAGGGCGTTTCCGCCCTGTGCCAAGGCCGGCGGGTGGAGGAGGTCATCCCCCTCCTGCGGGGCATCAACTGCGGCGGCAAGGGCACCTCCTGCCCCGACCAGCTCTCCAGGGCCTTGGAGGAGGCCCTGCAAGCGGCGGCCGGGGCCTGAGGGAAGAGAATATTCCGCTCGGCCCGCAAACGTGCGGCCCGGCCACCTCGGTGGCCGGGTCGTGCGCTGCGGCGGGCCACAAAAAAATGTCAAGGAAGTGGCAAAGCCACTTCCTTGACATTTTTGTTTTTTTGTTAGCTGTCGGTGCGGTAGCGCTTTTGGGGGACGTAGGTGCAGTGGAGAATGTCGTGGGCCTTGTGGCCGCCGGGCTCGCCCAGGTAGTCCTTGTAACAGGCGATGAGCTCAGGGTTCTCGTGGCTCTTGCGGTAGGTCTTGGCCGCGTCGTCGGCGTAGAGGGCGGCGGAGCGGAGGGACACCAGGTCGGTGAAGTTGCGGACCTCGGCGGGCTGCTGGGGCTGGCCGCCGCCGTTGACACAGCCGCCGGGACAGGCCATGAACTCGATGAAGTCGTAGTGCTTCTCCCCGCTCTTGACCATGTCCAGCACCCGCTTGGCGTTGGCGAGGCCGGAGGCCACGGCCACACGGACGGTCTTGCCCGCCACATCGTAGGTGGCCTCTTTGATGCCGTCCAGACCGCGGACGTCGTGGAAGTCCACGGGGGCGGCGTCCTTGCCGGTGAGGGTCTCCACCACGGTGCGGAGGGCGGCCTCCATGACGCCGCCGGTGACGCCAAAGATGACGCTGGCGCCGGTAGACTGGCCCAGCATGGGGTCAAAGTCGCTGTCGGGCAGGTTGTCGAAGAGGAGGCCGGCGTGACGAATCATCCGGCCCAACTCGCGGGTCGTCAGGGAGATGTCCACGGGCATACAGCCGTTTTTCAGCCGCTGTTCCTCCCGCTGGACCTCGTATTTCTTGGCGGTGCAGGGCATGATGGAGACCACCACGATGTCCTTGGGGTCGATGCCGGCCTTCTCGGCGTAGTAGGTCTTTACCAGAGAGCCAAACATCTGCTGGGGCGACTTGCAGGAGGAGAGGTTGGGCAGCATATCCGGGTGATGCTGTTCACAGTAGCGGACCCAGCCGGGCGAGCAGGAGGTGATCATGGGCAGGACGCCGCCGTTTTGGAGGCGGTGGAGGAACTCGGTGCCCTCCTCCATGATGGTGAAGTCGGCGCCGGTGTCCACGTCAAAGACCTTGTCGAAGCCCAGGCGCTTCAGAGCGGTGACCATCTTGCCCTCTACGTTGGTGCCCACGGGGAGGTTGAAGCACTCGCCCAGGGTCACGCGGACGGAGGGGGCGGGGCCCACCACCACGTGCTTGGAGGGGTCGTGGAGCGCGTCCCAGACCTTTTGGGTGTCGTCCTTTTCGGAGAGGGCGCCGGTGGGACAGGCCACGATGCACTGGCCGCAGGAGACGCAGTCCACCTCCGCCAGATCCCGGTCAAAGGCGCAGCCGATGTGGGTGGCAAAGCCCCTGTCGTTGGCCCCGATGACGCCCACCTCCTGCAGCTTGCGGCACACGGCGGTGCAGCGGCGGCAGAGGATGCACTTGGAGTTGTCCCGGACCAGGTGGAGGGCGCTGTCCTCAACGCGGGGCAGCAACTCGTCGTTGGCGTAGCGCACGGCGTCGATGTTGAACTCGGCGGCCAGCTCCCGCAGTTCGCAGTGGGCGTTGCGGGCGCAGGTGAGGCAGTCCATGCGGTGGTTGGACAAGATGAGCTCCAGGGTCAGCTTGCGGGACTTGCGGACCTTGGCGGTGTTGGTCTGGACCTCCATGCCCTCGCTGACGGGGTAGACGCAGGAGGCCACCAGGCTGCGGGCCCCCTTGACCTCCACCACGCAGATGCGGCAGGCGCCGATCTCGTTCACCCCCTTGAGGAAGCACAGCGAGGGGATGCGGATGCCCACCGTCCGGGCAGCTTCCAGGATGGTCGTGCCCTCAGGGACGGTAACGGGAATGTTGTTGATGGTAAGATGGACCATTTTTGTTTCCATTGTCTCGTCCCTCCTTTTAAGACCGGCTGATGGCGCCAAACTTGCAGTTTTCGATACAGGCGCCGCACTTGACGCACTTGGCGTGGTCGATGACGTGGGGCGCGCGGAGCTGGCCGGAGATGGCCTGGGCCGGGCAGTTCCGGGCGCACAGGGTACAGCCCCGGCACTTGTCCGGGTCGATGGTGAACTTCAACAGGTTCTTGCACACCCCGGCGGGACAGCGCTTTTCCACCACATGGGCGATGTACTCGTCCCGGAAGTGGGTGAGCGTAGACAGCACGGGGTTGGGGGCCGACTGGCCAAGGGCGCACAGGGACGACGCCTGAAGGTGTTGGCAAAGCTCCTCGATGGTGTCGATGTCCTCCAAGGTGCCGTTGCCCTCGGTGATCTTGCACAGCAGGTCGTAGAGCCGCTTGGTACCGATGCGGCAAGGGGTACACTTGCCGCAGGACTCGTCGATGATGAACTCCAGGAAGAACTTGGCGATGTCCACCATGCAGTTGGTGTCGTCCATGACGATGAGGCCGCCGGAGCCCATCATGGAGCCGATGGCCATGAGGGAGTCGTAGTCGATGGGGGTGTCGATCAAGCTGGCGGGGATACAACCGCCGGAGGGTCCGCCGGTCTGGGCGGCCTTGAACTTGTGTCCGTTGGGCACGCCGCCGCCGATGTCCTCGATGATGGTGCGGAGGGTGGTGCCCATGGGCACTTCCACAAGGCCGGTGTTGGTGATCTTGCCGCCTAGGGCGAAGACCTTGGTGCCCTTGCTCTTGGCCGTGCCGATGGCGGCGAACTTCTCCCAGCCGTTGTTCAGGATCCAGGTGATGTTGGCGTAGGTCTCCACGTTGTTGAGCAACGTGGGCCGCTGCCAGAGGCCCTTGACCGCGGGGAAGGGCGGGCGGGGCCGGGGCTCGCCGCGGTGCCCTTCGATGGAGGTCATCAGCGCGGTCTCCTCGCCGCAGACGAAGGCGCCGGCGCCCAGGCGCAGCTCGATGTCAAAGTCGAAGCCGGAGCCAAAGATGTCCTTGCCCAAGAAGCCCAGCTCACGGGACTGGGAGATGGCGGTGTTCAGACGGTCCACGGCGATGGGGTACTCGGCCCGGATGTAGATGTAGCCCTGGTGGGCGCCCACGGCGTAGCCGGCGATGGTCATGGCCTCCAGCACGCTGTGGGGGTCGCCCTCCAGCACGGAGCGGTCCATGAAGGCGCCGGGGTCGCCCTCGTCAGCGTTACAGGCCACGTACTTCACCCCGTCCTCGCTCTGGGCGTCGGCGGTGAACTGCCACTTGGTGCCCGTGGAGAAGCCCGCGCCGCCGCGACCCCGGAGGCCGGAGTTCTTCACCGCGTCGATGATGGCCTGGGGCTCGGTCTTTTCCGTGAGGATGCGGGTGAGGGCGGTGTACCCCCCCACGCCGATGTACTCGTTGATGTCGTCGGGGTTGATGACGCCGCAGTGACGCAGGCCGATCCGCATCTGGTTTTTGTAGAAGCGGCTCTCCGGCAGGGTGTGGACGGTGTTGCCGTCCTCCTTGTGGAGCAGACGCTCCACCAGCTGGCCCTTGGCGATGTGGCTGTCCACGATCTCAGGGACGTCCTCCACGGTGACGTGGGAGTAGAAGGCGCCCTCGGGGTAGATGACCATGATGGGGCCCAGGGCGCACAGGCCAAAGCAGCCGGTGTGGACCACCTTGGCGGTCTTGTCCAGGCCCTTGGCCTTCAGCTCCTTGTCCAGCGCCTCGATGATGGCCGGGGAGTTGGAGGAGGTACAGCCGGTGCCGGCGCAGACCAGGATGTGGCGCTGGTAGGTCTCGGTGTTGGTGGCCTCGATGGGGAAGTCGGAGGTGTGGCGGAGGGCCAGGCGGCCTTGCATCTCTTCCCGCAGAGCGGTGAGTTCGGAAATCGTTTTCATCTCTTTCGCCCTCCTTATTTATTGGTACTTGGCCAGGATGGGGCCGATCTGGTCAGGGGTGAGGCGGCCGTACACCTGGTCGTTGATCATCATCACCGGGGCCAGGCCGCAGGCGCCGATGCACCGGCAGGCGTCCAGGGAGAACTTGCCGTCCAGGGTGATGCCCCCGGCCTTGATGCCCAGCTTTTTCTCCAGCTCCTCCAAGATGTCGCCCGCGCCCTTGACGTAACAGGCGGTGCCCAGACACAGGCTGATCTGGTACTTGCCCTTGGGGTTCATGGAGAACTGGGCGTAGAACGAGGCCACGCCGTAGACCTCGCTCAGAGGGACGTCCAGCCCCTCGGCGATCATGATCTGGACCTCTTCCGGCAGATAGCCGAAGATCTCCTGGGCCGCCTGGAGCACGGGCATGGTGGCTCCGGCCTGGCCCTTGTGCGCTTCGATGACCTTTTTCAGCTCGTCCTCTTGCTGGGGCGTGCCGTGGTAGGCGATCACCGTTTTGCAGTTTGGCATAGTCTTTCCTCCTGTCTTTTGGGGCCCAAAGTCCGGCCCCTTGGCTCAATCGCTCTACTATTATACATAAAAAGTTTCGGTTAGTATAGGCTAATTTTGCGGAAAAACGGCGAAATTTTGCCCTCTGGCGGGGATATTGCCAGACAACTTGACAGATTGGAGCGGGGAGACTATAATTAACGATAATTTCTTTGAGGGAAATTTCCCCAAAGCGGGTAAGGAGGCCCATTGTTATGGCAGGTCGCGTATACAACTTTTCCGCGGGCCCTTCCATGCTGCCCTTGTCGGCGCTGGAGCGGGCGGGCGCGGAGATCACCAACTTCCAAGGCTCCGGCATGAGCGTGATGGAGATGTCCCACCGCTCCAAGGTGTTTCAGCAGATCTTTGACGACACCCAGGCCAAGTTCCGCCGGCTGATGAACGTCCCGGAGGGGTACAAGGTTCTGTTTTTGCAGACCGGCGCCTCCGGACAGTTCTCCATGGTGCCGCTGAATCTCATCGGCAAGACGGGCAAGGCGGACTACGCCGTCACCGGCAACTTCTCCAACATCGCCTACAAAGAGGCCAAGAAGTACGGCGAGATCCATCTGGCCGCCTCCAGCGAGGATAAGAACCACACCTACATCCCCGCCCAGGACCAGCTGAAGCTGGACCCGGAGGCCAGCTACTTCTACTACTGCGCCAACAACACCATCTACGGCACCGAGTGGAGCTATGTCCCGGACACCGGGGACGTGCCCATCGTGTGCGATATGTCCTCGGACATTCTCTCCAGGCAGGTAGATGTGAGCAAGTACGGCATCATCTTCGCCGGGGCCCAGAAGAACATGGCCCCCGCGGGGCTGACGGTGGTCATCATCAAGGAGAATCTGGCCGGGCACGAGCTGCCCTTTACCCCGCTGATGATGAACTACAAGACCATGATCGACAAGGACTCCATGTACAACACCCCGCCCTGCTGGTGCATCTATATGCTGGGGCTGGTGCTGGACTGGCTGGACGAGCAGGGCGGCGTGCCCGGTATGGAGAAGATCAAGCACGCCAAGGCCCAGATGCTCTACGACGTGATCGACGCCTCCAGGCTCTTCACCTGCGCGGTGGAGAAGGGCAGCCGCAGCGACATGAACGTCACCTTCCGCACCGGGGACGAGGAGCTGGACGCCAAGTTCGTCAAGGAGTCTGTGGCGGCGGGCTTTACCAATCTGAAGGGCCACAGGGCCGTGGGCGGGATGCGGGCCTCCATCTACAACGCCATGCCCACCGAGGGCGTGGAGAAGCTGTGCGACTTCATCCGCAAGTTTGACAAGGAGAATTGAGCGAGTATGTATAACATCAAGACCCTGAACAAGATCGCCAAGATCGGCCTGGACAAGCTGGACAAGGCCAAGTATACCGTCTCCGACGACTGCGCCGAGCCCACGGGCATCCTGGTGCGGTCGGCGGATATGCTGGAGGCGGAACTGCCCCAGAGCCTGCTGGCCATCGCCCGCGCCGGCGCGGGCACCAACAACATCCCCATCCCCCGCTGCTCCGAGGCGGGCATCGTGGTCTTCAACACCCCCGGCGCCAACGCCAACGCCGTGAAAGAGCTCACCACCTGCGCCCTGCTCATGGCCTCCCGGAAGGTGGCCGCCGGCGTCAAGTGGCTGGATGCCCAGGCCGCCCAAGGTCTGGAGGTCAGCGAGGTGGTGGAGAAGGGCAAGAGCCAGTTCGTGGGCCCGGAACTGCTGGGCAAGACCCTGGGCGTCATCGGCCTGGGCGCCATCGGCGTACAGGTGGCCAACATCGCGGTGAAGCTGGGCATGACCGTGGTGGGCTACGACCCCTTCCTCTCTGTCCACTGGGCCCTGTCCCTGAGCCGGGCCGTCAACTTCACCGCCGACTTGGGCGAGCTCTACCGCCAGGCGGATTACATCACCCTCCATGTGCCCCAGAACAAGGACACCAAGGGCATGATCAACGCCGCCGCCATCGCCCAGATGAAGGACGGGGTGCGGGTGATCAACATGGCCCGCGGCGGTCTGATCGATGAGACCGACGTGATCGCCGCCCTGGAGAGCGGCAAGCTGGGCGCCTACGTCACCGATTTCCCCACCAGCAAGGTGCTGGCCGCCCCCAACGTCACCGCCCTGCCCCATCTGGGCGCCTCTACCCCGGAGAGCGAGGACAACTGCGCGGTCATGGCGGCCCGGGAACTGGCCGACTACCTGGAAAACGGCAACATCGTCAACTCGGTGAACCTGCCGGAGTGCGTCATGCCCTGGTCGGGCACCGCGCGGCTTTGCATACACCACCGCAACAGCCCCGGCGTGCTGGCGAACATCACCGCCGCCCTCAGCGCCGAGGGGATGAACGTGGAGAACATGACCAACAAGTCCAGGGGCGATTACGCCTACACCATGGTGGACCTGAACGCCGTGCCCGCGGCCACGGTGATGGAGCACATCCGCGCCCTGGACGGCATGATCCGGGTGCGGCTGCTGGAGCACGAAGCGCGAGCATAGGCGGCCCGGAGCCGGTGGAGGCCCGGCGGGTCCAAAGCTGTGAGCATGGGCCGGGCGGGGCCCGGCAAGGGCCTCTTCCTGGGGGACCATTCTTTGATTCGGTCAAAGAATGGCCCCCCAGACCCCCCAAGAAACCCGCCAAAGGGGGCAATCCGAGAGCCCCCTTTGGAATCCCCTTCGGCCAAAAAGAGGGGCCGCGGCCCCTCTCTTTGGATTCTCACCCCTGGGGAACAACGAAGCGCGAGCATAGGCGGGCCGGGCTTGGGGCGGTCCGCACGGCGAAAAACAGGCCGGCTGTCTTGGGCAGCCGGCTTTTTGTCTTTACAAGGCTTTTCCACTTGACTTTTTCCATGAGAATAGTATACTTTCTCTCTGGTACCCGATCGATCTGTGATATTTCCGAGAGGAGAGTGCGGAATGTATAAAATTTTGAAAAAAGAGGCGCTGAACCCCACTGTTACCAAGATGGAGATCCAGGCGCCCTTTGTGGCCGCCAAGGCCCAGCCGGGGCAGTTCGTCATCCTGCGGGTGGACGAGGCGGGAGAGCGCATCCCGCTGACCGTGGCGGGCTATGACCGGGAAAAGGGCTCGGTGACGATCATTTTCCAAATCGTGGGCGCCACCACGGAGCGGCTCAACCACTTGAACGAGGGCGACAGCCTCCAGGACTTTGTGGGTCCGCTGGGCGTCGCCACCCGCACCCAGGGGTTGAAAAAGGTCTGCGTGGTGGGCGGCGGCGTGGGCTGCGCCATCGCCCTGCCCGTGGCCAAAAAGCTCCACGACCAGGGCTGCGCCGTCACCTCCATCATCGGCTTCCGCTCCAAGGACCTGCTGATCCTGGAAGACGAGTTCCGGGCCTGTTCGGACGTTCTCCACGTGATGACCGACGACGGCTCCTACGGGCGAGAGGGCAATGTGTGCGTCCCCCTCAACGAGATGTTCGCCGCTGGGGAGACCTTTGACGAGGTCATCGCCATCGGGCCCCTCATTATGATGAAGTTCGTGGTGGAGGCCACCCGGCCCACCGGCATCCCCTGCGTGGTGAGCATGAACCCCATCATGATCGACGGCACGGGGATGTGCGGCGGCTGCCGGCTGACCCTGCGCCAAGATGGCAAGAGCGTCACCAAATTCGCCTGTGTGGACGGCCCGGACTTTGACGGCTACCAGGTGGATTTTGACGAGGCCATGAGCCGCGGCGCCATGTACCGGGACTTTGAGCGCCACGCCTACGAAGAGACCTGCAACCTGTTCAAAAAGGAGGCGCAATGATATGGCCAACATGAACCCCAAGAAGAACCCCATGCCCACCCAGGACCCCAAGGTCCGCGCCCACAACTTCAGCGAGGTGGCCCTGGGCTACGACGAGGCCACCGCCATAGACGAGGCCCTGCGGTGCCTCAACTGCAAAAATATGCCCTGCGTGTCCGGCTGCCCGGTGAACATCCACATCCCCGCCTTTATCGAGAAGATCAAGGAGGGGGACTTTGAGGGGGCCTATCAGATCATCCAGCAGTCCTCCTCCCTGCCCGCCGTCTGCGGCCGGGTCTGCCCCCAGGAGACCCAGTGCGAGAGCAAGTGCGTCCGGGGCATCAAGGGCGAGCCGGTGGGCATCGGCCGGCTGGAGCGGTTCGTGGCCGACTGGCACAACGCCCACGCCCAGGCCGCCCCGGAGAAGGTCCCCTCCAACGGCCACAAGGTGGCGGTGGTGGGTTCCGGCCCCAGCGGTCTGACCTGCGCGGGCGATCTGGCCAAGAAGGGCTACGAGGTCACTGTCTTTGAGGCCCTGCACACCGCCGGAGGCGTGCTGGTCTACGGCATCCCGGAGTTCCGTCTGCCCAAGTCCATCGTCCAGAAAGAGGTGGACAACCTCACCGCCATGGGGGTGAAGATGGAGACCAACATGGTCATCGGCAAGACCCTCACCATCGACGAGCTCTTCGACATGGGCTTTGAGGCGGTGTTCGTGGGCTCCGGCGCGGGTCTGCCCAACTTCATGGGCATCCCCGGCGAGAGCCTGAAAGGGGTCTACTCCGCCAATGAGTTCCTGACCCGCTCCAACCTGATGAAAGCCTACAAGGACGAGCCCGTCACCCCCATCATGAAGGGCGGCAAGGTGGCCGTGGTGGGCGGCGGCAACGTGGCCATGGACGCGGCCCGCACCGCCCTGCGGCTGGGCGCGGAGAAGGTGTATATCGTCTACCGCCGCTCCCTGGAGGAGCTCCCCGCCCGGAAAGAGGAGGTGGAGCACGCCATGGAGGAGGGCATCGAGTTCAAGCTGCTGCACAACCCCGTGGAGATCCTGGGCTACCAGAACCCCGACGACAAGCGCGACCCCAAAAACGGCTTTGTCACGGGGATGCGCTGCATCAAAATGGAGCTGGGCGAGCCCGACGAGAAGGGCCGCCGCCGCCCCATCCCCATCGAGGGCAGCGAGTTTGACATCGACGTGGACACGGTGGTCATGTCCATCGGCACCTCCCCCAACCCCCTCATCAAGTCCACCACCGAGGGGCTGGAGGTCAACCGCCACGGCGGCATCATCGTGGAGGAGCAGACCGGCGCCACCACCAAGGCCGGGGTCTACGCCGGAGGCGACGCCGTCACCGGGGCCGCCACCGTCATCTCCGCCATGGGCGCGGGCAAGGTGGCCGCAAAGGCCATTGATGAATATCTCGCCAAAAAGTAAGGCAAAACTATCCTGAAAGGAGCGTATTTTCACATGGGATTTTTAGAGGGTAAGACCGCCATCATCACCGGCGGAGGCCGGGCCGTTCTGGGCGATGGCAAGAGCTGCGGCTCCATCGGCTACGGCATCGCCACCGCCTACGCCAAGGAGGGGGCCAACCTGGTCATCACCGGGCGCAACGTGAAGAAGCTGGAGGACGCCAAGGAGGAGCTGGAGCGGCTCTACGGCGTCAAAGTTCTGCCTGTGCAGGCCGACGTGGCCTCCGGCCAGGACAACAAGGCCGTGGTCCAGCACGTCATCGATGAGGCCGTCAAAGCCTTTGGGCGCATCGACGTGCTCATCAACAACGCCCAGGCCAGCGCCTCCGGCGTCACCCTGGCCGACCACACCACCGAGCAGTTCGATCTGGCCCTCTACTCCGGGCTGTACGCCGCTTTCTACTATATGCAGGCCGCCTATCCCTATCTGAAAGAGGCCAAGGGCAGCGTGATCAACTTCGCCAGCGGCGCGGGGCTCTTTGGAAACTACGGCCAGTGCGCCTACGCCGCCGCGAAAGAGGGCATCCGGGGTCTTTCCCGCGTGGCCGCCACCGAGTGGGGCCCCGACGGGATCAACGTCAACGTGGTCTGCCCCATCGCCTGGACCGCCCAGCTGGAGGGCTTTCAGAAAGCCTATCCCGACGCGTTCAAGGCCAACGTGAAGATGCCGCCCATGGGTCACTACGGCGACCCGGAGTTGGAGATCGGACGGGTGTGCGTCCAGCTGGCCAACCCCGACTTCAAGTACCTCACCGGCGAGACCCTGACCCTGGAGGGCGGCATGGGCCTGAGGCCCTGAGGACCGAAGCGCAAGCATAGGCGGGCCGGGGCCGGTGGAGCCCCGACAGGCCCAAAACAGGCGAACGCCGCGAGGCGTGAGCGGCATTTGGGCCGCGCAGGGGCGAAGCGGGTCCGAGAAGGCCGCCCAATGCGAGCGTGACAACGAAGCGCGAGCATAGGCGGGCCGGAGCCGGAGGCCCGACAGGCCCAAAACAGGCGAACGCCGCAGGCGTGAGCGGCATTTGGGCCGCGCAGGGGCGAAGCGGGTCCGAGAAGGCCGCCCAATGCGAGCGTGACAGCGAAGCGCGAGCATAGGCGGCCCGGGGCCGGTGGAGCCCCGACAGGCCCAAAACAGGCGAACGCCGTCAGGCGTGAGCGGCATTTGGGCCGCGCAGGGGCGAAGCGGGTCCGGAAAGGCCGCCCAATGCGAGCGTGACAACGAAGCGCGACTGAGCGAACCGACAGGTGGCCCATGCGGGCCGCCTGTTTTTTTGCGCTTTTTGCCCGGTTTTTGCAAATTGCCTCTTTACAAGTTCGCATTAGCGTGCTACTATACTAAAGTCAAACCTTTGAAGGAGGATACATACCCATGAAACGGATCATCGCTTTGTCTCTTGCTCTACTGATGCTCTTCGCTCTGGCCGCCTGCGGGCAGACCGAGGACCAGCCCGAAACCCCGTCTGAGGCCCCTGAGGCCTCCGAGCCCGCTCCGGAGAACACCGAGGCCCCCGCCCCCTCCGACCTGGCCTACGTCGAGGGCAAGGGCACTCTGGTGGTGGGCATCACCGAGTTTGAGCCCATGGACTACCAGGACGAGAACGGCAACTGGATCGGCTTTGACGCCGACATGGCCAAGGCCTTTGCCGAGAGCCTGGGCGTGAAGGCCCAGTTCCAGCTGATCGACTGGGACAACAAGCTCTTTGAGCTGGAGAACAAGAACATCGACGTGGTGTGGAACGGCATGACCCTCACCGACGAGGTGCTCAACTCCATGGAGTGCTCCAACGCCTACTGCAACAACGCCCAAGTGGTCATCGTCAAGGCGGACGTGGCCGACCAGTACCAGGATGTGGAGAGCGTGAAGGACCTGTCCTTCGCCGTGGAGGCCGGCTCCGCCGGCAAGGAGCAGGTGGAGGCCCTGGGCGCCACCTACACCGAGGTGGCCGACCAGGCCACCGCCCTGATGGAAGTCTCCGCCGGCACCTCTGACGCCGCGGTGATCGACTCCCTCATGGCCGCCGCCATGGTGGGCGAGGGCACCGGCTACGCCGATCTGACCTACACCGTGGGCCTCAACAGCGAGGAGTACGGCGTGGGCTTCCGCCAGGGCTCCGACCTGGCCGCCGCCCTCAACGACTTCTTCGCCGCCAGCTACGCCAACGGCACCATGATGGACATTGCCGAGACCTATGGCGTCCAGGCCGCCGTGATCGCGCAGTAAGAATCATCCCGCCTCTAAAAAAGCAGAGGGCAGACCGCCCTCTGCTTTTTTCCCGGTCCCCCGCCCTGGGCACACCACATACAGGCAGGTGAGGCATATGCTCTCCTTTTTCTCTTCCGACGTGTTCCGCACCGTTGTGGGCGCGCTGAACACGGGCTTTTTGCAGACCCTGCGGCTCTTTGCCGTCACGCTGGCAGGGGCCATCCCGCTGGGATTGCTCATCTCTTTCGGCTCCATGAGCCGCTGGGCCCCGCTGGGCTTTTTGTGCGCGGAGGGCCAGCACCCCGTCCTCCGGGCCATCTGGGGCTTCCGGCCGGTCAGCGCACTGTGCCGGCTGCTGGTGTGGGTCATCCGGGGCACCCCGCTGATGCTCCAGCTCATCATCATCTTCTTCATCCCCGGCATGATCCTGGACAGCGGAAGCCCCTGGCCCGGCGGGGAGTCAGGCCGGTTCCTGGCCGCCGCCATCGCCTTTATCCTCAACTACGCCTGCTACTTCTCCGAGATCTACCGCGGCGGCATCCAGTCCGTGCCCCTGGGCCAGCAGGAGGCGGGCCTGGTGCTGGGCATGACCCGCAGCCAGATCTTCTTCAAGGTCACTCTGCTCCAGATGGTCAAGCGGATCATCCCGCCCATGTCCAACGAGATCATCACCCTGGTGAAAGACACCTCCATCGCCCGCATCATCTCCCTCCAGGAAGTCATCTGGGCGGGCTACGCCTTTATGAAAGGCTCCCACGGCTATTCGGGGCTGTGGTGGCCCCTCCTCTTTACCGGGATCTACTACCTCATCTTCAACGGCGCGCTCACCCTGTTCTTCGGCTGGGTGGAGCGGCGGCTGGACTACTTCCGCTAAAGGGGGCGCCGGTATGCCTATTCTGGACGTTCACAACATCGAAAAGCACTTCGGCGCCACCCGCGTGCTGGACGACATCTCCTTCTCCCTGGAGGCGGGGCAGGCCCTGGCCATCATTGGCTCCTCCGGCAGCGGCAAGACCACCCTCCTGCGCTGTCTCAACTTTCTGGAAAAGCCCAACGGCGGGACCATCGCCGTGCGGGACAAGGTGATCTTTGACGCCGCCGACCCCGCCACCCAGCGGCCCGCCGACATCCGGGAAAAGCGGCTCCACTTCGGCCTGGTGTTCCAGAATTTCAACCTCTTTCCCCAGTACACCGCCCTGCAAAACGTCACCCTGTCCCTCCATCTGCGGGACAAGGAGGACGCCGCCGGCCGGCGCGCCGGAAAGGACCGGCACAAGGCGGCCATCGACCAGCGGGGGCTGGAACTGCTGGCGCAGATGGGCCTGTCCGACAGGGCGGGCCACTACCCCCACCAGCTCTCCGGCGGCCAGCAGCAGCGGGTCGCCATCGCCCGCGCCCTGGCCCTCCAGCCCGACGTGCTGTGCTTTGACGAGCCCACCTCCGCCCTGGACCCGGAACTCACCGGGGAAGTCCTCAAGGTGATCCGGGGCCTGGCCCAACAGCACACCACCATGATCATCGTCACCCACGAGATGGCCTTCGCCCGGGACGTGGCCGACCAGGTCATCTTCATGGACGGGGGCGTCATCGTGGAGCAGGGCCCCGCCCAGCAGGTCATCGAGCACCCCGCCCAGGAGCGCACCCGCCAGTTCCTCTCCCGCTACGCGGAGAACTGAGGACAAAACGCATACAAAAGGGCATCCCCGCTGTGGCGGGGATGCCCTTTTTTGTGAGATGGTTTACTTCTTCTTTGTCGTTTTTTTCTCCGCCTTGGTCTTGAGCACGTCCTTGTAGAAGGCCTTCAGCTTGGCCTCGGTGGGGAATACCGCCACATACATCTGGTTGCCCATGGCGTCGGCCAGCACGTCGGGGATGCGCTCCACCATGCGGAGCTGGCCGGCGTATTTTTGCAGGATCTCCTCGTGGCTGAGGACGAAGTCCTTGCCGTCCCGCCGTCCGGCGAAGGCGCAGAAGGCGTGCTCGCCCTGGGGAACGGTGGAGCGGTCAAAGGCGATCATGTCGGCCCAGATCTTGTAGACGCTGGTGGAGTGGGCGAAGTTCATCATGTCCGGGGTAAAGCCGCCGCAGGGCCGCATATTGACCTCCAGGGCCACGATCTGGCCCTTTTTGCCCAGGCCCTCCTGGTCCTGGGTGAGCCGGAAGAACTCAAAGTGGACAAAGCGGCTCTTCACGCCCCAGGCCCGCACCGCCGCGCGGCCCGCGGCGCGGGTGTCGTCGGGCAGGTCCTTGAGGATATAGTAGATGGAGTTGTCCTCTTCGTTGACGATGTCCATGATGGACATGGGGGTGATGTTGCCCGTCTCAAAGATGGGCTCGCCCTGGGAGTCGATGATGGCGTCGTAGGAGTTCACCTCGGCGTGGACAAACTCCTCCATGATATAAGGAACGTCCCGGCGGGTCTTGAGAAAGCGGTCCAGGTCCTTTTCGGAGGAGAGCTTGTGGGTGTCGCTGGCGCCCACGCCGTTGTCGGGCTTGACGATGACGGGCCAGCCAACCTCCTGGATGAAGGCCAGGGCGTCCTTTTTGCCCTCCACCAGATGCCAGCGGGCCGCGGGGATGCCCGCCTTGGCGTAATACTCCTTCATGGCGGACTTGAACTTGACGCGGGGCATATCCTCGATCTGGAAGCCGGAGGTGATGTGGAAGTCGGTCCGCAGGGCGGCGTTCTGCTCCAGCCAGTATTCGTTGTTGGACTCCAGCCAGTCGAGCTTGCCGTACTTCCAGGCGAAGTAGGCCACGGCCCGGTAGACCTGGTCGTAGTCCTCCAGGGTGTCCACCTTGTAATACTCCGTCAGGCTGTCCTTCAGCTCGCCGGACAGCTCGTCGTAGGGGGCGTCCCCCACGCCCAGGACGTTGAGGCCGTTGTTTTTCAGCTCACGGCAGAACTGCCAGTAGTTGGTGGGGAAGTTGGGAGAGAGAAACACCAGGTTTTTCATCGGTAAAATGACCTTCTTTCTTTGGCTCTGTCGGTCCGCCCCGCTTATCCTTCCAGCAGGAACGGGGCAAAATACGTCACCTGCTTGTGCCACCAGGGCCAGTCGTGGTTCACGTCGTGGCCCCAGTAGTCCACCCAGATGTTGATGCCGATCTGCCGGCACAGCTCGTCCACCCGGCGGGTGGTCTCCGGCTGTTCCCAGGCACCCAGGCCCACGCAGATAATGCCCCGGCCATTGTTGTAGCGCGCCACGTTGGGGTGGTCGGGGGTCATGCCCTGGAGAAAGTGGACGGGGGAGTTGAGGTAGACCAGGTCGTCCATATAGCCGTCAAAGCCGTAGGCGGCGTCGTAGATGCCGCTGAGGGCCAGCATCCCGTCGAAGAGGTCGGGCCGGCGGAAAAAGAGGTTGGCGGCGTGGGTGGCGCCCAGGGAACAGCCAAAGGCGATGACGCCGGGGTAGCCGGTCCAGCCGTTGCGCTCGTTGACCATCTGGCGCATGAAGGGGACCATCTCGTCGCAGAGGTAGGCCATCCACTGCTCGTGGCGCTCGGCCCGCCAGCGGGGGTCGCCGGTCTTGTTGGACCAGGTCTCCTTGTCCATGGTGTCCACGGAAAAGACCATGCACTTGCCGCCCTCGATCCAGGGCGCCCAGGTGTCGGTCATGTGGAAGTTCTCAAAGTCGAAGAACCGCCCGTCCTGGCAGGGGATGAAGAGGATGGGGCGGCCGGCGTGGCCGTAGACCTTGCACTCCATGTCCCGGCCCAGGGCCGGGGACCACTGTTTGAAGTATTGTACTTCCATGGCGTTTTTCCTCCTAATCTAGCCCATAAAAGAGGGTCTGGATAAAAAAGGGGATCTGCTTTTCCCAACTGCTCTCGCTGTGGTCGCCGCCGGGGACGATGCGGCTGGTGAGGTTCACGCCCTTGGCTGTGATGGCCCCTGCCACGGCGCTGTACCACTCCAACATCCTGCGGCCGGCGATCTCCCGCTGGCCGTAGTCCATGTAGAGCACCGTGTCCCGCCGGACACGGGCGTTGCGGATCATGGTCTCCAACTTGTCCCGGGCGAACCAGACGCTGGGCGACAGGGCCGCGCCCCGGGAGAACACCTGGTTGTAGCGCAGCACGGCGTACAGCGTCATCAGCCCGCCCATGGAGCTGCCGGCGATGAAAGTGTGGGCCCGGTCGGGCAAGGTGGGGTAGGTCTGGTCCACATAGGGCTTGAAGCGCTCCACATACCAGTCCATGGTGGCCTTGCCCCGGCCCGTGACATGGCCGTGGCCCGGCATCTCCCCGGAGAAGGGGGAATACTCGTTGAGGCGCTGGCCGTCGCGGTGGTTGCACTCGGCGGCGGCCACGATCAGGGGCGTGCCATCCTCCTCCAGAAATTCCTTCAGCCCCCAGCTCTTGCCGTAGGTGGCCTCCTCGTCAAAAAAGAGGTTGTGGCCGTCAAACATATAGAGCACGGGGAGGCGAAGCTCCGGGTCCTCCTGGGCAAAGTCGGGCACATACACCCACGCCCGCCGGGGCTCGGCCCCCGTCAAGGCGGGCAGCGTCACGTCAAAGCAGTCGATCATAGGCTCTCAGGGGTCCTTTCCGTCTGGGAATCGCAAGGATAGTTTAGCACAGCGCTGTGAAAAAATCAATCCTTCCCTTGCCAAAATTGGCCGGAGGGGGTACAATGGCGTTGCCTGTCCCCACGGCCCGGACAGGCAATTGAGAACAAGGAGGGGGCGGCCATGGCGGCCATCACCCAGCGCGCCGTCCCCTTTGAGGGCGGGCAGATCGTCTATACCCTGGAGCGCAAGCAGGTGAAAAACCTGAACCTGCGGGTGCGGCGGGACGGCGGCGTGTACGTCTCCGCCCATCCCCGGATGAGTCTGCGGACCATCGACGCCTTTGTGTCCGGGCGAGGCGCCTTTGTCCGCGCCGCCCAGGACCGGCTGGCCCGTCAGCGGCGGCAGACCGAGGCCCTGCCCCCGCCGCCGCGGGAAGAATGCCTGGCGCTGTTTTCCGATTCCCTGGCCGGTCAGCTGCCCCTGCTGGCCCCCTATGGGGTGCGGCGGCCCCGGCTCCGGCTGCGGGAGATGACCAGCCGCTGGGGTTCCTGCGCCTGGAAGTCAGGGGTGATCACCCTGAACACCCGGCTTTTTTACGCGCCCAGGCCATGCCTGGACTATGTGGTCCTCCACGAACTGTGCCACCTGGTCCACCCCGACCACGGCCCCGGTTTTCACAGTCTGATGGGGGCGCTGATGCCCGACTACAAGCACCGCAAGCGCCTTCTGGAGCGCTGGGCCGACGGAGAGGGGGGCGCCCGATGACCCAGCCTATGCCCCAGGAGGTCCGCTGGGTCCTGTCCACCCTGAACGGCGCGGGCTTTGAGGCCTACGCTGTGGGCGGCTGCGTGCGGGACACGCTCCGCGGGGTCGCCGCCCAGGACTGGGACCTGTGTACCTCCGCCCTGCCCCAGCAGGTCCGATCCTGTTTTCCCGGCGTGCGGGTGCTGGAGACCGGACTGCGCCACGGCACAGTGACCCTGCGGCTGGAGGGCGGGCAGTACGAGGTCACGACCTTCCGCGCCGACGGCCCCTACTCCGACGGCCGGCGGCCCGACAGCGTGGCCTTTGTCCCCCATCTGGCGGAGGACCTGGCCCGGCGGGATCTCACCGTCAACGCCATGGCCATGGACCTCCACGGCGGCATCCACGACCCCTTTGGCGGGCAGGCGGACCTGGCCAACAGGACCCTGCGCTGTGTGGGCGACCCTGACCGGCGGTTTCAGGAGGACGGGCTTCGGCTCATGCGCTGTCTCCGCTTCGCCGCCACCCTGAACTACGCCATCGAGCCCCGCACCGCCGCCGCGCTGGAGCGAAACCTGCCCATGCTGGACCATGTGGCCGCCGAGCGCATCCAGGCGGAACTCTCCAAGCTCCTGCTGGGTGGGAACTGCGCGGCGGTTTTGCGGGAGCATCCGGCGGTGTTTTGCCGCTTTTGGCCGCAGTTGGCGCCGCTGGTGACGCTGGAACAGCGCACGCCCTGGCACCGCTGGGGCGGTTGGGAACACACCCTGCACGCCCTGGCCGCCGCGCCGGAGGATCTGACGTTGCGGCTGGCGGTACTGCTCCACGACGTGGGCAAGCCGGGCAGCAAGACCACCGACCAGGCCGGGCAGGACCACTTCTACGGCCACGCCAAGCTGGGGGCCCAGCTGGCCCAGGCCATGCTCCAGGCTTTGAAGTATGACAACGCCACCCAACAGCGGGTCGTCCTGCTGGTCCGGCGGCACGACGTTCCCATCGAGGACACGGAGAAGTCCGTCCGCCGCTGGCTGGGACGGCTGGGGCCGGAGGTCTTTTTCCAACTGCTGGAGCTCAAGCGCTGTGACGCCATCGGGCAGGACCGGCCCCATGTGCCCCAGCGGTTGGCCCACATCCAGCGGCTTCGTGACCTGGCCCGGCAGGTCATCGACCAGGGCCAGTGCTTCTCGCTTCGGGACCTGGCGGTGGATGGCAGGGACGTTCTGGCCGCCGGCGTCCCCGCCGGCCCCGCCGTGGGCCGGGCGCTGGGAGAACTGCTGGACCAGGTGATCTCCGGCGCGCTGCCCAACGAGAGGCAGGCCCTGCTGGACGCCCTCCGGCGAGAAGAAGCGTCCGAGCCGTCGTGAGCAGCCCGGATGGAGCGGAGCGAGGGAAAAAACAGGCTGGGCAAAGCCCAGCGGATTTTTCCCGAACGGAGCGAAGCCGGGCGTCGCGAACAGGCGAGGCGTGACAAATCGAAGCGTCCGAGCCGTCGTGAGCAGACCGGATGGAGCGGAGCGAGGGCGAGCGGAGGGCCGCGCGCGGCCTGGAGACCAGCCCGAGTCGGAGCGAAGCCGGGCGTCGCGAACAGGCGAGGCGTGACAAATCGAAGCGTCCGAGCCGTCGTGCCGCCAAGACTGGCAGAAAAGCCTCGCAGAGTTTCGCGCCGAAGGGCGCGAAAGGGTCATAAAAATTTTTTCCGGCGGCGTGTACGTCGGAAAAAATACATCTCGGCCCGCAAACGTGCGGCCCGGCCGCTCTGTGGCCGGGCCGTGCGCTGCGGCGGGCCGTGAAACATTGTCAAAGAAGTGGCTTTGCCACTTCTTTGACAGTAAAAGCGCCCAGGCCAATGGCCTGGGCGCTTTTTCGCGGGGTTCAGCGGGCTGTGAGCATGGTCGGGGCCGCGGCGGCGGCCAATGTGCCGTCGTTTTTCAGGTAGAAGGCCCGGAGCGTGGCGATGTTGGGATCGGTGAACTGGGCGGAGAGGGAGTAGGCCCCGTAGCCGCTGAGGCCGACCAGGGCCGTCTGGCTGTCCAGCAGGTGGCCCTGGGCGTTGTAGGCCCCGATCATCAGCACCGCCTGGCCGTCCGGCGGGACCAGTTCGCTCTCCACGGGGTGGTAGGCCGCCCGGACGGTCAGAACGTCGCCGCCGCGGGTCATGGTGGCCCCGGCGTAGCCCACGTCGTCCAGCATTTTGCGGAGGTTGATGATGCCATAGCCGCCGTAGGCCGAGTCAGCGGGAGACCGGAACTGGACCGGGTCGCAGTTGCCCTGGAGCAGACGGGCAAAGTCAGCCTGGGTCATGGTGGGGTCCGCCTCTTTCAGCAGGGCCGCGCAAGCGACGACCAGGGGCGTGGAGAAGGAGGTGCCCGCGTTTTTCACATAGCGGTCGTTCTGGGCGTTGGACAGGGACCACATCTCGTTGCCCGGCGCGCAGACCATCACGGAGTCGTTGCGGCGGGAGTAGTTGGCCAGGTAGCCGGTCTTGTCCGTGGCGCCCACGCCGATGACGTTGTCCCAGGCGGCGGGGTAACAGGGCGAGGAGAGGCCGTCGTTGCCCGCGGCGGCGATGAGGATACAGCCCTGGTTGGCGGCCTCGGTGATGACGGTCCGCAGAACGGCGGAGTCGTTGGCGATGCCCCAGCTCATGTTGATGATGTTGGCCCCGTTTTCCATGGCGTAGGTCACACCGCTGATGAGGTTGGAGACATAGCCGCCCAGGTGTCCCTCCGTGGCGGTGAAACAGCGCACGGGCAGCAGCGTCACGTTGGGCGCCGCACCGGCGATGCCGATGCCGTTATCCTTGTTGGCGGCGATGAGGCCGGAGACCATGGTGCCGTGGCCCCCGTTGTAGTTGTCCAGCACGTCGTCGCTGGAGTAGTAGTTGTAGTAGTGGGTCTTGCCGTTCACCACGAACGAGTACCGCCCGTTGGGCTCCTCGCGGTAGAAGTAATACCGGCCACGGGCCACCTTCAAGGGCACGTCGTTATGGTAGAGGTTCAGCCCGGAGTCCACAACGGCCACCGTGACCCCTTCCCCGGTGAGGCCCGCGTCCCAGGCGGCGCGGATGGAGACGCCGTAGGCGTCGGTGTCCTTCAGGTAGTACTGGAGGTTCTGGTTCTGCTCGATGAAGTAGGGGTCGTTGGGCTTGGTGGGGTCGAGGTGGTCGGTCTCCAGGTCCGGCACATCAAAGAGCTCGGCCTTGTAGTCGGGCTCGGCGGAGATCACCTGCCCGGACCAGACCAGGTTCTGGATGTCGTCCAGCTGGTCGGCCTTGTAGATGCCCAGGTTCTCGGCCAGGGGCAGAAGTTCCTCCCGCTCGTCGTTGGCCGCCATCAGCGTGGCCTCGCCGCCGGAGAGGATGGGCGCCACGGCGGGGCGCTCCCCCAGCATGACCAGATACCCGGCGTACTCCCCCTCCGGCTCCGCGGCCTGGGCCACAGGAGACAGAGGCGACGCCCACAGCGCCAGCGCCAGGGAGAGGGCGAGGGAAAAGGCGCCCAGGGCCTTGAGGATATGTTTCATATCAGACGTCTCCTTTCGTTACACCGTGGGGACCAGGATGTTGCTGATGAGCCGCTGGAGGATGGTGGACACCTCCGCCCGGCTCGCCGCGCCGCCGGGGTCCAGCAGGCCGCCGGGCTTGCCGGTGATGAGGCCCGCGCCCACGGCCCAACGCATCCCCTCCAGGGCCCAGGAATTCACCTGGCCCCGGTCGGAGAAGGCGCTCAGGTCGTCCTGCTGTCCGGTGGACAGGCCCAGAGAGCCCACATAGCGGTAGATGATGGTGGCCAGCTGTTCCCGGCTGATGTTCCCGTCGGGCGCGAAGCCTGTCCCGGTGCCCTGGACGATGCCCTTGGCGCTGGCCCAGCCCACCGCGTCGGTGTACCACTGTCCCGCGGGCACGTCGGCGAAGTTGGAGGCCGCCGCCGCGGGGGTGTCCTCCAGGCGGTGGAGCACCGTGACCAGCATGGCGCGGGTCATGGGGGTGTCCGGGGCAAAGGTGGTGGGGGTGACGCCGGTGAAGAGCTCACGGGCGGCGGTGAAGCTGATGGCGTCGCGGGCCCAGTGGCTCTGGGTGTCGGAGAAGGTGGGCTGGCGGGTCTCCATCTCCAGCTGGATGGAGCCGGTCACATAGGCCAGGATGGACCCGTTTTTCACCACGGCCTTCTTCATCACGCTCTTGCCGCCGTCCACGGTCCGCAGGGCCACGTTGCCGGAGGTGGGCACCGACAGGGCGATGCTGCCCGGCAGCTGGGCGGACTCATAGCCGCAGGTGAAGGTGACTTTGATCGCGCCGTGGTCGGAGGACACCGTCACCGACACGTTGCTCCCGCCCTGCCCCGCCAGCGCCGAGAGGCTCTGGGCGGGCAGCACCACCGTGCCAAGGGTGGTCCGCACCTTCAAAGACTGGCTCCTGCCCGCCATGGTCTTGGCGGTGGCGGCGGTGAGGGTGACGGTGGCGGAGGTCAGGTTGGTGGGCCCGGTGGGGGCGATGGTGATGGTGGCGCCGGTGGCGCTGGAGTCGGTGATGGCCTTCTCCTGGGTGGCGTTCAGGGTCACGCTGCCCGCCGTGCCGGTGGCGGTCATGGTGGGCACGATGGTGGCCCCCACCGCGTCGGCCTGCTTCGCGGCCACGGTGATGGTCACGGTGGCGGAGGCGCTGAGGTTGGTGGCGGCGTATTTGGCGGTGAGGGTGACAGAATAGGCGCCCGCGGGCACGGTGGCGGGGATGGTCAGGGTGTGGGTCGTGGTGTTGAAGGTGATGTTGGAGGTGAGGCCGGAGGCGCTCCAGGTGACTTTGTTCACCTCCGCGGCGGGACAGGCGGCGCCCGCGGCGTCGGTGAGGTTGGCGGTGTAGGTATAGGTGGCGGCGGTGCCCTGGGTGGCGGAGATGGAGGTGGTGCCGCCGATGGAGAGCTTGGCGGGCGTGCCGGAGGAGGCGCCCACCGTCACTGTCACCGTCCGCGTGGCGGAGAGGCTCCTGGGGGTGTATCTGGCGGTGATGGTCACGGTGTAGGTCCCGGCCTTGGCGGTGGCGGGGACGGAGAGGACGTGGGTGGCGTTGTTGAAGGTGATGCCCGACCCGGCGGGAGAGATGGTGCTGGACCAGGTCACGCTTCTTGTATAGGAGCTGGAGCAGGTCTTGCCGGAGGCATCCCGCAGGGTGGCGGAGTAGGTGGCTGTGGTGGCCTTGCCCACGGAGGTGGAGACGCTGGTGTTGCCGTTGATGGCGATGGAGGCGGGCACGCCGGAGGTGGAGGTGTCCTCCTCTCCTCCACCGCCGAGGCCGCCTCCGCCGCCGCCTCCGCCGCCGCTGGAAGAGCCGATGGTGACTTTGATGGGCAGGGAGTAATAGATGGTCTGGCGGCCGGACGATGCCTTTTCCTCCACGATGGTGATGGCGGCGGTGAGGGTGACGGTCTTGTTCACCGAGTAGCCGGGGTTTTCCACCTGGATGTGGGCGTAGGGCACGCCGTCGGCGTCGGTCAGGGTCTGGAGGGTCACGCCGCTGTTTTTGTCGTTGGCGAGGGACCAGGTCACCTGCCGCCGGTCCTTCAGCGAGGCCAGTTCGTTATACTGGTCCAGCAGATGGAAGGTGTAGTCCTGGGTGAGAACATCGGTGGAGGAGGCGGCCATGGAGAAGGAGGCGGAGGTGACGCTGGTGGTCTCGCCGCTCTTCCGCAGGGTCATCAGCGTGGGCACCGAGGCGCTGCGGTTCAGTTCCAGGCGCGCGGACGCCTGGGTAAACATCTGGCCCTGGGGGTCCCAGAGCGTGGCGGTGACGGTGTGCTTGGTGGCGTCGGCCACGCCGGTGGGCTGGGCGGAGTTGGACACGCTCACCGTGGCGGAGGGGCTGCCCGCCGCAGGGGTGATGGTCACGCCCGCGGGCGTCTGGCCCTCCGGGTCTGTCACCGTCCAGGTCAGGGAGTAGCCGTCCGTCAGGTCCAGCTCGCCGCCGGCGGCGGCCTCCAGGATGGCGGTGTATTCGGTGGTGTTCTGGCGGGTGTTGACCGTGGTGCTGTTATACTGGGCGTAGTACATGGGGATGACCACCTGCCCCTCGCCAAAGAGGGTCATGGTCAGGTCCTCGGCGGTGGCCATGCTCTTCACCGACAGGTCGATGGGCAAAGCGCAAGTCATCCCGCCGCACTGGGCGGTGAGGGTCAGCTGGTAGTCCCCCTCCGGGCAGTCCGGGGCCACCCGCAGACGCCGGATGCTGGCGTAGCCGGGGTACGCGCTCTGGATGGCCGCGCCGGGGTCTACGATGGAGATCTTCCCGCCGGAGGGACTGACCACATCCGCGGGGCCGGTCAGGTTCCAGGTCACTGTGCCGGAGATGGGCCGGCCGTACTGGTCCAGAAGCTCCAGGGCGTAGCAGTTGGAGCGGGTCCCCGCCGCGACGGTGGTCTTTTCGCCGGGCAGAGGGGTCCCAAAGGCGAAGGAGACGCCGGTGCCCACGCCACGGCGCAGCATGGCCGAGGCCGGAGCCGCCACCTCCGGCTGGAGGTAGAGGGCCAGGGAATCAGATTGCAGGGTCTCTCCGGGGAAATAGTCCAGGAAGATCAGGATGTAGCGGATGTCCCTGGTGCCGTCGGTGGGGGCGGAGGTGGGGTTCTGGATGGCGGCGGGGTCCACGATGAAGGTCAGGACCCCCGTCTCCCGGTCAAACTCGCTGTAAAGCCCGGTCAGGGCCGTGGCCATCTCCACGTTGTAGTCGGTAAGGCCCAGGCTGGCGATGGGCGCGGTCTGCGTCGCGCCGGCGCGGGTAAACTGGGCCAGCACCGTGGCGGAATAGAGCTTGGAGCCCCGGCTGGGCACCATCAGGGTATAGGGCGGCTGGCCGCCGGCGCCGTCGCCAAAGTCCAGCAGGAGCCCGGTGATGTTGGGGTAGAGGGTGGCCTGCACCTCCGCCGAGGCGGACTGGCCCTGGTAGACGGCGGTGACTTTGCGGGAGTAGACGCCGCTTTCCGCGTTGGCGTCCACAGTGAAGCTGTTGCCCGCCCCCAGCCACTTCACCTGGTCCGCGGGGACCGGCGTGGCCTTGCCCACGGTCTGGTCCACCAGCATGGCGGTGTAGCTCACCCGCAGGGTCTGGCCCTCTTTCATGGTGAAGGTCTCAGTGTGGCGGGCGGCCAGCTCCGCCTCGGTCTTGCCGTCCAGCACCACGGTCTGGTAGAGCACCAGGAGTTCGGTGCTGGTGCCCGCCGGGGTCAGTTTCACCTCGGCGGTGGCCTCCACATCGCCCTCCGGCGAGGTCACCCGCAGGGTGATCTGCCCCGGCACGGCGGAGGAGGAGACCACCAGGCGGCGGGTCTCGGCCTGGACCTCCACGCCCTGGACCGGCTCATCGTCCTGGCCGGTGACGTTCCAGATCAGGTCCTCCAGATTGCTCATGGCGGCGCCCTGCCCATCCCAACCGTTGACGGTCAGGGCGCACTCCACAGCGCCGGTCTCCGGGATGGCCAGGCTCTCCGGCGCGGCCAGTTCCAGACGGGCCAGCACGCTTTGGATCTCCAAAAGGATGGGCAGGGTGACGCTGAGGCCGCTCGCTTCATCGGCGGCGGTGACGGCCAGGGTATACCGCCCCGGGGCCACGGTCTTGTCCACCGTCAGCTCCGCCGCCCCGCCCTCGCCGGGGATCAGGTCAAATCCCTCCAGCTGGGGCGAGAGGGTCCAGGTCCACGCCTCCGGCTGGTCGAGGGCCCGGTCGCCGTCGGCGTCCAGCAGCACGGCCTCCAGCGCGGCGGAGAGGCCGGTCCCGGCCTGGAGGGTGTACTGCCCGCCGTCCTGGGCGTCCAGATAGGCCCGGACGGCCACATAGTCCTCCGCCTGGGTCAGCGTGAGGGGATAGGTCCCCTCCACATCGCCCTGGGCGGCGGTGATGGTGTATGCACCGGCCTGGGCCGTGGGGGAGACGGTGACGGTATAGCTGCCGTCCAGACCCTTGCTGGCCTCCACGCCCTGGTCCGCCGGGGCCACGGAGAAAACGGACACGTCGTCCGCGGAGAGGTCCATGGGATCGCCCCGCCGGTCAAGGCCGGTGACGGTATACTCCAGCACCGTGGCCGCGCTCTCCCGGTCCGGGATGATGGCGCTGTCCGGCCCGGCGATGACCAGCTGGGCCAGCTGGGCCTCCACCAGCAGAGTGACCTGGACGCCCTGGCTCAGACCAAGGACCTGGGCGTGGAGGGTGAAGCGGTAGCCGCCGTCCCTGGCGGCCAGGTCGGCGCAGTCGGCGGTGAGAACGCCAGCGTCGTCCACGCTCACCCCGTCAGGATGGCCGGAGAGGGACCAGGTCACGCCCTGGTCCAGCTCCATCTCCTTGCCGTACTGGTCATAGACCGTGGCGGCAAAGGCCAGCCGGCCCTGTTCGCCGGAGGGAACGGTGAGGGTGGCGGGGCCCTGGACGGGCTCCACCACCAGCGTGGTGGGCACGGCGGCCTCGTTTTCCAGCGTCACGGAGAGGGGCTCGGACGCCACATCGCCCCGCGCGGCGGTGACAGAAAGCGTGCCGGGCACGGCGTCGGCGGTGACGGTGAGCAGGCCCTGCTCCACTCCGGCCCAGGCCGGGGTCTGGCCGCTCTCGTCGGCCACGGTCCAGACCAGTCCGGTGAGGTCGGGATAGGCCGTCTGGCCCGCGTAGCCCGTGGCGGACAGGGCCAGCACAGCGGTGCGTCCGGCGGCGGGGATCGTCAGCGTAGCGTCGGTCTGGTCGATGACAAGGCGGTCGATCTGGGCGCTGTCCTGGCCGGGATAGGCCAGGTCGCAGAGGGTGACCACCGTGTTCCTGCCCACCAGCCCCGCGGCGTGGTCCAGGGTGAACACGCCGTCATAGAACCCGGCGGTAGAGCCCTCGGCGGGGCAGTAGTAGAACCTGGCCAGCTCTCCGGCGGCCTTGGGCGCGCCGCAGGTGAGGGCGAAGGAGAGGGTGGCGTAGCCCCCGCGGACCTGCCAGCGCGCCAGTTTGACCTCCACGCCGGAGGCGGGGACCAGGCAGCTGGCCACGGAGGAGCCGTCCACCGGGGAGATGAGGCCGCCCGCGGCGTTGAGGGGCTGGACCGCGTCCAGAGGGAAGGTGAGAGAGAAGGCGGCGGCGGAGACCGTGGCGGCGGTCTCCGCGCCGATGGAGAGATACCGCTGGGCGGCGGTGGCGGCGGCGTTGGAGTCCTTCACCGTCAGCCTGGCCCCGGTGACGTTTTCCGCCGTGCCGGTGGCGATGTCGGGGACGTCGGGCTTGGCGGCGGCGGTGAGCAACAGGTCGCTGTCCAGCTTGTCCACCGCGCCGTCGCCGTTGAGGTCGGCGGTAAAGCCCACGGGCACGGCGTCAGGCCGCTCAAAGCAGAGCAACATGGCGGCCAGGTCCTCCATGTCCCGGACCCCGTCCCCGGTGACGTCACCCACCCGGAACAGGCCGCCGGCGTCGGAGGAGATGTCAAAGTCCGGCAGGTACATCTCGCCCCTGTCGGGGACCTCCACCGCCGTGCGGGTGGTGGGCAGGTAGCCGGGCTTTGTCACCCGCAGGGAGTAGGTGCCCGGAGCTACGTGCTCAAAGAAGAAGTCGCCGGCGGCGTCGGCCTCGGCGGTGTTGGCATAGGCGTAGCCGGTCTCCCCGTCCACCAGGGCGATGGTGGCGGAGTGGTCGAGGGTGTCGGTGCGGACGGCGCCCACGATGCTGGTGTAGTCGTTGGTGGCCTCGTAGAGCGGCGTTTCCAGGCCGGGGCCGGTGACGTAATAGACCACCGCGTCCGCCGTGCGGAGGCGCACATCGCGGAAGGCCACGTAGCCGTTCTCCGAGGCCACCGCCGAGCCGATGTAGAGCGCCTGGCCCGCCGCCTCCAGCAGTGCATCCGGGGTCAGGGGCTTGACCGCGCCGCCGTCCATGGCAATGTCCGCGGGCAGGGCGATGAGGGTGTAGATCCCTCCGGCCTGGATGTTCTCCGAGCCGACCATGCCGGGCACATAGTCGCCGACCGTGACGGAGAAGGGCCGGGCGGCCTCCCCCGCCCCGGCCTCCGCCTCCGCCGCGGGCTCCACGGCCCAGGCCGGGACCGCCAGAGAGAGGCTCAGGGCCGCCGCCAGCCAGAGGCTGGTCAGGCGTTTCCAACCGTTTTTCATATCCAAATCACCCTTTGTATCCAGTGTGTCCTGATCGGGGGCTTC
This sequence comes from uncultured Oscillospiraceae bacterium, assembly GCA_947599925.1. Lineage (GTDB taxonomy): Bacteria > Bacillota > Clostridia > Oscillospirales > Oscillospiraceae > MGBC124762. The sequence goes on along the minus strand of CANQFT010000001.1, from coordinate 104,163 downwards.
CATATCTTTCAAAGTATAGCACACCAAGCGGGAAATGTCACGAAAAATGTCGCCTCCGGCCCCTGGGAAATTCAGGGCCCGGCCTCAGTTGAAGACGTCGGGGTTTTCCGCGAACAGCTGCCGCAGCCGCGGCCACATCAGCTGGTGCTGGGGCAGGGTCAGGGCCGGGTCGGTCTCCAGAAGCGCCTGGGCCGTCTGCTGGGCCTGCTGGATCAGGCGCACGTCGGCCCAGAGGCTGGAGGGGTGGAGGGTGGGCAGGCCGTGCTGCCGGGCGCCAAAGAAGTCGCCGGGGCCGCGGGCGTCCAGGTCGGCCTGGGCGATGGCGAAGCCGTCGGTGGTGGCGCACAGGGCCTTGAGCCGGGCGCGGGTCTCCGGGTTTTTGTTGTTGGACACCAGCACGCAGTAGGACTGGTGCTTCCCGCGGCCCACCCGTCCCCGGAGCTGGTGGAGCTGGCTGAGGCCAAAGCGGTCGGCGTTCTCCACCACCATCAGCGCCGCGTTGGGCACGTCCACCCCCACCTCGATGACGGTGGTGGACACCAGCACCTGCACCTCCCCGGCGGCGAAGGCGGCCATGACCGCCTCCTTTTCCGCCGGTCTCAGCTTGCCGTGGACAAAGGCCACCCTCCGGTGGGGAAAGACGGCCTCGGCCAGATGGCGGGCGTACTGGGTCACGGACCTCAGCGTGGGGTCGCCCTCGGCGGCCTCGCTCTCGTCCACGGCGGGGCAGACGATGTACACCTGCCGCCCCTGGTCCACCAGCTTGTCCACGAATTTGTAGAGCCGGGGGTGGTACGCCTCGCTGACCAGATAGGTCTCCACCGGGGTCCGGCCCGGCGGCAACTGGTCCAGAATGGACACGTCCAGGTCGCCGTACAAGATCAGGGCCAGGGTCCGGGGAATGGGGGTGGCCGAGAGGACCAGCAGATGGGGGTGGCGGCCCTTGGCGGCCAGGGCGGAGCGCTGGTTGACCCCGAAGCGGTGCTGTTCGTCCACCACCGCCAGGGCCAGGTCCCGGAAGTCCACGCCCTGGCTGAGCAGGGCGTGGGTCCCCACCACCACCTGGATGTCCCCGGCGGCCAGGGCTTTTTTGATGGCCCGCTTTTCCGCCGGGGTCTGGGACCCGGTGAGCAAAGCCACCGCCACATGGTCGGGCTCCAGCAGGGCCCGGAGGGTCTCGAAGTGCTGGTGGGCCAACAGCTCGGTGGGGGCCATCATAGCGCCCTGGGCGCCGCTTTTGGCGGCCCGCCAGAGGCAGAAAGCGGCGATGGCCGTCTTGCCCGAGCCCACGTCCCCTTGCACCAGGCGGTTCATGGGCACGTCACCGGAGAGGTCCGCGGCGCACTCGTCTATGACCCGGCGCTGGGCGCCGGTGAGGGCAAAGGGCAGCAGGGGCTCGAAGTCCGCCCGTCCGCCCGCCGTCAGCGGTGCGCCGCGGTGGGTCTCCCGGCGCTTGCGGAGCACCCCCAGCCCCACCGTCAGGTAGAAAAACTCCTCAAAGGCCATCCGCCGCCGGGCCTGTTCCAGCGCCGCCGGGTCCTTGGGAAAGTGGATCTGGGCGCAGGCCCACTGGATGCCGGGCAGCTGGGCTTGGGCCAGGACTTGATCGGGCAGGGTCTCGGCCAACTGGTCCAGGCAGCCCTCCACCGCCAGCCGGACCCAGGCCATGACCTGGCCGTTGGACAGCCCCGCCGTCAGCGGGTAGCAGGGCACGATGGTCCCCGCCAGCTTGGGGCGGGCCGCGTCCTCCACGGTGGGGTTCACCATCTGCCGCCGCCCGCCAAAGAGGTCGATCTTGCCAAAGAGGATGTAGCGCCCGCCGGTGCGGAGGGCCTTTTGCGCGAAGGGGCGGTTGAAGAAGGTCAGCTCCAGAGCGGCGGTGTCGTCACTGACGGTACAGCGGACGATCTGCCGCCCGCCGGGGATCCGGGACAGGACCGCGGGCCTGGTGACCGTGACCGCCACGCAGCAGTCCACCCCCACAGGGGCCTGGGCGATGGGCCAGACGGTCCGGCGGTCCTCGTAGCGCCGGGGATAGAAGGTCAGCAGATCCCCCGCCCGCTCCAGCCCCAGCTTGGCCAGCGCCCGCTGCCGGGCCGCCCCCACGCCAGGAAAACCGCCCAGCGGCGTGTCCCAGGTGATCCTCTCCACAGCGCAGCCCCCTCTCCCTGCCTTTTTGGATATATTTTACCGCAAAAGGGCAAAAAAAGAAAGGGGGAGTTCCTGATGGGAAGGGCCAAACAGGAAAGCAAAAGGCCGGGAGAGAACTCCCGGCCTTGACGTTATTGTTCCATAAGTGTGTCTAGCTGGTCTGGCTCTTGAAATAATGAGGATCAGCCAAACGCAGGTGCCATTTCAAATAGTGTGATCTGAGGATCTTCCAATGCCCGGTGACCCTGTGCCCCGGTAATCGTATAATTGGTCAACAGCGCTTCCACAACAGGGTTTCTGTTTATCTCCTTTGCACCGACATGATAAAAATGCTCCCGCGTGATTTTTTGGCAATCGCCCCATAGTGTTTGGATATATTCGTTTACCCTGAAGTCGTTGTGATCCCATGTTGACAACATGAACCTTGCCTTGCTGGCAACTAACGCGGTGTGTAGCATGATCTCCGAGCCTTCATCCCAACTGTCATAATAATCTACATGGCGGCCGATATATGGCGGATCGCAATAGACAAAATCACGTTCCGTCGCCATGGCAATCGTGCGTTCAAATGATTGACAAAGGAACTCCCAAGAATGTCTTTGCAACAGCTGCGACACATGAGCGACCTGATTCACGATTTTTGTGATATAAGCTTTTGTAAATCGCTGTGGCTTATGTCCATACGGAACATTAAAGTCATGATCTTTGTTGAATCGAATCATTCCGTTAAAGCAAGCGCGGTTCAAAAACAAAAAGTCCAATGGGTCATGCTGCCGGTTAAACCGGTTTCGAATAAAATAATAGTGCTCGGCATCTTTTTGCTCCAATAGCCGTCCTTCGCGCTCAAGGAACGCACGCACTATGCAGGGCGTAAGAACACCGTTTTTGATTTGAGTATAAAACGCTATGATATGCGGATTTATATCCGCAAATACGGCGCGCTTCGGCTCAAGATTGAAGCCAACCACACCAGAGCCCATAAAAGGCTCTATCCATACGGACTCTTCGTCCATTACGACACTCCGCTGAATCAGAGGAACCGATTTTGTCTTTATCCCTTGTGTCTTTATCGGCGGAACAAATACCTTATCGTTCATCACGCTCTCCTCTTTACCGCTTTTGGGTTGTTCAAGTCGAGTGAGAGCCTACGATAGCGCAAATATTCCTCGAAGGACGACAGTTTTTTCCACTTTCCATCCACACGGATCTTAAGCTTTCCAAAATTGGCCCAGTAGTCGTCGAATAATTCTTCTCCGGCTTTGGCAAATACACCGTTGCCGCGGAGAATATCCTCGATTTTTTGAATACTGCCGATATTTGCAGTGTTACCGCTTCCGCCTTTATCGCTGGCTATCTTCCATTTCTCTTCAGCAAAGAACAAAAAATCCTTGATCACCGGCGGAATGGTTCCTAATTCGTCAAGGGAGTATATATGCGTTTCCTCGCTCTTATCCAGAACCGCGCGAGAATAGATGATTCCCAAACAGAAGTGACCGCTGTATTCCCCATAAGGGTACTGTATGTTCTTTGTGCTTGTACGCTTTACAAAGTATTCGCCGTGTGATCCTAATGTAAATCCGTTACAAAACCCCGGATAGGCTTCATCCCTATATGTAGTTTTCAAATCTACCGCAAACTTGATCTGCGGATCTGCCTTTGACAGAAAGGTCAGGTCAGGATACCAATTCTGATGGGTAGCAAGTTCAATGTCGTATCCTTTTTCTTCTGCGAAAGAAAGAAAAAAGGGAAACAGATGTAATTCAAGGAGTTTAGATACAATTTTTGTATCCGTTGAAATGGTATATACATTCTTGAATATGTCGATAAAGCCGCGAATCGTCCATTCATCGTTTTTGGCGATGGCTGATCCCAAAGTAGCGGCAAATTCTTTCAGCTGTAGGCTGAACGTTGCTTTTTCGGCTTCGTATCCCATAAACTGACCTTCTTCACATCCAGGATTAGTTTATTTCAGTGTAGAAAAGCATGAACCATTTAGGCTTTAAAATAAAGTATATCATATCAATGCCGTTTCCGCAACAAAAAACCGCGACAGGAACAGGATGGTCCCAGCCTGCCGCTGTTCGTGTGCCTGTGCGACAAGCTGGGGGCCAGCCCCGCCTATCTGCTGGCCGACCAGCTGGGCGGTGGAGCGGCGGGGGACGGCGACCTGCTGGAACTTCAGCGGCGGGCCACACCAGGCCAGCTTCGGCTGATCCACGCCATGGTGCGAAGCGCCCTGGCCGTCATGGACGACGAGGCGGGCCGATCCTGACCCATCGTGGGCGCGAAAAACACGCCCTGCGATCCCGGGGACCGGGCGCGGGGCGTGTCGCGTTTTGCGCTGTGGGGCGTCAGCCCTCCTTGCGCTGGAGTTGGAGGCGGTCGGCGATCATGGCGATGAACTCGGAGTTGGTGGGCTTGCCCTTGGCGTTGGAGACGGTGTAGCCAAAGTATTTTTGCAGGGTCTCCAGGTCGCCCCGGTCCCAGGCCACCTCGATGGCGTGGCGGATGGCCCGCTCCACCCGGCTGGGCGTGGTGCCGAAGGTCTTGGCCACGGTGGGGTAGAGCACCTTGGTGACGGCGTTGATGACCTCCATGTCCTCCACCGCCAGGCGGATGGCTTCCCGGAGGTACTGGTAGCCCTTGATGTGGGCGGGCACGCCGATCTCGTGGATGATGCTCGTGACCCGCAGTTCCAGGCTCTCCGCGCCGGGGCTGGGGACCAGGTCCAGGGGCGACGCCCCCGCCACCAGCTGCCGCACACGCTCCAGCAACGTCGTGACCCGGCAGGGCTTTGGCATCAGATAGGCCGCGCCGCTGCCGCGGACCTGGCTCACCAGCCCCTCGTGGAGAAAGGCGGAGGCCACCAGGATCTGGGGCCGCTGGGGCAACTGCTGCAGCTGGGCCAGGACTTCCAGCCCGTCCATCCCCGTCAGCACCAGGTCCATCACCACCGCGTCGGGCCGCTGGGCGCGGACCAGCTCCAAAAGCTCCTGCCCGTCTCCCGTGGCCCCTGCCAAACGCATCCCCGGCTCCCGCCGCACAGCCTCGGTCAAGGCGGATTGAAAGTCCTGTGAAGCGTCACCCACTACGATCACCATTTCCTGTTCCATGTGGTATTCCCCCATTTCCGGCGGCCAGGGCCGCGCCTGTTTTCCCCGGCGGAGGGGCTCGGTCCGGGCCCTGTCCGGTGGAGTAAATATACCATATTTTTACAGTTCCCGCAATATAAAAATCGCAAAAAAGTCGGAAAATCGTTCGACAAAACTCGCTGTTGACATAAAAACAAGGCGATAAATGCCGAAAAACTGCACTTATCGCCTTTGGCGGGTTTACTTAAGATTCCATGTGCCGGCTGAGGAAACCGGCGGCGGTCTGGATCATTTTCACCTCGGCCTCGCCGGCGGTTTTTCCCTCCTCCTGCACGAAGAGGACCGCGCCCAGCACGTCGCCGCCGGAGAGGATGGGGGCGCACACCATGGCCTGGAACTGCTCGCTGTCCCGGCAGATGGTCACATGGCTCTGGCCGTCCTGGGACACATAGAGCTGGCGGCCCTCCATCAGCTTTTCCAGGTCCTCGCTGACCGCCCGCTCGGAGAGTTCCTTGCGGCAGGCGCCGGAGACGGCCAGCACGCTGTCCCGGTCGGTGATGACGGCGGTGAGGCCGGAGAGTTTGGACAGGGTCTCGCACATCTGCCCGGCGAAGTCGCTGAGCCCACCCATCAGGCTGTACTTTTTGAACACCACGCCGCCGTCCTTGTCGGTGAAGATCTCCAGCGGGTCGCCCTCCCTGACGACTTTGACCGTAAAGACCTTGTCGCCGTGCTTATCGCTGGACTGGGTGATCTGGATCTCGTAGTCGTCCGCCGCCCGCCGGTCCAGAGGGATGGGGGCGGGGGCCATGGCCGCCGCCCCCGCGGGCCGCTCCCCGGCCGGCTCCTCCGGCAGTTCGCCGCAGCGGAGGATGCTGTCCACGTCGGCTTTGAGCTGCACCTCGATGTGGTCCTCGTAGACCATGATCTTCTCGATGATGAGCTGGAGGTCGCCGCGGTCCAGCCTGGGCTTGTTCAGTATGTCGGCAAAGACCTCCTGGGCGGTCTTTGCCGCCCGGTTCACCCGGATGATGGTGTTGCGCCTGTCCTGGGCCATGGCGATCTGGCTCTGGACGCCCTCGATCCGGCGGAGGAGGTCGGCTTCCAACTCGTCGTAGGTCGCCTCCAGCGTCTCCTCCTGCTCCGGATGGCGCATCACGTCCCGGACACGCTGGCGCTTGGTGGCTTTCAGCTCGTCCCGCAGGTCCGCCAGCACCGCTTCCAGATGGGCGGCGGCCTGCTCCGTTTCGGCCACGTCCTCCTGCTCCTTGTCCAAGTCCGCGTTGAGGCGGTCCAGCATGGCGGCGGAGTTGTCCCGGACCTTGCGGATATACCGCTTCAACAGCTCGTCCAGCTTGTCCACCCGGATGTGGTGGCTGGTGCAGCCTTTCAGCCCCCGGCGGTGGTAGGTCCCGCAGCGGTAGGCGTCCCTGAGGTCCCGGCGGCTCATGGCGAACATGGGAGAGCCGCAGTCCCCGCAGAACAGGAAGCCGGAGTAGGCGTTGTCGTACTTCTTCTGGCCCCGGTAGTGGGCGGTGGATCGGGTCTGGCGCAGGGCATGGGCGGTGGCGAAGGTGCGGTCGTCGAGGATGGGCTGGTGGTGGCGCTCGATGACGATGTGTTCCGCCTCGTCCCGCCGCACGTCCTTGCCGTTGATCTTCCCGCGGGTGTACTTTCCCTGGCGGAGCGTGCCGATATAAAAGTCGTTGTCCAGGATGCCCTGTATGGTGACAATGGCCCAGAGGGGCTTGGCCGGACGCCGGCACTCCTCCCCCGCCGCCTCTCTCCGCTCCCGCTCGGCCATCCGAGGAGTCGGGATCCCCCGGTCGGTGAGATGGTTGGCGATCTTCTTGTAGCCCCAGCCGCCGATGTAGAGCCGGAAGATCTCCCGGACGATCTCCGCCTCGGTGGGGACGATCTCAAATTCCCGGCGCTTGTTGAGGATATAGCCGTAGGGGGCGGCGCAGAGCCACTGGCCGTCCTGCTGGCGGCGCTGGATCACCGACTTCACCTTCTTGCTGGCGTCGGTGACGGGCATCTCGTTGATGAGGAATTGAAACTGGATCTTCAGCCAGTCGTCGTCGTTGGGGAAGTCGATGTTGTCCCCGATGGAGATGATCCGCACCCCCGCGTCCCGCAGGTCCTCCAACTCCACCAGGCCGCGGGAGTTGCGGCGGGAGAAGCGGGAGAAGTCCTTGATGATGAGGATGTCTTTTTTGTGGCCCATCAGCTCCCGGCGCATGGCCTGGTAGCCGGGCCGCTGGTCGAAGGTATAGCCGGACTTGTCCCGGTCCTCGTAGAAGGTCAGGGCAGAGCCGGGGAATTTGCGCTTCACAAAGTCCCCGATGATGGCCTTTTGGTTTTCGATGGAGGTGTTGTCCCGGTCCAGCTCCTCGTCCACCGAGATGCGGCAGTATCCGGCGATGGCAAATTTTTCAATCATCGGTTTCACCCTTCAGGTATTTCGCCGTCTGGCGGTCAAACTCGGAGATGTAGGCGGCGTCCTGCTTTTTGCGGAACTCCTCATAGATGTCCCCCACCTTTTTGGCCGCCTCCTCGTGGGAAACGCGGCCCTTGCCCTCCAGCACCTTCTGGCGGTTGTGGGCCAGGAAGCGGTCGGCCTCGGCCAGCCAGTCCGCCATGGACATGGGCACCTGGTCCTCCGCCATCAGCTCGGCGTAGTCGATGAACATGGTGACCAGCCGGTTGAGACGGGAGAGCTCCTTCTCGTTTAAGTAGTTTTTCGCGATGAGGGTATCGCTTTTCAGGATCTTGCCATCGGGAGCGGCCTTCCAGGTGGTCAGGCCCATGGTGGGGCTGTCCGGCGTGGCCCGCTCCGCGATCAACTCGGCGGCGGTCTGGCCGGTGACGGCGAAGTGGAGCTTGTTTTGGACAAAGGCGTAAAAAGCCTTGGTGGTATCGCTCCGCTTGTCGTAGTCGTAGCTGCACTGCTCGAAGATGTCGGCGATCTTCTGATAGGCCCGGCGCTCGCTGGCCCGGATTTCCCGAATGCGCTCCAGGAGTTCGTCGAAGTAGTCCTTGCCGAAGGGGCGGCCGTTTTTCATCAGCTCGTCGTTGAGGACAAAGCCCTTCTGGATGTACTCCTTCAGGGTCCTGGTGGCCCACTGGCGGAAGCGGGTGGCCTTCTTGGAGTTCACCCGGTAGCCCACGGCGATGATGGCGTCCAGGTTGTAATGCTCCAGTTCGCGCCGGACCTGGCGGGCGCCCTCCTGGCGAACCACTAAGAATTTCTTAGTCGTTGCCTCCCGCTCCAGTTCTTCCTCGGCGTAGATGTTTTTCAGGTGCTGAAGAATGTTCTCCGGGGTACAGGCAAAAAGCTGGGCCATCCCGCTTTGGGTCAGCCAGAAGTTCTCATCCTGGAAAACCACGCTCACAAATTCTTTTCCGTTGCTATCACTGTACAGCAGTACCTGGCCGACTTTCATCAGCTCGTCGCTCTTGTTATCCATAACGAATGCCCTCCGCCGTTTATATTGTGATAACATTGTAGCATAGAAATGGACAAATAACAACCTGGGAAGAATTGGGGCCGCGGGCTACCGGGCGAGTTCCATGGGCCGCGGAGCGTCCTGGCGCGCCGCCTGGTTCGCCATGCGCCTGCGGTTGGAGGTGAGCAGGGTCCCGGTGAGGGCGGTCAGGCCCTCGTTGCCCGATTTGAATACAGCGGCCAGATAGCCCTGCTTTTGGCAGGTCTGATAGAGGGGCCTGAGCCGTCGTTGCAGGTCCTCGTCGTCTTTCTCGGCATTGGTCAGCCAGATCTCCACAAGTTTGTCACGGTCCCGGATGTTGATCTCCAACCGCATCACTCCCCCGCTGTTAACCTTTCCCAGTTTGGGCGTGTTATGCACGGCGCTCGTGATGCCCGGCGGCTTTGGCCGTCTGGAAAAAGGGAGTGACAGCCGCGGCGAAACAGTGTATACTTGTGGTGCCGACGGCCACCAACCGGCAAAACGGACAAGCAAAGGAGGTTCGCGCGCAGATGGGGTTTTATAAGGTGCTGTCTAAGCCGATGTCCGAGCACGTATGCCCAACCTATAAGGGGCTCTATCGGTGTGAGCCGCCTGGGTCCGATACGGCGAGCGATGCGTATATGACCCTTTGGAAAAAGTATATCGAATACTATGAGAGCGAGGATATGGGGATCGGCAAACAGCTGTCTGTGCAGGAGCTGCGGGAGCTTGCCAGGTCATGCAGTGAGCAAACAGGAGATGACTTTGAGGTCATCTGGTTTGACGCGGCAAAAGAATGCCCTCACCCGTCTGTCTATTATGGCGTAGACGTCACAGGCTTCGGCGGATACTCCATGCTGGGAGAGGGGCTCTTTCATATAAATGGCACGCCCAGCGATGCGGACGGGAAAATGTTCAGAGAGTTGAATCGTTTTTATGGGACGCAGCTCAACGCGCAGGGCCTCTTTGACAGGGTCGAGATCGCGGAACGATTTTGCCAAAAGCTGCATTGGCTGGATCGGCATATGGCGGGTGCGATAGAACACGAGGACTGGCGCATCATGCACATATTCAAACTGCGTTAGGGACGATTTTGTGGTTCCTGCGGGTGAGCGGATGAAAGGGCGGGGCGCGTGATGCGCCCCGCCCTTTTTGCATATTCGCCCGCTGGGGTTATTTTTGTCGGGCCAGGATGACCTGGAGCTTTCCCTGGGCCGTGTCGTAGTAGCCGGTCAAGGTGTAGTCGTCGGCGCTCAGGGTCTTGAGGTCCTCCCGCTCCAGGGCGTAGTAGTTCCAGTCCGCGGCCCGCAGGCAGACGCTCACCTCGCCCGCCAAGTCATAGCTCTGGCCGTCGGCGCCCACGGCGGCGCCGGAGGAGGGCCGGACCTCGGCCAGTTCCACCGCGGTCAGGGCGCGCATCCCCACGATCGCGCCCGCGGCGGAGAAGCGCACCGCCACGCCCTGGCCCGCCGTGACGGGGAAACTCTGGCCGCTGAGGGAGTAGGTCCGGCTCTGGCCGTCGATCAGGATGGTGTACTGGGTCGTGCTGCTCATGGAGTCGCGGGAACTGCTCTCCACTTTGGTCAACAGGCCGTGCTCCCACAAAAGCTCCGTGGCGTTTTGCAGGATCAGATGCTCCACCTGGCCGCTGTCGTTCAGTTCGTAGTAGCGCACGTTGCTCTCCGTGAGGGCCAGCCCCGCCAGCTCGGAGCGCTCCACCGCCCCGCCGTCTCCGTCCTCGTCCACGTCCAGGACTTTGACGTTGTCGGCGAGGGCGTAACTGCCCGCTTTGGAGGCGCCGGCGTCCACTGTGCCGGAGAGGGCGCGCCTCCTGAGAGACTCAAACTCCGCCCCGTCCTGGTCCACCGTCACGCGGGCCAGGTCGCCCGTCTCCCAGGTCCTGTCGGCGCCGGCGGAGAAGGTGTGCTGGCGGCCATCGGTACACAGCAGGGTGATCTGCCACTCCACCGCGCCGTCCGCCGCCGTCTTGACAGCCGACTGCACCACGCCGTAGTAGGTGGCCTCTACCGCCTCGTCGGTCAGCACCTCCACCACCGTGCCGTCCATGCCCAAAAGCAGGGTGACGAACCGGTCTGTCCACTTGCCGTTGAGGCTGGACAGCTTCCGGGACAGGGCGTCGGTGGCAAGGGTGTAGCTCTGGCCGGAGATGGTGACGGCGGTGGGGGCTGACAGGCTGGGCGTCAGCGCCTGGATCCTGCCGGAGACCCGGTCGGTGTAGATCCAAAGGGCGGATTCATCGGCGCTATAATAGTAGACGTCGTACTTGGAAAGCGCGGCGCTGTTGGAGAGCGCGCCGTCCCGGTAGACCGTCCGGGGCGCAAAGCCCAGCGTGTCGGCATCCCCCGCCACAAAGGGCCCGCTGACGGCGCGGACGGCGGCCACTTGGCCGTCCATGCCCAGCAGCAGCGTCACGCTGGCCCCCACCGCCCTGGAGCCCAGGGCGGAGAGCTGTTCTTTCACCGCGCTGCCGGACAGCGTATAGGTCTTGTTGTTGACGCTCACCGTCTCCGGGTCGGCCGCGGTGGGGTTCAGCGCGGAGATCTGGCCGTAGACCGGCTCACGGTAGACCCACAGGTAGCCGTGGGCGTAGTAGTACACATCGTCCTTCTGCCAGAGGATGTCGGACACCCGCTGGCCGTTGAGGTAGATCACCTCTGGAGCGGCGGGCAGGGCGGGCTCGGTCTCCCCGCTGAGGAAGGGCCCCTCCAGGTCCTCCTTCACCGCCGCCAGGTAGTCCACCTCCCCGTCGCTGTCCAGCGGGAGGCCCAGCGTGGAGGCGTAGACTTGGCCCTGCGGGGTCTTGCAGGTGAGGAGGTTGTAAAAGAGCCGGACGCACTCCTCACGGGTGAGCTCCTGGCCCTGCTGGGCGGCGAGGCCGTCCCGCAGTCCCACGGCGGCGGCCTTGTTGAGCTGCGCGGCGGGGAAGGGGCCGGAGAGGTCGGCGCTGGCATAGCCCAACAGCCGCAGTCCGGCGGTACACGCCTCCTCCAAGGAGACGGGGTCGTCTGGGCGGAAAGAGCCGTCGGTATAGCCGATCATCCAGCCGTTATCCAGGCACAGCTTGATATATCCGCCGGCCCAATGGCCGCTTTTCACATCGGTGAAGAGCGAGTAGCCCGCTCCCTGGCCGCCCAGGTCGTCCCGGTAGGGAGAGGTGGCCGCCAACAGCTTGGCGAAGGCGGCGCGGGTGACTGGCGCGGACAGCTTCAGATCGCCCGTCCCGTCCCCCTCCAAGATGTCCAGCGCCTTCAGACAGGCCACCGCGTCGTCCCCGCTGTCCGATCCGGCGGCCTGTACGGACGGGATCAGCGCCGTCAACAGGCACAGCGCCAGCGCGAAAGAGATCCATCGTTTCATAAAGCAGCACTCCTTTAATCGTATCTCAAAGCGTCGATGGGGTTGAGCCGGGCCGCCTTGCGCGCGGGGAGAAAGCCAAACAGCACGCCGATGGCGATGGAGATGCCGGAGGCCATGGCCACCGCCGCCAGGGATGGGGAGACGGTGATGGCCGTCTCGGTGAGGTTGGTGATCACCACGGTGGCCACCCGCGAGAGAAGGTAGCCCAGGGCGATGCCAAACAGTCCGCCCAGGCCGGAGGTGGTGGCCGCCTCGATGACGAACTGCCGGAGGATGACCCCTTCCCGCGCCCCCAGCGCCTTTCGGATGCCGATCTCCCGTGTGCGCTCACTCACCGAGACCAGCATGATATTCATAATGCCGATGCCGCCCACCAAAAGGGAGATCCCGGCGATGAGGGCCAGGATGGTGATGACCATGCCGATCATGGAGTTCATGGTCTCCAGCGCCGCCGCCATGTTGGACACGGTGTAGGAGTCGCTGTCGCCAAAGACGGCGTAGAGGGCGTCCTCTAAGACGGTCTGGGCGTCGTTGATGCGGTCCTCGTCGGTCACCGTCACCATATAACTGCTCACCTGCCCGCCGGAGAAGAAGCGAGAGGCGGTGGAATAGGGCAGATAGAGGCAGTCGTCGCTCCCGCCCTCGTCCATGTCCTCCTCCTGCTGTTCCAGGACCCCGACGATGTTCACCTTCCTGCCGTTGACCCGCAGGGTCTGGCCCACGGCGTTATTTTGAAAATACTCCCGGGCCACATAGGCCCCCACCACGCACACGGTGCGCCGCTCGGCGACGTCCGCGTACTGGAGCCCCCGGCCTTGGGCCAGGGTGAGGCCCTTCATATCCAGATAGTCCTCCCCCACGCCGGTGACGGAGGAGGAGAGGGTCTCGGTGTCCACCTTGATCTGCCCCATCACGGGCACGGTGGGGGAGAGCCCCTCCAGCAAGGAGGCGTGATCCTCCACCAGCTGGTACATCTCATCCACAGAGATGCTTCTGGAGGAGCCGCGGCCGGAGATCATCACGGTGAGCTGATTGGTGCCCAGAGAGGCAAAGGAGTCGCGCATATAGTTCTGCATCCCGTTTCCCAGCCCCACGATGACGATCACGGCGGTGACGCCGATGATAATGCCCAGCATGGTCAGCAGGGTGCGGATCTTGCTGGCCCAGATATTTTGCAGGGCCAGGCCGAAGGTCTCCAAAATGCTCACCGGGCTCCCCCCTCTCCGCCGGAACGGTGGCGTACCACGGCCTGGGGCGCGCGGGGGTCCCCGTCGTAGACCACCCGGCCGTCCTCCAGGCGGATGATGCGCTGGGCCTCGCAGGCGATGGAGTTGTCGTGGGTGATCAGGACGACGGTGTTGCCCTGGCGGTGGACGTCCTGGAGCATGGCCAGCACTTCCCGGCCGGTGTGACTGTCCAAAGCGCCGGTGGGCTCGTCAGCCAGGATGATGGCGGGCCGTCCGGCCAGCGCCCTGGCGATGGACGCCCGCTGCTGCTGGCCGCCGGAGAGCTGGCTGGGCCGGTGGCGGTACTTGTCGGCCAGGCCAACTTGCTCCAGTACCTCCATGGCCCGCCGCCGCCGCTCTCCCCGGGGCACGCCCGCGTACATCAAGGGCACCTCCACGTTTTCCAGAATGCTCTGCTTGGGCAGAAGGTTATACTGCTGAAAGATAAAGCCCAGCATCTTGTTGCGGATGGCGGCCAGCTTTTTGGTGGAGAGCCGGCCCACATCCTGCCCGTCCAGCAGGTAGACCCCCTCGGAGGGAACGTCCAGACAGCCGATGATGTTCATGCAGGTGCTCTTGCCGGAACCGGACTGGCCCACGATGGCGACGAACTCTCCCCGCTGGATGGTCATGTCGATGTGGTCGGCGGCCACCACCGTCTCCTCGCCCATGCGGTAAAACTTACAGACCTGGCGAAATTCGATCAGGGCCTCCATGCTCAGCGCCCCCCAAAGTTCCCGCCCCGGTTGGGGTTGCCGCTGAAGCCCCCGGCGCCGCGTTCTCCGCCGAAGGATCCGCCGCCGGGCATATTCATCCCGCCCATGGCGCCGGGCATTCCAAAGGGTATCTCACTGCTCTCTCCCGTGGCGGGGGTGTAGGCCACGCTGTCCCCCTCTTGGAGACCGGAGGTGATCTCAATGTAGCTGTCGTCGCTGGCGCCGGTCTCCACCTGGACGTAGACGTACCCCTCCGGGGCCTCCTGGTCGGCCAGGGCGTTGGCTGCGCTGGGAGAGGTTTCGGGGATCAGCACGCGGTTCCCCCGCTCCAGAGCGGCGGAGGGGATGGTCAGGGCGTCCTCCACCTGGCTGAGCACGATCTCCGCGTCCACATTCATCCCCGGAAGCAGACCGTCGGTCTCGTCGATGCGGATGGTGGCGGGATAGGAGGTGATGCCCATGGAGGTGGCGCCCACCACCGAGACCTTGGTGACGACGCCGGTGTAGCTCTTTCCCTCCACCGAGTCGGAGGTGATGCTGACCTTCTGGCCCACCGCCACCTTGCTGATGTCCAGCTCGTCGATGGCCAGGGTCATCTCCAGATAGGACAGGTCATAGATGGTGCAGAGGGTCTGGTCCGCGCTGGCGTTGGAGATGGTCTCCCCGGCCTTTTTGTTCTTGTCCACCACCGTGCCGCTGACCGGGGCGGTGATGGTGTAGTTCTCCAGCTGTTCCTGGGTGTTCTCCATGGACAGCTCCGCGTTTCGCAGGGAGTCCTGGGCGTTCTGGATGGAGTTGTTCAGGTCGTCGCCGCCCAAGACGGCCACGGTCTGGCCGCTGGTCACCCAGTCCCCTTCCCGGATGTTCAGCTGGGTGATGGTCCCGGAGGCGGAGGCGGTGACGGCGGACTGGGCGCGGTAGGAAAACACGCCGCTGGCCGCGCAGCCCACGCCGTTGACCTCCGCGGCGGCGGCCTGGCCGGTGGAGAGCCCGCCGGGGTTCTCCACCCCGATGGTGACGGCGCGCTGGATGGAGTTGCCCGCCGCCACGGTGTCGGTGGCGGCCACCGCCGTCACCGTCCCGGTCAGCACCTCAAAGGAGCCGTCCAGAGTGACCTGGGCGGTCTGGCCCACGAAAAAGCCCTTGGCGTCATCGGCGGGGAAGGGAAGTTCCAGGGTCATCACCGAGCTGTCCCGGAGCAGGGCGATGGTCTGGCCGTTGTTGACCTTGTCCCCCTCCTCTACCTCCAAAGAGTAGACCTGCCCGGAGGCGTCGGAGGTGATGTAGCGGTCCTGCAGGGTGTTGTTGTAGCTCCTCTGGGCCTGGGACAAGGAGAGCTGGGCCTTTTCGATGTTGTTGGCGGCGTCCGAGCTGTCGATTTGGTAGAGGACCTGCCCCTCTTCCACCAGGTCCCCCTCCTGGAAGGTGTCGGAGAGGATGTCCCCTTGGACCAGGGTCGTGACCGTATAGGAGGCGGCCGGTTGGAGCGTGCCGCTGCCGCTCAGAGAGCTGGTGATGGTGCGCCGCTCCACCTGTGCGGTGATCCGGGCCACGTCGCCTCCGGCGGAGCGGTCGCCCTCTCCGGCTGTGAAGTGCCGCAGGACCAGAAACCCGGCCACGCCCAGCACGGCCAGGAGCACGACCCACTTGATCAGCTTCTTGACCGGAAATTTCCGTCTCTCCTTCACCGGCGCAGAGGTTTGAGACATGGAACCGACCCCCTTTTCATCATTGGGGCCAGCATACCAGTTCAACCCAAAATCAACCTGAAAAGAAGTGTAAACAAACTGTAAAGCCATCGGCCCCGGCCCGGCCCTTGGTGACGTTGGCGCCGCCGCCAAAAAAAGCGCCCACAGCCTGGAGCTGCGGACGCTTTTGTCCCGTCTGGGCGCGGCGGGCGTTTTCCGGCGGTCAGAACCGCGCCGTGAAGGTGATGCCCCCGTCCCCGGTCTGGGCGGTGAGGCTGCCCCCGTGGGCCTGGGCGATGGAGCGGGCGATGGACAGGCCGATGCCGGTCCCGCCGGTGTGGGAGGAGCGGGAGGCGTCCGGGCGGTAGAAGCGGTCGAAGAGCCGGTCGATCTCCACGCCGGAGAGGTCGCAGGTGTTGAACACCTGGATCTGGGCCCTGCCCTTGACCCGGCTCAGGCTCAGGCGGATCCGCCCCCGCTCGGCGGAGTATTTCATGGCGTTGTCCAGCAGGATGGACACCATTTGCTGGATGGCTCCCTTGTCCCCGTGGAGGACGATCCCGTCCTGGATGGTCTGCTCGTAGGTCCGCTGTCTGGCCTTGGCCAAGGTCTGGGCCGGCTCGGCGATCTCCCAGACCGCGTCGGACAGCGAGAAGTCGGCCCGTTCCGGGAAGGGCTGCTCCTCGTCCAGCCGGGACAGGGTGACAAGGTCGGACACCAGCTTGCTCATCCGGGCGCACTCGGTCTGGATGGAGGCCACCCACTCGCTGTCCGGGGCGTCCATGGCCAGGACGTCGGCGGAGGCGGAGATGGCGGTGAGAGGGGTCTTGAGCTCATGGCCGGCGTCGGTGATGAACTGCTTTTGCATCTCGATGTTCCGCACATAAGGGGCGATGGCCCGCCGGGAGAACAGCACCACCAGCACAAAGACCACCAGCAGGCTGATGACCGCCACCGCCGAGGACACCGCCAACAGCGTGAGCATGGCCTGGATCTCCCGCTCGGAGTTCAAAAAGAGGATGGTCCAGCCGTCCCCGGTGGCGCGCTTCAGGTAGCGGTAGCCGTTCAGATACCCCGTCGTCCCGCCGGAGCGGGCCACCCGCTCGCCCCACTGGGCCGCCTCCTGGGAAGTCACCGAGGCGATAAATTCCCGGTCGGTCCCCACCGCCGTCCCCGACGCGTCGCAGGTGACGGCGAAGTAGCGCAGCATATACCGCAGTTCCGGGGAGTGGCCGCCCCGGCCAAAGGGCGCGTCGTCCCGGAAGGGCTCCCGCCCCTCCCGGTCCGGAGGCGGCTCCTGGTCCTCCGGAGGATCGGCGAGGGAGTCGGAGGGGAGGTTGGGAGACGGGACTGTCTGGTCCTCCTGCCGGGTCATCAGCTCGGCCAGGATGTCGTCCTGCCGCTGGGTCGTGATGTGGTAGTTCCAGAGGTTCATCCCTCCCACCAGCACCAGCACCACCGCGGTGATGGCGGCCATGGCGGAGGCGATGAACCGCCAGTGCATCTTCTTCAGCATAGGCTCTCCTCCAGCGTGTACCCCAGCCCCCGGATGGTCCGCAGCTCCACATGGGCGCCCAGGGCCTTGAGTTTTTTCCGCAAAAAGCCGATGTACGTCCAGACCACGTCCAGATCCGCCTCGGCGTCCAGGCCCCAGACCGTCTCCATCAGCCGCTCCGTGGAAAAGACCTGCCTGGGGTTTCGCATCAGCAGCTCCATCAGCTGGTATTCCTTGTTGCTCAGCCGCTCCTGGGCATCCCCCACCCGCAGGGTATACTCCGCGGTGTCCAAAGTGAGGTCGCCCAGGGTGAGCAGGGCGTGGGCGTACTCTCCCCGGCGGCGGGTCAGGGCCCGGACGCGGGCCAGGAACTCCGCGGTGGCAAAGGGCTTGGGCAGATAGTCGTCCGCCCCGGCGTCCAGCCCCGTCACCCGGTCCTCCACCTCGCTCCGGGCCGTGAGGAAGAGGGCGGGGGCGGCGACTCCCTGGGCGCGGGCCCGGCGGAGGACCTCCAACCCGTCCAGCCCGGGCATCATAATGTCCAGCACCAGAGCGTCGTAGCTGACCTCGGTGATGTAGTCCAGGGCATCGTTGCCGTTGTGGACCATGTCCACGGTGTACTTGTTTCGCTCCAACAGGGCCTTGAGGGCCTTGGCGATGGGGATCTCGTCCTCGGCGATCAGAATACGCATCCGTCCCACCCCTTTCCTGGAACAGTATAGCCCCGGAAGTTAAAATGTACCTGAAAGCATTTTTATGGCGCATCCAGTCGGTATCATAGCCTCTTCGCGGACATTATACCACACTCGCGCCAGCGTGTGGTATCGTTTGTCATCTCTCGCGGCGCTTTTCCGCATCTATGTACCGCCCCACCCCGCCCGCTTTTCCAGTTTGAGCATTCCGAGGCAGAAGCGTTCCCAGCGTTCCAACGTCGTCAGCGGCGGGTCGCCCTCGCGGATACGCATGGTGCGGCGGATCTCTTTGGGGATGACGATACGGCCAAGGTCGTCGATGCGTCTTACGACGCCAGTTGCTTTCATCAAGGGGATTCCTCCTGCCTATTTCTGTACTGACGATTCTTAGTATGGACGCCCGGCTTTTGGATATGCGAACATAAGGCGCGGTATGATTTGGCAATCTGAGGGCGGGCACGCGCTGAGAAATTGCGCTTTGGGGCTATACAGAGGGCCGCGTACTGTGGTATAATACTATGAATGAAACATTTTCCTGCCCGATTCAACGGAAACGGAGGACTGACCCATGAAAACGCCGCGCCGGATATGCGCCCTGCTGCTCGCCGCTCTCCTGCTGGGGGCCTCCTGCCCCTTCGCCTATGCCGCGCCACAGGAGGAGAACGTGCTCCGCGTGGGGTTTTTCTCCTTCCCCGGCTACCACACCATCGCGGACAACGGCCGCCGGAGCGGATACGGGTACGAATTTCTCCAGCGCCTGGCCGTCCACGGGGGCTGGACCTATGAATACATAGGCTACGACGGCTCCTACGCCCAGGCCCTGGATATGCTCCGCAGCGGCGAGGTGGATATTGTCACCTCCGTGTCCATGACCCCGGAACGGGAGGAGGAGTTCCTCTTCTCCAGCCAGCCCATCGGGGTCAACTCCACCATCTTCACCGTAAAGGCGGGCAACCAGAGCATCGTGGAGGGGGATTATACCACCTACGACGGCATCACGGTGGGTATGCTGGAGGAAAACTCCAAAAACCTCAACTTTGAGAACTTTGCCCAGGAGCACGGCTTTACGTTCAACGCGGTGTATTTCGCCACCCAGGACGAGCTCTCCCAGGCCCTCCAAAACGGCCAGGTGGACGGGGCGGTCACCGGCAGTCTGCGTCTGATGGGGGACGAATGGCTGCTGGAATCCTTCAGCGCCAGCCCCTTTTACGTCTGCACCCGGAAGGACCGGGCCGACCTGATGGACGAGATCAACATCGCCATCAACGAGATGGACCTCCACGACCCCAACTGGCGGGACGAGCTGCACAGCAAATATTACTCCGCCAACCAAAACGGCGCCATCATCCTCAACGCGCAGGAGCAGGCGTATCTGAGCGAGCTCCGGCAGTCGGGCCGGCCCATCCGTCTGCTGATGAACCCCGACCGCATCCCGTACAGCTACTTTCAGGACGGCGAGGCCAAGGGCATCCTGCCCTCCCTCTTCAAAGTCCTGGCCGACTATCTCTCCCTGGACTACGAGTTTATCCCCGTCAAGGACCGGGAAGAGTATTTCAAGCTCCGGGATTCTGAGGCGGCGGACGTGGTGCTGGACTTCGTGAGCGACTCCTATCTGGCCGAGGAGGAGAACTTCAAGATCACCACCCCCTATTACCAGACCAACTTTTCCCGTCTGACGCTGGACGGATTTGACGGCACGGTGGGGACGGTGGCGGCCCTGACGCGCTCCGAGGCGCTGGAGGAGTATATCACCAACCGCTATCCCAGCGAGGCGCTGACCTGGATGAACACCTCAGGGGACTGCGTGAAGGCGGTGATGGAGGGCAAGGTGGACGCCACCTTCCTCTACGCCTACACCTCCGAGTGGTACACCACCGAGGACATCCGCAACCGGCTGGCCTCCACCACCTTTGGCAGCACCTCCTTCTCCTACGCGGTGAGCAACAGCCTGGAGAACGGGCGCTACCTGCTCTCCATCCTGGACAAGAGCACCGAGAGCCTCACCGCCGCCAGGGTCGATTCCATCGTCGCCCAGGAGATCAACGCCGCCCAGAGCGGGCGGGCCACCTCCATCCAGGCGGTCTTGTATCAGCACCCGGAATACTTTGTGGTGGGCATCGTCGCGGTGCTGTTGCTGCTCTTCACCGTGGTGATGCTGATGGTGCGTACCCGCAACCAGCACAAGCTGGAAAACAAGGTCGCCCGCGCCACCGCGGCCCTGGAGGTCAAGACCCAGGAACTCTCCACCGCCCTCCACGCCGCGGACGCGGCCAGCCGCGCGAAGACCGTGTTCCTCAACAATATGTCCCACGACATCCGCACCCCCATGAACGCCATCATCGGCTACACCGCGCTGATCACCACCCACCTGGACAACCAGGAAAAGGTGCGGGACTATCTGGGCAAGATCACCCAGTCGTCCAACCATCTGCTCTCCCTCATCAACGATGTTCTGGACATGAGCCGCATCGAGTCGGGCAAGGTCACCATCAACGAGAAGCCGGAGGATCTGGCGGAGATCCTGCAGGGCCTTCGCAACATGATCCAGTCGGATATACACGCCAAGCGGCAGGAGCTCTTTATCGACACGGTGGACATTACGGAGGAGAAGATCTACTGCGACAGGCTGCGGCTCAACCAGGTCCTGCTGAACCTGATCTCCAACGCCATCAAGTTCACCCCAGCGGGCGGCACCGTGGCCATCCAGGTCACGCAAAAGCCCTCTCGCTCCCCCAAGCGGGGCGTCTATGAGTTCCGGGTCAGCGACACGGGGATCGGCATGAGCCCGGAGTTTATGAAAACAGTATTTGACCCATTCACCAGGGAACAGACCTCCACCGTCAACGGCATCCAGGGCACGGGTCTGGGCATGGCCATCGCCAAGAACATCGTGGACATGATGGGCGGCACCATCACCGTGGAGAGCGAGCAGGGCAAGGGCACCACCTTCACGGTGGTGCTGGAACTGCGCTTCACCGACATCCGGCAAAAGCCGGAACCCATCGCGGCGCTGAAGGGCTTCCGCGGCCTGGTGGTGGATGACGACGCCATCTGCTGCCAGAGCGCGTCCAAAATGCTCCGGCAGATCGGTATGCGCGCGGAGTGGGCCATGTCCGGCAAAGAGGCCATCCTCCGGACCAGCGAGGCCCTGGAGCTGGCCGACCCCTTTGAGGTGTACATCATCGACTGGTCCATGCCGGAGATGAGCGGCGTGGAGACCATCCGCCACATCCGCCAGACCATCGGAGACACCTCCCCCATCATCCTCATGTCCGCTTACGACTGGGCGGACATTGAAAAAGAGGCCCTGGCCGCCGGCGCCACCGGATTCATCAGCAAGCCCCTCTTCGTCTCCGAACTGCACCAGGTCCTGGAGCGCAGCCTGGGCCAAGCGGTCGAGCAGAAGACCGCCGCGCCGGAAACGGAGAGGCAGGAGGGCCTCTTTGCCGGAAAGCGCATCCTGCTGGCCGAGGACAACGAGCTCAACCGGGAGATCGCCGTGGAGATCCTCTCCGGCGTGGGATTCCAGGTGGAGTGCGCGGAAAACGGCGAACAGGCCCGGGACATGGTGGCCGCGTCCCAGCCGGGCTGGTACGATCTGATCCTGATGGACATTCAGATGCCCATTCTGGACGGCTACGCCACCACCAGGGCCATCCGCGGCATGGAGGACCCGGCCCTGGCCAACATCCCCATCATCGCCATGACCGCCAACGCCTTTGACGAGGATAGGGAAAAGGCCATGGAAGCCGGGATGAACGGCCATATGTCCAAGCCCATCGACGTGGACAAGCTGATGGAGGTCCTGCGCGACCTGTTTAAGAAATAAGCGCCCTGGGCGCGGCCATCCCAAGGCGCCTGGTCCCCAGTCC
The DNA here is from genome assembly GCA_947599925.1 of uncultured Oscillospiraceae bacterium. Classification (GTDB taxonomy): domain Bacteria; phylum Bacillota; class Clostridia; order Oscillospirales; family Oscillospiraceae; genus MGBC124762. The sequence goes on along the minus strand of CANQFT010000001.1, from coordinate 82,383 downwards.
GGCCCATCCGTTGTTTGGGACCGCGCCGCCGGAGAGCAAAAGAAAGACCCCAGCCTGCGGACACAGGCTGGGGTCTTGGTTTGTCTCGCGGCGCTGGCTCAGACCAGCTCCACAATGGCCATCTCCGCGGCGTCGCCCCGGCGGGGACCGGTGAGGACCACGCGGGTGTAGCCACCGTCACGGTCGGCGTACTTCTGGGCGATCTCGCCAAAGAGCTTGTGGGCCACATCCTCGCGGGTGATAAAGCTCAGAGCCTGGCGGTAGTTGGCCAGACCGCTCTTCTTGCCCAGGGTGATCATCTGTTCAGCCAGAGGGGCCACCTCCTTGGCGCGGCTGGCGGTGGTCTCCAGCTTGCCGTGGTCCAGGAGCTCCGTGGTCAGCTGCCGCAGCATCGCCAGGCGCTGGTCGGTGGGCTTGCCAAGTTTACGCATTGTTTAACACCTCCAATGTCGGGGTTTGTCAGTTCTCGTCGCTGGCCAGGGTCAGGCCCATCATGGCCAGCTTGTTCATGACCTCTTCCAAGCTCTTGCGGCCCAGGTTCCGCACCTTCATCATCTCGTCCTCGGTCTTGGAGATCAGGTCCTCCACGGTGTTGATGTTGGCGCGCTTGAGGCAGTTGAAGCTGCGGACAGAGAGGTCCAGCTCCTCGATGGTCAGCTCCAGCACCTTGTCGCGCTGGGTGTCCGACTTCTCCACCACGGTGGACTTGGAGCCCATGGTCTCGGAGAGGTCGGTGAAGAGCATGAAGTGGTCGCAGAGGATGCGGGCCCCAAGGCTGACGGCGTCGCGGGCCGAGATGACGCCGTTGGTCCAGACCTCCAAGGTCAGCTTGTCAAAGTCCGTGGCGTCGCCCACGCGGGTGTTCTCCACGGTGTAGTTGACCTTTTTCACCGGTGTGTAGACGCTGTCCACGGGGATGACGCCGATGATGGACTGCTGGGGCTTGTTGCGCTCCGCGGGAACGTAGCCTCTGCCGTGGGCCAGGGTCAGCTCCATGTTCAGATTGGCGTCGGGGCCCAGCGTGGCGATGTGGAGCTCCGGGTTGAGCACCTCCACCTCGCCGTCGGCCTTGATGTCGCCGGCAGTGACCTCGCAGGGGCCGGCGGCCTCGATATAGACAGTCTTGGCGCCCTCGCTGTACAGCTTGGCAATGATGCTCTTGACGTTCAGCACGATCTCGGTGACGTCCTCGGTGACGCCGGGGATGGTGGAAAACTCGTGCTGGATGCCGGCGATCTTGATGGTCGTGACCGCCACACCGGGCAGACTGGAGAGCAGAATACGGCGCATGGAATTGCCCAGGGTGGTGCCATAACCTCGCTCCAGCGGCTCAATGATATACTTGCCATGAGACTCCTCGCTGGGTTTTTCGACGCACTCAATGCGGGGCTTTTCAATTTCTACCATATCGTGTGTGACCCTCCTTCTTCAACAGTTGGTAAAAACGAATCGAGGGGAGCTTATTACTTGGAATAGAGCTCGACGATAAGGTGCTCCTCAACAGGCATATCAATGTCGTCACGGGCCGGCATCTGGACCACGGTGCCCTTGAGGGCGTTCTTTTCACGGCTCAGCCACTTGGGGGTGGCGAAGATGGGGGCGTCCTCGCCGGTGAAGCGCTTGAAGCGGACGCTGTCCCGGCTGGACTCCTTGACCTCCACCACGTCCCCGGGCTTCACCAGGTAGGAGGGGATGTTCACCTTGCGGCCGTTGACGGTGAAGTGACCATGGTTGACGCTCTGGCGGGCCTCACGGCGGGTCATGGCAAAGCCCAGGCGGTACACCACGTTGTCCAGCCGCCGCTCGATGGTGGTCAGCAGCACCTCGCCGGTCATGCCCTCGCTGCGGGCGGCCTTTTCGTAGTAGGCGCGGAACTGCTTTTCCATGATGCCGTAGACGAACTTGACCTTCTGCTTCTCGTTCATCTGCATGGCGTACTCGCTCTGCTTGCGGCGCATCTGGCCCTTGGGGTTGCGGTTGGTCTGCTTCTTGGCGTATCCCATAGCGGCGGGAGAAACATTCAGAGCCTTGCAGCGCTTGGCCACAGGCTGCATATTCTTAGCCATATTAACTCAATTCCTCCTTTTGCTATTACACGCGGCGGCGCTTCGGCGGACGGCAGCCGTTGTGGGGGATGGGGGTGACGTCTTTGATCAGAGTGACCTCCAGGCCCACGGCCTGGAGCGCCCGGATGGCGGCCTCACGGCCCTGGCCGGGACCCTTGACAAAGACCTCGACGCTCTTGAGGCCGTGCTCCATGGCGGCCTTGGCAGCCGTCTCGGCGGCGGTCTGAGCGGCGAAGGGGGTGGACTTGCGGGAGCCGCGGAAGCCCATCTCGCCGGAGGAAGCCCAGGAGATGGCGTTGCCGTTGGTGTCGGTCACGGTGACCATGGTGTTGTTGAAGGAGGAGCGGATGTGAACCGCGCCCTTCTCGATGTTCTTGCGTTCGCGGCGACGACGGGTCGTCTTTTTGCCTTTCGTGGTAGCAGCCATAATCTCTCTCCCTCCTTACTTCTTCTTGTTGGCCACGGTGCGCTTGGGGCCCTTGCGGGTGCGGGCGTTGGTCTTGGACCGCTGGCCCCGGACGGGCAGACCCTTGCGGTGGCGGATGCCCCGGTAGCAGCCGATCTCGGTGAGCCGCTTGATGTCCAGGGCCACGTTCCGGCGGAGGTCGCCCTCCACGGTGTAGTGGTTGCCGATCTCTTCACGGAGGGCAGCCTCTTGTTCCTCCGTCAAGTCCTTCACCCGGGTGTCGGGGTCGATGCCTGTGGCGGCCAGGATCTTGTTGGCGCTGGTGCGCCCGATGCCGAAAATATAGGTCAAGCCGATCTCCACGCGCTTGTCCTTCGGCAAGTCAATGCCAGCAATACGAGCCATACTTCACTGTCCCTCCTTTTTAACCTTGTCTCTGCTTGTGCTTGGGGTTTTCGCAAATTACCATGACTTTGCCCTTGCGCTTGATGATCTTGCACTTCTCGCACATGGGCTTCACAGACGGTCTGACTTTCATGTTAAACCTCCTTATGAATGCCTTGATGGCCCCCACCGGGTCCGGGCAAGGCCGCGGCCCGGCAGGTCGTTGTTGTTTACTTTGTTCGCCAGGTGATCCGGCCCCGGGTGACGTCGTAGGGCGACATCTGCACCGTGACCTTGTCTCCGGGCAGGATGCGGATGAAGTTCATCCGCAGTTTGCCGGAGATGTGGGCGAGAATGATGTGTCCATTCCCGATGTCCACTTTAAAGGTGGTGTTGGGCAGGGCCTCTGTGACCACGCCCTCCACTTCGATCATATCATCCTTTGCCAAGTCTCATTTCCTCCTCGGAGGGCGCTTCGCGCCCGATTGCGCCGCGGTGTGCCGCTTCTTCCGGCGGCGGGTCCTTTCCCGTTCCCTGGACGCGTCACAGCGTGCCGTCCCCTGGGTCGGTGAGGATCTCCGCCTCACCTTGTGTAATGAGAATGGTGTTTTCGTAGTGGGCGGCAAGGCTCCTGTCCACGGTGACGGTGGTCCAGTTGCCGTCCAGGTTCTCCACGTGATAGTCCCCGGCGCACACCATGGGTTCCACGGCGATGACCATGCCCGGGGTCAGCCGGGCGCCGTGTCCGGCGGGGCCGTAGTTGGGCACCTCCGGCGGCTCGTGCATCTTCCGGCCCACGCCGTGGCCCACAAAGTCCCGGACCACGCTGAAGCCAAAGGATTCCACATACTTCTGCACCGCCGCGCCGATGTCCCGGACCCGGTTGCCCGGCCGCGCCAACTTGATACCCTCAAAGAAGCTCTGCCGGGTCACCTCCACCAGCTGTTGGGCCTTGGGGTCCACCGCGCCGCACAGGAAGGTGGCGGCGCAGTCGCCGTGGAAGCCGCCGATGAAGGCGCCCACGTCCACCGACACGATGTCGCCCTCGCGGAGTATCTGCTTTTTGGAGGGGATGCCGTGGATGACGCACTCGTTCACCGAGGCGCAGATGGAGGCGGGAAAGCCGTAGAGCCCCAAAAAGGAGGGCTTGGCGCCGTGGCTCTGGATAAAGCGCCTGACCTCGCGGTCGATCTCGTAGGTGGACACGCCCGGCTTGACCATGGATCCGGCCAGGGCTCTGGCCTGGGCCGTGATCCGTCCGGCCACGCGCATCTTCTCGATCTCCTCCGGGGTCTTGAGGGAAATCATCTCCATCGCCTGTTACAGCCCCAGCACCTGGCAGATGGCCTGGGTGGTGGCCTCGATGGTGGGCTGGTTGTCCACCAGCTTCAGGAGTCCCCGCTGGGCGTAAAAGTCCTTGAGGGGCTCAGTGAGCTCGTGAAAGACCTTCAGGCGGTCGAGCACGGTCTCGGCGGCGTCATCCGTCCGCTGGACCAGGGTCCCTCCGCACTTGTCGCACACGCCCTCCACCTTGGGCGGCGCGGCCTCCACGTGGTAGGTGGCGCCGCACTGGGTGCAGGCCCGGCGGCCGGTCATGCGCTGGACGATGACCTGGTCGGCCACCTCGATGGAGACCACCTGGTCAAAGGTCACGCCCATATCCTCCAGGGCCTGGGCCTGGGCCAAGGTGCGGGGCACCCCGTCCAGGATATAGCCCCTTTGACAGTCGGGCTGGTCCAGCCGCTCCTTGACGATGTTCAGGATCACCTCGTCGGGGACCAGCTGGCCCTTGTCCATAAAGGACTTGGCCTTGAGGCCGGTCTCGGTGCCGTCGGCGATGGCGGCGCGGAGGATGTTGCCGGTGGAGATGGTGGGGATGTTCAAACGCTTGGCAAAAATGTCGGCCTGGGTACCTTTTCCGGCGCCCGGCGCCCCAAGAAAAATCATCTTCATGGGCGCTTACTCCAAAAAGCCCTTGTAGTGCCGCATGAGCATCTGGGCCTCCATGGCCTTCACCGTCTCCAGCGCCACGCCCACCACGATGATGACCGACGTACCGCCCAGGGACAGAGCGTTGTTGCCCACGATGTTGCCGGTGATGATGGGCAGGATGGCGATGACGGCCAGGTAGAGGGCGCCGAACATGGTGATCTTGCTCAGCACTTTCCGCAGGAAGTCCGCGGTGGGCTTGCCCGGACGGAAGCCGGGGACAAAGCCGCCGTTGTTCTTCAGGTTGTTGGCCACTTCCACGGGGTTGAACTGGATGGAGGAGTAGAAGTAGCTGAAGCCCACGATGAGCAGGAAGTAGACCACGCAGTAGACCACGCCGCTGGAGTCAAAGACCCGCATAAAGGCCCCGCCAAAGCCCTCGCTCCTGGAGGTGACGCCGGCGAACCCGGCGATGGTGGCGGGCAGGGAGGCGATGGACTGGGCGAAGATGATGGGCAGCACGCCGGACATATTCACCTTCATGGGCAGGTGGGTGGACTGGCCGCCGTACATCTTCCGGCCCACCACCCGCTTGGCGTACTGCACGGGGATGCGGCGCTCGGAATTGGTGATGAACACGATGAAGATGACCAGCAGCAGCATCCCGATGAAGAACAGCGGGATCATCACCGGGTGCAGGGCGCTGTTCACATAGCTCTGGGCCTGCTCCGCGGCGTTGGACACGCCCTGGTTGGTGTAGGTGGTGGTCATCTGGGACAAAAGGGCGTCCCGGCCCACGCTGCGGACCTCGCTCCAGCGGCTGACGCCTGTGATCATGCTGGAGATCATGCTGGGCACACGGGCCACGATGCCGGCGAAGAGGATCATGGAGATGCCGTTGCCGATGCCGAACTCGGTGATCTGCTCGCCCAGCCACATCAGGAAGGCGGAGCCGGCGGTGAAGGCCAGGACGATGATCACGCCGGTCAGCCACATGGGCATACCAACGGCAGAATCGATCAGGCCCCAGTTGCGGATGAGGGTGAAATACCCAAAGCCCTGGAGAATGGCGATGGCCACGGTGGTGTACCGGGTGATGGCCGCGATCTTCTTGCGGCCCTCCTCGCCGCCCTCTTTCTGCATCCGCTCCAGCGCGGGGATGGCGATGCACAGCAGCTCGATGATGATGGAGCTGTTGATATAGGGCTGGATGGAGAGGGCGAATACCGTCGCCTGGGCGAAGGCGTCGCCGCTCATGGCGTTCAGCAGGCCGAAGATGGTGCCCGACTGACGGCTCAGCTCCTCGGCCAGCGCGTTGGAGTTGATGAAGGGCACGGGGATGACAGAGCCCAGGCGGAAGATCAGCAGAGCGAACAGCGTGAAGAGGATCTTCTTACGCAGTTCCTCGATCCGCCAGGCGTTACGGATGGTGGTAATCAACTCAAATCACCTCGGCCTTTCCGCCCGCGGCTTCGATCTTCTCCTTGGCGGAGGCGGAGAACGCGGAGGCCCGCACGGTGAGCTTCTTGGTGAGGGCACCGCTGCCCAGCACCTTCACGCCGTACTCGCACTTGGAGAGGATGCCCTTGTCCAGCAGGTCACAGATGTTGACGGTGGCGCCATCGTCGAACTTGTTGAGGCTGGCCACGTTGATGACCTCCAGGGGCTTGGCGAAGATATTGTTGAAGCCCCGCTTGGGCACCCGGCGGGCCAGAGGCATCTGGCCGCCCTCAAAGCCCACGCGCACGCCGCCGCCGGAGCGGGCCCACTGACCCTTGTGGCCGCGGCCGGCGGTCTTGCCGTTGCCGGAGCCGGGGCCCCGGCCCTTGCGCTTCCCCACCTGGGTGGAGCCGGGGGCGGGGGAGAGTTCATACAAATTCATTGTTGCGCCTCCTTACTTTTCCTCGGTGACCTCAAGGAGATAACCGATCAGAGCGATCTTGCCGCGGGTGGCGGCGTTGTCAGGCTGCACGGTGGCGTCCCCGATCTTGCGGAGACCCAGCGCGGCGGCGGTGTCCTTGTGCTTTTGGAGCCGACCGTTCAGGCTCTTGACCAGCTTCACATTCAACTTAGCCATGTGTCGTCTCCTCCTTAACCCAAAATTTCTTCCACGCTCTTGCCCCGGAGCCGGGCCACCTCTTCCGGCCCGCGGAGGGCCTTCAGGCCCTCGAAGGTGGCGGAGACCACGTTCTGGGGGTTGTTGGAGCGCAGGCACTTGGCCCGGATGTCCCGGATGCCGGCAGCCTCCATCACCGCGCGGACCGGGCCGCCGGCGATGATGCCGGTGCCGGGGGCGGCGGGCTTGAGGAGGACCCGGCCGGCGCCGAACTCCCCGATGATCTCGTGGGGAATGGTGGTGCCGGACAGGGTGATGTTGACCATGTTCTTCTTGGCGTCCTCGATGCCCTTGCGGATGGCTTCAGGGACCTCGGCGGCCTTGCCGGTGCCAAAGCCCACGCGGCCCTTTTCGTCGCCGATGACCATGAGGGCGGTGAACTTGGCCACGCGGCCGCCCTTGACGGTCTTGGAAACGCGGTTGAGGTAGACCAGCTTTTCGCTGAACTCGCTCTGCTCTTTTTCAAACTTAGGCATTTGTTCTTCCTCCCTCCTTAAAACTCCAGGCCGCCCTCGCGGGCGCCTTCGGCCAGGGCCTTCACCCGGCCGTGGTAGACATAGCCGCCACGGTCAAAGACCACGGTGTTGATCCCCTTGGCCTTGGCCCGCTCGGCCACGGTCTGGCCCACCTTCTTGGCTGCCTCGCAGTTGGAACCGGCGCCGAAGCCCTTTTCCAGCGAGGAGGCGGAGACGAGGGTCACGCCGTTGACGTCGTCGATGACCTGGGCGTAGATGTTGGTCTCGCTGCGGAACACGTTGAGACGGGGACGCTCGGGGGTGCCGCTGATCTTGGCGCGGACCCGCTTATGGCGGCGCAGCCGCTGAGCGTTTGTATCGATTTTCTTGATCATACTCTAGGCACCTCCTTACTTTTTCTTGACGCCGGTCTTGCCTTCCTTACGGCGAATGACCTCGTCAGCGTATTTGATACCCTTGCCCTTGTAGGGTTCAGGCGGACGTTTCTCGCGGATCTCGGCGGCGAACTGACCCACACGCTGTTTGTCAGCGCCGCTGACGACGATCTGGTTGGGGTTGGGGGTCTCCAGCTTGATGCCCTCGGGAGCCTCCATGGTCACTTGGTGGGAATAGCCCAGGTTCATGACCAGCTTGCCGCCCTCCATGGCCACGCGGTAGCCCACGCCGTTGACGTCCAGGGTCTTCTGGAACCCCTCGGTGACGCCCACGACCATGTTGTTGAGCAGGGTCCGGGTCAGGCCGTGGAGCGAACGGCTCTCTTTCAGATCGTTGGGGCGGGTGACGTGGATCACGGCGCCCTCCTGCTGGATGGTGATCACGGGGCTCAAATCACGCTCCAGGGTGCCCTTGGGGCCCTTGACGGTGACGTGGTTGCCCTCTGCCACTTTTACTTCGACGCCCGCGGGGAGGTCGATGGGCATTCTTCCGATTCTCGACATATTCTCTGCCCTCCCTTACCACACGAACGCCAGGACTTCACCGCCGACGTGGGCCGCGCGCGCGGCCTTGTCGGTCATGACGCCCTTGGACGTGGAGACGATGGCGATCCCAAGGCCGCGGATGACCCGCGGCAGCTCGTCGGCGCCGGCGTACACCCGGAGACCGGGCTTGCTGACGCGGCGGAGGTTGGTGATGGCCTTCTCCTTGTTGGCGTTGTACTTCAAGGTGATGTGGATGATACCCTGAAGGTTGTCCTCGATGAGCTGGTAGTTCTTGATATAGCCCTCATCGAGAAGGATCTGCGCGATGGACTTCTTCATGTTGCTGGCAGGCACGTCCACCGTATCATGGCCGGCGTTGGACGCGTTGCGGATCCGAGTCAGCATATCCGCAATGGGGTCTGTGATTTGCATGAGATTACCTCCTATCAAGATTACCGGGCCGGTTCCCCGGTTCAATGGCAAGGTATCAGGGCTTAGGCACCGTCCCGACCTGTTGCCATCGTCGGACATCCATAAACCGAAAAAATCGGCTTATGACATGGGTGTTCCGTAGGCCCCGGGCAGGGCCTACGGATGGGTGCGGCTCTCGTTTTGCCGGACAGGGCCCGGCGGCGGGGCTCCGGCCCCTGTCGCGGCGCTGTCCGGCAAAGCGGGCGTTACCAGGACGCCTTCTTCACGCCGGGGATCTGGCCCTTGTAGGCCAGCTCCCGGAAGCAGATGCGGCAGATGCCGTAGTCCCGGAGGTAGGCGTGGGGGCGGCCGCAGATCTTGCAGCGGTTGTAGCGCCGAGTGGAGAACTTGGGCTTGGCCTGCTGCTTCAGGATCATGGATTTCTTCGCCATTGTTCCGCTCTCCTTTCTCAGCTGCGGATGAAGGGGGCGCCGATGAGCTCCAGCAGAGCCCGGCCCTCTTCATCGGTGTTGGCGGTGGTGCAGATGATCACATCCATGCCCCGGATCTTGTCGATCTTGTCGTAGTCGATCTCAGGGAAGATCAGCTGCTCCTTGAGACCCAGGGCGTAGTTGCCCCGGCCGTCAAAGGAGTTGGGGTTGATGCCGCGGAAATCGCGCACGCGGGGCAGGGCCACGCTGAACAGGCGGTCCAGGAACTCCCACATCTTGTCGGAGCGGAGCGTCACCTTGGCGCCGATGGGCATCCCCTCGCGGAGCTTGAAGTTGGCCACGGACTTCTTGGCCTTGGTGATGACCGGCTTCTGGCCGGTGATGGCGGCCAGATCGCCCACCACGGCTTCCAGGACCTTGGAGTTGTCCCGGGCTTCGCCACAGGCGCAGTTGACCACGATCTTCTCGATCTTGGGGATCTGCATCACGGACTTGTAGCCAAACTTCTCCATGAGCGCGGGAGCGACTTCGGAGACGTACTTGGCACGCAGATTGGGCATACCGTCGGTGGCGGGTTTGGCCGCCGCCTTCGCGTCCTTCTTCGCGGCCTCGGCCTTGGCTTCCACGTCTTTCTTGACCTTGGCGGCCTTGGCTTTCACGTCCTCGGCCACATCCTCGGCCTTGGCTTCCACGTCTTTCTTGACCTTGGCGGCCTTGGCTTTCACGTCCTCGGCCACGTCCTCGGCCTTGGCCTTGACCTCTTCCTTGACCTTGGCGGCCTTGGCCTTGACCTCTTCGGCCTTGGCCTCCACGGCCTGGGCCGCTTCCTCGACCTTTTCCTTCACGGCCTCTACGGCCTCCTCCACCTTCTCGGTCTTGTTCTCAGCCATTGGGATTCCCTCCTTTCTCAGATCTCAGCGCCGCACTTCTTGCAGACGCGGACTTTCTTCCCGTCGGCCAGGAGCTTGTGGGCCGGACGGGTGGGCTTGTTGCACTTGGGGCAGACCCGCATGACCTTGCAGGCGTAGATGGGGGCTTCTTTCTTGATGATGCCGCCCTGCTCGCCCTGCTGGCGGGGCTTGGTGTGGCGGGAGACGATGTTGACCTTCTCCACCAGGACCTTCTTCTCCTTGGGCATGGCCTTCAGCACCTTGCCGGTCTTGCCCTTGTCCTTGCCGGACAGGACGATGACGGTATCGTCCTTGCGAATGCTCATGTTGTTCATCTCGCTACCCCCTTACAGCACTTCGGGCGCCAGGGACAGGATCTTCATGTAATCCTTGTCGCGCAGCTCCCTGGCCACCGGCCCAAAGATACGGGTCCCGCGGGGGTTCTTGTCGTCGCGGATGAGGACGGCGGCGTTGTCGTCAAAGCGGACGTAGCTGCCGTCGGCGCGGCGGACGCCGCGGCTGGAGCGGACGATGACGGCGCGGACCACTTCGCCCTTCTTCACCTGGCCGCCGGGCTGGGCCTTGCGGACAGAGGCCACCACCACGTCGCCGATGTTGCCGAACTTGCGGCGGGAGCCGCCCAGCACGCGGATGGTCTTGATCTCCTTGGCGCCGGTATTATCGGCGACTTTCAGATAACTCTCTTGCTGAATCATACTGGCACCTCCTTACTTGGCTTTCTCGATGATCTCCACGACTCTCCAGCGCTTGTCCTTGCTGAGAGGCCGGGTCTCCATGACGCGGACGCGGTCGCCCACGCCGCAGGCGTTCTGCTCGTCGTGGGCCTTGAGCTTGTAGGTCCGCTTGACGATCTTCTTGTACAGCGGGTGGGCCACACGGTCGGCGATGGCCACCACCACGGTCTTGTCCATCTTGTCAGAGACCACCAGGCCGACTCTGGTCTTACGGGAAGAGGTTCTGTTCTCCATCTTCGGCTACCTCCTTTTATCGGCCTGCCAGCTCTTGCTGGCGGATGACGGTCTTGACCCTGGCGATGTCCCGCTTCACCTGGGCGATGCGGATGGGGTTGTCAAGCTGGTTGGTGGCGTGCTGAAGACGAAGCTGGAACAGGTCCTTCTTCAAGTCCATCAGCTTGCTCTCCAGCTCCTGGGAACTCATTTTGCGGACTTCACTGGCTTTCATCTTCATTCACCACCCTTCTCGGCCTCGGCCTCGGCGGCGGCAGCCGCCGCCTCCTTGGCCACGACCTTGCACTTGATGGGCAGCTTGTGGGAGGCCAGACGCAGAGCCTCGCGGGCGATGTCCTCAGGGACGCCGGCGATCTCAAACATGATCCGGCCGGGCTTGACCACGGCCACCCAGTACTCCGGAGAGCCCTTGCCGGAGCCCATACGGGTCTCGGCGGGCTTCTCGGTGATGGGCTTGTCGGGGAAGATCTTGATCCACACCTTACCGCCACGCTTGGTGTAGCGGGTCATGGCGATACGGGCGGCCTCGATCTGGTTGCTGGTGATCCAGGCGGGCTCAATGGCCTGGAGGCCAAAATCACCGTAGGTGACGGTGTTGCCTCTGGTGGCCTTGCCCTTCATCCGGCCGCGGTGGACGCGGCGGTATTTCACTCTCTTGGGCAGCAGCATTATTCCTGGCCTCCTTCCTCGGGAGCAGCGGCCTCAGCGGCCTGGGCGGGCGCCTCCTCCACAGGAGCGGGCGCGGGCTTGGGGGTGACGATCTGGGGACGGGCCTGGTAGACAGGGCCGGCGGGCCGGCGGTCGCCAAAGCGTCCGCCGCGGCGGTCGTCCCGGTTGCCACCGGGACCACGGCGGTCCCCGTCCCGGCGGTCCCGGCGGTCCCGGCGCTCACTCTTGTCCCGGAAGGGCTTGGTGGTGTCCATGGTGCGCGGGGTGGTCCGCAGGGTCTGGCTCAGGACCTCGCCCTTGTAGATCCAGACCTTCACGCCGATGCGGCCATAGGTGGTGGCGGCCTCGGCGAAGCCGTAGTCGATGTCGGCCCGGAGGGTCTGCAGCGGAATGGTGCCGTCGTGGTAGTGCTCGGTGCGGGCGATCTCGGCGCCGCCCAGCCGTCCGGAGCAGCAGGTCTTGATGCCCAGGGCGCCCATCCGCATGGCCCGGCCCATGGCGTTCTTCATGGCCCGGCGGAAGCCGATGCGCTTCTCCAGCTGCTGGGCGATGTTCTCAGCCACCAGCTGGGCGTTGGTGTCGGGGCTCTTGACCTCCACGATGTTCAGGGAGACGTCCTTGCCCAGACGCTTGGCGATGCTGGCGCGGAGCTTTTCGATGTCCTCGCCGCCCTTGCCGATGATCATGCCGGGCCGGGCGCAGTGGAGATAGATGACCACTTTGTTGTCGCCCCGGCGCTCGATCTCGATCTTGGGCACACCGGCGGCGTAGAGCTGCTTTTTCAGGTCCTTGCGGAGATTGTAGTCCTCCACCAGCAGGTCGCCCACCTTTTCGTTGGAGGCGAACCACCGGGAGTCCCAATCCTTGATGACGCCCACGCGCAGACCGTGGGGATTGACTTTCTGTCCCATATTCTTCCTCCTCCCTCAGCGCTCTTTCACCGCGAGGGTGATGTGGCTGGTGCGCTTGTTGATGCGGAACCCGCGGCCCCGGGCCCTGGGGCGCATCCGCTTGATGATGGGGCCGGGGGTGGCGAACACCTCGGACACATAGAGCTTTTCAGGGTCCATGTGGAAGTTGTTCTCGGCGTTGGCACAGGCGCTCTTGAGCAGCTTGGCCAGGGGCTCACAGGCGGACTTGGGCGTATTTTGGAGGATGGCGGCGGCCAACTTCACGTCCTTGCCGCGGATCAGGTCGGCCACGATCTGCACCTTCTGGGTGGAGATGCGGACATATTTCACAAATGCTTTCGCTTCCATTGCTCTGTGCCCTCCTTACTGCCCGGTCTTGGTGCCCGAGTGGCCCTTGAAGGTGCGGGTGGGGGCAAACTCCCCCAGCTTGTGGCCCACCATATCCTCGGTGACGTACACGGGCACGTGCTTGCGGCCGTCGTGGACGGCAAAGGTATGTCCCACAAAGGAGGGGAAGATGGTGCTGGCCCGGCTCCAGGTCTTGAGGACCTTCTTGTCGTTGGCCTTGTTCAGCTCGTCCACGCGCTTGAGCAGCTCGGGAGCGCAAAACGGGCCTTTCTTGATACTTCTGGACATTGTTTACACGCTCCTTTCTTACTTCGCGTTGCGGTGCTTGACGATGAACTGCTCGGTGCGGTTCTTCTTCTTGCGGGTCTTGTACCCCATGGCGGGCTTGCCCCAGGGAGTGACGGGGCCGGGCCGTCCCACAGGGCTCTTGCCCTCGCCGCCGCCGTGGGGGTGGTCGTTGGGGTTCATGACCGAGCCGCGGACGGTGGGCCGCCAGCCCATGTGACGCTTGCGGCCGGCCTTGCCGATCTGGATGTTGGCCCAGTCGGCGTTGCCCACCTGACCGATGGTGGCCCGGCACTCCTCGCGGATATAGCGGACCTCGCCGGAGGGCAGACGGACCTGGGCCATGCCGTTCTCCTTGGCCATGAGCTGAGCGGCTACGCCGGCGGCCCGGACCAGCTGGGCGCCCTTGCCGGGGTAGATCTCCACGCAGTGGATCATCTCGCCCACGGGGATGCGGCTGATGGGCAGACAGTTGCCGGGGAGAATGTCCGCGTCGGCGCCGGTCATGATGATGTGTCCGGCCTTCAGGCCCACAGGGGCCAGGATATACCGGCGCTCCCCGTCCTCATACTCGATGAGGGCGATGTTGGCCGAGCGGTTGGGGTCGTACTGGAGGTTGATGACCTTGGCGGTCCCCTCCTTGTCCCGCTTGAAGTCGATGACGCGGTACTTGCGCTTGTTCCCGCCGCCGTGGTGGCGGACGGTGATGCGGCCGTAGCTGTTGCGGCCGGCGTGCTTTTTCAGGTTCTCGGTCAGGCCGCGCTCCGGCTTGGCCTTCTTGTCGATGCCCTCAAAGGCGCTCACGGTCATGTGGCGGCGGGAAGGCGTCGTGGGCTTGAAAGTCTTGATAGCCATTTCTCTTCTCCTTCCTTACACCATGTTCTCAAAGAGCTCGATGCCCTTGGAGTCGGCGGTCAGGGTGACCATGGCCTTCTTCCAGGAGGGCCGGCGGCCGGCGGGCTGGGCGCCCATGCGCTTGAGCTTGCCCTGCATATTCAGGGTGTTGACCTTGGCCACCTTCACGCCGAAAGCCTCTTCCACGGCCTTGGCGATCTCGATCTTGTTGGCGTCCTTGGCCACCTCGAAGACGTAGCGCTTCATGTCGATGTCGGCCATGGACTGCTCGGTGATGATGGGGCGCTTGATGATGTCGTAAGCGGTTTTCATTGCGCGAACACCTCCTCGATGACGGACAGGGCGGCCTTGTCCACGATGATCTGGTTGGCGTTGACGATGTCGTAGACACTGAGGATGGCAGCGGTGGTGGTGCTGACGCCGGGGATGTTGCGGGCGGACTTGTAGACGTTCTCCCGGACCTCCGGGGTGATGAGCACGGCCTTCTTGGCGCCCACGGCGTCCAGGAACCGCTTGACCTGGCTGGTCTTGATGGCGTCCAGGTTCAGATCGTCCACCACCAGCACGTTGCCCTCGGCGGCCTTGGCGGAGAGGGCGGACTTGAGGGCCAGGCGCTTGACCTTCTTGTTGAGGGCGTAGCTGTAATCCCTGGGCTTGGGGGCGAAGACCACGCCGCCGTGGGTCCACTGGGGCGCGCGGGTGGAGCCCTGCCGGGCGCGGCCCGTGCCCTTCTGACGCCAGGGCTTCTTGCCGCCGCCGGCCACCTCCGCGCGGGTCAGGGCGCTCTGGGTACCCTGCCGGCAGTTGGCCAGGTGGTTTTTCACCACGTCGTGGACTACATAGGTGTTGGGCTCAATGCCGAAGATGGCGTCGGAGAGCTCCACGTCGCCGATCTTCTTGCCGGACATATCGTAAAGATTCGCTTTAGGCATTGTGTTTCTCTCCTTTCTTACTTATTACGCGCAGAGGCCTTCTGCGGGTTGATACGGGCGGAAGCCTTCTGCGGGTTGCTGGAGACGCCGGCCTCGCCCTTCTTCTCGATGAGCTTCTTGACGCTGGACTTCACCAGCACCACGCCGCCCTTGGGTCCGGGGATGGCGCCGCAGACGGCGATGAGGCCCAGCTCCTCGTCCACCTGGACCACGTCCAGGTTCTGGACCGTGACCTGCTCGGCGCCCATGTGCCCGGCCTTCTTGGTGCCCTTGAAGACCCGGCTGGGGTCGGTGGCGGGGCCGCTGGAGCCCGGATGACGGTGGATGGGGCCGCCGCCGTGGGTCACCTTCTGGACGTGGAAGCCGTGGCGCTTGACCACGCCGGCGTAACCTTTGCCCTTGCTGATGCCGGTCACGTCTACCCGGTCGCCCGCGGCGAACACATCACAGGTGATGACGTCGCCCACGTTCAGCTCCTCGTAGTTGTCCAGGTCGAACTCCCGGAGCACCCGCTTGAGGTCGCTGCCCGCTTTTTTCAGGTGTCCCACCTCGGGCTTGGACAGGCGCTTTTCCGCCACGTCCTCGTAGCCCAGCTGGACGGCGTTGTAGCCGTCTTTGTCCTCGGTCTTTTTCTGCACCACGGTGCAGGGGCCCGCCTGGATGACGGTGACCGGGATGACCTTGCCGGCTTCGTCGAAGATCTGGCTCATGCCGACCTTCTTGCCGATAATGGCCTTTTCCATTGGTTTTCTTCCTCCTTAATTAAGGTTATTGGTTGGGCGAGGCGGGGGCGTCCCCCGTTGCTCGGCCAACATGACCTGCCTGCCCGTATCGCTCAGGCAGACGCGGTACAACAAAGTTGGCGGCGGGCGGATCAGAGCTTGATCTCGATCTCCACGCCGGCGGGCAGCTCCAGGGCCATCAGGGCCTCCACCGTCTTGGGGGAGGGCTTGAGGATGTCGATGAGGCGCTTGTGGGTGCGGCGCTCAAACTGCTCCCGGGAGTCCTTATCCTTGTGGACGGCCCGAAGGATGGTGACGACTTCCTTCTTGGTGGGCAGGGGGATGGGGCCGGAGACGCTGGCCCCGGTGCGCTTGGCGGTCTCCACGATCTTCTCGGCGCTCTGGTCGATGAGCTGGTGGTCGTAGGCCTTCAAGCGGATGCGGATTATTTCTTTTTGGGCTGCCATTTGCTCGTTCCTCCTTGAAATACGAAGTGTGTTGTGGTCTGTCCTGCTTCGTATCGGTGAGAATCTCTATCCACGTTTCCGTGCGTATCACTTCCTGACATGAAGAAAGCCGGCGCGAGAAGCCGACTGTTTCCCATATCCGGACGATATACGCCCATGAAATAGGTCCTCTCAGCCGCCCGATTGACGGACATACTCCGTAGAAGTTACCTCAGAAAACTGAGCAATCTCCTACATCATCGCAGACTGCGCCCACACAGGCGCTCGATTATTCTACCAAAGTCTGGGGACGGTGTCAAGGGTTTTTTGAAAGATTTTTCTCTTTTTTCCGCCGGTAGCGCACGCAGTTGAAAACATTCCCCAAAATCAGCACATTTCCGCACAAATAGAGCCACAAAAGCAGGATGATCAGGGAGGCCAGAGAGCCGTAGATCAGGGAATAGCGGCTGGAAAAGCGCATGAACAGCGAGAAGACCGCCGAGGCCGCCACCAGGCACGCCGAGGTGACCAGGGCGCCCAAAAACACCGGCGCTCTGGGCTTTCCCGGCGGGGCCACCACCAGGTAGATGAGGCTGATAAGCAAAAACACCGTGCCAAACAGCAGCGCGAACTTCAGCCAGGGCCAGTCCAGCAGCCAGCTGAGAAATTTCAGCCCCAGCCGGTCCTCCAGCACGTGGAAGAGCCGCGTGCCTGTGAGCACCACCACCATGGAGAGGTAGATGACCACCAAAAAGGCCAGGGAGAAGCCCACGCTGATGACCACGCGCACCACTGGGCCATAGCCCTTGCGCTGGTATATCTCGTCCATGATGTCCATCAGGCTCCGCACCGCCGCCGAGGCGAACACCACCATGGTGAATACGCCCACGGCGAAAAAGGCGGGGGATTCCCCGGCGGTGACGTCGGCGTAGTAGAGGTAGTCCTCCACCACGCTCAGCAGTCCCGCGGGCAAAATGGGCTCCAGCACCTCCAGGGCCGAGGCCACGTCCACCTCCAGCCAGGCGATGAAGGAGTTCAGGCAGATCAGCAGCGGGAAAATGGTCAGGATCAGCCAGTACACCAGCGCCGCCGACGCCCGGGCCACGTGTTTGTCGAAGTAGATGCCCACCATCTCCCGGACAAAACGCACCGGCGCGCTCTCCCAAAGCCGCTTCACGCCGCTCACCTCCCCGCTGGAACTGACTGTATCCTACCATATCCCCGGCAAAAAATCAACCGAATGGCGCCGCCCGCGCCGGGGGCGTTGCACAGCGCCGCCGCTTATGGTATAATAGCCGCAAAGCGGCTATTATACTTTTGATGCCGCCTTTGCTCCCGCCCTTCCGGGCGGAACCGCAAAGGATGGCAAATTATACCACACCGCTGGCGCGGATGTGGTATAATGTTATCGTATCGACTGGATGCCGCCTTTGCTCCCCGGCCCTGCCGGGAACCGCGAAGGATGGCGAATGATACCAGGCAAGGCGGCGCGGGACATGGCGCGCCGCGATATAGTATATAAGGAGGGGACCTCCATGAGCGAGGAAGTAAAGGCCCTGGTGCTGTGCGCGGGGAAGGGGACCCGGCTCCAGACCGAGGGCGTGGACCTGCCGAAAGTCATGCGTCTGGCCGACGGCAAGCCGCTGCTGCACTATGTGCTGTCCGCCCTGGATTTTTTGCCCAGGGAGAATGTGGTGCTGGTGGTGGGCTACAAGCGGGAATATGTCCAGGCCGCCTACCCCGACTACCCCAGCGCCCTCCAGCTCCAACAGCTGGGCACGGGCCACGCCGTGCAGTGCGCCGCCGAGCATCTGCGGGGCTTTGAGGGCCATGTGCTGGTGTGCTGTGGGGACACGCCCCTGATGAAGCGGGAGACCTACCAGTCCCTGATCCGCCTCCATCTGGACCAGGACGCCCAGTGTACCCTCCTCTCCGCCCACGTGGACGAGGGCGGCAGCTATGGCCGGGTCATCCGGGACGGGGACGGCGCGTTTCAGGGCATCGTGGAGGCCAAGGACTGTACCCCGGAGCAGTTCGCCGGGCGCGAGGTGAACACGGGGGTCTATCTCTTTCAGGCCGGGCCCCTGCTGGAAGCGCTGGGACACCTGAAAAACGACAACGCCCAAGGGGAGTATTACATCACCGACGTGCCCGGCTACCTGCTGGCCAAGGGCATGAAGGTCCGGGTGTGCGACACCTGCTCGGAGCGGGAGATGCTGGGGGTCAACACCGTGGCCCAGCTCCAGGCTGTGGAAGATATTCTCCGCGGGGAAGCATAAGCTGAAACCACAAACCAAAAGGAGGCGGGCTCTATGCCTGAAACGGACCGTCTGGCCGTATTGATCGACGCCGACAACGCGCCCCGCACCGCCATGCGGGCCATTATGAACGAGGTGGCCGTCTACGGCACCCCCACCATCAAGCGCATCTACGGCGACTGGACCGCCGCCAACATGGGCACCTGGAAGCCCATTTTGCTGGAAAACGCCCTGACCCCCATCCAGCAGTACAGCTACACCACCGGCAAAAACGCCACCGACTCGGCCATGATCATCGACGCCATGGACCTGCTCTACAACAACCCCTGCGAGGGCTTTGTGCTGGTGTCCAGCGATTCCGACTTCACCCGCCTGGCCCTGCGGCTGAGAGAGGCGGGGAAAAAGGTCATCGGCATGGGGGAGCGCAAGACCCCGGAGCCCTTTATCGTGGCCTGCGACAAGTTTGTCTACATCGAGGTCATCCGGGCCGCCACCGCCGCGGGAGAGACCCCGGACGAGGCCTGGGACGCCAGCAAGCCCACCGAGCGGCCAAACCGCCGGAGGGCGGCCAATGACGGCGCCGCCGTCACCGCCCAGGGCGTTCCCCAGGCCGTGGTGGACCTGATCGCCGAGAGCCTGGCCATGATCGCCGACGAGGACGGCTTCGCGTTCATGGGGGAACTGGGCAATCTGCTGCTGCGCCAACAGCCCGACTTCGACCCCCGGAACTACGGCTTCCAGAAGTTGACCCAGCTGGTCAAGAGTCTGGACCGCTTTGAGATCGACGCCCGGCCCACCTCCAATCCCCACACCAAGCACGTATACCTGCGGGACAGAGAGGCGGCCAACTGACCGGCATCGCCCAATTTTCTGAAACGGAAGTGACCCCTATGGACATCCACCGTCTGCCCCTGCCGCCCCTTGGGGCCAACTGCTATCTCCTGCGAAACGGCACGCGGGGCCTTGTGATCGACCCCGGCGGAGACGCCCAGAGTGTGGAGCGGGCCTGCCGGGACCTGGGGATGCGGCCGGAGGCCGTTCTGCTGACCCACGGGCACTTTGACCATGTGGGAGCCGTGCCGGAGCTGTGCCGGATGTATCCCCTGCTGCCCGTCTACCTCCACGATCTGGACGCCGGGGCCTCCGACCCCCAGCTGTTCCCCCTTCCGACCCAGATGGAGCGGGCCGGCGCGTGGGACGATCTGCGGGAGTTGGAGGAGGGCTGTCTGGAACTGGCGGGCTTTCACATCCATGTGCTCCACACGCCGGGGCACTCGGAGGGCTCGTGCTGTTTCCAAGTGGGGGAACACCTCTTCACCGGGGACACCCTGTTCCGCTTCTCCGTGGGCCGTACCGACCTCCCCGGCGGCAGCGGCGAGGCCCTGACGCGCTCGCTGAGGCGGCTGGCGGCACTGGGCGGGGACTACGCCGTCCACCCCGGCCACGACGCCCCGACCACGCTGAGCGCCGAGTGCCAGCGCAACCCCTATCTCCAGGGACTGGGCCTATGAGACTGCTCTTTCAGGGCCACGGCCACCGCTACGCCGTGGAGCAGATGGTCACCATGTTGCTGCCCGGCGACCCGGTCTCCGCCGACCCCGCCGACCCCAACCAGGGCTGTGTGACCTTGACCGGCGACCGGGCCCAGGCGGTTTTTACCGTGGACGGCCAGCGCTTTCAGGGCCAGGCGGAGCTGGGGGAGTTCGGGCTGGACATCCCCGCCGACCGCCCTGCCCAGGAACAGCGGCTGGTGAAGATGGCCACCTACCGCTCCCTCATTCAGCACACGGGAAAGCCCGCCTGGGGCGCTCTCAGCGGGGTGCGTCCGGCCAAGCTGGTGCGAAAATGGCTGGAGCGGGGCGCGGACTCGCCCCAGTGCGCCCAGCTTTTGACCGGGCTCTACGGTCTGGACCGGGACAAGGCCATTCTGGCCATCCGCTGTGCCCAGGAAGCCAGGGAGATCGACCGCCAACTGGCCCCTGGGGACGTCTCGGTCTACATCGGCATCCCCTTCTGCCCCAGCCGGTGCGCCTATTGCTCCTTCATCTCCCACGATGTGAAGGGCGCGCTGGCCCTGGTGGAGCCCTATGTGGACGCCCTGGAGCGGGAGCTCTTGTGGGCCGGGGACTACCTGCGGCGCAAGGGCTTGCGGCCCCGCTCGGTCTACATGGGCGGCGGCACCCCCACCACCCTCTCCCACCAACAGCTGGACCGGCTCCTCACCGCGCTGGACGGCTGGCCCGGACGGAGCGGCCTGGCGGAGTTCACCGTGGAGGCCGGACGGCCCGACACCATCACCCGCTCCAAGTTGGAGGTGTTGAAAGGCCACGGGGTGGGCCGGATCTCGGTGAACCCCCAGACCCTCTCCGACCAGGTCTTGCAGGCCATGGGCCGGGCGCACACCGCCGGACAGTTCAGGGAGGCTTACGCCCTGGCCCGGCAGGTGGGGTTTGACGCCGTCAACACCGACCTCATCGCCGGACTGCCCCAGGACAGCGAGGCGGGCTTTCGGGCCACGCTGGACGAGATCGTGACCCTGGCGCCGGAGGAGATCACCGTCCACACCCTGGCGCTGAAGCACGGGGCGGGCCTTCTGGCCAACCCCCAGCGGCTCCCCTCGGCCCAAGAGGTGGCCGCCATGCTGGCCTACGCCGCCCAGACCCTGCCCGCGGCGGGCTACCGGCCCTACTACCTCTACCGGCAGAAGTATATGACCGGGGCCATGGAGAATCTGGGTTGGACCCGGCGGGACCGGGCCAGCTTTTACAACATCGTGATGATGGAGGAGCTGGGCAGCGTGCTGGCCCTGGGCTCCGGCGGCGTCACCAAGCTGGTGGACCGGAAAAGCGGCGGCGTCACCCGCCACACCAACCCAAAATACCCCAAGGAATACCTGGAACGGCTTGGGGACATCTTAGCGGAAAGAGAGGCGTTCGTATGGCCTGTCAACTGACTGAACTCAACGCCGCCGCGCGGGGCGACCCCAGGGCTTTCATCGCCCAGTGCGAGGCCCGGTATCAGGAGAAGATCGCCCAGTGCGCCGACGCCATCCAGAAAAATCTGGCCCAGAGCCCGGTGGTCCTGCTGGCGGGGCCCTCCAGTTCGGGCAAGACCACCACCGCCATGAAGATCGAGGAGGAGCTGGAGCGGCGGGGCATCCTGACCCGCACCATCTCCATGGACCACTACTACTCCGAGCGGCCCGCGGGCTTTGCCCTCCCCATGACCCCGGAGGGGACGGTGGACCTGGAGTCCCCGGAACTGCTGGACTGGAGACTGCTGGCCGACCATTTCACCGCCTTGGAGCGCCACCAGCCCATCCAGGTGCCCCACTTCGACTTCGCCACCCAGACCCGCATCGCCGCCAAAGCCCAGCAGGTGGAGCTGGCGGAGAATGAAGCGGTCATCTTCGAGGGCATCCACGCCCTGAACCCCCGCATCACCGATCTGCACCCTGGGGCTTTCCGGCTCCACATCGCGGCCCGGACCGACGTGAGGGACGGCGAGGCCATGGCCTTCAAATGCACCTGGCTGCGCCTGTGCCGGAGGTGCGTGCGGGACTATAAGTACCGGGGACACAGCGTCTCCCAGACCCTGGAGAGCTGGAACAACGTCCGGCGGGGCGAGAAGCGGTACATCACGCCCTACAAGTCCTCCGCCCATCTGCGCTTTGACACCGCTCTGCCCTTTGAGTTCGGCGTGATGGCCGTCTACGCCAAGCCCATCCTGGCCACCATCCCCCCACAGGACCCCAACGCGGCCAAGGTCCGGCAGATCGCGGAGGCGCTGGAGCAATTTGCCCCGGTGGACCCAGAACTGGTGCCCGGAAACTCCCTGCTGCGGGAGTTTATCGGCGGCAGCGACTACCACTACTGATCCTTTGCCCGCCAGCCTGGGCCGGTCTGTCCGGCCGCGGGCCAAACTTTTGAAAGAAAGAGGGAAAAACCATGAGCGAATGTACCCACGATTGCTCCACCTGCGGCGAGAGCTGCTCCGAGCGGCAGGAGGACTTCTCCGCCGAGATGAATCCCCTGTCCAACATCCGGCATGTCATCGCCGTGATGTCCGGCAAGGGAGGCGTGGGCAAGTCCCTTGTCACCTCCGCCCTGGCCGCCGCCTGCCATAAGGCGGGGAAAAAGGTGGGCATCCTGGACGCCGACATCACCGGCCCCTCCATCCCCAAAGCCTTCGGCATCCACGACAGGGCGCCGGGCAGCGAGGTGGGCATTTTCCCGGTGGAGAGCAAGGGCGGCATCCCGGTGATGAGCCTCAACCTGCTGATGGAGAACGAGACCGACCCCGTGGTCTGGCGGGGCCCGGTGATCGCCGGAGCGGTGAAGCAGTTCTGGACCGACGTGGTCTGGGGCGATTTGGACTACCTCTTTGTGGATATGCCGCCAGGCACCGGGGACGTGCCCCTGACGGTGTTCCAGTCCCTGCCGGTGGACGGCGTCATCGTGGTCACCTCGCCCCAGGACCTGGTGAGCATGATCGTCACCAAGGCGGTGAAGATGGCCCAGATGATGGAGGTGCCGGTGCTTGGGCTGGTGGAGAATTACAGCTACTTCCAGTGCCCCGACTGCGGCAAGCGCCACGCCATCTTCGGCCAGAGCAAGCTGGAACAGGTGGCGGCGGACCTGGGCCTGCCCATTTTGGAGCGGCTGCCCATCGACCCCACGCTGGCCGCGGCCTGCGACGCGGGGATTTTGGAGGACTACGAGCCCAATCCCCTGGAAAAGCTGGTATCCAAACTGCCGGACTGACCCACGAAATACTCAAAAAGCCTCGCAGAGTTTCGCGCCGCCAGGCGCGAAAAAGTCATTGTCATTTTTTCCGGCGGCGTGTACGTCGGAAAAAATACATCTCGGCCCGCAAACGTGCGACCCGGCCACCTCGGTGGCCGGGTCGTGCGCTGCAGCGGGCCGCAAAAAAACTGTCAAAGGAGCGGCTCCGCCGCTCCTTTGACAGTTCTGCCTTACAGCTCAAACAGGATGGTCACCGGGCCGTCGTTCACCGAGTCCACCGCCATGTCGGCGCCAAATACTCCCTGTTGAACTTCAAAGCCTTTTTCCCGGCAGGAATCTATAAACCGCTCATAGAGCGGCACCGCCAGCTCCGGCTTGGCCGCGCCGGAGAAGCCGGGGCGACGGGACGAGGTGTCGGCGTACAGGGTGAACTGGCTGACGGCCAGGATGGCCCCGCCCACCTGCCGCAGATCCAGGTTCATCTTGCCGTTTTCGTCCTCAAAGACCCGGAGGTTGCAGACCTTCTCCGCCATTTTGTCGGCGGTCTGGGTGGTGTCCTCCGGCCCCACGCCCAGCAGCACCAGGTATCCCCGGCCGATCTTTCCGACCACAGCGCCGTCCACGGCGACGCTGGCGCGGGTGACCCGCGTGACCACGGCCCGCATCAGCGGTACTCCCGGTCCATGCCCTTGCAAAAGAGCGGATCCATCTCCAACTGGGCCAGGTCGCCGCCGGCGCACCGCAGACCAGACACGTCGATCAGGGTCTCCATGGCCCCGATGCGGCCCACGATCCTGGCCTTCTGGCCGTTCAGCCGGACCGCCGGCAGGTCCTTGCCCCGCCAGCGGCGGAGGGCCTCCCACAGTCCCAGGGGTCTGGGGGCCCGGACGCCCAGGCCGTTTTGGTAGCCCACGGCCACGGTGGCCACGCGGGTAGGCTTTCTCAGCCGCACCGGGTGCTCGTAGCCCACGGTGTGGCCCGCGGGGAGCCAGCGCAGGTCCTCGATGGTGGCCTCGCAAAAGCCCACCTTCTGCAGACCGTCGTCCCGGCTGCGCTTGCACCGGCCCAGCAGGGCCGAGCCCACCCGCACCGCGTCCAGATGGGAGAAGTCGAACTGGATGGTGGAGAAGCTGCCCGCGGCGTGGACCGTCCCGGTCTCGAAGCCCCCACGCTGGATGGTCTGGACCACCTGGGCGAAGGCGTCCAGCTGGGCGGCCACCGCCTTTTTGGACACCGAGGCGGACTGGAAGTGGGTGTAGATCCCGGAGATGGCGACGCTCTGCAGATTTTGGAACACAGAGAGCACCTTGTCGGTCTCGTCGGGCACAAAGCCGCCGTAGCCCATGCCGCTGTCGATCTGCACATGGGCCTCGGCGATGGTGGAACGGCTCTCGGCCAGGGCATTGAGGGCCATGCCCGCCTCGGCGGAGCCGATGGAGCACACCACGCCCAGGTCCATCAGCGTCTCCAGCTCGTCCCGGTTCACCGTAGACCGGAGCATCAGCAGTTCCTCCTCCACCAGCCCCGCCTTCCGCAAGGCCACAGCCTCGGCGGGCTCAGAGATGGCAAAGCGGGTGACGCCGTGGTCCCGCAGCAACAGCGCCATCCGCTCCAGCCCCGCGCCGTAGGCGTCCCCCATGAGCACCGCGTACATGGCGGCGTCCTTGGCGTGGCGGCGCATGGCCTCCAGGTTCTTCACCACCGCCTTGCTGTCGATCACCAGACGTTTCATATCCATTCCCCCAGTTTTTGCTCTTTCCAGGGCGCAGTTGTTATGTTGTCATGATACCACATCCGCGTCAGCGGTGTGGTATCATGCGCCATCCTTTGCGGTTCCCGGCAAGGCCGGGGAGCAAAGGCGGCATCTATAATAGCCGCTCTGCGGCTATTATAGCACATCCTGTCCGCGCAATCAAGCCGCACACCCCTGGCGCGGAATCAATAAGAAAGGACGGTCCCCGGAGGGACCGTCCTTCTTGCTTGGGGTTTGCCCAGTGTTGGTCTAAGCCGTGAGGCTCAGATCACCACATGGTGCGGATGACGTACACGTAGTCAGCGGTGGTCTCGCGGTTGTCGGGCAGGATGACCGCGGCCTGCACGTCCTTGTAGGTCTTGGCGTCAGTCGCGACGTCGCTGATGTCGTTGGCGTTGAAGAAGCCGGCGGGACGGAAGGTACCGTAGTCCTTCATCACGACGTCGTCCTCGTTCTCATCCAACTGGCCGGGGTGGTTGCTGTCGCTCTTGACGTTGTCCTCCCAGCCCCAGTCCACGAACACGAACACGGTGGCATCGTCATAGTCCCAGGACTCGCCGTTGTCGAAGGCGATGACGCCGTCGCCCAGGCCGGTCAGGGAAGCGGTGCTCACGGCCTGATCAGCGGTATCCAGCTCGTTGCTCAGGACGGAGACAACACCGTTCTCGTCGATTTCGCTGACAGCCCAGAACTTGCCCACATGGCTGCGGGTGCCGTTGTAGGTCATGCTGTCGTCCTTGATGGCGTCGGCCAGAGAGGCGGTGACGCGCATGGTGGTCTTGGAGCCGTCGGTGTCGATGATGTTCACCAGGTAGACCTCGTCGTCAGCCATGGAGCTGTCGATCTGGACGTTGTTGTCCGTGATGAAGATGAAGCCCTCGGGCACATCGTCCTTGAAGGAGCCAGTCTCCATGTACACATACCGGGCGACGGTGTCGGTCTTGCCGGTGGTGTCGTCAGCGGCGATGGCGGTGATCATGGTGGCGTCCATCTCGGGGACGTTGCGGAAGCCCTTGTAGACGGAGTAGGTCATCTCATCGGTGTTCTGGTTGCGCTTGCCAACGATGAAGTTGGTGGAGTTGTTGGCAGTGAGCGGGAAGTCGCCCTGGGAGAAGTCGCTCTGCTTCAGGACCTCAAAGGCCCCGGTCTCAGATTTCTCGTTCTCGAACTTCTTGTCGCTGACCAGGGAGGTGAGCTCATAGCCGCTGGAGCTGGTGCGGTAGCTGTAGAACTTGGTCCGATAGTTGGCCTTGAGCGTATTGTAGGCGGTCTTGTAGTCGATCTTCTTGTCATCAGCGGTCTTGGCCACATAATTGCCGTCGAGCCGACTGATGTCAACGATCTCGGTGGAGCCGTCGGCGAAGAGCAGGTTGGCCTTCACCCAGCCGGTGGTGCCCATGCCGTTGGTGTCATAGTCGGCCTCGATGACCAGGCAGACCTTGCTGGCGTCCACGCTGTCGGTGAGCTGGATGCCGATGCCGATGGCGCCGGCCTTATCCAGATAGAAGTCGTACTCGGTCTCCAGGTCGTAGCCGTTGTTCAGCCAGTCGCCGAACTCAGCGGCCATGTTGGCGTTGTTGGTGGCGTCCACGATGGTGGAGCAGGTCACGTCGCCGAAGGTGCCGGTGCCGTTCTGCTCGGAACCCTTGTAGCGGGTGCCGCCCACGGAGATCTCGCCGCCGGAGTAGAAGGTGCTCACGTTGCCGGTGACCTTCTCAGCCTTCTCGATGGTGTAGCTGAAGGTGGTGTTGCCCAGGTCGGTCCGATAGACCAGGACCACGTCCTGATCCACCAGGCCCTGCCAGCCGCTGACCTTGTCAGAGTCCACCCAGCCGGGGATCACGCCGGGAACGCGGACCTGAACGGTGCCGTCGGAGAGGGTCTTGGTGGTGGCGTCGCCGCCATCGACCTGGCTGAACTCATAGAGGTAAGCCTTGACAGTGGAGATCTCGCCGTCGGTGTTGGTGTAGAACTCCACCACGGTGCCGCGGCGGGCAGCGGCGCTGACGACCTCGGTGGGATAGCCGCCGGTCACGGTGCCGTCCTGACCAACGGTCAGAGTGGCGTCAACGCTCTTGCCGTTGAGATAGAAAGCGCAGTCCTTGGCGAAGGCGGAGGCCACATAGTCGCTGGAGCTGCGGCTGGTCAGGTTCTTCCACACCACGCCGGAGTTGATGGTCTTGACGGGGGTGGTGTCAGCCTTGGCCACGGAGGTGGAGATGGTGCTCACGAAGGTACCGTTGGTGGTGATCTCACCGGTGTCCTTGGACCACTTGAAGCCGTTGGCGCGGACATAGACGTTCACGTCGGTGCCGACCATGTCGCTGGTGGCCTTGATCTTCCGGTTCAGGGAAGCGGTGACCTGATCCCAGGTGTTGCCGTTGGCGTCCTCGGGGGCGACGACGGTGCCCTTGAAGTTGGCATAGCCATCGGAGTCGATGCTGTCAACGGTGGCGGTGACCTTCACCAGATCGAACACGTCGTAGCCCAGAGTCTGAGCGTACTCATACTTGACAACATAGGCCTCGCCGTTGTCGCGGCCGTTCTCCTTGGTGACCATGTTGGCGTTGAGGGTGTTGAGCACCAGCTCAGCGGCGTTCTCACGGGTCAGGGGAACCATGGCGGTCATGTCGCTGTCCAGGTTGTCCAGCAGGCCGTTGCGCTTGGCGTCGCGGATGACGTTGCCGGCCCAGGCGCTGGTGCCCTGATACTGCTTGTCCACAGCGTCATAGCCCAGGGTGGTCAGCATCATCTTGCTGGCCTCAGCCACGGTGACGTTGGCCTCGGGGTTGTAGTTGCCCAGGTTGTCGCCGGAGATGAGGCTGTTGGCGAACAGGTAGTTGACATAGGCCTCAGCCCAGTGGCCGGAGATGTCGCCCAGGCTGGAGGCGGTGCCGAGGTAAGCATCGGCGTTGTCAGTACCCGTGGCGGCATAGTAGACCATCTTGGCCCACTGGCCGCGGGTGATGGAGGCAGTGGGCTCGAAGCTCGCAGTGCCATCATCAGCAGGGAAGCCGTTGATGATGCCCAGATCGACCATCAGGGAGACAGCGTCCTTGTGCTGGACGGTGTTCCAGTCGGTCAGATCGGAGGCAACCATCTTGTCCTCGGCAGCGGAGACGACAGTGAACATGCCCATCAGCATGACCAGAGCCAGACCCAGAGCCAGGACCTTCTTCAGGTTTTTCATGGGAAGATTCCTCCTTCTAAATTTTGACTTGGGGACAGTGTCCCCTTGCCTTACGTGGGACATGATAAATCATTTCAAAAAAAACGTCAATAGGTTTTGGGCAAGTGTAACACAAGTGAAATATTCGCCCCCCCACCGGGCCCGGCCCATGCCGGCGGGCCAACTTGACGGGGCCGGGGCGTTTCTATTATAATGTAGGGGAAAACCGTGGGAAGGGGGTCCGCGCCATGGAGTATTCCGCGGAGGGGTTTGATCTGGCCGTTGTGGGCGCGGGTCACGCCGGGTGCGAGGCGGCGCTGGCCGCGGCCCGGCTGGGGCTGAAAACCGCGTGCTTCTGCGTGAATCTGGACAGCGTGGGCAATATGCCCTGCAACCCCGCCATCGGCGGCGCGGGCAAGGGCCAGCTGGTGGCCGAGATCGACGCCCTGGGCGGCGAGATGGGGCGGGCGGCGGACGCCTGCTGTATCCAGTCCAGGCTCCTGGGCCGGGGCAAGGGCCCGGCGGTGTGGTCTCTGCGGTGCCAGGCCGACAGGCAGAAGTACCGCTCGTATATGAAGTCCGCCCTGGAGCGCCAGCCTGGTCTGACGCTGAAACAGGCGGAGATCGTGGAGATCCGCCGCAACGCCGACGGCGTTGCCGCCGTGGTCACAGACACCGGCGCGGTCCACCCCGTCCGGGCCTGCGTGGTGGCCACGGGGACCTATCTGGGCGGGCGCACCATCACCGGCCAGGTCACCAGGGAGAGCGGCCCGGACGGTCTGCAGGCCGCCACAGCCCTGACCCGGTCCCTGGCGGCGCTGGGTCTGCCCCTGCGCCGGTTCAAGACCGGCACGCCGCCGCGGGTAGACGCCAAGACCGTGGATTTTTCCAAAATGGAGCGGCAAGAGGGGGACCCCGACGCGCCGGGCTTTTCCCAGCCCGTGGCGCCGGAGGGCCGGGCCGTGTGCTGGCTGACCTACACCAACGAGGCCACCCACCAGATCATCCGGCAAAATCTGCACCGCTCCCCCCTCTTTTCCGGCATCATCGAGGGCGTGGGGCCCCGGTACTGCCCCTCCATCGAAGACAAGGTGGTCCGCTTTGCCGACAAGCCCCGGCACCAACTGTTCATCGAGCCCATGGGCCTGGACACCGGCGAGCTCTACGTCCAGGGGCTCAGCTCCTCGCTGCCGGAGGATGTGCAGCTGGAACTGCTGCGTACCATCCCCGGTCTGGAGCGCGCCCGGATGACCCGGCGGGCCTACGCCATCGAATACGACTGCGTAGACCCCACCGCCCTGCTGCCCACATTGGAGTGCAAAGAGGTCCCCGGCCTTTACGGCGCGGGGCAGTTCAACGGCTCCTCCGGCTATGAGGAGGCCGCGGCCCAGGGGTTGCTGGCGGGGATCAACGCCGCCATGAAGCTGCTGGGCCGGGAAAAGGTGGTCCTCGACCGCTGGGACGGCTACATCGGCGTGCTCATCGACGACCTTGTGACCCGCGGCACCAACGAGCCCTACCGCATGATGACCTCCAGAACGGAGTACCGTCTGCGCTGTCGCCAGGACAACGCCGACCAGCGCCTCACCGCCATCGGCCACAGGATCGGTCTGGTGTCCGGCGAGCGGCTGGCCGCTGTGGAGGCCAAATACGCCGCCGTGGACGGGGAGATCGCCCGGCTGGAGCGCACCGGCAGCAGCGGCGGAGAGCGTCTGGCCCAACTTCTGCGCCGGCCGGAAGTGCGCTACGCTGACCTGGCGGCGCTGGACCCCGATCGTCCGGAGTTGGAGCCGGAGGTGGTCCGGCAAGTGGAGATCCAGGTGAAGTACGCGGGCTACATCGCCCGGCAGGAGCGGCAGATCGCCGAGCTCCGGCGCCTGGAAGCGCGGGGCCTGCCCGACGATGTGGACTACGACCATATCGACGGCCTGCGGCTGGAGGCCCGGCAAAAGCTGAAGGCCGTCCAGCCCGCCAATCTGGGCCAGGCCGGGCGCATCAGCGGCGTGTCCCCGGCGGATCTGACCGCCCTCATGTTCTACCTGGAAAAGCGCGGCGGCAAGCGGTCCGGCCCCGGCAGGGAGACGCGGCATGGAGAATAAGGTGGTCCTGGGGCTGTCCGGCGGCGTGGACTCCGCCGTGGCGGCCCGGCTCTTGAGCCAGCAGGGGTTCCAGGTCCACTGTGTCTACCTGGACAACGGCGTGGGCGATCCGCGCCCCGCCCGTCAAGCCGCGGAGGAGATGGGGCTCAGGCTGGATGTGGTGGACATCCGCCAGGCTCTGGAGGAGCAGGTGTGCGCCCCCTTTGCCCGGAGCTATCTGGCGGGCAGGACCCCCAACCCCTGCGCCCTGTGCAATCCGGCGGTGAAGTTTGCCGCGCTGTTGGCGGTGGCGGATGAACTCCGCGCCCCCTATGTGGCCACGGGGCACTACGCCCGGTGCCAGGTGGGGCAGCTGATGAAAGGCGCCGGGGCCAACGACCAGTCCTATCTGCTGGCCCGGCTGACCCGGCGGCAGCTGGCGCGGTGCCTGTTCCCGCTGGGCGGGTACGAAAAGACCCAGGTCCGGGCCATGGCGGAGCGGTTCGGCCTGGCCGCGGCCCACAGGCCGGACAGCATGGAGATCTGCTTCATCCCCAACAACGACTACGGCGCGTGGCTGGAGGAGCGGGGCTTTTCCCGTCCGGCGGGAGACTTCGTGGACAAGGACGGCCAGGTCCTGGGCCGGCACCGGGGCATCCACCGCTACACGCTGGGCCAGGGCAGCGGCCTTGGGATCTCCGGGCCGCACAAATACTACGTCTGCGCCATTCGCCCGGAGACGGACCAGGTGGTTTTGTCCGACGGCAGCGACCTCTGCCGCGACCGGATCGCCGTGGAGGGGCTCCATGTGCTGGCCGACGCCGTTCCCAGCCGCCTCACCGCCCGCTTCCGCCACTCCCGCGCCGAGACCCCCGGCACGCTGGAGCGGCGCGGCGAGGACGGGGTCTTTCTGGCAGACGTCCCCGTCCGGGCCCCCACGCCGGGTCAACTGGCGGTGTTTTACCACGGCGAGCTGGTGGTGGCCAGCGGCTGGATAAAATAACTCTTGACAGAAACGGAAAATCGCTATATAATATAACCGTTGTCGCGGGTGTAGCTCATCTGGTAGAGCGCCACCTTGCCAAGGTGGAGGTAGCGAGTTCGAGCCTCGTCACCCGCTCCAGGATACGCAGTCGGTCCGTTGGACCGTCTGCGTTTTTCTTTGCTCATTCAAAACTCGCTGCCTCCACCTGAAAAATGCGGCCCCGCCGCATTTTTGCATGATCCGGAGGTGCGGGGTCCCCGGCCGGCTGGCCGGACGGGGTGCGGAAGCGAGTTCGAGCCTCGTCACCCGCTCCAGGATACGCAGTCGGTCCGTTGGGCCGTCTGCGTTTTTCTTTGCTCATTCGAAACTCGCTGCCTCCACCTGAAAAATGCGGCCCCGCCGCATTTTTGCATGATCCGGAGGTGCGGGGTCCCCGACGGGCCAAGGGCCCGGCGGGGTGCGGAAGCGAGTTCGAGCCTCGTCACCCGCTCCAGGATACGCAGTCGGTCCGTTGGACCGTCTGCGTTTTTCTTTGCTCATTCAAAACTCGCTACCTCCACCTGAAAAATGCGGCCCCGCCGCATTTTTTGCATGATCCGGAGGTGCGGGGTCCCCGACGGGCCAAGGGCCCGGCGGGGTGCGGAAGCGAGTTCGAGCCTCGTCACCCGCTCCAAAAATCCAAAAGGGAAGAGACTGGCTTTGCCAGTCTCTTCCCTTTTGGATGATTTTTGCGGCCCGCCGCAGCGCACGCCCCGGCCGCCGCAAGGGCGGCCGTGACGCACATTTGCGGGCCTGGTGGCGCGAAACTCTGCGAGGCTTTTTGGACCGCAAGCCCTGTGCGGGGCTTGTGCGGTCTGGCTCCGCAACTTCAGGTTGCAAAAAAATTTTCCTTTTGATAGGATGGGTTGGTGGTCTTTTCCCCTTGGCGGCCTTACAATGGAGCCATCCATTCACAAGGAGGTCCTCGTATGAATCGTTTTCCTGAAAATCTGTCCCGGTTGCGCCGGGCGGCTGGGTACACCCAGGAGTCTCTGGCTGAGGCCATGGGGGTGAGCCGCCAGGCGGTGAGCAAGTGGGAGTCGGGCCAGGCCATGCCGGAGGCCGCCACGCTGGTGGATCTGGCCGATCTGCTGGGCTGCAGCCTGGACCAGCTGGCGCGCCAGGACCTCTCCGGCCTGCCCGTCTCCGGCGGGGACGGGGCGTTGGAGGACGGCGCCGGGCCGGAGGACCGGGCCCTTTTCATGGCCTACGTCACCCACATGGACCTCTTTGCCCGGATGATGGCCGGCGGCGTGGCGCTGGTCCTGGCGGGGTTGGCCGCGCTGCTGGCGGCCTACGCCCTGCTGGGGGAGAACGGTCTGGTGATCCTGCCGTTCTTTGCCTTTTTGTCCGCGGCGGTGTTCCTCTTTGTCTGGGGCGGCATGACCCACGACGGCTTTTTGAAGTCCCACCCCCACATCCCCCTCCTCTGGACCCCTGGGGAGTTGGACGCCTTCCGGAAGCGGTTCCGGCTGGGCGTCTCTTTGGGCGTGATGGGCATTTTGGCAGATCTGGCCCTGCTGGTGTTTTTGGCGTGGCGCGCGGGCGAGAACGAGGCAGGAAGAGCCTGGGCCGTGGCCCTGTTTCTGCTGGTCTTGTCCCTCTGCGTGGGGACGTTTGTATATCTGGGCCTCCAGAGCGAGAAGATGGAGGGCCCGGCGGAAAAACAGGACGAGGACCGCTGGTCCGGGGTCATCATGATGGGGGCCACCGTCCTCTTTCTCCTGGCGGGCTTTCTCTGGGACCTGTGGCACCCGGCCTGGGTGGTTTTCCCCGTGGGCGGCATCCTCTGCGGGATCGTGGGCGCCCTGCGGAAGAAGTGAGGCCACACCCATAAAAAAAGAGACTGGCCTGGGGCCAGTCTCTTTTTTTAGGCTGTCAAGGAAGCGGCTTCGCCGCTTCCTTGACAGTTTTTTGCGGCCCGCCGCAGCGCACGCCCCGGCCACCGCAAGGACGACCGGGGCGCACGTTTGCGGGCCGAGATGTATTTTTTCCGACGTACATGCCGCCGGAAAAAATGACAATGAGTCTTTCGCGCCCTACGGCGCGAAACTCTGCGAGGCTTTTTAGACCGTCAAAGAAGGGGCCATAGGCCCCTTCTTTGACATATTAGCGCTGGATCCGGCCGGAGCCGTCGCCGCCGGCCAGCTTCTCCACCTCGGAGACGGTGACCATGTTGTAGTCGCCCTCGATGGAGTGCTTCAGGGCGGAGGCCGCCACAGCGAACTCCACCGCGGCCTGGGTGGACTTGCCGGTGAGCAGGGAGTAGATCAGGCCGCCGCCGAAGCTGTCGCCGCCGCCCACGCGGTCGATGATGTGCAGGTCGTACTTCTTGGAGAAGCAGTACTCGTTGGAGGCCACGTCGTAGAGCATGGCGGACCAGCCGTTGTCGAAGGCGCTGTGGCTCTCCCGCAGGGTGATGGCCACCTTCTCAAAGCCGAACTTGTCGGCCAGCTGTTTGGCTACGGACTTATAGCCTTCGTGGTTCAGGGAGCCGCCGTAGATGTCGGTGGCCTCGGCCTCGATGCCGAACACGTCCTTGGCGTCCTCCTCGTTGGAGATGCACACGTCCACATACTGGCACAGCTCGGTCATGGCCTCCCGGGCCTGGGCCCGGGTCCACAGCTTGCCCCGGTAGTTCAGATCGCAGGAGATCTTCACGCCGTGGGCCTTGGCGGCCTTGCAGGCCTCCTTGCAGATCTCCACCACGTTGGGGCCCAGGGCCGGGGTGATGCCGGTGAAGTGGAACCAGTCGGCGCCGGTGAAGATCTTGTCCCAGTCGAAGTCGGCGGAGGTGGCCTCCTGGATGGCGGAGTGGGCCCGGTCATAGATGCAGACGCTGCCCCGCTGGGAGGCGCCCTTCTCGTTGAAGTAGATGCCCACGCGGTCGCCGCCGCGGGTGATCAGAGAGGTGTCCACGCCGTAGCGCCGCAGGGAGTTGACGGCGGCCTGGCCGATGGCGTGGGCGGGGAGCTTGGTGACAAAGGCGGCGTCCAGGCCGTAGTTGGCCAGGGAGACGGCCACGTTGGCCTCGCCGCCGCCGAAGGTGAACTCCAGGTGATCGGCCTGGACAAAGCGCTCGTAGTTGTAGGGCTGGAGACGGATCATGAGCTCGCCGAAGGTGATGACTTTCATGTGGTTGTTCCTCCTAAATGTATAAAATTTTGATGTAACTCAGTTCTTGACCAAGTGGATGGCGAAGCCACCGAACTCGCCGTCGATGTAGACGGCCTTGGTCTTGCCGGTGGCCTGGTCCACCACCTTGTCGGTGTCCATGAACTTGACGCCCTGGCGTCCCAGATGGTAGATGGCCCGGTCTACGTCGTTGGTGCCGATGGCGATATGGCCCATGGTGCCGGGCTTTTTGACCTTGCACGCCTCCACCACGGTGCCGGCGAAGTCGCTGGAGTTGCCCTCTTTGTAGGGGAAACCGAAGATGGCGCCGATGGCCTTGGCCACGTTGGCGGCCTGGGCGGCGTCGCCGCAGTTGATGCCCACGTGCTTGAGGGTGAAGCCCAGCATGGTCCGCACGGCCTCCTGGCACATGGCGGTGATCTCGTCCCACTTGCCGGCCTTGATCATGTCGGCCTTGCACATCCAGGTGCCGCCCACGGCCACGATCTGGTCATAGCCCAGGTAGTCGTTGACATTCTTGGCGTTGACGCCGCCGGTACACATCCAGCGGGCGCTCTTCAGGGCCGCGCCGATGTTCTTGAGCATGGCCACGCCGCCGTTGGCCTCGGCGGGGAAGAATTTGAGGCCCTGGCAGCCCTGGTTCATGGCCTGCTGCATCTCACCGGCGGAGCAGGTGCCGGGGACCATCACGCCGCC
Source organism: uncultured Oscillospiraceae bacterium (assembly GCA_947599925.1). GTDB lineage: Bacteria > Bacillota > Clostridia > Oscillospirales > Oscillospiraceae > MGBC124762. The sequence goes on along the minus strand of CANQFT010000001.1, from coordinate 47,318 downwards.
CTTGTCCAGAACGTGCTGGCAGACGGCGGGGTCGTAGCCGGGGGCCACGATGAAGGAGGCGCCGGCGGCCATGGCCTTGTCGGCCTGCTCGGTGGTGAGGACGGTGCCAGCGCCCAGGAGCATATCGGGCACTTCCTTGTTGATGATCTGGATGCACTCCTCGGCGCAGGCGGTGCGGAAGGTCACCTCCGCGGCGGGCAGCCCACCGGCCACCAGAGCCTTGCACAAGGGCACCGCCTCCTCCACGGAGTTGAAGGCGATGACGGGGATGATGCCGATGTCGGAAATGCGCTTGAGAATGTCGTTCATACTGGGTTCCCTCCTATTTGAAATTGTTCCTGCAATTTGAGCTAACCTTGTTGTTCCCGTTCCCGCTGTTCCCGGTCTTTTTTGACGATGCGGAAGATCACGGGGATGGCGAAGAGCACCGCGCAGATGCCCACGGAGATGTTGGACACCATCATGGTCACGCCCACGGCCTCCGGGCCCACGGAGGTGTAGTGCTGCAGATACCACAGCACAGGCACCCGGAACACGAACACCCGCGCCACATTGAGGATCAGGGTGAGTTTGGTGTACCCATACCCCAGCAGCAGGGCCAGGGTAGCCGAGTGGATGCCCAAGGTGATGTAGCCCAGCTTCTCGTAGCTGTGGATGTCCACGATCATCTGCTGGAACACGGGGTCAAACTGGTTTTTGGACTGGGCAAAGACCTGGGCCAACCAGGGCAGGGCCTGGGTCACCAAGATCAGGCCAACCACGCCGATGGCCACGTTCACCACCACCAGCCACAGGTAGAGCCACAGGGTCCGGCGGTACTTGCCCGCGCCGCGGTTCTGGCTGATGAGCGGCGCGGCGCCGTCCTGCATACCGGACTGCCAGCCGGTGGTGAGGCCGCCGATGTTGTTGGAGATGCCCAGGGCTCCGGCGGTGAGAGAGCCGTAGGCCCCGGCCATGGAGTTCACCGTCACCTTTCCCGCCTGGAAGAGCATCTTCTCCGCCGCCACGGGGTAGGACAGGTTCAGCATGGGCAGCACCGTCCGGCGGCGCCAGTCGATGCTGCTCCGGCCAAAGCGGAAGGCCCCTTCGTCCCTGGGCATGGTACACAGCGCGTAGCCCAGCAGCAGGAGCTGTCCGCACAGCGTGGCCACGGCGATCATCATGACCCCTTGGTCCAGCACGTAGACAAACAGCGCCGTGAGGCCCATCTTGGTCAGGATGACGGCCAGATTCAGAATCAGGATCTTCCGGGAGTGGCCCCGGGCCTTCTCGGTGGCGATGTAGACGTTGTTGAAGAAGGTGACGACCAGGGTAAAGATCTCCACGCGGAAGTAGCCGATGCCGGTGTCGATCAGTTCCTCCGGGGTCCGAAGCAGGACCAGAAAGGGCCGGGCGAAGGGGATGAGCACGGCGATGATGGCGACGCCGGCGCACACGGTGATGGCGTAGAGCGTGGAGACCTGGCGGCGGACGGCTTCGTAATCACCCCGGCCGTAGCTCTCGGAGACCTTGATGCACCCGCCCATGGAGAGGCCGCCGCCGACGGCGGAGATCATGGCCTTGATCTGGGTGAGCACCGCCACGGCGGAGACGGAACCGGCGCTGATGTGGGACGCCATAAGGGTGTCCAGAATGGAGAAGATGCTCTGGAGCGCCTGGTAGAGCGCCAGGGGCAGACACACCGACAGCAGGACCTTCAGCGCCGGACCGGTGAGGGCGTATTGGCGAAAGGATTCGTCTTTTTTTGTGACGCCAACAGCCATGGACTCGCTTCCCTCTCCCGATTACAACACGACGCCGTCTTTGAAGATCGAGATCTCCCGGAAGCCCTTTTCCTCGGCGCGGGTCTTTTTGCCCGAACAGACCTCCAGCACCAGGTCCATCAGGTCCTGGGCGGCTTCGTCCAGGGTCTTGGCCCCGTCGGCCACCACGCCGGCGTTGAAGTCGATCCAGGTGGATTTTTTGGTGGCCAGGGGCGTGTTGGTGGCCAGCTTCATGGTGGGCGCGGGGGCGCCGAAGGGGGTGCCCCGGCCGGTGGTGAAGAGGATCACGTGGGCCCCCGCCGCGGTGAGGGCGGTGGCGGAGACCAGGTCGTTGCCAGGGCCGTAGAGCATATTGAGGCCCTTGGTGGTCACCTGCTCGCCGTAGCCGATCACGTCCATGATGGGGGCGGAGCCGCCTTTCTGGACACAGCCGCAGGACTTGTCCTCCAAGGTGGTGATGCCGCCTTGCTTGTTGCCGGGGCTGGGGTTGTCATAGACCACCTCGCCGTGGCGGATGAAGTAGTTTTTGAAGCCGTTGATCATGGAGACGGCCTTTTGGAACACCGCTTCGTTGACACAGCGGTCCATCAAAAAGCCCTCGGCGCCGAACATCTCCGGCACCTCGGTGAGCACCGTGGAGCCGCCCATGGCCACCAGCAGGTCGCTGAAGCGGCCCACGGTGGGGTTGGCGGTGATGCCGCTCAAACCGTCGGAGCCGCCGCACTTCATGCCCACCACCAGCTCGGTGGCGGGGATGGTCTCCCGCTGGAACTGTCCGGCGAACTTGGCGCACTCCTCCAGGATGGGACGGGCGGCGGTGAGCTCGTCGTCCACGTCCTGGCAGGTGAGGAACTTCACCCGGTCGGGGTCGTAGTCCCCAAGCTCGGCCAAAAACTGCTCGTGGGTCAGGTTCTCACAGCCCAGGCTCAGCACCAGCACCGCCCCGGCGTTGGGGTGGCGGGTCAGAGCGGCCAACAGCTTGCGGGTCTGGGCGTGGTCCTCCCCGGTCTGGGAACAGCCGAAGGGGTGGGTGAAGGTGTAGAGCCCGTCGATGGAGCCTTTCACCAGGTCCTGGTTGCCCCGGACCAGGGCCTTGGCCACGTCGTTGACACAGCCCACGGTGGGGATGATCCAGATCTCGTTGCGGGTGGCGGCCCGGCCATCCTTGCGGCGGTAGCCCTGGAAGGTTTTGGGGGGCACGGGGGCCACCGGCGTCACCTTGGGGTTGTAGGTGTACTCCATCTCCCCTTCCAGGTTGGTACGCATATTGTGGGTGTGGGTCCAGTCGCCCGCGGCGATGGGCTGGGTGGCGTGGCCGATGGGAAAGCCGTATTTGATCACGTTCTCGTCCTGGGCGATGTCCCGCAGGGCCATTTTGTGGCCCTGGGGAATGTCCATGTTGGCGGAAACGCCCTCAAAGACCGTGCCCGCCGGAACGGGCCGCAGGGCCACCGCCACATTGTCACTGGGGTGAATTTTGATGAAGTCCGGCATGGATGTCCCTCCTTACAGGCAGGATGCGTAAGCCGCCTTGGCGCCCTCGGCGCGGATCTTTTTCAGGTTGGCCACGGTAGCCGCCTCAAAGCCGGGGACCTGGGTCAGATCCTGGCCCCACATCTGCTGGTTGGTCATCACCGCGTGGACCAGGTCCTCCACGCTGTCGTCCTTGTGGGCGAAGTAGAAGTCCAGGGCCCAGCCGTCGTCGGAGCAGGCGTAGGTGTCACCCTTGGGCCGCTTGCAGATCAGGTTCTTCTCGGTCCGCTCCTGGATGTCGTTGGAGAAGAAGGCGATGTAGGCGGCGAAGGACATGGTGAGGCAGGCGGGCAGTTTGCCGGTCTTTTCGATGTACTCCAGGAAAGAGGGCATATTCCGGGCGCGCCACTTGGAGGTGGAGTTCAGGGAGATGTCCATGAGCTGGTGGTTCACAAAGGGGTTGTTGAACCGGTCCTGGACGGCGGAGGCGAAGTCCTCCAGGTCCTTTTTGTCCAGAGGCAGCGTGGGGATGATCTCCTCGTGGAGCATCTTGTTCATAAAGCCCCGGACCGTGTCGTCCTCCATGCAGTCCCGGACGATGTCAAAGCCCGCCAGGTAGGCCCCCAGCACAAAGCCGGTGTGGGCGCCGTTGAGGATGCGGACCTTGCGCTTTTTGTAGGGGGTCACGTCGGGCACCACGGGGCAGTTGACCCCGGCTTTCTTGAAAGGCAGCTTCTCCTCCAGCCAGGCGGGGCCCTCGATGTTCCACACGCCGAATACCTCGCCCACGTCGATGAGCTCGTCGTGGTAGCCGTTCTCCGCCTCCAGCCGGGCCACCTCCTCCGGGTCGCGGATGCGGCCGGGAACGATGCGGTCCACCAAGGTGGAGCAGAAGGTGCAGTCGTTGTTGACGTAGGCCCGGAAGCCCTCTTCCAGCTTCCACTGGTCGATGTACTGGTTGACGCACTTCAAAAGCTCTTTGCCGTTGTTGTCGATGAGCTCGCAGGAGAGGATGACAAGGCCGCCCTTGCCGGCCTGGAAGCGCTTGTAGAGCACCTGGGTCAGCTTGCCGGGGAAGGAGGAGGCGGGCTCGTCGGTCAGCTGGCAGGCGGGGTCGTAGACGATGCCGGCCTCGGTGGTGTTGGAGACCACGTACTCCAGATCGTCGCTGACCGCCACGTCCATCATGGCGTCAAAGTCGGATTTCTCGTAGGGGTTGAGACAGCGGGAGACGGAGGAGATGACCCGCTTGCGGTCCACCTTTTCGCCGTTTTCCCGGCCCCGGAGGTAGAGGGTGTAGAGCCCTTCCTGGTCGTTGATGAGCTTGGCCAGGCCCGGCGCGATGGGCTGGACCAGGACGCACTTGCCGTTCCAGCCGGCCTTTTCGTTGGATACGTCGAACCAGTAGTTCACAAAGGCCCGCAGGAAGTTGCCCTCGCCAAACTGCAAGACCTTTTCCGGCGCCTTCTCCAGAATGTAGCCCTGGTAGCCGGAGGCTTTCAGGACCGCGTAATTCAGCTTATCCATAGGATGCTTTCTCCTTCAAATTATAGTTGGGGTCCGGCTGTCCGGGGTCAGGGCTGCTTGCCGATGTAGGCCAGGATGCCGCCGTCCACGTAGAGGATGTGGCCGTTGACGGCGTTGGAGGCGTCGGAGGCCAGGAAGATGGCGGGGCCGGTGAGCTCCTCCGCCTCCAGCCAGCGGCCGGCGGGGGTGCGGGAGCAGATGAACTCGTCGAAGGGGTGGCGGGAGCCGTCGGGCTGCTTCTCGCGCAGAGGGGCGGTCTGGGGCGTGGCGATGTAGCCGGGGCCGATGCCGTTGCACTGGATGTTGGCGGCGCCAAACTCCGCGCAGATGTTCCGGGTCAGCATCTTCAGTCCGCCCTTGGCCGCGGCGTAGCCGGAGACGGTCTCCCGGCCCAGCTCGCTCATCATGGAGCAGATGTTGATGATCTTGCCGTGGCCCTTCTTGATCATGGCGGGCAGGACCGCCTGGGAGACGATGAAGGGGCCGTTGAGGTCGATGTCGATGACCTGGCGGAAGTCGTTGGCGGTCATCTCCAGCATGGGGATGCGCTTGATGATGCCGGCGTTGTTCACCAGAATGTCGATGACGCCCACTTCCTTTTCGATCTGGTCCACCATGGCCTTGACGGCGTTTTCATCGGTGACGTCGCAGACGTAGCCGTGGGCGTCGATGCCCAGCTCCTTGTAGGCCGCCAGGCCCTTGTCCACCAGTTCCTGCTTGATGTCGTTGAAGACGATGGTGGCGCCCACGTTGGCGTAGGCGGAGGCGATGGCGAAGCCGATGCCGTAGGAAGCGCCTGTCACCAGGGCCACCTTGCCGTCCAAACGGAAGCTCTTGTCGTTTACCATGATGATCGAACTCCTTTCCATATTAAAAACGATTTGTTGATACCTGGATAAAAAATACGGTCAGTTGTCGAGGAAAGACAGATCCTGTCCACTGCGGAGCAGCTCGGTGTAGCACATGAGGAAGGGGGCAAGGCCCTTGGCGTCGTTTTCCACGATGGGCTCGGAGATGTAATACTCGTAGCTGCCGTCCCGGCGGCGGTTGTTCTCCGGCCCCAGGCCGGCCACCAGGCAGATGCCGCCCAGGTTCAGCTTGCCGTCCACATCGGTGAGGTAGGTCTTGCAGATGTTCTGGAAGATCCTGGCGCCCACGGGGGCGTATGTCGCGTCCAGAATGCCCACCCGCGCGCCTTTGAGGAAGAAGTAGGCGGCCATGGCCGAGCCGGAGGTCTCCGGGTAGTTGCCCTCCCGTCCGGGCTGGTCGGGCACCTGCCAGAGCATTCCAACCTTTTCGTCCACGTACTTGACCAAATTCCCCGCCAGCTCCCGGGCGATGCCGGTGAGCTCGTCCTTCATGTCCTCGTGGCCGTCGGCCAGCTGGCTGGTCACGTCGATGAGGGCGGCGGAGAACCAGCCCAGGGACCGCAGCCAGGGGTTTTTGCTCCGGCCGTCGGGCTCACACCAGAAGGCCTGTCCGCTGGAGTCCCAGCCGTGGCGGTAGAGACCGGTCTTTTCGTCGTACATCCTGGCCCGGACGGTGCGGAACTGGTTCAGGATGTCGGGGTAGTTTTTGCAAGCTTCGAACTGGGTGGTGTATTTGGTGTAGAACACCTGGGCCATGTAGAGCCCGTCCAGCCAGACCTGGTTGGGATAGATCTGCTTGTGCCAGAAGTTGCCCTCCGCCGTCCGGGGCTGGCGGAGGATCTGGCCGTAGAGGGTCTCGATGGCCCGGCGGTACTTCTCCTTGCCGGTGGCGGCGTAGACGTCGAAGAGGGGGCGGCCTTCGCACAGGTTGTCCAGGTTGTAGTCCTCTTCCTTGTAGCCCCGCATGGAGCCGTCGTCCAGGACGTAGTAGTCCAGGTAGTTTTCGGCAAAGTCGAAGTAGACCTGGCTCCCCGTGATCTCGTGGAGATTCAGCAGGGCGATCATCATGCAGCCGTCGATGTAGTTCCAGCCGTTGATCTTGCCCTGGTGGATCTTCTCGATGTTCCAAAGGGGCTTATCCGGCGTGGAGCCGTCCAGGATCTGCTGGACGTAGCGCTCAATGACGTTCACTGGTCTGTCACCTCCTCCACGTTCTGGGCGATGACCTTTTGCCCCTCCTGGCCGGTGACGGTGACGTTTTTCAGCGTCACGCGCCTCACGCAGTTGAAGTAGAGGCCCCACTTGCAGGTCTCGTCGGCGTTGGTCATCATGGCGGGCTTGCCCGCCTCCGCCTTTTCTTTCATGGTGAAGGTCACGTTCTCGATGGTCACGCTGTCCACCGGCATCTCCGGCAGGCCGTAACAGTAGGCGGCGGCCCACTCGCAGTCGGTGCAGGTGATGTCCCGGAACAGGAAGGACCCCATGCGGGGCGTCCGCTCGTCCACCGGCAGAGGCTCCTTGGACCAGACGTACTCAGTCTTGCCGTCGGGGTCGCAGAAGTAGTACATATTGATGACGATGGGGCACATGACGTTGTCCATGGTGATGTTGGAGAACTCCACCCCGTCCACCACGCACTGCTCGCCCCGGCCACGGCGGGTCTTGATGCGAAGGCCCCGGTCGGTGTGGGAGAAGTAGCACTGGCTGACGGAGAGCTCCTGGATGCCGCCGGAGATCTCGCTGCCCAGGACCACGGCCCCGTGGGCGTATTCCATGAGGCAGTTGCGGATCACATGGCGGATGGCAGGGGTCTTGTACTTCATGCCCATATACATCTTGCCGGATTTGATGGCGATGGCGTCGTCCCCCACGGAGAAGCGCACGCCGATGTAGCGCACGTCGTCACAGCTCTCCGGGTCGGTGCCGTCGGTGTTGGGGGAGTTGGCGGGGGCCTCCACAGCGATGTTGTAAAACCCCACGTCCTTGCAGAAGAAGGGGTGGAAGTGCCAGGCCGGGGAGTAGCGGCCGGTGATGCCGTGGAAGAGGACGTGCTCGCAGTGGTTGAAAAAGACCAGCTTGGGCCGGGCGATCTCCCGCGTCTTGACGTCCTTCCACCAGGTGTCGTGGGTGGCGTTGCCGTCGATGACGCCCTGGCCCACCACGTTGACGTTCTGGGCGTAATAGGCGCTGAGGATGCTCTGGCGGCCCAGAGCGGGAGAGCCCTCCCAGGAGTTGACCTGGACGTTGGCCCCGGTGACGCCGTCCTCCGGCTCGCCGGGCAGCAGCGGGTAGTGCTCCTCCACCGGGTCGGCTTTCAACACCGCGCCCTCTTTCAAGTTCAGCGTCAGATCCGACTTGAGCACCAGGGGCCGGATGAGGTATGTCCCCGCCGGCACCATCACCCGTCCGCCGGAGGGACAGACGTTGATGGCGCTCTGGATGGCGGCGGTGTCGTCGGTGACGCCGTCCGCCTTGGCGCCAAAGTCCATGACGTTGAGGCAGGCGCTCTCCGGCAGGGTGCGGAAGGCCACGGCGTCGCCCGCCACCGCCACCTCGTAAGCCGTGTCCGGCGTCAGGTCGAACAGGGAAAAGACGTTGGTTTTCACGTCCCGGAGGACGGTCTGGCCGTCCAGCGCCACGTCAAAGGTCTGGGGCGCGTAATAGGGCGCCTGGTTGTCCAGCTCGAAGCAGGCGGAGACGGCGGTGGCGCAGAGAAGATGGAATTTCATAGCGTGTTCCCCCTTGTTCCGGGTGCTTTACCGAAGCTCGGTGGTGGGAATGGTATCCATGTCGTCAAAGGCCTGGTTCTCGCCGCCCATGGCCCAGATGAAGGTGTAGTTGCTGGTGCCGGCGCCGGCGTGGATGGACCAGCTGGGGCTGATGACGGCCTGCTCGTTGAGCATGACCAGGTGACGGGTCTCCTGGCCCTGGCCCATCATGTGGAAGACCACGTTGTCCTCCGGAATTTCAAAGTACATATAGACTTCCATGCGCCGCTCGTGGGTGTGGGCCGGCATGGTGTTCCACACGCTGCCCGGCTCCAGCACGGTCATGCCCATGGACAGCTGGCAGGTCTTGAGCACGTCGGGGTGGATGAACTGGTTGATGGTGCGCTTGTTGGAGGTCTCCATGGCGCCCAGCGGCCGCTTGTTGGCGTCGGCGATCTTGATGAGCCGGGTCTCGTAAGAGCAGTGGGCGGGGGCGGAGACCATGTAGAACTTGGCGGGCCTGGCGGAGTCCTTGCTGGCAAAGAGGACCTCCTTGGCACCCATGGTGATGTACAGGCAGTCCTTGTAGCCCAGGTCGTAGACCTTGTCGTCCACGGTGATGGAGCCGTCGCCGCCGATGTTGAACACACCCATCTCCCGGCGCTCCAGCAGGTAGTTGACGCCAAAGGTGTGCCACACGTCCATCCCCTTGTCGATGGAGACGCTCTCCTTCACGGGCATACAGCCCATGGTGACCATGCGATCCACATGGGAGTAGACCGCCACCACCTGGTCGGGCTGGTAGAGGTCGGTGATCAGAAACTCCCGGCGAAGCTCCTCGGTGGTGTAGCGCTTCACGTCGCCCGGTCCGGTAGAATAGCGGATGTCGATGCCCATGATAAACTCCTCCTCAAATTGGTTTCGTTTTTTCCCCGGACCCCTGTGGGAAAGAGGCCGGTTTGTTGGAATTGGCTATATTTTCCCTTGTAAAGCACATTATAATATATAGAATTGCATAACCATATGTCAGAAACGACACGAAATATTCACAATACGGATATGGCGGCTATCCCTCGCCCTTGCTGTGCTTGACGAACTCCGTGGGAGAGCAGCCGTAGTATTTCTTGAACACGCGGGAGAAGTAGAGCGCGTCGGAAAAGCCGCAGTTTTCCGCCACCTCGGCCACGGAGTATTCCCGGGTCCACACCGCGCCCAGCATATTTCCGGCCCGCTTCATGCGGAGGTCCATCATGTATTTCAGCGGCGTCAGGCCCATCTCTTTCTGGAAGAGCTTGCGAAGGTAGTCGTAGTTGAACGGCATCCGGCGGATCTCCCCGTCCAGCTCAAAGGAGGGGCTGGCGAAGTTGCGGATGATGCTGGAGCGGATCATCTCCACAGCCGGGGAAAACTCCCCGTTGTCACGAAAGGCGATCATAAAGCTGGTGATCAGCTCGCCCAGCGCGGAGAGCACCAGGTCCCGGCGGCGCAGGTCGGACTGGGCGTAAAACCGGGCCTGGGCGAAGGCGGCGCCCATGTTGCCCTGGGCGTCATCCTCCACCAGAAAGGCGGTCTTGTAGGGAAAGGCGGGGGAGTCCATGGTGAGGTGGATGTTGGTGAAGCCCTGGTCGGAGTTGTTCATGTGGACCTCGCCCGGCGGAATGGCCACGGCCTGGTTGTGGCGATAGTGGATCGCCGTGCCGTTTTCCAGCCGGAAAACCCCCTCGCCGCCGGTGCAGTACACCAGCTCCCAGTGGTCGTGGCTGTGCCAGCGCACATCGAAGGTCCGGGGGTGTTCGCCCACGTAGAGAATGGTATCCATCGCCTCTCACGCCTGGAGGTAGGCCGCTTCCATGGCCTCGCGGCAGGCTTCCGCGTTGTCGGGAGAGGTGTTTTCCAGCGTGGCGTAGATGAAGGGCTTTTCCGCCTTCAAAAAGCGCATGACGGCGGTGTAATCCATGCCGCCGTGTCCAGGGGCGGCGGCCTTGAGCTGGCCGCCGGCGTCCTCGGGCAGATAGTCTTTCAGATGGACCATGGCGATGTCGGGGCCCAGCAGTTCCATGGCCTGGGCCAGCACCTCGTCCCGGCGGCTGAGATTTTCCATGCTCAACAGGTTCACCGGGTCGAAGAGGACCCGCAGGTTGTGGCTGCCGATCTCGTCCAGCACCGTCCGGCAGCGCTGGGGGTTCCAGACGATGTGCTTGGCCACCGGCTCAATGGCCACGGTGACGCCGTACTGCTCGGCACAGCGGACCACGGGCTTGAGGTTTTGGATGAAGGTGGCCAGGGCCTGGTCGCTCCGGCACTCCGGGCAGAATTTGTACTCCGGGTTGGGGGCGCCGGTCTCGGTGCCCACCATGGCGCAGCCCAGGTAGGCGGCGAAGCGGATGTGGGCGTAGTAGCGCTCCTGGATGTCCCGCAGGGCGGCGGAGTCCGGGTGGGCCAGATTCAGGTAGTTGCCCAGGACGGCGATGTCCAGCCCGTTGTCCCAAAACAGCCGTTTCAGATAGCCCGCGTAGCCCGGATTCAGGTTGGCCGGGCCGTTGGGCACCCCCTTGAGGGACTTGCCCAGGGCCATGTGGACGCACTTGAAGCCCTTTTTGGCGGTGATGGGCAGCAGTTCCTCCAGCGGCAGCTTCTCGCCGTCGTGGAGGCGGAGGCCGATCTGCAGCATAGGATCACCCTTCCTTTCTCATATCCTTTTTGTCCATATGGATAGTATACCGCACCTGGGGCGATAAGTCCAGAAAAATATGGCTGGCAAGGAAAAAATAAAAGCTCCGAGTTCCGTGGAACTCGGAGCTTTTGTCCATTTCACAGGGGCCGGTCTCTCACTTGATGACCATTTCGGTCTCGTCGTCAAAGAGGTAGACGTTCTTGTAGGGGATGGAGAAAGTGATCGAGGCGTCCATCTCAGGGGTATCATGGGGATCGACCTTGAGGATGGCGCGCTCTTCCCCGGCCACCACATAGACGTTGGTGTTGTCGCCCAGCATCTCGGTGAGCTCCACCAGGGCGTTGATCTGGTAGGCGTCCTCCGCCTTGCCCAACTCGATGGCCTCCGGCCGGAAGCCAAAGACGATCCGCTTGCCCTCGTAGGCGGAGACCTTATCCCCCAGCACAGGGGCCAGGTCCACGATGTTCTCACCCAGGGCGATCTTGCCGCCCTTGACCTTGGCGCGGATGAAGTTCATGGGCGGCTCGCCGATGAAGCCGGCCACGAATACGTTGACGGGATCGAAGTACAGCTCCTTGGGGGTGCCGATCTGCTGGACGTAGCCGTCCTTCATGACCACGATGCGGTCGGCCAGGGTCATGGCCTCGGTCTGGTCGTGGGTGACGTAGATGGTGGTGGCGCCGGCCTCGCGGTGGATCTGGGCGATCTCGGAACGCATGGTGACGCGCTGCTTGGCGTCCAGGTTGGACAGCGGCTCGTCCATGAGGAAGATGCCCACCTTCCGGATGATGGACCGGCCGATGGCCACACGCTGGCGCTGGCCGCCGGAGAGGGCCCTGGGGAAGCGGTCCAGGTAGTCGGTCAGGCCCAGGATCTTGGCGGTTTTCAGCACCCGCTCTTCGATCACGTCATCGTCCACACCCTGGAGGGTGAGGCCGAAGGCGATGTTGTCAAAGACGGTCATGTTGGGATAGAGGGCGTAGCTCTGGAACACCATGGCCACCTCCCGCTCCCGGGGACCCAGCTCGTTGACCCGCTTGCCGTCGATGGTGAAGTCGCCGCTGGAGATGTCCTCCAGCCCGGCGATCATCCGCAGGGTGGTGGACTTCCCACAGCCGGAGGGTCCAACGAAGACAATGAACTCACCTTTGTCGATGGTGAGGTTGAAATCATGAACCGCGTGGAATCCGTTGGGGTATATTTTGTTGACATTTTTCAGCTCCAGGGTAGACATGACTTAACCCTCCTGCACATTCTTGTTTTTCCGGGATGAAACCAACTTGAATATGAGATTTTTCAGCCCGACCAGCGCCAGGTCACTGAGCAGATAGAGCAGTCCGAACAGCAGCGGCTCTACCATCAGCTCAAAGGGCTCGGCCCCGCCGAGGATGGCGTTCAGCGCGGCGTTGATCGCGGCATAGAGTAGGATGACGATGAAAATGAGGAGCATGGCATAGATGATGTTGAAAAAGAAGGTGAGAAAGCGTTTCTTCGCGAACATCATCCAGGGATCGTTGGCTCCATCCGGTGAGGCCATGAACCGCAGGATGTTATTGGTGAGTAGGTCTGTGACCATGCCCATAACGATGCCTACGATCAAAATTTGGTTTTCCGGCAAGGCGATGGCTGGGTACATCAGCACCAGGCCAGTGACCATGAAGAACTCTACCGCTCCGGCGAACCAGAACTTCACGAAGCAGACCTTCAACCAGTTGGGGAGGACGCCGCGCCGGGCGGCGCCGTATCGCTCCAGTTCTTCCGGCGTGACCTCCGGGGAGTTGGATTCGTCCGCCGAGGCCAGGTCCTCCACAGCCTGGGTGTTGAGCTTGTAATACTCCGTGGCGCTGCGGTGCTTGTCCTGCCGTGGGCCTTTTCCGGGCTTGGCTGCCATATTAGTCCTCGCCGGAGACGTCGATGGCGGCCATTTCTCCGCCGGCCTCCACCTCTACGCTGGTCTTGATCTTGCGGATCAGCTTGCTGTAAAGGGGCATCAGCACCACCAGGGCCAGGGAGATGACGATCAGGACCACATGGACCGTGAGGACCTGGAGGGCGCCGTTCATCACGTTGACCTTGTCGATGGTGAGCTTGGTGGTGGCGGCGGCGTTGATCACCGTCATGTAGTAGATGGCGTCCGCGCCCAGCACGCCCAGCATCATGGCGAACATGAGGATCAGCATGGGCTTATTCACCGGCTTGCGGCTGGGGAAGGAGTTCATGAAGCACACCAGGGCCAGCATGGAGAACAGCATGGTGATGAAGCCGCACAGACCCATGGGGGTCTTGTTCACGATGGCGGTGGCGTTGGAGATCTTGGTCAGGTTCAGCGAGTAATACAGGAAGGTGATGACCAGCATGATCATGGGAATGGTCTGGGGTTTGTGCTTCAGCGCCACGATGCGCTTGCGGCAGAACTCCTTGAGGCCCCCCACGAAGCCCAATTTCTTCTTTTCCATGTCTCTCGCCCCCTTACCGAATGGCGTTGGTCGTCTCTTTGTCAAAGAGATGCTTGCGCTTGATGGTGAACTGGACGTTGTCCCCGTGCTGGTGGCCGATCCAGCCCTTGAGCTTGGCGCAGATCTTCACGCCGCCGGGGCCGCCGATGTTGCCGTAGACCAGGGTGTTCATGCCCAGGTTCTCGTTGTTGGACACCACCACCGGGAAGCCCGCGCCCTCTCCGATGTCCTCGGGGCGGACGCCCAGGATGATCTCCTTGCCCTGGTAGGCGGCCAGCATCTGCTTCTCCTGGGCGGTGAGGGGGACGCGGTAGCCCTGGCCCTGCTGGATGAGCAGGTCGTCCCCGTCCACCTTCGCGTCGAAGAGGTTCATGGGCGGCAGACCGATGAAGCTGGCCACGAACACGTTGTTGGGGGAATCGTAGAGCTCCAGGGGCGTGCCCACCTGCTGGACGTGACCCATGGACATACACACGATGCGGTCGGCCAGGGTCAACGCCTCGGTCTGGTCGTGGGTGACGTAGAGCATGGTGGCCTTGAGCCGCTTGTGGAGGAGCAGGATCTCCCGGCGGGTGGCGCCGCGGAGCTTGGCGTCCAGGTTGGAGAGGGGCTCGTCAAAGAGGAACACCTTGGGGTTGCGGACGATGGACCGGCCCATGGCCACACGCTGGCGCTGGCCGCCGGAGAGCTGGTCGGGCTTTTTGTTCAGCTGGGAGGTCAGGCCCAGGATCTCCGCCGCCGCCAGGACCTTCTTGTGGATGACGTTGGGGTTCTCTTTCCGCAAGGTCAGGGAGAAGGCCATGTTCTCGTAGATGGTCATGTGGCCGTAGAGGGCGTAGTTCTGGAAGACCATGGCCATGTCCCGGTCCTTGGCCGGGGTCTGGGTGATGTCCTTGCCGTCCAGGTAGAGCCGGCCCTTGGAGATGTCCTCCAGTCCGGCCACCATGCGGAGGGTGGTGGACTTGCCGCAGCCGGAGGGTCCCACCAGCACGATGAGTTCGCCGTCTTTTACGTCCAGGTTGAAGTCAAAGACCGCCTGAACATTGTTATCGTATATCTTGTCGATATGCTGTAAACTCAGTTCTGCCATCTTGACCCCTCCTTACGCGCTCTTGCCGGCCAGAGCGCCGCTCGCGGCGGAACGCTCTTCCAGCATCTTCATGTGGACTGCCAGCGCGTTGCACTTGATAAAGTTGATCACAGCCGCAGCCACCAGGCACACCGCCGAGGCGATGAGCAGGATGACCAGGTAGGTGAACTGGCCGTTGCCCATGGGGGGCTCAGGGAAGCCGGCATCTACGTTGATGTAGCTGTGGGCCTGCCAGGGAAGGATGAATATGCGGACGATCTGGATCACGCCCAGGATCACCAGGGGAATGGAGTAGAGCTCCTTGTAGTTCTTCACGCCCTCTTCCGAGAGGAACGCGGCCAACATGAAGATCAGATTGTAGACCACGGAGACGCCGATGATCCAGTTGTGGTAGTAGGAACCGGCGTCGTTCTGATAGATGTTGACAAAGTACAGCACGTCCAGCACAATGGCCAGCAACGTGAGATTGGCGGACAATTTGTTTTTCTTGAAGCGCATTCTGTCCCGTCGGATCATCTGCTCTTCGTTCATGATGCTGTCGCCTCCTTCTAATTCATAAGCGCGGTGGGCTCTTCTGCGGGGCCTTGGTTCACTGGGCCTTGGCTGCGGCGCCGCTGGTCAGTTTGGCGGCGGAGCCGTCGAGAAGGGCGGCCTCCTGCTTCATGAGGTTCATCTTCCAGATGACGTTGCCCACCAGGATGACCACGGTGAGCAAGAGCACGCCGAGGACAAGATAGTGCGCGTCGAACCAGAAGGTGGATTCGGTGTAGAGGGTCTTGAACCGGTCGGCGTATTCCCTCAGCTCCTCGAAGTTCACGGTGGTGAGGAACTGGTTCTTGAACGCCTCGATTTGGATGTGGCTCCACACGGCCACAGCCACGGCGGCCACAGACCAGATGGCGGTGGCCGCGTAGTTGCCGATGTAGTAGCGGCGGCGGATGTGGGTGCTGGTGAGGAACAGGCCCAGGGAGAGGATGATCAGACCAAGACCCGCCAGCATCAACTGGTTGTTGAAGGGCTGGATGTCATCGAAGATCTCCGCGCCTGTGACATATCCCCTTGCGGTGTACAGCGAGTCGTAGAGGTCCGTCACCAGTCCCAGCGAGTAGACAAAGACCAGCGCGCTGGCGATGAGGGCCAACAGGCAAAACACCCGTTGCAGTTTGACTTGTTTCTTATACATAGCGACCTCCCTGTTTTACCCGTTCCCCAGTCCCCCCAACGCGGAGGAACTGGGGAAGGTAGCCTTACCAAGCTGCGTCAGAGGCAGCTACCGTTACTGGATGCTGTTGTAGAAGTCGATGGCGCGCTGCCAGCCGCGGTTCTGGAGCTCCAGATACTGCGTGCCGGAGTAGGCGCTGGCCACCGTGGCGGCGGCGGAGGCGGGGTCACTCATGCCCTCTTCCTTGTAGCCGCCCACGATGATGTCCACCAGGATGTTCTTCTGGTCGGAGGAGGTGCCGAACATCACGCTGCCCAGGTTGGAGTAGCTGTTGATCTGGTCGTTTTCGACCTTGGTGGTGGGCAGGGTGGTGGGCACGCTGGTGTACCACCAGTTGGAGGGGTCAACGGCCAGCGCAGGGTGCTTGATGGTGCCCAGGCCGATGGCGTTGGAGATGTAACCGGCGCCCTCCTTGCCCACCTCGGTGGTGCATTGATACTCGAAGGACTGGCACTTGACGAAGGAGAGGGTGGAGCCCAGGTACTGGCGGGCGTAGTTGGTGTAGTTGCCGCCGGCCTTGTCCCAGAGCTCTTCCCGGCAGGCCTCGGAGATCTCGGGCATCTGCTGGCCGTTGAAGTTGAAGGTGGTGTCGGCGCGGAAGGCCTTGGGACCATAGCTGAGGAGGATCATGCCCTCGTCGGTGTAGGCGAAGTCGATCAGGGCCAGGCAGGCGTTGAGCTTGTCGTCGTTGCCCTTGACGCCAGCGGCAGAGATGGCCCAGCCGCCGGGCTTCACGCTGCGCCAGGACTCAGCGAAGCGCATATACACGCCGTTGGGGTCGGTGCCGTCATACCAGCGGGCCACGGGGACCATAACGGCCCGGTACTCCTCGCCGGCGGCGGCATCCAGCACGTCGGGCTGGTCGTTGAAGAGGGTCTGGGTCTGGTTGTAGTCGAAGTGCATGAAGCCCAGGTCGTTGGTCAGGTACTGCTTGGAGTTGACCTCCTCGTTGTTGACGAAGGCGGTGGAGACCAGGCCCTCTTTCACCAGGTCGTTCATCTTGTCCAGGGCCTCATAGGTGGCGGTCTCCTGACGGGCGTCGCGGAGATTGCCCTCGGTGTCCACATAGAGGTAATCCTTGCGGGACTCCAGGCCGCGCACGCCGAAGAGCACGCCCGCCAGATGGACCATGTCCAGACGGCGCTGGTTGTTGTTGTCCTCGCGGCAGAACAGGCCCTGGATCTGGTCGGTTCCGTTGAGGGTCTGGGCGTTGGAGACCACGCAGCGCAGCAGGGCCACCAGCTCGTCGGCGTCCCAGGCGGCGTTCTGGCCGATGAAGAGGTCGGAGCGGTTGGTGCCGTAGTAGCCGCCGTAGGCCTGGTCGATGTAGTCACGGAGCATATTCACCGCGTCCACGCCGCTCATGGGACCGACGGCGTTCATCTTGGCGATGATGTTGCCGGCGGCGTCGTAGTCCTTGGTGACGGTCTCCACGCTGGAGCCGTCGGGGGTGACCACGTCGATGTCGATCTTGCCGGAGGTGGGCATATAGGGCTCATAGACGGGGGTGGCGGTGGTGCCGGAGGCGTCCGCGGCGAAGGCGCCGTCGCCGTCCAGCAGCTTGCGGACCCAGTCGGTGCGCATCAGGGGCATACGCTCGATGTCGTCCACGCCGTCAAAGTAGGGGCTGAAGAAGATGCCGCCGTTGTCGGTGTCGCTGGTGATGGACATACGGACGATGGGGTTGGCGTCCAGGTAAGCCTTGAAGTTGGGCATCTTGTCCAGATAGTCGGCGATGTTCACCAGGCTGCCGGCCACGCCGTACTCACCCAGCTGGGTAGCGGTGCCCGCCACCATGTCCACATCGGTGAGCTTTTCCTTCCAGTACTCGAACTCCTTGGAGTCGCTGTTGCCCTGGTACTTGTCCTCAAAGACCATGCCCAGGTCGTTCTGGATCTCCACCCAAGTGGGCTTCAGGTCGCCGGTGTTGTAGGTCTTGCCGTCGGCCAGGGTGATGCCGGAGCCGGCGACCTCGGCGTCAAAGAACAGGCCGGTCTTGGTGGAGTTGTAGCCCACGGCCATGCGGAGCACGGTGCCGGGGGTGAAGGCCAGGTCGGGGTTGTTATAAGTAGAGGTGGTGGCGGTGTTGTTGCTGTCGGAGTCGCCGTTCTCAGGCTGGACAGAGATGGATGGGCCACAGCCAGCCAGAGCGCCCAGCAGCATCAGCAGGGCAAGGCCAAGGGCAAGTGTCTTTTTCATTTTCATCGTTCCTCCTTGAAATGGGTTGGGCTCAGGGCCCGTGTGGATTATTTCTTTACTCCTTCACGCCGCCGACGTTGACGCCCTTGGCAAAGTATTTCTGGATGAAGGGGTAGATGATAAGGATGGGAATGACCGAGCAGACCACCAGGGCGTAGATCACGGAGTCAGGGGCGTAGTTGCGGTTCCAGCCCGCGATGTACTCGGAGTCGGTGTACTGCTCCAGCTGGTTCCGCAGGAACACCTGCAGCGGGTGCTCGTTGGAGTTGTCGATCATCTGGCGGGCCCAGAAGTAGCCGTTCCAGCGGGAGATGGCGAAGAGCAGGGACACCGTGGCGATGGTGGACTTGCTCATGGGGATGTATACCTTGGTGAGCACCTGCATCTCGGTGGCGCCGTCCACGATGGCGGCCTCCTCGATCTCGGAGGGAACGCCCTCAAAGGCGTTTCGCAGCAGGATGATGTTCATGGCCGCCATACCCATGGCGATGACCACCAACCACTTGTCGTCGGTGATGCCCACGGCCTCAAAGGCCTTGCTGGTGGCGATGTAGTTCAGGTACTGGGGCACGATGCCGGCGGAGAACCACATGGTGAACACCAGGAAGAAGTTGAAGCTCTTGCGGAACAGCAGCCGCTTCTTGCTCAGGGCGTAGGCGCCCAGAATGGCGGTCAGCATGGACCACAGGGTGCCGTACAGGGTGAGGAACAGGGTGTTGGAGTAGGAGTTCCAGAACATATTGTTGCCGAACATCTCGCCAAAGGCCTCGAACTGGATGCCCGTCTTACCGGCCAGGGGCCAGAGGAACACCTCGCTGTTCTCCACGGCGCTGACGCCGGAGATGGCGGAGGAGATGGCGTACACGAAGGGGTAGAGACAGCACAGGGCGAACACGGTCAGGAGCGTGTAGCTGATGATCTTAAAGATCAGTTCGGAGATCTCAAGTTTTCTTTTCATTTCGTCTCACCGCCCTTTCTTAGTAGAGGGATGTATTGGAGGCCTTCTTGGCGATGGTGTTGGCGCCGATGACCAACATCATGCCCACGACGTTGTTCATCATCTCAGCCGCCGAGGCAAGTCCGGTGCGGTTGTTTTCCATGCCGTAGCGGTAGGAGAAGGTGGAGACCACGTCGGCGGTCTGGTAGGTGTTGACGTTGTAGAGCAGGATGACCTTTTCGTAGCCCACCATCAGCAGGTGGCCGATCCGGGTGATGAGCATGATGACCACGGTGGAGAGGATGCTGGGCAGGACCACGTAGCGCATCTGGGCCCACTTGTTGGCGCCGTCGATCTGGGCGGCTTCGTAACTGGTGGGGGAGATGGCGATGATGGCGGCGAAGAACACGATGGAGTCATAGCCCGCGCTCTCCCAGATACCGCTGACCTGGTAGATGGTGCGGAAGAAGGCCGGGTCGTTCAGCAGGCCGGCCTTTGCCGTCTGCTTGGAGATGAGTCCCAGCCCCGCCAGCGCCTGGCTGATGACGCCGCCCATCTCGCTGCCGACGCCCTGGACGCTGGAGCCCTGCTTGACCAACATGATGACCAGAGAGGTCATGACGACGGTGGACATGAACTTGGGCAAGTACGTCAGCACCTGCATCACGCTGCGGGCGGCGTTGGACTTGACCTCGTTGAAGAACAGGGCCAGGATGATGGGCATGGGGAAGCCAAAGCACAGACCGTAAAAGCTGAGCAGGAAGGTGTTCCGCATGGCCCGCCAGAACTCCACCGACATGGCGGGGTTGTTGCCGCCGGTGAGGAGGAGCTTGAAGTTGGAGAAGCCGGCGAAAGCCTGCTGGTTGACGGTCAGCACCTGGTCGCCTACTTTGAAGCACCCCAACAACTCGTACATGGGCAGGTAGCGCCACAGCAGGAATACCAGGACCATGGGCACCAGCATCAAGTAGAGACGCCAGTCCTTGGCCAAGGTCCGCCCCACGTGGAGCCAGTGGTGCTTCTCCACGTCATCCCGCACGGCCTGCTCCGGGTCTACCCGGTAGGTGCCGGTAGCCTGATCGTAGAGGATGAAATCCGCGGCTTTTGCTTTCATCATCGACCTCTCCTTTGCTCACTGTTCTGTGTTGTTTCGTTCGCGCTCCTCCTGCAGCCGCAGA
The DNA here is from genome assembly GCA_947599925.1 of uncultured Oscillospiraceae bacterium. Lineage (GTDB taxonomy): Bacteria > Bacillota > Clostridia > Oscillospirales > Oscillospiraceae > MGBC124762. Next base: position 27,222 of record CANQFT010000001.1, on the reverse strand, counting down.
AGGTAGTGCTTCTGATCTTCAAAAACGCCGTCCAAGCGGCGGACGATCCAGGTGATGACCAAGGTGAAGAGAATGGACAGGGAATCATAGAGGAAGTAGGTTCGGATCAGGGCGCCAGGGGCCGTGCCCAGGACGAGGGCCATCAACATCCGACCGCCCTGCATCAGCAAAACCACCGACAGGCCAAACCCCAGGCTCAGCCAGACGCTCTGCCGGACCCGCTCCTTGCCCAAGCCCTTGAGGGCCGCCACAGCGAAAAGGGAAAAGAGATCGCCAACTATGTAGACAAGGTAGTCCCGCCACTGGATGGGCTGGGCGGCCACCTGGCCGTAGTAGAGGCAGAAGAGCCCGCCGGCCAGCGCCGCGTGGATCCCGCCCCACCAGTCCCAGCGCATATACACGATGGTGGTGAGGGCCGCCGCCAGAGAGACCGTGCCAAACATCGAACCCGTGGCGAAGCGGACGATGAGGAACTCAAAGATGGCCAGCATGGCGGCGAAGAGCAGCAGGTCGATGGTCCGATACTGCTGGAGGGTCAGTTGTCTGTTCATGGGTCGCCTCTTCGCGGTTTTTCTACGGCGTCTTTGTTCAAAACGCACAGAATCGCAGGGGTTATACCCCACAATTTATGTTATTATACATCCCCTGTCTGCCCTTTGTATATGGATAAAACATAACTAGTCATGGATAAAACGAATAAATACCTGTGAAAAACTTCAACTGGCTGGCAGAAAATGTTATCCTCTTATGTGCAATCTATATAAGGGACCCATAGGTTTTATGTTTGGAAAGGAGCGGTTTTTATGCGGCTGGGCCCGGAGGACGACCTGCAGAAAGCCTTGGACGCGGCGGAGCCGGGGACGCTGGTGGAGCTGGCTCCCGGCGAGTACCGCCAGAAGGTGATGATCACCACCCCCGCCCTGACCCTTCGCGGCGCGGGCAGCGCCGCCACCCGCCTGTGCTGGGACGACTACGCCAGGAAGCTGGACTCTCAGGGCCGGGAGTACAACACCTTCCGGACCTGGACGGTGGCTGTGTGCGCCGATGGGGTGACCATGGAGGGCCTGTCCATCGTCAACGACGCCCTGGAGCCTCAAAACAAGGGGCAGGAGGTGGCCCTGACGGTCTACGGCGACGGGTTTGCCATGGAGGACTGCCGCCTGTCCTCCACCCAGGACACCCTGTTTCTGGGGCCGCTGCCCAGGGACCTGATCGCCCGGTACGACGGATTCCTGCCCGGCCCGTTGCGCCGGGATCTGTCCTGCCGCCAGGTCTTTCGCAACTGCGTCATCGAGGGCACGGTGGACTTCATCTTCGGCTGCGGCCAGGCGCTGTTTGAGGACTGCGAGCTGCGCTCGCTGGTGGACCCGCGGGGCCACGGCTACATCGCCGCCCCCGCCCACGCCCAGGAGCAGACCCAGGGCTTTTTGTTCCGCCGCTGTCGGCTGACGGCCCAGCCCGGCGTGGCGCCGGGCAGCGTCTACCTGGCCCGGCCCTGGCGGGACTACGGCCTGTGCGAGTTTGAGGACTGCGCCATCCAAGGGGACCACATCGCCCCGGCGGGCTTTGACAAGTGGAACGACACGGAGCGGGACAAGACCGCCCGGTTCTACGAGACGCCGCCGCGGCCGGGCCGGGTCCCCTGGGCCCGGTCCAGGCGGCAAAAGACGCCGGACAGTCCCGACGGACTGTCCGGCTGAGTGTTTTTTATTGGTCCCGGACGCCCAGGCCGCCGGCGGCAAAGAAGGCCATCATGTCCTCCGGCCAGCTGTCCAGCGCCGGGCTGTGGGCCGGGATACCTCCGGCGGGAAATGCCTGGACATCGGCGGTGGAGAGGCCGTGGGACCCGTGGCGGTAGACGTGGCAGGTGAAGTCCGCGCCCACCTCGGCCATGGCCTGGGCCAGCAGAAGGGTGTTGCGGCAGGGGACGGAGGCGTCGTCCCTGGTACACCAGAGGTAGGTGGGCGGCATATCCCGCCGGGCCAGGCGGTCCAGGCTCAGCCGGGCCCGCAGTCCGGCGTCCTGGCCGCAGAGGTTGTCAAAGCTGGCCTGGTGGGTCCTGCCGTGGCTGACGGCCACGGGGTAGCACAGCCCCAGCGCGTCAGGGCGGACCACCTCCGGCGGCGCCACATCAGCCACCTCCGGCCCGTCAAACAACGTGGCCAGCGTTCCCGCCAGATGGCCGCCGGCGGAAAAGCCCAGGCAGGCCACCTGAGCCGGGTCCACCTCCAGGGCCGGGCCCACCTCCTGGCGGATGAGGCGCATGGCCAGCGCCGCCTCCCGCAGAGCCACGGGGAACCGGCTGGGCGCGGTGGAGTAGCGCAGGACGAAGGGGACCCAGCCTCTGGCCAGAAACCGCAGGGCCACCGGCTCGCTCTCCCTGGGGGAGACGTGCTCATAGCGGCCGCCGGGCAAGATCAGCACCGCCGGACGGCGCCGGCTGGGGCTGGTGGCCTCCGGGGTCTGTACGCTCCAGGCGGTCAACTCCCCGCCGGTCCCCGCCCGCTCCAGGCCGAGGGCCTGGTATACATTCCAGCTGTGGCGCTCCATGGGGTCCTCCCCTCCTTTGGGGCTATCATACCCCTTTCCGCCGCCCGCGTCAAGAAACCTGTCCAAAAGCGCCGTCCGTCCTTGACCCGGCGGGGAAACTTTGGTATAATAGCTGTAACATGGCTATTATACCGACTGGATGCCGTCCAATCAGCGGCAAAGGGAGGGTCACTTCTATGAGACGGAAACTTCTGGTTTTGCTCCTGTGTTGTGGGCTCCTGGCCGGGCTCTCCTGCGCCTGCGCCCCGGCGTCCAAGCCCCTGCCCTCCCAGGCGCCCGCCCTCTCGGACGAGCAGACGGAGGACCCTTACAAGGACTTTGACTTCTTCACCATGACCATTGCCCACGCCCAGCCCCAGGGCAATCCCCGGTCGGTATCCCTGGAAAAGTTCGCCCAGGACGTGGAGGCCGCCACCCACGGCCACATCGCGGTGGAAGTGATCGGGGACAGCGAGCTGGGCTCGGAGCGGGAGATGCTGGAGCAGTGCATGGCCGGGACCATACAGGGGATGCGGGGCGGCCAGTATGACTTCTCGCCCCGGCTGATGATGTTCACCCTGCCCTTCCTCACCTCCAACCGCTCCCAGATCACGGCCCTGCTGAAAAGCGACCTGGCCAAGCGCGTCTGCGCCGAGGCGGAGGAGGCCACCGGCACCGTCATCCTCAACCTCTGCGACGCGGGCGGCTACCGCCAGATGTCCAACAACGTCCGGCCCATCAAGAGCCCCCAGGACCTGGCGGGTCTGAAGATGCGTACCAACACCATGGAGACCACCATCATGGCCTTTGAGGCCATGGGTGCGGAGACCATTTCCATCCCCTACGCCGACCTCTACATGAGTTTGGACACCAACGTGGCCGACGGGCAGGACAACCCCTGGATCAACGTGTCCAACATGAAGTTTTACCAGGTCCAGAAGTATTTCACCGAGGTGAACTACCAGTTCCATGTGGACCCCTTCTACGTCAACGCCCAGTGGTTCAACGCCCTGCCCAGCCAGTTCCAGGACATTTTGCGGACCTGCGCCGACGACATGGGCGCCTACAACGACCTGCTCATTGACGAGGGCAACCAGGCCGCCAAGGACGCCATTCTGGACTCCGGCGCGGAGATCTACGTCCCCACGGTCCAGGAGATGGACGCTTTCCGCTCGGCTATGCTGCCGGTTTACGACCAGTGCGTGGAGCAGGGCATCTGCACCGCCCAGGAGCTTTTGGATATGCAGGTGATCGTGGCCCAGGACGGCGGGGAATGACCCGGAGCTGAGACAGCCCGGAACACAGAGGCGGGCGGGTCGTGGACCCGCCCGCTTTTACCACAAACAGGGAGGCTTGTTTCCCCATGACCAACAGAGAACGACAAAAGCAAATGCTCACAGATCCGGTGGAGCGGCTGGTGTGCGTGATGGCCGTGCCCACCATTCTGACCATGCTCATCACCGCCTTCTACAACATGGCGGACACCTACTTCGTGGGCCAGCTGGACACCAACTCCACCGCGGCGGTGGGGCTGGCCCTGCCGCTGATGAACATTCTCCAGGCCTTCGGCTTCTTTTTCGGGCAGGGTTCGGGCAACTACATCGCCCACCGGCTGGGTCTGGGAGACGTGGACAGCGCCAAGCGCATGGCGGACACCGCCATTGTGCTCAGCTTTTCCTTCGGCGCGGTGCTGGGGGTCCTGGGTCTGATCTTCCTGTCGCCCCTGGTGCGGCTGTTGGGCGCCCTGCCGGAGTTGGAGGCCGGGGCCAGGTCCTATGTGACCCCCATCCTGGTGGCCGCCCCGTTCTGCACCTGCTCCTTTACCATCAACAACCAGCTGCGCTTTCAGGGCGACGCCAGCCGGGGCACCATCGGCATGGGGGCGGGCGCTATCCTGAACACGGTCCTGGACCCGCTGTTCATCTTCCTCTTCCACATGGGGGTCCAGGGCGCGGCGGTGGCCACCGCCGCGGGCCAGTTCGTCAGCTTCGCCATCTTGTTCTACATCAGCGGCCGCGTGGGCCGGTGGCGCCCCGCTCTGGCCCTCAACAAAGAGATCCTGGGCGGCATCTTCCGCTACGGCACGCCCAGCGTGGTGCGGCAAGGGGTCATGTCGGTGGCCAACCTGTGCATGAACCATGTGGCCGGCAGTTTCTCCGCCGCCGTCATCGCCGCCATCAGCGTGGTGCAGAAGATCATGCTGGTGGGCAACAACATCATCATCGGCTTCGGCCAGGGCTTCCAGCCCGTGTGCGGCTTCAACCTGGGCGCGGGCCGGTACGACAGGGTCCATGACCTGATCCGCTTCTGCCTCAAGGTGCAGTTGAGCTTCCTGGCGGTGTTCGGCGCGGTCACGTTCCTCTCCGCGCCCTGGCTCGTGGGGCAGTTCAGAGACGACGACGCGGTCATCGCCGCGGGGACGGCCCTGCTGCGGTGGCAGAGCGTCACCGTCCTCTCCCTGGGCGTGATCACCATGACCAATATGCTCATGCAGAATATGGGCCGGACCTTCACCGCCTCGTTTCTGGCGGTGGCCCGGCAGGGGCTTTTCTACGTGCCGCTGGTGTACCTGCTCACCTGGCTCTGGGGCGAGGCGGGGCTGTACGCCACCCAGTCCCTGGCGGACCTGCTGACGGCGGCGGTGTCCATCCCCATCCTCTGGTCCACCACCAGACAGCTCAAGGCCGGAACGCTGAAAGGCGGCGCGAAAGACGCATAATAAATTTTTTGCCAGGATATGCGCCTGGCAAAAAATACTTCTCGGCGGGCCGCAAAAAAATTGTCAAAGAAGCGGCCTCGCCGCTTCTTTGACAGTCTCGCCGCTGTGTTGATAACACAGCGGCGTTTTTATGCGTTCTAGTCCTCTATGTATACACGCTCAAAGCTCTCGTAGTGATCGTCGGTGTAGTAGATCAGCCCGTCGTTGGAGTAGACGATGCGCTTTGCGCCCCGGCTGTTGGCGCCCAAGGTGTCGATGTCGCACTCGGTCCAGACCCGGCCATTGGCCTTGGGCAGAAGTCCCTCGTAGTTGCCAAAGCGGTCGCCGCCGATGCACTTCCCTGGGGCATAGCGCTCCAGGGAACCGCCGTCCCAGCCCAGGTCACGGGCCTCGTCCTTGGTGATGTAGTTGTCCGGCAGCTCACCGTAGGTGGCGATGTAGCGGGCCACATCGTCCACACTGTCGTAGGAGCCGTTCTCGTCGATGGATTCGGTGTTGGCCTTGTCCTCCGCGGCGGGGGCCGGAGAGGGCTCCGCCTCAAGCCCGGGCAGGTCGCTGGGCGGAGCGGTGATCTCCGTCAGTTCCGCCATCGACGGCGCGGGCGCCGGGGCCTCGCTCCGGCAGCCCGTCAGGGAGAGGAAAAGGGCCGCCGCCAGAAGCAGCGCGGTCCATGGTCTATGTGGGCCCATGCTGATCACTTCCTTTTGGGACATTATACCATAGTTGCAAGCCGCTGTGCGGCTTGCACGCCGCAAGAGCGGCGTCAAACCGGCAAAGCCGGTTTGGACCATGGTGTAACATTCGTGCCAGCACTTTTGCTCCGCAAAAGTGCGCCTGCCAGTGGCAGGTCGGTGTGCGTTGCACACCGAGCACGGATATTATACCACATCCGGCGGGAAAAAGAAAGGGCCGCCCTGCGGCTGGGTCGTGCGCCGCGGCGGGGCCGCAAAAAAATGTGAAGGAGACAGCCCCGCCGCTTCTGTGACAAACTGAAAGGGCCGCCCCAAAATTGGGGCGGCCCTTGTTGCGCTGGGATCGTCGGTCTGCTCGCGCTATCTTACTTCAGCAGGTCGATGAAGCGGGACAGCATGGTGGCAGTCTGGGCGCGGGTGGCGGAGGTGTCGGGGCTGAGGGAGTCAGCGCTGACGCCGTTGATCACGCCGTTCTTCACGCACCAGGCCATACCGTCGGTGGCCCAGGAGTCCACGTCGGAGACATCCTTGTAGCCAGCCAGATCGCTGGAGTCGGCGCTCACGTCCAGGCCAACCAGCTTGGCGAAGCGGGCCAGCATGGTGGCCAGCTGCTCGCGGGTGATGCTGTCGCCGGGCTTGAAGGTGTCGTCGGGATAGCCGGTGACCACGCCAACCTTCACGGCCCAGCCGATGGCGTCGGTGTACCACTCGCCGGAGGCTACGTCACCAAAGGTGTTGCCGATGCCAAGCTTGCCATTGGCCAGACGGAAGAGCATGGTGGCCAGAGCGCCGCGGGTCACGTCGGAGTCCACACCGTAGGTGTTGTCGCCAATGCCGTTGACGATGCCCAGAGCGGCCATATCCTCGATGGCGTCCTCAGCCCAGTGGCCGACGGCGTCTTCAAAGACCACGTCGCTGTCGGGGATGGTGGCGGGGATCTTCACATCGGCCACGGTCTCGCCGGTCTCGTCCTTGACCACGATCTCGGTGTTGCCGGCGGAGTCGGTGGTCTTGTTGGCATTGAAGGTGGTCTCGGTCTTGTTGCCCTCGTCGGTCTTGTTGGCGTCCTCGATGGCGCCAGCGATGGTGCCAGGGTTGCCGCCGCCGGGACGACGGCTGGTGTCCTTGGACGGGCCCTCCTGAGGCGGATCGATCACGTTGTCGGGGGTCACGACCGGGGTCTCAGGCTCGACCTTATCCTGGGTCGCGCCGGCGCCGGTGACGCCCGTGAGCTGCAGGAAGGTGCCCAGGTCCAGAGCGCCGGTCTCGTCGCGGGGAGCGCCGTTGACCCACTTGGTGTTGTCAAAGTCCAGGGAGACGAAGTTGGCCGCGGTGATGTTACCGCTCACGGTGCCCACGCCCTTGGAGGCGGTGCCGTCCCACTGATAGTAGTTATAGACGGAGGTGTCGCCGTTTGCGGAGGGAGTGGCGTCCGCCATCTTCTCGCCCGTCATCGTGTCGTCCTTGAAGGAGACGGTGCCCTCCACCTTGTAGTTCCGCGGCGTGAAGTTGGAGCCCAGGCCCACGTTCTCCTCGCCGTTGTTATACGCGGTGCAGTCGATGACCTTGATGTCGGGGCCGTTGTTGGAGTCGAAGCCCTTGGCCTTGTTGTAGAAGGCGAAGGAGTTGGTGATGCTGTGGGCGCCGGGCAGGTGAGAGCCGCCCAACTTGAAGCCGTTGCCGTTGCCGGCGGGCACCTTGATGATATTGCCCTGGGCGTCGTAGTTCATCTCGGCGTTGCCATCGGCGTCATAGGTGGCCGCGCCGCTGGCGTCCAGCTTACGCACCTCGTAGCCGTTTTCAAAGGTGACGCAGTTCTTGAGGGTCACACGGCCCAGCGGGCCCTTGTCCGGCTCGGTCTTGGCGAACAGATCCCAGCCGTCATCGGAGTTCCAGTAAGCCGCGCAGCCGTCGAAGATGTTGCCTGCGCCGCAGGTCTCCTTGGCGCCAAAGCCGTCGGCGCCGCCGTAGCCGCTGTCGTAGTTACGGTAGGACTCGCAGTTGAGGATGATGTTGTTGCAGGGCCAGTCGCCCCAGTCGGTGATTTTCAGATCGCCGTCGATAGAGGGCTCAGCGCCGTTGCGCTCAGGGATCCTGTCGCCACTGGCGAAGCGGCTGATCTGCAGGCCGGTGGACAGGTTGTCGTGGAGCTTGACGTTCTGGACCAGGTTGTAGTTGCCGGAGACCTGGAAGCCGGTGCCGCTGGAGCCGACCACCTCGAAGTCCTTGAAGACCCAGTAGCTGGCGCCTTGGGTGAGCACGCTGTACTTCCGCTGGCCGTTCAGGACCACCTTCACCGGGTCGCCGTTTTCGTCCACATCGGCTACCATATAGATGCGGGCGTCCTTCTCGAACGGCTCGGTGACGATCGCGCCGGTCTCCTCGTCCACCACGGGATCGCCGTTCTCATCCAGCACGGCGCGCTGCAGGGTGACGGTGCCATCGAAACCGCTCATGCCGCGGCCGATGCTGATGCCCTTTTGCAGATTGTAGACGCCCTCCATCAGAACGATGTTCTGGCCGGGGGAGACCACGCTGACGGCGGTGTAGATGTCCAGAGGCTGGGACTTGGTGCCGAAGCCGTTGTCATTGCCCTTGGGGGAGACATAGATGTTCTGCAGGTACTTGTAGTTGGGATTGTACGTGACCACGGAGGTCTTCGTGATGGGGTTGGTGTTGTCCAGCACGGTGTAGGGAGGCAGGGTCTGGTCGGGGTCGGGGTTGAAGGTGACCTCGAAGGTGGTGTTGCCCGTCGCGAGCGTGACAGGGATGTCCAGACGCTCGGTCTCGCCGCTGGCGTTGTACTTGATCTCATAGGGCTCGGGCAGAGCCGCGCCGTTCTGCTTGACGGACACGGTGCCCTCAACGGTGGCGGTGACGGACAGGGTGAAGTCGGCGCTGTTGGAGCTGGTGCCGGAGCTGATGCTCATGGTGGGGATGATGGAAGTGACGGGCGGCTTCTCGGCGGGCGCGTCGTCCGCGGGATCGATGGTGGTCAGTTGCACGTTGGTGAAGAGCACATCGATGTCACGGGAGGTGAACAGGCCCACATACTCAAAGTCGCTGTCCAGGCACTGCTGCAGCTCGGGGATGTCCTTGCGGCCGGACTCGTCGTCGGCATGGTAGGGCGTGTCGCCGCTCAGCTCCATGGCGCCGTTGACGAAGTACTCGATGTTCTGGCCCAGCATATTGGTGCCGGTCTCATCCCACATGGTGGAGATGTAGCCGGTGTTGTTCTTTTGCAGCTGGATCTTCACCTTGGTCAGCTCGTAGTTCTTCATCCAACCGCTGGCGCTGTCATAGGTGGCGTAGTACCCCTTCGGCGAGACGGTGTAGTTGCCGATGAGGTTGAAGCGGTTGGTGTTGCTCTCGTACTTGGCGGTACGGCCGTCAATGGCCAGGCGGGTGTCCAGCGGGAAGCGGCGCTCGTAGTAGTTGGCGGGGGCGGCGCTGCCGTCATAGGCAACGCCGTTGACCAGGGGAGTGCCGGTCTTGACGATGGCGTAGGGGCCCATGTAGTAGCTGTACTTGGTGGCGCTGTCATAGCCGGCGTCCTTGTTGCTGTACGTCTTGCCGTTCTTGCTGTCGTAGCTGAAGGAGCCACGGGCAGCGCCGGCGTAGTAGACGTTGTTCCAGTAGTTGCCGGAGTTGGAACTGGCGGAGCCGGTCCAGCTCTTGTCGGCCACGCGGTCCATGGCGGCCAGACCGAAGCCGTTCTGGGTGTCGCGGGTGATCCAGCGCAGGACCTCCGCGTCAGCGGTCAGGGTGTAGTTGGTGCCGGCGGGGATGGCGGTGTAGTAGAACAGCTGGCCATCGGCGCCCTCACCCTCCTTGATCTTGCCGGCGCCTTCGTGGGAGAACAGGAGCACGCGCCCCTCCGGGTCGGTGTTCAGGTCACCGGTCAGCCCCGCGATGGTGCGAGGCTCCTGGCCGCTGAGGGTCAGGGTGTAGTCGCCGTTGTCGTTGACGGTGATGGACTCGTTGCCGTCAGCGGTATAGGTCTCCACCGGTTCGTCCTTCTTATCGGCGTTGAGATCGTACAGCTGGAGGCCGGGCTTTACCACTGCGTTGAACCGGTCGGTGGTGGAGGTACCAAAGACCACCTCGGTCCAGGGGATCGTCTTCTTGGCCAGGGCGACGCCCTCTTCCACGGCGGACTTGTCCGTGGTCTCCGCGGTCACGGTCACGCCGTTGATGGTGCCGGCGTTCCGCACGGCTTCCACGGCGAACTCATAGGTCTCGCCGGCGGTCAGGCCGGTGACGGTGGCGGTGGTGCGGGAGGTGCCCTTGTCCTCCACCGTGATGGGGCCGCTCCACTCGGCGGCGTTCTTGACGCGGTAGTAGAGGTTGTAGCTGTTGGCCTCAGCCACGGAGGCCCAGGCCACAGTCATGCTCACCGTGGCCGCGCCGGCCTCGGCGCCGTTGCTGGAGGCGGAGGCGATGGCGGGAACAGCGAGGGGGAGGGTGAAAGTGACAGGCTCAGACGCCTGGCCCTCGATGTCCGTCTCGCCGTCGCGAACGGCAGCAGCCTTGACGGTGTACTTGCCGGTGGCGGGGGGCGCGAAGCTCACCGTGTTCTCAGCGGTCTTTCCGCCGAGCTTGGTGACGTCCTCGCTGTCAACGAGCGTGCCGGCCTCGTTGTAGAGGCTCACGACCACCTTGTCGGCGTAAGTGGTGATGGCGTCGTCCGTCTCCACAGCGCCGATGCCCACGCCGGTGACCACGGCCTGGATCTCGCCGTTCGCGGCGGTCGCGCTCTTGATCGTGGGCGTGCCGATGGCATCAGACGTCCAGGGAACTGTGACCTCGTCCTGGCCGCCGCCGTAGGTGACCGTGATCTTATAGATGTAGATGCCGCCGCTGTTGCCGGAGGTGCCGCCGATGGTGTAGGTGTCGGCATCCGTCGTCTTGAAGGAGCTGATGATGGCGTTGTCCTTTTCCGCAATCTGGGAGCCGTCAGAGGCAAGCGGCGTAGTGCTGGTGCCCTTATAGATCGCTATCTCGCGGTTGGCGCCGTTGTTGCCCCACCAGACCTTGACCTTGGCGGCCTCGGTGGTGGTGAAAGCGATGGTGCCGGAATCCAGGGTGCTAAACTTACCGCCGGTGGAGAAGCGCTGGGTGGGCGCAAAGCCGTCATCAAAGGGGCCGCCGGTCGCTATGTCAGAGGACACGACCTCGCTCTTGCCGGGGTTGTCGTAGACGGTGAAGAAGTTCGCGGTACCGGCCTTGTAGTTCCGGGCCGCCGTGACGGTTTTCTTTTCATAGCCGGTGATGTCACCGGCGTTGAAGGTCATGGTCTCAGCGGGCTTGGTCTCCGTGACCAAGATCTTATAGATGTAGATGCCGCCGCTGACGTCGCTGGTGCCGCTGATGGTATAGGTGCCGGCCTCTGTCACCTTAAACGTGCTGATGATGGCGTTGTCCTTTTCCGCGACCTGGGCGCCGTCAGTGGCCTTGGGGGTAGTGCTGGTGCCCTGATAAATCGCTACCGGGCGGTTGGCGCCGTTGTTGCCCCACCAGACTTTGATGGTGGCGGACATCGCAACGTCAAAGGAGATGGTGCCGGAATCCAGGGTGCTGAACTTACCGCCGGTGGAGAAGCGCTGGGTGGGCACGAAGCCGTCGTCGAAGGGGCCGCCAGTCGCTATGTCAGAGGACACGACCTCGCTCTTGCCGGGGTTGTCGTAGACGGTGAAGTGGTTCGCGGTACCGGCCTTGTAGTTCCGGGCCGCCGTGACGGTTTTCTTTTCATAGCCGGTGATGTCACCGGCGTTGAAGGTATAGGTCTGGGGAGCGCCAACGGCCTCAACAGAGGGGGTGGCCGTGACCGCGTCAGAGGTGGTCTCGGCCTGCGGGTCAGCGCGGAGGGCTTTCACGGTGAAGGTGTACTCGGTGCCGTTGGTCAGACCGGTGACAACGGCGGTGCAGGTGCCCTTGTCCTCGGTGGGGGTGACCTCCAGCTTGGTCTCGCCCTGGTAAACCTCATAGCTGGTGGCCTCGGCCACGGCAGCCCAAGTGAGAGTGACCTTGCCGTCATCGCCCTTGGCGGTCACTTCGGGCTTGGCCAGGGGCAGGACGTACTCCTCAGCCGCGGAGGTCGCAGACTCCGTGGTGGTCTCGCCCTGGTGGGCCACGGCCTTGAAGGTGTAGGAACCCGTGCCCAGCTTGCTGAGGTCGAAGGAGGCCACGTTGCTGCCGCTGGCCTCGGTATACTTGGTGATGGTCACGGAGGCGGCAGCCTCAGAAGCGGCGTTCTTGTAGGCGGAGACGACCACCTTCTCGGCGTTCTGGGTCACGTTGTAGGACGCGTCCTCTACCTTGCCGATGGCAACGCCGGTGACGGTGACGTCATAGGTCCCGGCCGTTTCCGCATTCGCCGCCACAGTGATGGAGGGTTTGCCCAGCGCGGCATTTGTGGTGGTGGGCTCAGCCGCCACGGAAATGGCCTCGATCTTGAAGATGTAGTTGCCGCCGGAACCGGGGAAGCCGATGTAATAAGTAGCGGAATCAGCCAGATACTTGCTGCTCATCATCAGCTTGTTGTCCTCGCCGGGGTCGCCGGAGGACCACACGGCGGTGGCGGTGTCGGTGGACTTATAGATGGCGGTGGGGCGGTCCTTTTTGTTGGCCACCCACCAGAGCTTCACCAGGGTGGGCTCCGTGGTGGTGAACTCGATGTAGTCGGTGCCCTTCGTAAAGTCAGTCGCCGCACCGAAGTTCAGACGCTGAGTGGCCGAGAAGTTGTCGTCAAAGGTCTTCTTGTTGGCGTCGCACTTATCCCTGGCGCCGTAGTGGATGGTGAAGAAGCTGTCCACCACCTCGGTGGCGCCGTCTGTCTTCTGCTGATCACCACTATTGGTGAACTCAGTCATTTCACTGGCGTTCAGCGTCTTTTTAGCGCCAGCCGCGGTCAACTCGGCCACGGGCTGGGCGGTCTTGCCGCTGTGCCCGACCTGAGGGGCCGCCTCGCCCGCGGGCGTCTCGACCGCGTCGCCGCCCATGGGCCGCGCGGCCATCGCAGGCACTGCCAGGCCGATGACCATCACAATGGCCAACAACATTGACAGCAGTTGCTTTGTTGATCTTTTCATCGTGTTCCCTCCTAAAAGAATAAAGTGCATTTTGCCGATACTCCGGCACCATACTGAGGGTATTTTAGCACACCTTGCCCAACAACGCAAGTCTTTTTTGTGGATTTTTTTGCGTTTTTACCAAACCACATTATCTGGTCCCTCCGGGCCTTTTTGTCTACAAAATGGCCGAAAATTTATTATCATAAAAGCAGCGAAGCCGCTTTTATGATAATTTTTTTGCGGCCCGCTGCAGCGCACGGCCCGCCCACCGAGGTGGTCGGGCCGCACGTTTGCGGGCCGAGAAGTATTTTTTGCCAGGCGCATGTCCTGGCAAAAAATGATTTATGATGTTTTCGCGCCGTAGGCGCGAAACTCTGCGAGGCTTTTGGGCAAACGGAAAGGGCCGCCCCGGTGGGGGCGGCCCTTCGCTTGTTTTTTGCCGCGTGGCCGGGGTCAGGCCCGGTCCCGCGCTGGGTTTTTTACTTCACCAGGTGGATGAAGCGGTCGAACATGGCGGACGCCTCGGCGCGGGTGATGTTGCTGGTGGGATCCAGCGCGCCGTTGCCGCGGCCGTTCATGATGCCGTTCTTCACGCACCAGGCCAGGCCGTCCACGGCCCAGTCAGCGGCCTGATCGCCGTCCACGAAGGCGTCCAGGGCGGAGGCGTGGGCGCTGGCGTCCATGGCCAGCAGCTCCGCGTAGCGCTGCAGCATGGCGGCCAGCTGCTGGCGGGTGATGGTGGCCTCGGGCTGGAAGGTCCCGTCGGGGTAGCCGGAGACCACGCCGGTCAGGGCGGCCCAGGCCACCGCGTCGGCGGACCAGTGGCCCTGGACGTCGGCGAAGGTGTTCTCCAGGCCGGGCTGGCCGTTGGACAGGCGGTAGAACATGGTGGCCACGCTGGCCCGGTTCATCACGTCATTGGGGGCAAAGACGTCCCTGGCCTCGTTCACGCCCTGGACCATGTTCAGGCCGGCCATCTCGTTGATGGCCTTGGCGGCCCAATGGCTGTCGGGCACGTCGGTGAACTTGGCGGTGGGGGTGGGGATGGTGGCGGGCAGGGTCACCTGGGCGATGACGTCGCCGTCCTTGGTGGTGACGGTGATGGTCTTGTCACCGCCGGGCTTGGTGGTGGACTTGACCGTGTCGCCGTTGGCGTTGGGCTTGGTCTCGGTGACGGTGGTGGTGGTGTTGGAGCCGCTGGGCGTGGTGGTCGCCAGGGAGCTCCGCCTGGTGCCCTCTTTGCGCGCGTCGGTAAAGGTCTTTACGGCGCCGTTCAGGGTCTCCAGAGCGGCGGCGAGCTGGGCGTCGGTGACGCCCTCGGTGCCGGCCACGGTCCTGGCGGCTTTGATGGCATCCTGGAAGGCGCCCATCACGTCCTCCGTGACCCACATCTCGGTCTTGCGGACGTCGGCGCCGTCCTCGCTGGTCTGGGTGTCCGCGGCCAGCTTCTCGGCCTCGGTGATGGCGTCGGCCAGGGCCTTGGCGGGATCGGAGGGTTCGGGCTGATCCCCGCCGCCGTCCTTTTCCACGGTGATGGCCACGGTATCGGTGAGCTCCGTGCCGGTGGCGGTGACGGTGATGGTCACGGCCTCCTCGGTGGCGGCGTTGGCGGCGATGGTGATCTTGCCCTCGCCCGCGGTGGCGGCGACGGCCTCGGTGGCGCCGGAGACGGTGAAGCTCTGGTCGGCCTCGGCGGGCGTGACGACCACGGTCAGGTCCTTGGTCTCGCCCACCTTCATGGTGTAGGCGGCCTCGGCGTCGGCCTCGCCGTCTTTCAGGGTGATGGCGGTGGCAGCGGGCGTCTCAGCGTCGGGGCAGTCAACGGTCATATCCTTGCCCTCGAAAGGCTTCCAGTCGCCCAGCCAGGTCTCGTAGTCAATGGGAGTGCCGTCCTTCAACACAGGCGTGTCAAGGACCGCCGCGGGGGCCAAACGGTTGGGGACGGTGCCCTCCACCTCATGGGTGTGGTACTCGGCGCAGCGGTCGAACTTGCCGCCCAGGCCCTCGGTCCAGCCCGCGGGCTGGATCAGGGAGACCTCGGTGTCGCCCTGGGTGCCGTCAGCCGTGGTGGTGGTGCCCTCCACGATGGTCTCGTACCAGACGACCTCGCAGTCGGCGCTCCAGGCGCGGCCGAAGGTGCCGGGCTTGGACTTCAGCGTGGCGGCGGTGTTGACGTTGGGCGTGGTGGAGCCGATGGTGCAGTTGTACATCAGGTAGCCCCTGGTGCCACTATTGGCCTGCTGACCGGCGGTGATGTAGGACACGTCGGTGTTGCTCTGCTCCACGCCGGTGTTCATCAGCAGGTTGCACTTGGCGAACACAGCGGTCATGGGACCCATGATGTAGTCGGTAGAGCCCAGCAGGTCGCACTTATAAAGGGCGACCTTGTCCCCGGTGCCGCCGAAGAGCACGTCCTGGCGGCCCACGAAGGCGCAGTTCTCAAAATAGGTGTTGCCCACGCCGTTGTTGATGCCCAGGGCGGCGGCCCGCTCCACCCAGCTCTTGCCCTGGACGGAGGTGTCGCCCACCTCAAGGTTCTCGCGGTCCTTGGCGGGAGCCGCGCCCTGGGAGACGATGGTGTCCTCCTTGGCCTTGGCGGACATATACTGGTTGAAGGAGTTCTCGAAGATGATGCCCTCGGCCTGGAAGCCGTCGGCCAGGATCGAGACGGTGGAGTTCCAGAAGGTCTGCCCCTGGTTGCTGCCGTCGTTGCTGAAGGTCAGATAGCCGTTCTCCTGGTTGACCGCCATGACCTCCGGGTCATAGACGCCGCCGGTGGTCATGGAGTAGTAGTCGTAGCCGTGGCCGTAGTACCAGGTGATACGCACGGCGTTGGGGTCAATGTGTACGCCCTTGTCCGTCAGAGCGATGGAGGGGGTCTCGCTGGCGTTCTTCAGGGTGATGTTGGGGATGTTGACGATCAGCTGCTCCTCATAGTCGCCCGGGTCGATGGCGATGGTGGCCCGGACGCCGGAGGCCCGGTCCATGGCCGCCACAGCCGCCAGAGCCGCGCCGATGGTCTGGTAGTCCTTGCTGCCATCCTTGCCCACCGTGACGGTAAAGTCCTGGGTGATCTGCTCGCCGCCGGCGTAGACCGTCTTGATGGCGGTGACATAGCACTTGTCGTTGAAGGTGATCGTCACAGTCCCGGCCTCGCCGGTGTAGTGATAGGTGACGTCATAGGTTTCGCTGGTGCTGTTGTAGCCCGTGTCGCCATCCTGGAGCACCTTGGTCACGTCGCCCACCGTGATGTTAGCCTGATAGTAGATAGAGACCACCACGTCGCAGGGGCCGTTCACCGGCACCTGAATGGTGCTGCCGGCGCCGCCCTGCAGGTGACTCTTGCCGGACTCCTTCTTCACGCCGCCGGCAAACACCAGCCCGTCGATGGGGTCCTCGCCAGGGGTCTCATACTTGCTGTCGGTAAAGACCCAACTGGTGGGAAGCTCCGTCTCAAAGGCCACCGTGCGGGTCACAGCCGCGCCGTTGACCTTCACGTCGGGGGTGAGCTTCTGGGTCCCCTTGGTGGTATCCACCACGATCTTGTACTGGCCGTCCCGGAGCATGATGTTGTCCGGGCCGGTGAAGGTGTAGGTGTACATCGCGGGCTTCCCCTTGGCGTCGGTGTAGGGATCCGCGATCCGGGTAAAGGTAAAGGTGGCGTCGGCCAGGTCCGCCAGGGTCAGGCCGGTGGGCTCAATGGTGACCTTGTAGGTGGGCACCGCCGCCAGAGTGACCGCCTGGGTGCCGATGTCCTGCTCGAACTTCACGGCGGCGGCGGGCGCGCTGACGGTGTAATCGTCGGCGTTGATCAGGGTGACGGTGTACTCCCGATTCTTCTCCAGATCCACGGTCTGGTCGCCGTTGGCCACATTGAGCGCGGGCGGCTCATAGATCGCGTCGTCTCCCTGGGGCTTGAAGACGATCCGGGCAGTGGCGGGGGAGGTGATGCTCTCCTCCACGCCGGAAACGGTGACGGTGACTTTGCTCATGGGCACCGCCTCAACGGTGACGTTCAGGGTCTTTTCCGTGGCCGTCTCCGCGCTCAGGTCCAGCTCACGGTCAGAGGAGATGACGTGCTTGTCGTCCCCCGCCAGGCTCAGCGTGTACTTGTGGCCCTGGAACAGCTCCACGGAATAATTGCCGTCGGCGGGAGTGACTTTCTCCTGGGAACCGTTGTTCAGGTCGGTAAAGACCAGCTGGCAGCCCTCGGCCAGAGTGTCCGTAGCCCCGGTGAAGGTGCCGCTCACGGTCACAGCCGTGCCGGGCTCCCGGTAGATACGGGCCACCACCATCTTCTCCTTGGTGTAGTAGAACTTATACGCGCCCGTCATGGCGGGCCAGTAGGTCAGAGCCTGGACCTTGTTGTCTTTGGAGTACTCCTGCTCCACCTTGCCGCCCTCGGCATCCTCCAGCACGCAGGTGCCGTCGCCGCCGTTGGAGCTGACCATCAGGACCAGCTTGTCGCCCTTGTTGGCCCGCAGACCCAGGGAGACGGTGGCGTCGGCGCTCTTGTTGGAGTAGATGTAGCCGTTATAGGTGACGGCCTCATCGCTGAAGTACGGGTCCATACCCTGCGGGGCCGTCAGATCCTTGTCGTCATAGTGGGTCAGATTCGTGTTTTTGGTGCGCAGACGGTGGGTGGAGGAATAGCCGCCATCCGAGAAGGAGATCCCGTTGCCCTTCTCCATGTCAAAGCTGGCCAGGTTCTTATTGGGGGTGCCGGGCTCCACGCCGGGATACCAGGCGTTGATGATGTCCTCGGTCAGCTTGTTGTTGAACTTGGCCGCGTCCAGCTGCTGGGCGCCGAAGTCCCACACCGAGATCTTGCCGCCGTCATCCACGCCCGTGGTGTCGATGTAGGACACGTCAATGGAGTGGATGTACACGGTGCCGGTGAAGGTGAAGGTGAGCTCGCCCGTGGCGCCCTTCAGGGTGATCACCGCTCTGCTTCCGCTCTCCTCGGCCTCAGTGCCGTTGACGCGCTCGCCCACGGTGCCGCCATCGGAGGTGACGTCGATACCGGTGTTATAGGTGTACTCCTTGTCGACGGAGCCCGGGATCGACGTCTCCTCGATGGTGCAGCCCTTGCCATAGCAGCAGGTCCGCAGGGTGACATTGGCCGTCTGCTTCAGGTTGATCTTCACCGTGGCGGTGGCGCCCGAAGCCGCCTGGTTGTTGGGGCCGTGTCCGTTGTCGTGGGCGATCGTCTCACCCCAGGTGATGCCGGGGATGGTGTTGGTCGCCTCATCCCCGCCGAAGGAGTAGTTCCCCTCCGCCACATAGACCGGGCCGGTGGGCTTGGCCTTGACCGTGACGGGGATCTCCACCTTCATGGCTTCGTCCACCGCCTTGGCCTCGTCTATGCTGTTCAGCGGCGTCGCCGAAGCGGCGATCACCACATTGGCGGAGCCCTCAGCCTTGCCGGTCACCTTCACGGCCTTGCCCTCCACGCTCACCGTGGCGTTGCTCTCGCTGTCGGAGAAGGCGTAGACGGTGGCGGCCTTGCCGTTGAGGGCGGTGTTGATGGTGCCCTCAGCGTCCACTTCCACCGTCAGAGCGGTCTTGTCCGCCTTCAGGGAGTTGACGGTGGCGGTCCCGTTGGAGCTTGCAGCGATCGCGATTTTGGTAACGTAGCTGCTGCCCAGGAAGGTCAAATCTACCGTACCACTGTCGGGACCGGTGTAGGTGTAGCTCTGGGTCTCATACGTACCGGTGTCGTTGGAGGCGGTGTAAAAGCTCACGTCACCGATGGTGCCATTGGCCTGGTAATAGTATGTGACCTGGACGTCACAGGGCCCGGCAACAGGGATCGTGACCTTGCCGCCGACGCCGCCCTGCAGGTGGCTCTTGTTTGCCTCCTTTTTCACGCCGCCGGAGAACACCAGCCCGTCGATGGCCTCGGTGCTGGGATTCTCGTACTTGACGTCGGTAAAGGCCCACTCACTGCCGACAGTCCCCGTTGCATCCGTCAAGTCGGCAGGGGTATCGGCCACAGCGCCGCTGTGGCCGCCGGATACGGTATCCGGCGCGTTGCCCGCCGCGGCGGGGGTTTCCGCCGTGTCGCCGCTGCCCATGGGCACGGCGGCTCCGGCAGGGACCATCAGCATACCGGCCACCATGACGATGGCGAGCAGAGCTGACAGCCACTGTTTCATACTCTTTTTCATGTGGTTCCCTCCTATGTTTTTTGTACATTTGTCCCAAACTGGGCCATTATGCTGTTTATCATCATAGCACAATGTTCCAAAGTATGCAAGGGTTTTTCTCACCTGTTGAGGAAAAACCTTGCATAAAAAAGGGCGGTCCCGGCCGGGGCCGCCCTTTGGCGCGTGGGCTTATGTTATTTGTCCTCGGGAATGGTCAGTTCCTGGCCGATGAAAATGGCGTTGGGGTCCCGGATCTTGTCCTGGTTGGCCTGGTAGATGAGGACGTACTTGGCGCCCTTGCCGTAGAACTTCTGGGCGATCTTCCACAGACTGTCGCCCTTCTGGACCACGTAGGTCCCGGCGGGGGCGGCGGGGGGTTCCGGCGCGGTGGGGGGCTCCGGGGAAGCGGGGGCGGACGGCGCGGCGGAGGCAGCCGTCCCGCCCAGCAGGGCCGCCACATCCAGCGACGCTCTGCCGCCCAGCGTGGCTCCGGCGCCCGCCGGGGCCTTGTCCGTCAGCTTGAGGAAGTCGCCCAGGGTGAGGGTGCCGTCGGCGTTGCGGGCGAAGCCGGTAAAGTCAGTGGACACAAAGGCGTCCGTCCCCGCCGTGACGCCGGAGGTGTTGGCGCTGTGGTCCACGTTCCAGAAGTAGTTGCTGTCGTTGAGGACCTTGGCGGGATCCTGGTCCCCGGTGGGGGCAAACTGGTCCCACTGTTCCGGCGTGGGAGCGGTGTGGAGGCTGAGCACGCCCTGGGCGCCGAAATCGGTGTTCTTGGCCAGCTTGGTGTAGAAGTTCACGTTCAGGTGATCGTTGTCAAAGACGGTCACGTTGTAGAGCTGCAGGTCGGGGCAGGAGTTGGTGGTGACGCCGCAGTTCTTGTTGTGGAAGGACAGGGAGTTGCGTAGTTCATGGTAGGCGGTGATGCTCTCGCCGCCCATCTTGAATCCGTTGCCGTCCCCGGCGGGCGAGCCGTCGTCCAGGTAGCCGTTGGCGTAGGCGATGGAGTTTTGCACCACCACCTTGCCGATGGCCCCGCTCTCCGCCTTGGCGTAGAGGTCCCAGCCGTCGTCGGAGTTGTGGTAGGCCACGCAGCCGTCAAAGACATTGCCCACGCCGCAGGTGAGCTTGGCGCCAAAGCCGTCGGCGTCGGAGAAGCCGGGGTCCGCGTTGTGGTGGGAGGTGCAGTTGAGGATCAGGTTGTAGCTGGGCCAGTAGTCGATGGCGTAGTCCGCCCGGCTGGAACGGCTGATCTGCAGCCCGGTGGCCAGGTTGCCGTAGATCTCCAGCCCGTCCAGCACGTTGTGGCTGCCGGCCACGCTGACGCCCTCGTCATTGGCGCGGGTCACGTCCAGGCCGTAGATGTACCACCAGTCGCCCTGGAGCAAGAAGCCCGTGCCTGTGCCGCCGAAGTCCAGCACCGGGCGGCTCTTGGCGGCGGGGTCGGCCACCAGGTAGATGGGGTCATGCTCCGTGCCGTTGACGCCCTTGCGGACCACGAGGCCGGTCAGCGGGTAGGTCCCCTCCGTCACCACCACCACCTGTCCCGGCTGGGCCAGGTCCAGGGCGGTCTGGATGTCCAGAGGATCGGCGGCGGTCCCGGCGGCAGAGGGCTTGCCCGCGGGGGCCACGTAGATGGTCTTTTGCCCGGACAGACGGGTCTCGAAGGTCACATGGATGGAGGTCCACACCCCCTCGGTGGAGCCCAGGGCCAGGTCGGGGTCGTCAAAGGTCTGGTCGGGGTCGGGGATGAGGAGGACGGAGATCTCGTTCTCACCGGGTTCCAGCGGGATGTGGACGTCGGCCCGGCCGGCGGCGTCGGTCACACCGGCGGGGCCGCTGCCGCCGTTGAGGTGGGTGACGATGTCCCCCGCCACGTTGGCCATGACGATCAGGTCATAGTCGGCGCTGTTGGACACCTCGGCGGAGTGGATCACCGCGGTGGGGTAGATGAGGGTCTTGGGCTTGGCCTCCGGCGCGGGGTCCTCGCTGGGGTCGTTGACCTTCAGCGTCACGTCGGAGAAGGTGGCGTCCATGAGGCGGGAGGTGAAGAAGCCCGCGTAGACATACTCGCTGTCCAGCTGGTCCAGGGCCTTGGGGTCGTAGGTCTTGTGCCGTCCGATGAGGTTGCCCTGGGCGTCGTAGTAGCTGGCGAAGTAGCCGGTGTTGTTGCGCTGGATCTCCAGGACGAAGTCGGCGGTGAGGGCCGCCAGGTCCTCGCACTCCAGCTCCGCGCCGTTGGCTACGATGTTATAGGTGCCGGGGGCCTTGCCCTCGGCCACGGCGGCGGCCTCCAGGGGCTGGGTGTAGGAGGTGAAGCCGGGCGGGAAGGTGATCTCGCCGCCCATGGCCTCCAGCCCGTCCCAGGTCACGCCGCTGCGGTAGAGGGAGGCGATGCCCAGGCGCATATTGTACTTCTCTCCCAGATGGCCGGGGTCGCTCTCGGCGTACTGGGTGCCGGTGGCGGCGTCGTAGTAGTAGGCGAGGCGCATCCCGCCCACCAGCACGGAGTTGTTCCACACCTCCGCCGAGCCGGAGCCGATGCGGTCCAGCGCGGCCACGCCGAAGCCGTTTTGGTAGCTGCGGTTCTCCCAGGAGTTCACATGGACCTTGGCCCGGAGGGTGAAGTTCTTGTCCACGGGGATGGCGGTGTAGTAGAACGCCAGACCGTCGCTGGAGGCGGCCAGGATCTTGCCCGCGCCGTCGGAGGAGACCACCGTGACCTGGCCGTCCCGGTTCAGATCGCCCTGGGCGTAGTTCTTCTCCACCCTGGTGGATACGCCGAAGGTGTCAAACTGCCAGGCCCGCTGGGCCTCCGCGGTGGCAACGGCCTCCATCCCAGCGCTCCGCGCCGTCTCCTCCTGGTCCCGGAGAGCGGTGACGGCGAAGGTGTGGGCGCTGTCCACCGCCAGGCCGGAGACTTGGAAGCGGGTGTCGGCGATGGGGGCGGCGTTCACCGCCGCGCCGTCCATGTAGAGGTTGTAGCCCGTGGCCTCGGCCACGGCGTCCCAGACCACGTCGATCTTGCCGCCGCCGGCGCTGGTGGCGCTGGCCACGGTGGGCACGGCCAGGGGCAGGGTGAAGTCCACCGGCCCGCTCTCCGCGTTCTTCTCCGCCTCGCCGTCACGGTAGGCGGCAACGATGAAGAAGTAAGTGCCCGTTGCGGCGGGGGTAAAGACGGCGGAGCCGCTGTCGGTCTCCACGCTCTCCCCGTCCAGCATGGTGACCACGACCTTGTCCGCGCCGTCATAGCCCATCTCCATGTTGTAGGTGACGGTGATCTTGCCCCCATCCGCCGCCGCGGCGGTGATCACGGGGTCGGCCACGTCGTCCCACGCCTTCCGGGGCGCTCTGGCCCCGGCGGAGTCCAGGACCTTGACGGAGTAGACCCTGGCGCCCCGGCCGTACTCGCTGGCGTCCGGGGAGACCACCCGGTAGGTCCCGGCGGGCAGGGCCGTCCAGGTGAGGGCGGTCTTGTCCGTGCCGGTGACGGTGGTCAGGCCCTCGTTGTTGGGCACCAGATCGCCCTGGGCGTCCCACAGGCCCACGGTGGAGGTGTTGGACCCGCCGGTGGAGGAGAACTCCACCGTCACATCGGCGGCGCCGCCGGCGGTGAAGGTAAAGCCGCTGGAGCCGTCCTTGCCCACCTCCACGCTCTTCACCGCCCCGTCGGAGCCGGTGCGCTTGGTGAGCTCGCCAAAGGTGGCGATGTAGCTGTCCGCGAAGGTGGCCCCGGTCAGGGTCTCCTTGTCCGCCGCGGCGGTGAGCTCGCCGGCGGAAAAGGCATACTCCACGCCCGCGGCGGAGACCACCACCGCGAGGGAGCAGAGCATCCCCAGCGTCAACAACACAGCCAGAAACCGCTTTGCTTTCATAGATGTTCCCTCCATGTCAAAAAACTTCCGCCCTATGGTATGGGCAAATTCCACTAAACAGGATTATAACACAGCCGCTCTTTTGTTGCAAGAGCCAAAGCCCGCCTTTGGCGCGGGGCTCACTCCTCCGGAAGCGGGTAGATCTGGCTCTCGTAGAGGCTGAACCGCCCGGACAGGGCGAAGCACACCGCCACCGCCACCGCGAAGGGCGCCAGCTGGTGGGTCCCGAAGAGTTCCGCGGCCAGAAACAGCGAGGCCATGGGGCAGTTTACCGCCGCGCAGAACAGGGCGATCATGCCCACCCCCGCGGCGAAGCCCGGCTCCAGTCCAAGCAGCGGCCCCACCGCGCAGCCGAAGGTGGCGCCGATATATAAGGTTGGGACGATCTCCCCGCCCCGGAAGCCCGCCGCCACGCAGAGGGTGGTCAGGGCCAGCTTCACGGCGAAGGTCCAGGGCTGGGTCTGGCCGTCCACGGCCCGGGCGATGACCTGAGAGCCCGCGCCGGCGTAGTCGTAGAGCCCCAGCCCCACCACCAGACAGGCCATCACCGCGCCGCCCAGGGCGATGCGCCCGTAGGCGTTTGGAAGATAGGTCTTGGCCAGGTGCGCGCCCTTTTCCAGACAGAGACACAGCGCCACGCCCAGGGCCGCGCAGAGCGCCGCCAGGGCCGCGACCTGGGCCAGCCCCAGCCAGCCCAGCTCCGGGCCGCCGGTCCAGTTGAACCGCATGGGCTCCGCCCCCAGCGCTGTGGCGGTGAGGTAGGCGGCGCAGGAGGCGGAAAGGCAGGGCAGCAGCGCGTGGTAGCCCATGGAGCCCACCCGGATGACCTCCAACACGAACACGCAGGCCGTCAGCGGCGCGCCGAACATGGCGGAAAAACAGGCGGCCATGCCGCACATGGCGCACAGCCGCACGCTCCCGGCCTTGAGGCGGAAGAGCTTGCCCAGGTTGTGGCCCACCGAACCGCCCAGCTGCAGCGCCGCCCCCTCCCGTCCCACAGAGGCCCCCAACAGATGGGAGAGGGTGGTCCCCACCACGATCAGCGGCGCCAGCAGCGCGGGCACGGCCTCGTTGGTGGTGACGGAGGTGATGATCAGGTTGGTGCCCGCGTCAAAGCGCACCCGGCAGAGCCGGTAGCACAGCAGGGTCGCCACGCCGCCCAGGGGCAACAGCCACAAGAGCCAGCCGTGGGCCATGCGGATCTCGGTGGCCAGGTCGATGAGCCGGTGGAACCCCGCGCCCAGCGCGCCGCACAGGACCCCCAGCGCCGCGGCCAGGACCAGCCACCCCAGTGTCCGCAGTATGTACCGCCCGGCGGTCAGCGTTTTTTCTTTCCAGGAGAGAGCGTCCATAGTCCACCTCGCGCGTCTTGTGTTTTCCCTCCAGGAGCGGCAGACTCCGGAGCTTCTTCTTCCATTATAAAAAAATTCACAATTTTTTCAAGGACTTTTCAGTTCGCGATTTTATAATGGCCCCATCTCATTTGGAAAGGAAGTTTTTTGACCATGCTCCGATCTCTGAAAACGTCGCTTCTGGCGGGGCTGCTGCTGTGCGCCCGCTCCTGCGTCCCCGCCCAGACGCCTCAAAGCGCCCCGGCGCCTCAAAACACCCAGACGCCCCAAAGCGCCCCGGCGGGCCAGGTGGTGGACATCGTCCTGTCCGACTCCGGCGTCACCGTGGACGGCCAGAGCGCCGGCACCGACACCTCCGGCGCCGTCTACCTGGGCGGCGAGATCATCTACTACCACGACGGCACCGACGCCTCCTACGGCGAGGGCGAGACCGGCGAGGCGCACTCCGCCGACGAGGCCGCCGCCCACACCCTGGTCACCATCGCCCAGCCTGGGTCCTACCGCCTGTCCGGCACGCTCTCCAAAGGCCAGATCGCCATCGACCTGGGCGACGGGGCGAAGGATGACCCCAGCGCGGTGGTCACCCTCATTCTGGACAACGCCAACGTCACCTGCACCGTGGCCCCCGCCCTCATCTTCTACAACGTCTACGAGTGCGACCGGGGCTTTGTGGAACAGCCCCAGGGATACCAGCCCAGCGCCCAGGTAGACACCTCCGCCGCCGGAGCCAACGTGGTCCTGGCCGCCGGAAGCGTCAACACCTTCACCGGCTCCCATGTGGCCCGCATTTACAAAGAGGGCACCACCGAAAACCTCCACAGGTATGACGGGGCCTTTTACTCCTGTATGTCCATGAACATCTCCGGCGACGATGGCGACGACTCCGGCGCGCTCAACATCATCGCCGACAACGAGGGCCTGGACACCCAGCTTCACCTGACCATCAACGGCGGCACGGTGAACGTCCAGTCCCAGGACGACGGCGTCAACACCAACGAGGACAACGTCAGCGTCACCACCATCAACGGCGGCGCTGTCACCGTCAACGCCGGGCAGGGCGCGGAGGGCGACGGCATCGACTCCAACGGCTATCTGGTCATCAACGGCGGCAGCGTCACCACCCTGTCCAGTGACCGCTCGATGGACGGCGGCATCGACGCCGACGGGGACATCCTGGTCAACGGCGGCGCCCTGGCCGCCTTTGGCGTCAGCAACGACGCCGTCTCCAAGTCCTCCCAGCAGACGGTGCTGGAGCTGGGCCTCCCCGCCCCCCTCTCCGAAGGCAGTCTGCTGGAGCTGAAAGACGGCGACGGGAACGTGGTCTGGACCGCCACCGCCCAGCGCGCCCACCAAAACCTGACCATCTCCGTCCCGGAACTGTCCCAGGACCAGACCTACCAGCTCTATGTGGACGGCGTCCTCCAGGAGACCACTCAGGGCTTTGGCCGGGGCGGTCCGCGGCCCGGAAACGGCCAGAGGCCGACGGAACTGCCGGAGGACTTTGATCCCAGCCAGTTCGACGGCCAGACCCCGCCGAGGGACTTTGACCCCGGCCAGTTCGACGGCCAGACCCCGCCGGAACTGCCGGAGGACTTTGACCCCGACCAGTTCGACGGCCAGAGGCCCCACCGGGGCCAGGCCCACGCCCAGGATACCGGCGACGCCGCCTGACAACAGCTTTCGCTTGCAATTCACCGCAAAATAGCGTACAATACCCCTAGTTTTGACGAACAGGGGGTGCGGCGGTGATCGTCTTTGACTTGGAGTGGAACAGCGGGCTCTATGACCCCATCCGGCTGGACGAGATCCTGCAGATCGGCGCGGTCAAGCTCCGGACCCCCGGCGGGCCCATCGAGGGCCACTTCAACGCCTATATCCGGCCCTGGATCCACAAGCGCTTCTCTCCGGCCGCCGCCGCCCTGCCCGATCTGGCGCTCTACCAGGGCTCCCGGCTGGACTTCCCCGCCGCGCTGGAGGACTTTCTGGCCTGGTGCGGACAGGACCGGGTATTCGCCTCCTGGGGCAACAGCGACCTGGCCGTTTTACTGCAAAACCAGAAATACTGGCAGTTGAAAGCCCGTCTGCCGGAGACCTTTGTGGACATTCAGCTGGCCTTTGGCCGGGCCGTGGGCGCCTCGGAAAACCTGGCGCTGGAGTGGTGCGCGGAATACTGCGGCGTGCCCGACATCTTCGACCCCCACAACGCCCTGGCCGACGCGGTATACACCGGCTGTATCGCCCGCCTGTTGCGCCAGGAGGAGCTGGACGCCGCCGTCCGCCCCGCCCACGCGCCGCCCAAGGGCCAGAAGTCCCTGCCCCGCCGGGCCGCGCCCTGGCAGGGGCCCTTTGAGGACCTGGACAAGCTCCTCAACAACCGGGGCTGCCGCAAGGCCGTCTGCCCCAAGTGCGGGGCCTTCGTCCGGGTGACCCAGTGGCACAAGAGCCCCGACGGATACCATTACAGCCGCTTCAACTGTCCCCAGTGCGGCCGGTGCTACATCCTCCGCCTGGAGGTGGCGGCGGACGGGGAAAAACGGCTCTGGGCCAACGCCGCGGTCTACCGCAACACCGGCGTCAGAAAGGCCGCCTATCTGACCGCGGCCCAGACCCCGCCGGTACACTGCAAGGGCAAGCGCCGCCCCCGCTGGCGGCGGAAGAGGTCCGGCCCCGGCCAGAGCCAAGCGCCCGCCCCCATGTAAAATGCCTTGTCAAAGAAGTGGCAAAGCCACTTCTTTGACATTTTTTTCGGCCCGCCGCAGCGCACGTTTGCGGGCCGAGTTGTCACGCCTCGCCTGTTCGCGACGCCCGGCTTCGCTCCGACTCGGGCTGGTCTGCG